>NZ_JAMKCQ010000001.1:0-676725 GCF_024169515.1 Erwinia aphidicola | reverse complement strand
CAGCCTGGGTACCGCGATTAACGCCATGCGCGCTGCGGCCATGCCACACCGCTTTGTCGGTATCAATCAGGCAGGGCAGGTGTGCCTGTTACAGACTCAGGGCAACCCGGACGGGCATGTGATCCTGCGCGGTGGTAAAAAGCCTAACTACGGCCCGGAAGACGTGGCGCAGTGTGAAAAAGAGATGCAGCAGGCGGGACTCCGCCCCGCCTTGATGATAGATTGCAGTCATGGCAATTCTAATAAAGATTTCCGTCGCCAGTCGGGCGTTGCCGAGTCTGCGGTTGCGCAGATCAAAGATGGCAACCGCTCAATTATCGGCCTGATGCTGGAAAGTAACATTCACGAAGGCAATCAGTCTTCCGAGCAGCCGCGCAGTGATATGCGCTACGGGGTTTCCGTCACCGATGCCTGCATCAACTGGGAAACCACCGAAAGCCTGCTGCGTGAAATTCATCAGGATCTGAACGGAGTGCTGGCGGCGCGTCTGTCGCAAGAGGGTTAACGAGTTATGGTGGCTGAACTGACCGCGCTACGCGATCAAATCGACGAAGTGGATAAAGCGCTGCTGGACCTGCTGGCAAAACGGCTGGAGCTGGTAGCGGAAGTGGGCGAGGTGAAGAGCCGCTACGGATTACCGATTTATGTCCCGGAACGTGAGGCCACGATGCTGGCCTCGCGCCGCGCCGAGGCTGAAAAGCTTGGCGTACCGCCGGACCTGATCGAAGATGTGCTGCGCCGCGTGATGCGTGAATCCTACACCAGTGAAAATGATAAGGGCTTTAAAACCCTGTGTCCTGAGCTGCGTCCGGTGGTGATCGTCGGCGGTAAAGGGCAGATGGGGCGGCTGTTTGAAAAGATGCTCACGCTCTCCGGTTACCAGGTGCAGATCCTCGACAAAGGGGACTGGGACAATGCTGCGGCGATGCTGGCGAATGCCGGGATGGTGATTATCAGCGTGCCTATCCACCTCACCGAGCAGGTGATTGGCGAACTGCCGCCGCTGGCGCCGGACTGCATTCTGGTTGATCTCGCTTCGGTGAAGAATAAACCGCTGCAGGCGATGCTGGCAGCACACTCTGGCCCGGTATTGGGCTTGCACCCGATGTTTGGGCCGGACAGCGGCAGCCTGGCTAAGCAGGTTGTGGTCTGGTGCGATGGCCGCCAGCCGGAAGCCTACCAGTGGTTCCTCGAACAGATTCAGGTTTGGGGCGCACGCCTGCACCGCATCAGCGCGGTGGAGCACGATCAAAATATGGCGTTTATTCAGGCGCTGCGCCACTTTGCGACCTTTGCTTATGGCCTGCACCTGGCCGAAGAGAACGTGCAGCTGGAGCAGTTACTGGCGCTCTCGTCACCGATTTACCGCCTGGAGCTGGCGATGGTCGGGCGGCTGTTTGCGCAGGACCCGCAGCTTTACGCTGACATCATTATGTCGTCGGAAAGCAACCTGGCGCTGATTAAGCGATATTATCAGCGCTTTGGCGAGGCGATTAAGCTGCTGGAGCATGGCGATAAGCAGGCATTTATTGACAGCTTCCGCCGCGTGGAACACTGGTTTGGCGACTACGCTAAACGCTTCCAGGCGGAAAGCCGCACGCTGCTGCGTCAGGCTAACGACAGCAGAGCGTAGCCCAACCGTGGGGACGACCCTTTTTTCCGGTCGTCCCATTAGTTTAACCGTGGCTATGCCGTAGGGGACGACCCTCTTTTTCGGTCGTCCCGTGAGTTTAAGCGTTGATACCTGCTTATAGCCCTTAACCGTAGCAACCGCGGCGTTCAGCGCCCCGTCATGCGCCATCATCAGCCCGGTATATTTACCGCAACCGTCAGGTTGTCAGGTCAGGATTCACCATATAAACGCGGATACGATGCGGCAGCGGCACGGGTTGCAGGCATTCGGTTACCTGCTGGCGCTGACTGAAAGCCGCCGCTGCCTGAGGCTGGCGGTTTACTGCGGGTCGACGGCGACCACGTTCTCGCCCGGATAGCAGCCAAGCACTTTCAGCGAGCGGGTGATTGGGGCCAGCTCGCGCAGTGCTTCCTGCACGTCGTCATTGCGCAGGTTGCCCTGGAAGTCGATGTAAAACATCTCCTGCCACGGGTTGCCGTTAATCGGGCGCGACTCCAGCTTGCTCATGGTCAGATTGTGCTTGCGCAATACCAGCAGGGCTTCAACCAGCGCACCCGCCTGCTGGCCAGTGGCCATAATCAGCGTGGTTTTGGCTGGAACCTGGAGCGACACTTCAATCGGCTTGCGCGCCAGCACAATAAACCGGGTGATGTTTTGACGCTGGTTGGCCAGATTACGCTCCAGCACCTGAAGGCTGTAAAGCTCGCCACCGGCTTCACTGCCCAGAGCGGCGACTTTGGGTGAGTTCATCGCGGCCACTTTTTCCATCGCGGCTGCGGTGCTTTCGGTGTACTCAATTTTCCAGTGCGGATAGCGGTTAACAAACTGGCTGCACTGCTGGAAAGGCTGTGGATGACTGTAAACCGTTTCGATTTCCTGCAGCGTGGTATTGCCGGATACCAGCACGCAGTGGTCGATAGGGATAGTAATTTCACCCACGATAGACAGGCTGGTCTGCTGCAGCAGGTCATACACATCGGTAATGGAACCCGAGGTGGTATTCTCCACCGGCAGCACCGCGTAATCTGCCTGGCCGGTTTCGACCTGATTAAAGATATCGTGGAACTTCAGGCAGCCGCTCTCAATAAAGCTGTCGAAATGGCGGGCGGCATAGTGGCGTGACGCCAGGTGAGAATATGAACCTTTTGGCCCAAGGAAGGCGATGCGTGCCGAATGCGGGTTAGTATTGTTCAGCTGTTTTTGCAGCAGCGCCTGCTGGGTCAAAACGGAGTCTTCAATAATTTGCTGGAACAGGCGCGTGATGTAATGCGCATCCAGCTTGTGGCCTTTACCCAGGGTGATCAGATGTTCGAGCAGATCGCGCTCGCGGTCGATGTCACGGATCGGGCGGTGCGTGGCCATTTTGGCCTCGGCAACTTCTACCGCCAGCGCGCGGCGCTGTGCCAGCAGCGACAGCAGTTGTTCGTCCAGTGCGCTGATCTTACCGCGCAGAGCAAGCAAAGGGTTTTCGGAGTTCATATGTGCTACCTGTCCAGATTTCGCTAAAAAAAAAAGCCTCCCGGTTGGGAGGCTTTATTGTTCGTCTTCGCATTCATTCTCACACGACGAATTGCCTCCCAGTCAGGGGAAGGTAAAAAAGAATGCGAAGAAAAACGGAGCTGATTTCATTGGGGTATCCACTGTGTCTTGAAAGGTTAAAGTAACCGCTGCAATTTCCTTCTGTCAATAAAAAACGCGCCCGCAGGCGCGTTATCCTCATTTTAACGAATTTATTCTTCGTCAGCCTCAACCACGCTGAGGTCTTTCACGCTGGCGTTAGCGCGGCGCGCTTCGCCTTTATGCTGAACCTTGTTCAGCTGACGCTCCAGTTTGTTGATCAGGTCATTGATTGCGGTATACATATCTTCATGTTTAGCACTGGCAATCAGCGGACCGTTGGGCGTGTTGATGTTCGCATCGGCAACAAACTCCTTCGGCTCCTTCGAAAGAACAATGTGCGGGTTTATCAGGTGGGTTTGCCACTTTTCAAGCTTGGCTAGACGGTCTTCGACATGCTGGCGAATTGCCGGAGTAATTTCCATTTGTTTACTGGTAATGTTCAGAACCATAGTGCTTACCTCTCTGTCATTTCCGTCTTGGTAGGTCCAGCATAGCGCGTAAAATCGATAAATGTGTGATAAAGATCACGTTTTTTTGTCACTTTTTGTCAAGTGCACGAAAATTGCGAGCAGGGCAGGTAAATGGCGTTTCAGGGGTTGTACGCGGGCATGTTAACTGGCATTGTTGATGGGTTAACCGGACAGGAAATTTGGCGTTTAGCTGGGTTTTTAGTCAAAAAAAAGGCAGCCCGCAGGCTGCCTTTTTTATTGCGTCAGAATCAGGCCTGATTAGCGGCAATGATTTTTGCTACGCGCTCGGCTTCCGCGTTCAACTGCAGCTGACGGTAAGCATTTTCCATCAGTGGCAGAGCTGTTCGGGTTGCCTGAGTATCCGGATAATCTTTCAGCATTTGCTCTACACGGTTAACCACAGCGACATATGCCTCGCGTTTAGTGTAGAATTCCGCCACGGATAGCTCATATTTCGCCAGGCGATCTTTCAGGAACACCAGGCGCTTGCGTGCATCCGTCGCATACTGGCTGTTTGGATAGCCACGCAGCAGCTGCGAGAAGTCTTTGAATGCATCACGCGCATGGGTTGGATCGCGGTCTGAGCGGTCGATACCAAAAAAGCCCTGCAATGCGCTGTCATCCAGCGCCATGTCCGTCAGGCCACGCATATAGATCACGTAATCAATGTTCGGATGGGTCGGGTTCAGGCGCATAAAGCGGTCGATAGCGGCCTGCGCCAGCGGCAAATCGGCATTTTTATAGTAAGCGTAGATCAGGTCTAGCTGAACTTGCTGGGAGTAAGGGCCGAAAGGATAGCGGTTATCGAGCGCTTCCAGTTGCGTTATTGCTCCTTTAAAGTTACCGTCCTGCAGTTTTTGCTGGGCAGTGGCATAAATCTCGGAAGGTGGGCTGTCTGGCACCACATCCTTGGAGCCGGAACATCCAGCTAATGCCAGGCTCAACGTGGCTGCAGCCACCAGATATTTCATACGCGTCATGACGATTTGCTTATCCTCAGAGTGTTATTCAGGAAGCTGTCCGTTAAGCCTCCGGTAGTGACCAGGTACGATAGCACATTATATTAAACGGCATCGCCGTGAAAACCCAACGTTAACGAAGAAGCTGTTTATTTATGGCACAACAAGTAAAACTCAACGCAACGGTATCCGAATCGCAACTCGGACAACGGTTAGATCAGGCTTTGGCCGAATTGTTCCCTGATTATTCACGTTCTCGCATAAAAGAGTGGATTCTGGACCGTCGCGTCACCGTAAACGGTGCAATTATCGACAAACCCAAAGAAAAAGTGCTCGGCGGTGAGCAAATCGTCATCGATGCAGAGATCGAAGAGGAAGCTCGCTGGGAGGCGCAGGACATCCCACTCAATATCGTCTATGAAGATGACGACATTTTGGTGATCAACAAGCCACGCGATCTGGTGGTGCACCCTGGCGCCGGTAATCCGGATGGCACGGTGCTAAATGCCTTGCTGCATCATTTCCCGGCGATTGCCGATGTGCCGCGCGCGGGCATCGTTCACCGCCTTGATAAAGACACGACCGGTCTGATGGTCGTGGCGAAAACGGTTCCTGCCCAGACTCACCTGGTGGAGTCTCTGCAGCTGCGTGAATTCACCCGTGAATATGAAGCCGTGGCAATTGGTCGCATGACGGCGGGCGGAACGGTTAACGAGCCGATCAGCCGCCATTCGACCAAGCGTACCCATATGGCCGTTCATCCGATGGGTAAACCGGCTACTACGCACTATCGTATTATGGAGCATTTCCGCGCGCACACGCGTCTGCGTCTGCGCCTTGAAACCGGACGTACGCACCAGATCCGTGTGCATATGTCACATATTAATCATCCGCTGGTGGGCGATCCGTTATACGGTGGCCGCCCGCGTCCGCCAAAAGGTGCATCTGAAGCCTTTATCGGTACGCTGCGAGGCTTTGACCGCCAGGCACTGCACGCCACCATGCTGCGCCTTTACCATCCGATCACCGGGATTGAGATGGAATGGCATGCGCCGCTGCCGCAGGATATGGTCGACCTGATCAATGCCCTGAAGGCCGATACCGAAGAATTCAAAGAGCAGATGGACTGGTAATGAGCCTGATCGTACCTAACTGGTCGGTTCCCGTTAACGTTCGCGCGTGCAGCAGTACGCGCAAAGGTGGAGTCAGTCAGGCGCCGTGGAACAGCCTTAATCTTGGCGATCGCGTCGGTGATGACCCTGAGCACGTGCGGGTGAATCGCCAGCGGCTGCTTGAGCTGGGCGATCTGCCTTCGATGCCGCAATGGCTGGAACAGGTTCACGGTACGGACGTTTTGCCGCTCAGCTGGCAGACTCCCGCTTCACTGCGTGCGGATGCGGCCTATACCCGTACGCCGGGCGTCGTGTGCGCGGTGATGACGGCTGACTGTCTTCCGGTGCTGTTTTGTTCGCAGGATGGTCAGGAAGTGGCGGCTGCTCATGCTGGCTGGCGCGGTCTGTGTAATGGCGTGCTGGAGGAGACCTTAAACGCTTTTTCGGCGCCCCCTGCTGAGATTTCTGTCTGGCTTGGTCCGGCGATTGGCCCCGATGCATTTGAAGTTGGCCCGGAGGTGCGCGAGGCGTTCATTGCGCAAAATCCAGGCGATTCAGCAGCTTTCCGCCCGGCAGGCGAAAAGTTTTATGCGGATTTATGGCTGCTGGCAAAACAGCGGCTACAGGCCTGCGGAGTGCGCCAGGTCTGGGGTGGCGGCCAATGTACCCATACTCAGGCTGAGCAATTTTTCTCCTTCCGACGCGATGGCGTCACCGGCCGTATGGCAAGTTTGATCTGGCTGATATAACCTAGCGCGATAAGACGGTCCGGATTGATGTTTTTTTCTCCAAAATGTCAGGTCATTAACCTTGAAAAATTTGAGGGATGACCTCATTTAATCTCCAGTAGCAACTTGACCTGATAGGGGGAAATTATGCGTCTGGATCGTCTTACTAACAAATTCCAACTGGCACTCGCCGACGCCCAGTCACTGGCTCTTGGCCACGACAACCAATTCATTGAACCTCTGCATCTGATGAGCGCACTGCTCACTCAGGAAGGTGGGTCCGTTCGCCCTTTACTGACTTCAGCCAGCGTGGACGTTTCGTCCCTGCGTAACGCGATTGAACAAGCACTCAGCCGTCTGCCGCAGGTGGAAGGTACCGAGGGTGATGTTCAGCCGTCTGCTGACCTGGTGCGGGTACTTAATCTGTGCGACAAGCTGGCGCAGAAGCGCGGCGACAACTTTATCTCATCAGAATTATTCGTTCTGGCGGCGCTCGATTCGCGCGGTTCGCTGGCTGATTTATTGAAATCTGCCGGAGCAACCAGCGACAAGCTAACCAAAGCCATAGACCAGATGCGTGGAGGCGACAGCGTGAACGACCAGGGAGCTGAAGATCAGCGCCAGGCATTAAAGAAATACACCATCGATCTGACCGAGCGTGCTGAGCTGGGCAAACTCGACCCTGTCATCGGCCGTGACGAGGAGATCCGCCGTACGATTCAGGTTCTGCAGCGCCGTACCAAAAATAACCCGGTGCTGATCGGTGAGCCAGGCGTGGGTAAAACCGCGATCGTGGAAGGGCTGGCGCAGCGCATTATCAATGGCGAAGTGCCGGAAGGGCTGAAAGGCCGCCGCGTTCTGTCGCTGGACATGGGTGCATTGATTGCCGGGGCGAAGTACCGCGGTGAGTTCGAAGAGCGCCTTAAAGCAGTATTGAGCGACCTGGCGAAACAGGAAGGGAACGTCATTCTGTTTATTGACGAGCTACATACCATGGTCGGCGCCGGTAAAGCCGACGGCGCAATGGATGCCGGTAATATGCTGAAACCGGCATTGGCGCGCGGTGAGCTGCACTGCGTGGGCGCCACTACGCTGGATGAGTATCGTCAGTATATAGAGAAGGATGCCGCGCTGGAGCGTCGTTTCCAGAAAGTGTTTGTTGCCGAGCCGAGCGTGGAAGACACCATCGCTATTCTGCGCGGGCTGAAAGAGCGCTATGAGCTGCATCACCATGTGCAGATCACCGACCCGGCAATTGTGGCGGCCGCGACCTTATCGCACCGCTATATTGCTGACCGCCAGCTGCCGGACAAAGCCATCGACCTGATCGATGAAGCTGCTTCAAGCATCCGTATGCAGATTGACTCGAAGCCGGAATCACTGGACCGCTTGGAACGCCGGATTATCCAGCTCAAGCTGGAGCAGCAGGCGCTGAAGAAAGAGTCTGACGATGCCAGCATCAAGCGTCTGGATATGCTGGAAGCTGAGCTGAGCCAGAAAGAGCGCGAGTATTCAGAGCTGGAAGAAGAGTGGAAGGCGGAGAAAGCCTCTCTGTCCGGTACTCAGCATATCAAGACAGAGCTGGAAAATGCCAAGCTGGCGATGGAGCAGGCGCGCCGTCAGGGCGACCTGGCCCAGATGTCAGAACTGCAGTACGGTAAAATTCCAGAGTTGGAAAAACAGCTGGAGAGCGCCACTCAGTCTGAAGGCAAAACCATGCGCCTGTTGCGTAACCGCGTGACCGACGTCGAAATTGCCGACGTACTGGCGCGCTGGACCGGCATCCCAGTGGACCGCATGATGGAAGGTGAGCGCGACAAGCTGTTGCGTATGGAACAGCAGCTGCATACGCGGGTGATTGGTCAGAATGAAGCGGTTGAAGCGGTTTCAAATGCGATTCGCCGCAGCCGTGCAGGCCTGGCCGATCCTAACCGCCCGATCGGTTCATTCCTGTTCCTCGGTCCAACCGGGGTGGGTAAAACTGAGCTCTGCAAAGCGCTGGCGAATTTTATGTTCGACAGTGACGATGCCATGGTGCGCATTGATATGTCCGAGTTTATGGAAAAACACTCTGTCTCGCGTCTGGTTGGTGCTCCTCCCGGCTATGTCGGATATGAAGAGGGTGGCTACCTGACAGAAGCGGTTCGTCGTCGTCCTTACTCGGTGATCCTGCTGGATGAAGTCGAGAAGGCGCATCCGGATGTGTTTAACATTCTGCTGCAGGTACTGGATGACGGTCGCCTGACGGATGGCCAGGGTAGAACGGTCGATTTCCGTAACACCGTGGTAATCATGACTTCGAACCTCGGTTCCGACCTGATTCAGGAGCGTTTCGGCGCGCTGAGTTACGATGCGATGAAAGAGATGGTGATGGCCGTAGTTAGCCAAAGCTTCCGCCCTGAGTTCATCAACCGTATTGATGAGCTGGTGGTGTTCCACCCGCTGGGCGAGCAGCATATTGCCTCTATTGCACGTATTCAGCTGACGCGTCTGTATCAGCGCCTCGAAGAGCGCGGTTATGAACTGCATATCGCAGAAGCAGCATTGCAGAAACTGGCGGAGAATGGTTACGACCCGGTTTACGGGGCAAGGCCGCTCAAACGTGCGATTCAGCAGCAGATAGAGAATCCGCTGGCGCAGCAGATTTTGTCCGGGGAGTTAGTGCCGGGCAAAACCATCCAAATGGATGTGGAAAACGATATCATCGTCGCACATCAGTAATAACGGTAAGTGACAAAAATGGGCCTCTGGCCCATTTTTGTTTATTAAAGAGGCAAAAAACGGGCCTTAAAGGGTCTTTTGCCTGGAAAGTGAGCGCTTGAAAAGTTTTTTGCGATTTGCCCTTGCCACTCTCCAGAAAATCCCTATACTGCGCCTCCACTGACACGGAACAACGGCTTACAGGCCAGCGTGTTAAGAGGTTCAGGAAGTATCTGAACCGCCGGAAAAACTTCTCAAAAAGAAGTTGACTCCGAAGGAGGAAAGCGTAATATACGCCACCTCGCGACAGGAAGCTTCGGCACTGTTCGCAACGCTCTTTAACAATTTATCAGACAATCTGTGTGGGCACTCGCAGGATTGATATCAGCGTCTCCGGACGTAAAAAATATCAAGCCTCACGAGTGAACACATAATGAAATTCATTATGACGTTTTACAGATGAGCACCGCTGAACTTGTTTCAGCAAATCGAACTTTTAATTGAAGAGTTTGATCATGGCTCAGATTGAACGCTGGCGGCAGGCCTAACACATGCAAGTCGAACGGTAGCACAGAGAGCTTGCTCTTGGGTGACGAGTGGCGGACGGGTGAGTAATGTCTGGGAAACTGCCCGATGGAGGGGGATAACTACTGGAAACGGTAGCTAATACCGCATAACGTCTTCGGACCAAAGTGGGGGACCTTCGGGCCTCACACCATCGGATGTGCCCAGATGGGATTAGCTAGTAGGTGGGGTAACGGCTCACCTAGGCGACGATCCCTAGCTGGTCTGAGAGGATGACCAGCCACACTGGAACTGAGACACGGTCCAGACTCCTACGGGAGGCAGCAGTGGGGAATATTGCACAATGGGCGAAAGCCTGATGCAGCCATGCCGCGTGTATGAAGAAGGCCTTCGGGTTGTAAAGTACTTTCAGTGGGGAGGAAGGCGATGAAGTTAATAGCTTCGTCGATTGACGTTACCCGCAGAAGAAGCACCGGCTAACTCCGTGCCAGCAGCCGCGGTAATACGGAGGGTGCAAGCGTTAATCGGAATTACTGGGCGTAAAGCGCACGCAGGCGGTCTGTCAAGTCGGATGTGAAATCCCCGGGCTCAACCTGGGAACTGCATTCGAAACTGGCAGGCTAGAGTCTTGTAGAGGGGGGTAGAATTCCAGGTGTAGCGGTGAAATGCGTAGAGATCTGGAGGAATACCGGTGGCGAAGGCGGCCCCCTGGACAAAGACTGACGCTCAGGTGCGAAAGCGTGGGGAGCAAACAGGATTAGATACCCTGGTAGTCCACGCCGTAAACGATGTCGACTTGGAGGTTGTGCCCTTGAGGCGTGGCTTCCGGAGCTAACGCGTTAAGTCGACCGCCTGGGGAGTACGGCCGCAAGGTTAAAACTCAAATGAATTGACGGGGGCCCGCACAAGCGGTGGAGCATGTGGTTTAATTCGATGCAACGCGAAGAACCTTACCTGGCCTTGACATCCACGGAATTTGGCAGAGATGCCTTAGTGCCTTCGGGAACCGTGAGACAGGTGCTGCATGGCTGTCGTCAGCTCGTGTTGTGAAATGTTGGGTTAAGTCCCGCAACGAGCGCAACCCTTATCCTTTGTTGCCAGCGAGTAATGTCGGGAACTCAAAGGAGACTGCCGGTGATAAACCGGAGGAAGGTGGGGATGACGTCAAGTCATCATGGCCCTTACGGCCAGGGCTACACACGTGCTACAATGGCGCATACAAAGAGAAGCGACCTCGCGAGAGCAAGCGGACCTCATAAAGTGCGTCGTAGTCCGGATCGGAGTCTGCAACTCGACTCCGTGAAGTCGGAATCGCTAGTAATCGTAGATCAGAATGCTACGGTGAATACGTTCCCGGGCCTTGTACACACCGCCCGTCACACCATGGGAGTGGGTTGCAAAAGAAGTAGGTAGCTTAACCTTCGGGAGGGCGCTTACCACTTTGTGATTCATGACTGGGGTGAAGTCGTAACAAGGTAACCGTAGGGGAACCTGCGGTTGGATCACCTCCTTACCTGAAGATACCTTCCCGCGTAGTGTCCACACAGATTGTCTGATGAAAAAGTAACGAGCAGAAAAACCTCTACAGGCTTGTAGCTCAGGTGGTTAGAGCGCACCCCTGATAAGGGTGAGGTCGGTGGTTCAAGTCCACTCAGGCCTACCAAATTTGCACTCATGCGGCGTTATGCACTCGGTCGTTTACCAACGTAAACTTCCCTCCTGCATGCCTTGCCTGAGCACAAATTACATTTCTTCTTTGGAATGTAATGGTAGTAAAAGGTTTCTGTAAGACTGTATGGGGCTATAGCTCAGCTGGGAGAGCGCCTGCCTTGCACGCAGGAGGTCAGCGGTTCGATCCCGCTTAGCTCCACCATACTGTTTTTCTAAATAAAATACTTCAGAGTGTGCTGGATAACAGCATGCTGCGAAGTATTATGCTTTTTAACAATCCGGAACAAGCTGAAAATTGAAACGACGCGTCGCGTTCATTCTCCGTAATAAGAATGAAACTAACGATGCGTTCGAGTCTCTCAAATGCTCACGACAGCATGCTGTCCTTCGGGACGCTTGTGGGTTGTGAGGTTAAGCGACTAAGCGTACACGGTGGATGCCTAGGCAGTCAGAGGCGATGAAGGGCGTGCTAATCTGCGATAAGCGTCGGTAAGGTGATATGAACCGCAACAACCGACGATACCCGAATGGGGAAACCCAGTGTGATACGTCACACTATCATGTCATGAATACATAGTGGCATGAGGCGAACCGGGGGAACTGAAACATCTAAGTACCCCGAGGAAAAGAAATCAACCGAGATTCCCCCAGTAGCGGCGAGCGAACGGGGAACAGCCCAGAACCTGAATCAGCGGGTGCATTAGTGGAAGCGTCTGGAAAGTCGCAGGGTACAGGGTGATACTCCCGTACACAAAAATGCACTCGCTGTGAGTTCGATGAGTAGGGCGGGACACGTGACATCCTGTCTGAATATGGGGGGACCATCCTCCAAGGCTAAATACTCCTGACTGACCGATAGTGAACCAGTACCGTGAGGGAAAGGCGAAAAGAACCCCGGCGAGGGGAGTGAAACAGAACCTGAAACCGTGTACGTACAAGCAGTGGGAGCACCTTCGTGGTGTGACTGCGTACCTTTTGTATAATGGGTCAGCGACTTATATTCTGTAGCAAGGTTAACCGTATAGGGGAGCCGCAGGGAAACCGAGTCTTAACTGGGCGTTAAGTTGCAGGGTATAGACCCGAAACCCGGTGATCTAGCCATGGGCAGGTTGAAGGTTGGGTAACACTAACTGGAGGACCGAACCGACTAATGTTGAAAAATTAGCGGATGACTTGTGGCTGGGGGTGAAAGGCCAATCAAACCGGGAGATAGCTGGTTCTCCCCGAAAGCTATTTAGGTAGCGCCTCGTGAACTCATCTTCGGGGGTAGAGCACTGTTTCGGCTAGGGGGCCATCCCGGCTTACCAACCCGATGCAAACTGCGAATACCGAAGAATGTTATCACGGGAGACACACGGCGGGTGCTAACGTCCGTCGTGAAGAGGGAAACAACCCAGACCGCCAGCTAAGGTCCCAAAGTCATGGTTAAGTGGGAAACGATGTGGGAAGGCACAGACAGCCAGGATGTTGGCTTAGAAGCAGCCATCATTTAAAGAAAGCGTAATAGCTCACTGGTCGAGTCGGCCTGCGCGGAAGATGTAACGGGGCTAAACCATGCACCGAAGCTGCGGCAGCGATACGCAAGTATTGTTGGGTAGGGGAGCGTTCTGTAAGCCGTTGAAGGTGTGCTGTGAGGCATGCTGGAGGTATCAGAAGTGCGAATGCTGACATAAGTAACGATAAAGCGGGTGAAAAGCCCGCTCGCCGGAAGACCAAGGGTTCCTGTCCAACGTTAATCGGGGCAGGGTGAGTCGACCCCTAAGGCGAGGCCGAAAGGCGTAGTCGATGGGAAACGGGTTAATATTCCCGTACTCGGTGTTACTGCGAAGGGGGGACGGAGAAGGCTATGTTAGCCGGGCGACGGTTGTCCCGGTTTAAGCATGTAGGCGGAGAGTTTAGGTAAATCCGGACTCTTATCAACGCTGAGGTGTGATGACGAGGCACTACGGTGCTGAAGTAACAAATGCCCTGCTTCCAGGAAAAGCCTCTAAGCATCAGGTAACATCGAATCGTACCCCAAACCGACACAGGTGGTCAGGTAGAGAATACCAAGGCGCTTGAGAGAACTCGGGTGAAGGAACTAGGCAAAATGGTGCCGTAACTTCGGGAGAAGGCACGCTGTCGCTAGGTGAAGTCACTTGCTGACGGAGCTGAAGGCAGTCGAAGATACCAGCTGGCTGCAACTGTTTATTAAAAACACAGCACTGTGCAAACACGAAAGTGGACGTATACGGTGTGACGCCTGCCCGGTGCCGGAAGGTTAATTGATGGGGTTATCCGTAAGGAGAAGCTCTTGATCGAAGCCCCGGTAAACGGCGGCCGTAACTATAACGGTCCTAAGGTAGCGAAATTCCTTGTCGGGTAAGTTCCGACCTGCACGAATGGCGTAATGATGGCCAGGCTGTCTCCACCCGAGACTCAGTGAAATTGAACTCGCTGTGAAGATGCAGTGTACCCGCGGCAAGACGGAAAGACCCCGTGAACCTTTACTACAGCTTGACACTGAACATTGAGCCTTGATGTGTAGGATAGGTGGGAGGCTTTGAAGCGTGGACGCCAGTCTGCGTGGAGCCAACCTTGAAATACCACCCTTTAACGTTTGATGTTCTAACCTGGCGCCGTGATCCGGCGTGGGGACAGTGTCTGGTGGGTAGTTTGACTGGGGCGGTCTCCTCCTAAAGAGTAACGGAGGAGCACGAAGGTTAGCTAATCACGGTCGGACATCGTGAGGTTAGTGCAATGGCATAAGCTAGCTTGACTGCGAGAGTGACGGCTCGAGCAGGTGCGAAAGCAGGTCATAGTGATCCGGTGGTTCTGAATGGAAGGGCCATCGCTCAACGGATAAAAGGTACTCCGGGGATAACAGGCTGATACCGCCCAAGAGTTCATATCGACGGCGGTGTTTGGCACCTCGATGTCGGCTCATCACATCCTGGGGCTGAAGTAGGTCCCAAGGGTACGGCTGTTCGCCGTTTAAAGTGGTACGCGAGCTGGGTTTAGAACGTCGTGAGACAGTTCGGTCCCTATCTGCCGTGGGCGCTGGAGAATTGAGAGGGGTTGCTCCTAGTACGAGAGGACCGGAGTGAACGCACCACTGGTGTTCGGGTTGTCATGCCAATGGCATTGCCCGGTAGCTAAGTGCGGAAAAGATAAGCGCTGAAAGCATCTAAGCGCGAAACTTGCCTCGAGATGAATTCTCCCTGGGTCCTTGAGACCCCTGAAGGGACGTTGAAGACTACGACGTTGATAGGCCGGGTGTGTAAGCGCAGCGATGCGTTGAGCTAACCGGTACTAATGACCCGTGAGGCTTAACCTTACAACGCCAGAAGCGTTCTGGTGTGCGTTATGAGAGACGCAAAAGAGATTTTCAGCCTGTGACCGGATAACAATTTAGCGGGAACGAAATATTTTGTGCTGAAGCAAGGCGGCAAGCGAAGGAAAGGAGGGAGCATACTGAAGTATGTGACTGACTTTGCGAGCGCGGCCAACGCAGCAGCAGTGCAAAATATTCGTTTCGTGCACCAAGATTTGCCTGGCGGCTTTAGCGCGGTGGTCCCACCTGACCCCATGCCGAACTCAGAAGTGAAACGCCGTAGCGCCGATGGTAGTGTGGGGTCTCCCCATGCGAGAGTAGGGAACTGCCAGGCATCAAATAAAGCAATAACCCCGACCGAAAGGCCGGGGTTTTTTGCATTTCAGAATCCCCTTACCTTTATCTTCCCTCGGTCTTGTTCGCCATTCTCTGCCACTATGTAATAATCAATGCTGGCTCACATAAAACAAAATCAATCCTTATAAAACAAATTCTTAACAAACGCACATTTGAGTTAACTGTTACATTAACCAACTTAGGTGCTATTAAAGCAGGGAAAGAACTTACGAGGTTATTACATGGCAGAGTCCATCACCGAAACACATTCGCAGGCGCAAAATCCAATGAGCGCCCGCCAGCGCATCTGGGCAATCGTCGGTGCCTCATCCGGCAATCTCGTTGAGTGGTTCGACTTTTACGTCTACTCATTCTGCTCACTCTATTTCGCTCATATCTTCTTCCCGAGCGGCAACCCGACCACACAGCTGTTACAAACCGCAGGCGTCTTTGCTGCCGGATTCCTGATGCGGCCAATCGGCGGCTGGCTGTTTGGCTACATTGGCGATAAGCATGGGCGTAAAACGTCAATGCTGATCTCCGTGTGCATGATGTGCTTCGGTTCACTGGTTATCGCCTGTTTGCCGGGCTATGAAAGCATTGGCGTCTGGGCGCCGGTGCTGCTGCTGCTGGCGCGCCTGTTCCAGGGGCTATCCGTCGGAGGCGAATACGGCACCAGTGCAACCTACATGAGTGAAGTGGCAATAGAAGGGCGCAAAGGTTTCTACGCATCCTTCCAGTATGTCACTCTGATTGGCGGGCAGCTGCTGGCTTTGCTGACGGTGGTGGTACTGCAGCAGGTGCTGTCGGATGAAGATCTGCGCAGTTGGGGATGGCGCATTCCGTTCGCTATTGGCGCAGCGCTGGCCATAGTGGCGCTCTACCTGCGACGTTCACTGAATGAAACTTCAGATGATAAAACCCGCGGGCATAAAGATGCCGGATCGCTGAAGGGGCTGTGGAAGCACCGCCGCGCCTTTATCATGGTGTTGGGCTTTACGGCCGGAGGTTCACTCAGCTTCTACACGTTTACCACTTATATGCAGAAATACCTGGTGAATACGTCGGGAATGGACCATAAGACCGCCAGCGGGCTGATGACGATAGCCCTGTTTGTCTTTATGCTGCTGCAGCCGTTAATTGGCGCACTGTCGGATAAGATCGGGCGCCGCAACTCGATGCTGATCTTCGGGGGCTTTGCTGCGGTATGTACCGTGCCGATCCTTAGCGTGCTGCAAACCGTCAGCAGCCCGGTTCTGGCCTTCGCATTAGTCATGCTGGCCCTGCTGATCACCAGCTTCTACACCTCAATCAGCGGGATCCTCAAGGCGGAAATGTTCCCGCCCGAGGTGCGCGCCCTGGGGGTTGGCCTGTCTTATGCCGTGGCGAATGCGCTGTTTGGTGGCTCGGCGGAGTACGTGGCGCTGTCGCTGAAAGCGGCAGGCAGCGAAACCAGCTTCTTCTGGTATGTTTCCGCCATGGGCGCCGTTGCCTTCCTTGTTTCGCTGATGCTCCATCGCAGAGGCAAAGGGCTGAAACTGTAGTTACTGGCCGAGATTCCATAATGCATAGCCGGTGGCAGCACCGGCTATATCCCAGCTAAAATCCTTCCAGCTCCAGCCGCTCCCGCCTTCCCGGCTGTCATAAAACTCTTTTGCCGCCCCCAGACTGACGGAAAACAGCACGCCGAAGCTGCCGCTGTGGCCCGGACTCCAGTTTTGACGTTCGCCGTAAGCACTCCCCGCGGCGGAGAGAAAGGCCGATGAGAAAAAGTGCTGCGCTTTATCGCGCCCGGTCCACCGATCCTGGGCCATATGAGTACAGCCGCTGCACATTAACAGTAGCGCCAGCAGGAAAAAACGCATCGTCAACTCCCATAAAAAAGCCCTGTAAAAACAGGGCTGGATTTGAGCATTATAGTCGCTTACAGGATGCGGCTAATTAACCGGTCGATACGAATACGGCGCAGGCGACGGATGAGCTTGCGAACTTTAACCGGATAATCGGCGATGCTCTCCAGATCGTGGAAATGCTGCACGATCGTGGTGTGCTCACGGATCAGGCTCAGCTCGCGGTCGCGCTGTTCAGTCAGCTGCTGGAGCGGATCGTGGATCAGCACCGCGTTTTCGAGATCGAGGCGCCAGGCGCGCGGATTGAGGTTATTACCGGTCACCATCATCCACTCGTCATCTACCCACAGCCCCTTCAGGTGATAGCTGTTTTCACCATCTTTCCACAGGCGCACCGTCAGCTGCCCGCTGTTGATGTAATACTGCAAACGGCTGAGGAAGCGTCGCAGGTTAATCTCGTACAGATAAGGCAGCGCACCGATAATTTTGAACGGCTGATCTTGCGGAATATAGAAGTCGTTGGCGGTCTTATCACCAACAATAATCTCCACCTCTCTGCCCCGGCGCAGCAGCCAGATAATATTGCGCACCAGAATAGCCGGCAGATTAAAGTACGGCGTACAGATAGTCAGCTTCTGTTCGGCGCAGGGCATCAGATGGAAAATGGTTTTGTTCAACAGGCTGCGCTTACCTAACCCGACCAGCGGGGTGACCGCCAGCTCTTCGTTGTTCGCATCGCCGTTAAACTGATAATCAAAACCGCGCAGATCCTGACGGAACTGGCGCGTTTCATTCTTAATCTCCGGGCTTTTTGGGCGTTCAACCTGGTCGAGGCGATGCACGGCTTCGGCCTGAATCAGGTTGGTATCGATCCATTTAAACATGGTATCGGCCAGCACGCGGTTGCCGATCAGCTGATAGCGATCGTAACGGTATTTATCTTTCTGATGCAGGTAGACGTCGTTAAAGCTGGCGCCGGTGTAAAACAGCGTATCATCAATAATTGACCCTTTGAGATGCAGCACCCCAAGGGCTTCACGGGTATTGACAGGGATGCCATAAACCGGAATGGCAAAGCCGGGATTTTCCGCGGCCATCTCACAGTACCAGTCAGCGTTAGTGGCGCATGCGGCTGCACCGATGCGGCCGCGCTGGGCGCGATGCCAGTCAACCAGTATGCGGATGTCCAGCTCCGGGCGCTGTTTTTTCGCCGCATACAGTGCAGAAAGGATGGCGCGGCCACCCTCATCATTTTCCAGATAGAGAGCCACGATGCAGATGCGCCGGGACGCAGACGCAATTTTTTCCAGCAGCGTCTCGCGAAATTCCGCCGGGGAGTACAGCGTGGTGAAATCAGCAACTGACTGAGAAATTTTTGGCAGTTGCGCAAGGTGCTGTTGGTGTTTGTTTCGGTTGAATTTAGACAACATCACAGTGCGTTTCTTCTCTGTTCATGGAATGGCCTTTTGCCATAAAATCATCACTCTAACCGCGAATAATACCATTAGTTGGTGCGGATAGGGTGAGATTTACTTTTCAAGAAATATCTCTGCGGATTGCAGCGGTAGCGAAAGCCCGACGATACCCTCCTCCAGCTGCACTTCGACCGCAAATCCCAGCTTGCGCGCTAACGTCACCATGCCTTTGTTGCCCGGCATAGTAATTCCGTTGAGCTGCTGTAACCCATGCTGGCGCGTATAGATAATCATCTTCTCCAGCAATCTTCGGCCCAGCCCTAATCCCTTCAGGTCAGAGCGCACCAGCACGGAAAACTCGGCATCAATATTATCGGCATCCGAAATCGCGCGGGTCACACCAATAATCTCATCGCTGCCGTTATGCTGGCGAACCGCGACGATCGCCATTTCCCGATCGTAGTCGATCTGAGTCATATTCGCCAAGTCGTCATGGGTGAACTCATTGATCTCACTGAAGTAACGATAGTAGAGATCCTCTTTTGTCACCCGGGCGATAAACTGCTGTAGCAGCGGCTCATCCTCAGGGAGGATCGGCCGGAACAGGCAATGCTGACCATTCTTCAGCTCGACCGCCTCCTCCAGCGAGTGTGGATAGGGACGGATCGCCAGCCGGGCTTCGGCATCGCCGTGAAATTCCGCCAGCTGGAGCGTCACGTCCAGCAGGGTAAACTCACTGCCGCTCGCCAGCAGCGGATGAATATCCAGCCGCACAATCTCCGGACAGTCGACAATCAGGTTTGATACCTGCACCAGCACCTGGCTCAGTCCCGCGACATCCAGCGGATGCAGAGCGCTACGGCCGCGAATCTTCCCACTCTTAATTGCCTGAATGACCAGATAACGCGCCAGCGTCATGTTGAGCGGCGGCAGGGCCACCACCGCCTGACGGTCGGCCTGCCAGCTTACGCCGCCTTCACCCAGCATAATCACCGGCCCGAACAGCGGATCCTGCTCCACCACAATGCGCAGCTCCTGTGCCCCGGCACGGTTCGCCATACTCTGCACCAGCAGGCCATGCACCCGCGCCTGTGGCCAGGTCAGCCGCACGCGATCAACAATCGCATTCGCCGCCTGTTCCACCTCTTCCGGGCTACGCAGATAGAGCATCACCCCCTGAACTTCCGACTTGTGCGGAATATCCGGCGAGCGCAGCTTCAGCGCCACCGGGTAACCAATCTGTCCGGCGATACGCACCGCTTCAGCGCTGTCGCCCGCAATCCAGGTTGGCAGCGTTGTCAGCCCGTAAGCCTGCAAGATCGGCTGCACTTCATGGGTATCCAGCGTGCTGGCGCTTTCACTCAGCGCTTGCTGGATCAGACGGTGCGCATCGGCGGTATTGGCGGTGAGGTTAGCGGGTAGCGCCGGCGTTTCACGCAGCTGTTTCTGGTTACGGCGATACTCCACCATATGCATAAACGCGGTGACGGTGCCTTCCGGAGTGCGGTAAGTGGGAATGCCGCCGTCACTAAACAGGCGGCGTGCCTCCAGGGATGAGAACTCGCCGCACCAGTTGGTCAGCAGCGTAAGCTGCTTGCCGCGTGGATGCTGCTTCACCAGCTCAATCACTTTTTGCGCGGTCAGCGTGGGGGGGGCTACCGCGCTGGGCGCATGGATAATCAGCAGGGCGTCGAGGTCATGGCTGTCGAGCAGCAGAGAGAGCGCCTGCAGATAGCGTTCCGGAGTTGCATCATCTTTCAGATCGAGCGGGTTACCGGGCGTGATACCTTCCGGTAGCTGCGCGCTCAGCTGGGTAAGTAAAGGCTCACTCAGCGTGGCGAGCTTGCCGTTGCGCGCATCCAGCGCATCCAGCGCCAGCGCCGCCGGTGCCGCGCCGTTGCTGATAATCATCAGGCGTTCGCCGCGCAGCGGGCGCATATGGCTGAGCGTCTCCACTGCCGAAAACAGTTCGTGAGTGTCCTGCACGCGCAGTAATCCGGCGCGCTGAATGGCGGCATCCCACGCGGCATCCATCCCGCCGTGCGTGCGCAGCAGCTGCTGTGCCTGCGGGCTGCGGCCACTTTTGATCACCAGAATGGGTTTATTGCGGGCGGCGCTGCGGGCAGCGGAGACAAAGCGACGCGCATCGCTGAGATGTTCGAGATAAAGCAGGATCGCGCTGGTTTTGCCGTCGCGTGCCAGGAAGTCCAGCAGGTCATCGGCATCAATATCCAGGCTGTCGCCGAGCGCGATAAACCACGAGAAGCCCAGCTGGCGCTGCTGTGCCCAGTCGAGAATGGTGTTGGAGACCGCCGCAGACTGCGAAATAAACGCCAGCTTGCCCGGCGTAATCGGCACCGGCGAGAAGCTGGCATTCAGCCCCTGCCAGGGCGCCAGCAGGCCAAGGCTGTTCGGACCAAGCAGGCGGATCTGCCAGCGGCTGGCGCAGGCTTTCAGCTCGGTCAGCTGCTCTTCCGGGGCGGAGAGAATAATGCAGGCTTTACAGCCGCGTTCGCCCAGCGCGCCAAGCAGCTCAAGATTGCGTTTTGCATGGGTGCAGATAATGGCGAGATCGGGCGACAGCGGCAGGCTGGCAATATCGGGCCAGGCCAGCACGCCGCATACGGCCTGGTATTTTGGCGTCACCGGCAGCACCGGGCCGCTAAAGCCCCCGGCCAGCAGATTACGCATCATCAGATAACCGGCGCGTTCTGGCCGGGTCGAGGCACCGATCACCGCAATGGATTTCGGTCGTAGCAGGGCTTCAAGTCCGCGCTGGCTCATCTTCGTTCCCTCTGACAACGATGGGTTAATTCTACCTGTTGTCGGGCGAAGTTGTTGCCTGGTGTGTCAGTTAATTGATCGCTGGCGCTTTTTCGTCATCATTTTCAGCCGCCTGCTGTGGATGATGCGGCTTGCCCGCCAGATAGCGCTGGCGAAACAGATCGAAATGCTGAAACAGCGCTTCACCAGCGGAAGTATCACCGGCCTGCAGCAGCAGCTCGGCCGCCACTTCAGCAGTACAGTGCTGGCCAGCCGCATGCGCCACGCGCAGCTGATAGTTGGACGGGCGCGTCAGGTTAAGCGACATCACCGGCAGCGCATCCAGCCACGGGCTTTTACGGAACATTTTGCGCGCCTCGGTCCAGGTGCCGTCGAGCACAATAAATAGCGGAGGCTTACCGCTCAGCGGCGGGCTGTTCAGTACCGTGCGGCCCTCATCAGCGTAGGAGGCGGGAAACACCACCATCGGCTGATACTGCGGATCGCGCACTGCGGCAAGCAGTGCCGGGTCCGGCTCGGTGCGCGACCAGCCGAACGCCAGCGTGTCCGGCAGGATATCGGCAATCAGGCGACCGGTGTTGCTTGGCTTCATCGGCTCGCTGTCAAACATCACCAGGCAGAAACGGCTGCGCGCCTGCTGCGGGCTGAGCGTCGCGCACAGGCAGTTCTTTTCTGGCAGCAGGCAGCGCTGGCAGCGGCGGGTGCGGTTACCTCGGGCAAGGAAAGGGCGGGTGGCACGGGCGAGACGGGCAGCGCGCAGGCGCAGAACGGCGTTATCGGTCATCTTGGATCATCAGCGAAAAACGCTATTCTAACGGATTGTGGCCGGGCATGCCCGGCCAGATGCTTACAGGTTTTCGTTCAGCCACTCTTCGAACGGCGCTTTCGGCATTGCCCCGTTCAGCATGTCGGCCATCTGGCCCTGCTTGAACACCATAATGGTGGGGATGCTGCGAATGCGGAAGCGCGCGCTCAGCTCCGGCTCCGCCTCGGTATTCACCTTCAGGAAGCGGATCTGCCCGCTGCGCTCCTGAGCCACGGATTCATACACCGGAGCGAAATTGACGCACGGCCCGCACCACGGGGCCCAGAAGTCGATAACCACCGGCAGGTCATCCTGGAGGTATTTATCCAGGGTCGCCGCCGTGGCATTCACCACGTGGCCGTCGAATAAGTCATTGCCGCAGCGGCCGCATTTCGCGCCGTCGGACACGCGTTCGACGGGGACGCGATTGGTGGCCTGGCAGGATGCACAAACGGTATTCATTATTCACCTCAGTCTGGTAGTAAGTGATTACTTACTGCATTTTCAGTAAATCAGCCAGCATTATGCTGGCCCCGTTAATGTGGAACAACGCGATTTGTTCAATGGGTATAATAGGTAATGTCTGGCAAACTGGCTGCGCGCCTGAACGGCCCACTCCCGGGTCAGCGGCTTTTGTTGGAAGTTAATAGCTAAGCGCCGCCACATCAGGTAATCTGCGCGCTTCGCGCTCAGCCCAGGTGGAGGAAAAATGAACGACGAATTTAAAGGTAAGAGCGGCAAGGTCAAAGTGATGTATGTCCGCGGCGATGATGAGAAGAGCACTAAGGGCGGGAACCCCCGTACCGGTAAAGGCGCTCCTCGTCCACAGCAGGATGGCGCGCGCCGTCCGGCACGAAATGCAGACAGCAAGCCACGTGGCGGGCGCGATCGCGACGAAGGGCACTCTGACTCTCCGTGGCGTACCGTTTCCCGTGCGCCAAATGCAGTAGCAGACGATAAGCCGGATCACGGCGGTATCAGCGGTAAAAGCTATATCGACCCGGAGCAGATCCGTCGTCAGCGTATGGAAGAGACGCGTGTGTATGGCGAAAATGCCTGCCAGGCGCTGTTCCAGAGCCGTCCGGAGTGCATCGTGCGCGCCTGGTTTATCCAGAGCGTTACGCCGCGTTTCCGTGAAGCACTGAAGTATATGGCGGCTAACCGCAAGGCTTACCACACCGTGGATGAAGCCGAACTGCAGAAAGCCTCCGGCACCGAGCACCATGGTGGCGTCTGCTTCCTGATCAAAAAGCGCTCCGGCATGCCGGTCAGCGAATGGCTGTCAACCGCAGGTGAGAAAGACTGCGTGCTGGCGCTGGAGGATATCGGCAACCCGCACAACCTGGGTGGCATCATGCGCAGCTGTGCGCATTTTGGCGTCAAAGGTTTGCTGGTGGATGATGCTTCGATGCTGGAGTCAGGCGCTGCGGTGCGTACTGCAGAGGGTGGCGCAGAGCACGTTCAGGCCATTAGCGGCGAAAGCTTTGCTGCCGGTCTGAGTGCGTTCCGTAAAGCCGGTTATACCATTGTGACCACGTCCAGTCATAAAGGCGTGCCGCTGTCCCGTGCAGAGCTGCCGGCCAAAATGGTGCTGGTGCTGGGTCAGGAGCGCGATGGTCTGTCTGACAGCACGTTCGATCAGGGCGACCTCAGCGTCTCCATCGGCGGTACCGGTAAGGTAGAAAGCCTGAACGTCTCCGTTGCAACCGGCGTCCTGCTGGCTGAATGGTGGCGTCAGAACGCCTGATGCAGTGATAAAAAGGGGGCGGCCATTTACGTGGTCGCCCCCTTTTTTATGCCGGCAATTTAGTGCGCGCCGCCGCCCCCGCCGCCTGCACCGAACGGTGGACGGGCAAACCATATCAGCACCAGCAGCAGGATAAACACCCCGGCAGAAGCCCAGAAAATCTCATTGGCGGAGATAATCAGCCCCTGATTGGTGATCTGCTGCGCGATATACGCAGAAGCCTGGTCGTGGGTCATCCCCAGCTGTTGCAGCTTCGCGTACATCTCCTGGCTGTTAGTACTGTACGGAGTGACCGATTCCGTCAATTGAGCATGGTGCAATGACTCACGATCGCTCCACATGGTGGTGGTGATCGAGGTGCCAATCGAACCTGCCAGCGTACGGGTGAAGTTCGACAGGCTCGATGCCGCTGCCAGCCTCTCCGGCGGTAAGCCTGACAGCGTAATGGTGGTCAACGGCATAAAGAAGCAGGCCACGGCAAAGCCCTGGATAAACTGCGGCCACGCCGATGCTCCAAAGTCCATGCCCGGTTCAAAGGTATACGCACGCCAGTAGAAGCACACTGCATACATAATGAAGCTGAAGGTGACCAGCCGTCGCATATCCAGCTTATGCGCAAAACGGCCGATAATCGGCGACAGGATCACCGGGATAATCCCAACCGGCGCCGATGCCAACCCGGCCCAGGTGGCGGTGTAACCGTACACCTCCTGCAACAGCTGCGGCAGCAGAACAATCGAGCCGAAGTAGAGCATATAGGCGAGACTGATCGACAGACAGCCAATGGTGAAGTTGCGCGACTTAAACAGCGACAAATCCACTATCGGGTGGTCGTCGGTCAACTCCCACACCAGTAGCACCGCCAGGGCTACGACGGCAACGACCGTTAAAATAATGATTTCAGTGGAGCTGAACCAGTCCAGCTCTTTACCGCGGTCCAGCATCACCTGCAGACAGCCGATACCCACCACCAGCAGCACCAGGCCAACGGTATCAATCGGGCGGATTATCGTTTCCGTTTCACGGTTGCGCAGCGTTTGCAGCGCAAGGATCACTACCACCACACCAATCGGCACGTTGATAAAGAAGATCCAGCCCCAGTGGTAGTTATCGCTGATCCAGCCGCCGAGGATCGGGCCGCAGATCGGCGCGACGATCACCGTCATCGCCCACAGTGAAAGCGCCATACTGCGCTTCGCCGGAGGATAGTTGCTCAGCAGCAGGCTCTGCGACAGCGGGATCAGCGGCCCGGCGACCACCCCCTGAATCACGCGGAAGAAGATCAGCATGGTCAGGCTTTCGGACATGCCGCAGGCCCATGACGCGATGGCAAACGCCACCGTCGACCACAGGAACAGTTTCACCTCACCAAAACGCTTGGCCAGCCAGCCGGTGATCGGGATTGAAATGGCGTTAGCCACGCCAAACGAGGTGATCACCCAGGTTCCCTGAGAGTTCGATGCCCCCAGGTTTCCGGCAATAGTGGGGATCGCCACGTTAGCAATCGTGGAGTCCAGCACCTGCATAAATGTTGCCAGCGACAGCGCAATGGTCATCAGGACCAGCTGCGTGCCTTCAAGCGGTTTACGCGCCATAACAGCCTCCCGCTGGCTTAGCCGGCATTGGCACGGATGATATCAGCGATCAGGGCATTCGCCGGCGCCAGGTCCAGCGCCAGAGCGCTACTTTCATAGGCCGGTTTGCTGCGCACGCTGGTCGCCAGCACCGCGCCTTCAGCGTTAGCCGTATCGATTTTCACCAGCGTTGACAGGCCGATGCGCAGCGGATGCTTCGCGACCTCCGCTGGGTCGAGCTCGATACGTACCGGCAGGCGCTGCACCACTTTGATCCAGTTACCGGTGGCGTTCTGAGCCGGAAGCAGGGAGAACGCGCTGCCGGTACCCATATCCAGGCCAACCACTTTGCCGTGGTAAATCACGTCATCACCGTAGATATCGGCTACCACGGTCGCTGGCTGGCCGATGCGCACGCCTGCCAGCTGGGTCTCTTTAAAGTTAGCGTCCACCCACAGATTATTTGCCGGCACGATCGCCAGCAGCGGGGTGGTGGTGGAGATCTGCGAACCGACCTGAACGCTGCGGCGTGAGACATAGCCGTCAATCGGGCTGACCACATTCGTGCGCTGCAGAGCCAGCCAGGCATCACGCAGCTCCGCCGCGCTCTGTTTTACCGCCGGCTGATTTTCCAGCGAGGTGTTGAGCACCGCCGCCTGATTGGCATTGTATTGCTGCACTGCCACATCCAGCTGTGCCCTGGCGGTGGCGACGGCATCACGCGCGTGCTGCAGATCTTCCTTACCGATCAGGTTTGCGGCACCCAGCGGTTCACGGCGGCGTAAATCCGCCTGCGCCTGGTCGAGCGCCGTTCTTTGCAAATCGATAGTGGCCTGATACTGCCTGCCGTTGATAATCAGCTGATGCGTCTGGCGCACGCTGGTGGCGAGAGCGGTTTGCGCTTTTTCAAACGCCTGCTCAGCATCCGTGCGGTCAAGCGTCACCAGCACATCGCCTTTTTTGACAAAATCAGTGTCGTCAAACCACACTTTATTGACGCTACCTGAAACCTGCGCCATCACCTGCGCCTGGTTTCCAGCAACATAGGCATCGTCAGTTTCCTGATAGTGCCGCAGCACCAGGAACCAGTAAGTCAGATAAGCCACCCCGATAATGACGAACAGCACAGCCAGGATAATCAGCGCGCGTTTACGCGTCTTCTTTTTATCTTTGGGCTGCTGCGGGTTTTGTTCCACCGCGCTTGCACTCATGGTTTTCTCCAGGTTTTCTTGCCATACGGGCTCGTCTCCATCATCACGGGTGACGAACGCCCAAGTCTAAAATGCCAGCGTGATTAGCGCTGGCATGAGGGGGCTTAAAGTAGCGGTTTCCAGTAAATGGTGTGTCGCACAATATGCTATTACGGGAACTATTAACGAGAGAGTGAGGCGACCACTTCTTCTTCGTCCATCTGATCCAGTCGGTTCAACAGCTTACGAGTAATCGCTTCCAGCTGTGTTTTTTCGGAACCGCTGAGCGATGACCACAGTAACTGCAGGCACTGATGCTGCGGTGGCAGCAGCTGGCGCAGGAACTCGTTTCCTTTAGGCGTCAAATGCAGGTGCAGGCAGCGGCGATCGTTATCGCTTTCACGGCGTTCAATCCAGCCACGTTTTTCCAGTTCATCAGCAATACGGGTGGCGTTGGTACGGGAAGATCCGAGAGCGGAGCTCAGCTCTGACGGTTGAATGCTGTGGTCTTCCTGTGCATCCAGCGTAATCAATGCCATAAACAGCGTCTCGTTAATCCCCTGAGCCTTGAGCATTTTATTGCGATTTTCCAGCAATTTACTCTGCATATGCATACAGAGACGCGTCAGCATAATCTCCTGAAGGGGGAAATCTTTCTGACGGTTAGCGCGAAAATTTAGCATCTGTTCAATAGGGGTAAACGAACTTTCCATTCTGAAGGAACCTCACTAGTTGCAACTGGTATAGTAACGATGATGACTAATAAAGTAACGCGACATTTCGCCAGCCTGTGATGGTGTTCACTATGCTGCTGTCATCATCAGTAGTTTCCAGGTCTTTCCATAACCCAGGGCGCTTAGTGCGCGAAAGAGCAATGCTGTGCATACAATGGGGTACACAGCAGGCCAAAAACCGATTGGGCTGGCACAAGTTGGTGATGGAGCAGTATTAAAATGGGACAGTAACCCGGTAACAAAATTAGTGAATTACCCGAGCGCTTTTTACGCAATAACTGAATAATTTCACGTGAAAAAATAACCAGCCTGAATAAATTGCGCATAACCTTACCAGAGTGCGAAATGCGTTAACAGGCCGTGGTGTCTGAAAAAACTTCATTTTTTCCGCAAAAAATCATTGGCCAGCGCCCTGGAAATCAAGCCGTACCACCCGTTAAAAAGGTTAAGTAAGGTTAACAAAACACCGATTGTACAAACCTTATACCCGGCTGAACGATCGCACTCAGATGAGTAATGTGCCCGGCCTGCAGCGGCAGGTCGAGTAGCAGAATCCCGATAATCAGGGCCAGCAGTGGATTGGGCATCGTGGTAACAGGCGAGGGGCAGAGCACTAGCGGCAGAGACTGGCGCAATCTGGACGAGATTAAGGCCAGAGCGGGAGGCGTTCATGACAATCTATGTGGACTAAAGAAATGTCTCATAGGCTAATAGTAATCCAGAAAACTATTTTACTCACATGATAATTGACAGGACAAACCAGTTGTCCGCCTGGCAGGATAACCGTAGGGGGTGACCGCTTTTCGGGTCGCCCCGAATTTAGGATTGTAGCGCCATAAGGTCGACCGAAAAAGAAGGTCGACCCCTACGAAAATCCTATTGGCCACGCGGACTCAATGCATGGGTCGACCGAAAAGAAGGTCGCCCCCTGCGAAAATCCTATTGGCCACGCGGACTCAATGCATGGGTCGACCGAAAAAGAAGGTCGACCCCTACGAAAATCCTATTGGCCACGCGGACTCAATGCATGGGTCGACCGAAAAGAAGGCCGCCCCCTACGAAAATCATCCTGGCCACGCGGACTCAATGCATGGGTCGACCGAAAAGAAGGTCGCCCCCTGCGAAAATCCTATTGGCCACGCGGACTCAATGCATGGGTCGACCGAAAAGAAGGTCGCCCCCTGCGAAAATCCTATTAGCCACGCGGACTCAATGCATGGGTCGACCGAAAAGAAGGTCGCCCCCTGCGAAAATCCTATTGGCCACGCGGACTCAATGCATGGGTCGACCGAAAAGAAGGTCGCCCCCTGCGAAAATCCTATTGGCCACGCGGACTCAATGTAGGGGGCGACCGCTTTTCGGGTCGCCCCGCGTTAACCGGTAATCAAGGCTGATTTATTTACCCGCAGCCAGCGCGTCTTTCACCCAGCCATCGAACTGGGCCTGATGCGCTTTGATCCAGCCGTCAACGTGAGCATTAATATCCGCTTCGGAAGACTGGCCCTGGTGCATACGCGAGTTCTGCGCATTGATATCGGCAATCGGCAGCTTCATCTCGGCAAACAGCTTCGCCGCGGCTGGATTCTTCTCCGCCCAGGCTTTGTTCGCCACGATATGCATGGTGTTCACCGGGAAGCCATAGTTCGCCCCGTTCGGCAGCCTGGTATCCACATCTTTCTGCTCGCCCGGCATGGAGGAGAATGGCACCTGCAGCCACACCACATCACGGCCCGGAACCAGTACATCGCTTACCCAGTACGGCGTCCAGGTGTAATACAGCACCGGCTTGCCCTCTTTAAAGCGGGTGATGGTATCGGCAATCATCGCCGAATAGTTTCCCTGGTTATGCTCCACGGTGTTGCTCAGGTCGTAGGCTTGTATCTGGTGATTAATCACCGCTTCACAGCCCCAGCCAGGCGTACAGCCGGTCAGATCGGCTTTGCCGTCTTCGTTGGTATCAAACAGTTTGGCGATTTTCGCATCTTTTAGCTGGTCGATACGCGTAATGTGGTACTTCTCAGCGGTTTTTTTGTCGATCAAATACCCCTGCGCCGCGCCCTGCACATAGGTGCCCTGGCGATAGAATTTGGCATCGCCGCCGGCGGCCTTATACATATCATCATGCAGCGGCTGCCAGTTGGTGGCGATAAACGTCGTATCACCTGCGGCGATCGAGGTGTAAGCCACGTTATAGTCAACTTCACTCGGGTCATCGACGGTGTAGCCGAGCTTCTCCAGCGCGCGGCTCACCAGCAGCGTCTGGAATGTCTCTTCGGTGATGGTGCTCTGAGCCGGCTTAACGGTAATGCCTTTACCCGGTAAATCGGCGGCAGAAACCTGAACGGTAGCCAGAGTGGTGAATGCAGCGGCCAGCAAGGTCATCTTGCGCATAGTTATTCCTTTTTATCATGGGTCTTGCGGAGGAGGCAGGCGGCGCGCAACGGGCGCCGCCGGAAGCGTTATTTGACGAACGGGCGGGTAATCAGCCCCAGAGGACCGCTGGCGTACCAGCGGCGGTTACCGCGGCTGCGGCTGTCACGGCCAAGTGACTGGGTCAGGCGGTCGAGGATAATCGCCAGAATCACGATGCCGACGCCACCGACGGTTGCCAGCCCCATATCGAGGCGGCCAATCCCGCGCAGCACCATCTGGCCGAGGCCGCCCACGGCGATCATCGAGGCGATAACCACCATCGACAGCGCCAGCATCAGGGTCTGGTTAACCCCGGCCATAATGGTCGGCATCGCCAGCGGCAGCTGTACTTTAAACAGCATCTGGCGCGGGCTGGCTCCGAAGGATTCTGCGGCTTCCACCAGATCGGCGGGTACCTGCTTAATCCCCAGAATGGTCAGGCGCACAATCGGCGGCAGGGCGAAGATAATGGTCACCACCACGCCGGGTACGTTACCGATGCCGAACAGCATCACGATAGGCACCAGGTAAACAAACGCCGGAGTGGTCTGCATCGCATCGAGCAGTGGACGAATAATCTTTGCCGCACGTTGGCTGCGCGCCAGCCAGATGCCAAGCGGCAGCCCGATAATAATGCAGAACAGCAGGGCGGTCAGCACCAGCGCCAGCGTCACCATGGCCTGCGACCAGGCACCAATCGCGCCAATCGCAATCAGCGACACCAGGGTGGCGATGCCCATGCCGAGGCTGGAGAGCTGCCAGGCAATAAGCGAGAAGACTATAATCGCCACCGGGGCCGGCATGCCCAGCAGCATGTGCTGAAAGGCGCTGAGGATATAGTCCACCGGCAGGCGGATCCCCTGAAACAGCGGGCGGAAGTGGGAAACGATCCAGTCAATCGCCGTGGTTACCCAGCCGTCGAGTGGGATCAGCGTTTTGTGAAACGGGTCAAGAATATTGAAGTGCTCGGCCTGCGGAGCCGGAGCGTTGTTCAGCCAGTCGCTGCCGCTGGTCGCCGCGTCATGCCCGCCGCCGGAGGGAGTGCCCCAGGCGTCCGAACTGCCGCCTGCTGCCGCATCGGGTGCGGGCTGGCTGGTGGCGGTATCCGAGGGAGAACCCCACGGATCGCTGCTGCTGGTGGCCGTGCTACCGTCAGCAGGTGCGCGGGTGGTCTGGGCGCTGGTGTCCCACGGATTACTGGTTTGCTCGCTCATGCCTGACCCCCGTCACGATCTAATGCCTGCAATAACATGCCTTTGGAAATAATGCCGATGTACTGACCCTCGTCGCCGGTAATCGGCACCGCGCAGGGTGCCTGCGCCACGTGGGAGAGCAGATCGCTCAGCGAAGTCTCGGCCGCCACCGGCGTCGGGCTTGCCAGCATCGCCTGGTCCAGCCCTTCACCGGCGGCCAGCGCGGCCTTCAGCGAGTCAATCGATACGGTGCCGACAAAGCGCTGTTTTTCCAGCACGTAGCCATACTCGCGGTCATTATCCTGCAGCAGTTTGATTGCCGAGCGCGGGCCGAAGCCGGGCGCTTTACGGATCAGCGCGGCGGCACTGCGGCGGGCGATATCTTTTGCGCTAAATACCTGGCTGATATCGACGCCGCGGAAGAAGGTGCGCACGTAGTCATTGGCCGGATTATTCAGGATCTCATCCGGGGTGCCGACCTGCACCACTTCGCCGCCCTGCATAATGGCAATGCGGTCGCCAATGCGCATCGCTTCGTCGAGATCGTGAGAGATAAATACGATAGTGCGCTGATGGCGCGACTGTAATTTCACCAGCTCATCCTGCATTTCGGTACGAATCAGGGGATCGAGCGCGGAGAAAGCCTCATCCATCAATAATATGTCGGGGTTAATTGCCAGCGCACGCGCTAATCCAACGCGCTGACGCATCCCGCCGGAGAGTTCATCGGGATAAGCATGAGCATAATTATCCAGACCCACCTGGCGCAGCGCATCCATGGCTTTATCCTGGCGCTCCTGTAACGGGACGCCAGCTAATTCCATGCCGAAGGCGGTATTATTTAACACGTTCATATGTGGCATCAGTGCGAATGACTGGAATACCATGCTGATTTTATTTCTGCGGACTTCGCGTAATGCGCTATCAGATATTTTTGCAATATCTTCGCCATCAATGATGACCTGGCCGCGGGTGGGTTCTATCAGACGATTGAGAAGGCGAACCATGGTGGATTTCCCTGAGCCGGATAACCCCATGATGACAAAGATCTCGCCTTCTTCAATGGCCAGACTGGCGTCTTTCACGCCAAGAGACAGGCCGGTTTTCTCCAGCAGTGCCTCTTTACTGATCCCTTTTTCAATATGCTTAAATGCGCGCTCGGGATTTTCCCCAAAGACTTTATATAAATTCTTAACTTCTAATTTAATAGCCATGCATTAATTCATTCCCGGTTATTGGTGGGTTTTATTATATTATCTCTTCTGTGTGGTCAAATATTATCGGCCTATACCGTAGCACACTCAGAATCTGAGACAACCCTAAATGGCCAGATCAAAAATGCATAATGAGATGTCCGTCCTGGCTAATGCCAGAGCGGGTAAGGGATTGCAGCGGATTGAGCGAGGGTGAAAAAAATGAATATTCTGTTGAGAATGGTCCTGGTAGGGCCGTAATTGGTGTGTAATTGGGGAGGGATACGCGGAAAATAATCGTCAGAAAACTGTCATATTTATCTCAATAATCGGCAGGTGAATGGCTGAAATTTAATGACTAATAAAACTGGGGGGCGGCGAAAAATGGCTGCCGTCGGCAGCCACTGCTGAAGAGATTAAAAGTTCCAGTCTTCATCTTCGGTATCGACCGCTTTACCCATCACATAGGAGGAGCCGGAGCCGGAGAAGAAGTCGTGGTTTTCATCGGCGTTTGGCGACAGCGCCGAGAGGATAGCCGGGTTAACATCGGTCATCTCAGAGGGGAACAGCGCCTCGTAGCCGAGGTTCATCAGCGCCTTGTTGGCATTGTAATGCAGGAACTTTTTCACCTCTTCCTGCCAGCCGACGCCTGCGTACAGCGCATCGGTATATTCAATTTCGTTTTCATACAGCGCCAGCAGCAGTTCAACGGCGAACTGTTGCAGCTCCTCTTTGCGCTGCGGCGTCTCTTTTTCCAGGGCTTTCTGATACTTGTAGCCGATGTAGTAACCGTGAACAGCCTCATCTTTGATAATCAGACGGATCAGATCGGCGGTGTTAGTCAGCTTGCCGCGGCTCGACCAGTACATCGGCAGGTAGAAGCCAGAGTAGAACAGGAACGATTCGAGGAACACGCTGGCGATCTTCTTCTTTAGCGGGTCGTTTTCGTAGTAGTGCTGCAGAATGATCTCGGCCTTGCGCTGCAGCGGGGCATTCTCTTCGCTCCAGGCGTAGGCGGCATCAACATCGCTGGTGTGGCACAGCGTGGAGAAGATCGAACTGTACGAACGGGCATGTACCGCTTCCATAAAGCTGATGTTCGACATCACGGCCTCTTCATGCGGCGTCAGCGCATCGGCCATCAGCGCCGGAGCGCCGAGGGTGTTCTGGATGGTATCGAGCAGCGTCAGGCCGGTGAACACGCGGATGGTCAGCTGTTGCTCATCGGCATTCAGGGAGTTCCACGCCGGAATATCGTTAGACAGCGGTACCTTTTCCGGCAGCCAGAAGTTGCTGGTCAGGCGGTTCCACACTTCCAGATCTTTCTCGTCTTCGATGTTGTTCCAGTTGATGGCGTGAACTTTTTTTAATTTCATGGTGTTGTTCCTGGGCGGATCCTGGTGGGGCAGGCATGCCTTACCCTACGCTATGCGGTGCGTTATTCGTAGGGGCGGGGCATGCCCCGCCCGCAGCGTTGTTTTTACAGTGAGCAGGAGACGCAGCCTTCCACTTCGGTCCCCAGCAGGGCCATCTGGCGCAGGCGGATGTAATAAAGTGTCTTTATCCCTTTCTTCCACGCGTAAATCTGCGCCTTATTGATATCGCGCGTGGTGGCGGTATCGCGGAAGAACAGCGTCAGCGACAGCCCCTGATCGACATGGCGCGTTGCCTCCGCGTAGGTGTCGATAATCGCTTCCGGGCCAATGTCATAGGCATCACGGTAAAACTGCTGATTATGGTTATTCATAAACGGAGCAGGGTAGTACACCCGCCCGGTCTTGCCCTCTTTGCGGATCTCAATGCGCGACACAATCGGGTGAATACTCGACGTGGCGTGATTGATATACGAGATTGAACCGGTCGGCGGGATCGCCTGTAAATTCTGGTTATACAGGCCGTACTGCATCACCGACTCTTTCAGCTCGCGCCACTGCTGCTGCGTCGGGATGGCAATCCCGGCTGCGGCAAACAGCTCGGCAACCTGCGAGGTGCGCGGCTGCCAGCTCTGCTCAACGTACTGATGAAAGTATTCACCGCTGGCATAGCGCGAATCGCTGAAGCCGCTGAAAGTGCTTTCCCGCTCGCGCGCCAGCAGGTTTGAGGTTCGCAGCGCGTGATAAGTGATGGTGTAGAAGTAGATATTGGTGAAATCCAGCCCGGCTTCGGAACCGTAGTGGACACCTTCGCGTGCCAGGTAACCGTGCAGGTTCATCTGCCCGAGGCCAATAGCATGCGACTGGGCATTCCCCTGTTCAATCGACGGCACTGAATGGATGTGGCTCTGATCGGAAACCGCCGTCAGGCCGCGTACCGCAATCTCAACCGTGCGGGCAAAGTCCGGCGAATCCATGGTGTGCGCAATATTCAGCGAACCCAGATTACAGGAGATATCCTTGCCGATGCGGCGATAGCTGAGGTCATCATTGTATTCGGTGGGGGTGTTGACCTGCAAAATTTCCGAACACAGGTTGCTCATGTTAATGCGCCCGTGGATCGGGTTAGCGCGGTTCACCGTGTCTTCAAACATGATGTACGGATAGCCGGACTCAAACTGGATCTCGGCCAGCGTCTGGAAAAATTCACGCGGGTTAATAAAGGTGCGGCGAATGCGCTCGTCGGCCAGCATCTCTTCATACTTTTCGCTGATGCTGATATCGGCAAACGGCAGGCCGTAAATACGCTCAACGTCATAGGGTGAGAACAGCGCCATGGGCTGGTTATCTTTCGCCAGCTGGAAGGTCACATCCGGGATCACCACGCCGAGCGACAGCGTTTTAATGCGGATTTTCTCATCGGCATTTTCGCGCTTGGTGTCGAGGAAGCGCAGGATATCAGGGTGGTGCGCATTCAGATACACCGCGCCAGCACCCTGACGTGCGCCGAGCTGGTTGGCGTAAGAGAACGCATCCTCCAGCATCTTCATCACCGGGATCACGCCGGACGACTGGTTCTCGATGCGCTTGATCGGCGCGCCGGATTCGCGCAGGTTAGAGAGCAGGAACGCCACGCCGCCGCCGCGCTTGGAGAGCTGCAGGGCTGAGTTCACCGCGCGGCCAATCGACTCCATATTGTCTTCAATGCGCAGCAGGAAGCAGGAGACCAGCTCACCGCGCTGCTGCTTGCCGCAGTTGAGGAAGGTGGGCGTTGCAGGCTGGAAACGCCCGGACAGGATCTCATCGGTAAGCGCGTGCGCCAGCGCCTGGTCGCCCTGGGCCAGCGTTAGCGCCACCATGCAGACGCGCTCGGTGAAGCCTTCCAGGTAGCGCTTGCCGTCGAAGGTCTTCAGCGTATAGCTGGTGTAAAACTTCCACGCGCCGAGGAAGGTCTGGAAGCGGAAACGGCGCTCATAAGCCTGCTGGAACAGCGAACAGACGAACTCAAACGGATAGGCATTCAGCACGTCGGCTTCGTAATAGCCTTCGGAAACCAGATACTGCAGGCGTTCAGCAATGGAATCGAACCGCACGCTGTTAGGGATCACGTGCTGGATAAAATACTGGCGCGTAGCCTCGCGATCTTTTTCAAACTGAATATGGCCTTCGGCATCGTACAGATTAAGCATCGCGTTGAGCGCGTGATAATCGGCAGTGGCCGGCTGGGCCTCTATGAGTGTGCTGTCTGTCGCTGCCAAAATTGGGTTACTCCGTGGTAAACGTTAGCGATATCGTCAGCGGTGCCCATCAGCTCAAAGCGATAGAGGTAAGGCACCTGACATTTACGCGCAATAATGTCGCCAGCCAGGCAAAAAGCCTCGCCAAAATTGCGGTTGCCAGCGGCGATAACGCCGCGGATCAGCTGACGATTGTGGGTGTCATTCAGAAACTGAATTACCTGTTTAGGCACCGCACCCTGAGCGGTGCCGCCGCCGTAGCTCGGCACTATCAGGATGTAAGGTTCATCGACCTGCAGGCGCTGAGCGTTATCCAGCGGGATACGCCGGGCTGGCAGATCTAAACGGGTAATAAAACGATGGGTGTTTTCTGACAGGCTGGAGAAGTAGACCAGCGTTGTCATGAGCTTATCCCCGCGTCTGTGCCAGCTGGCTCAGGGCCTGGATTTTGTCCGGGCGGAAGCCGCTCCAGTGGTCCTGCTCCGCCATGACCACCGGCACCTGACGGTAGCCCAGCGATTTCAGCGCGTCCACGTGGGTCGGCTCGTGGTCCAGATTAATCAGCTGATAATCAATCCCTTTCTTGTCCATCGCGTTTTTTGTTGCATTGCACTGGACACAGTTATCTTTAGTGTAAATAATAATGCGCATGATTCGTATTTACCTTGATGGCTGTTTGACTGGCTTAACAGGCGCTTTCTGGTAACACTACTGGCGCCGCCGCGACCACAACTTGTTGCGTGGTCTTGATGGAGTAAATACTAGATATAGCGATGCCGAAATGCAACCACACAACATATAGTATTTTTGCATTTGGTAATCCACCTCGCATCCAGCCCTTGTGCCGCAAGGTTTGCGTCAGATAAAAAATTTTCAGGCAATAAAAAAGCCCGCAGCTTTCGCCACGGGCCGATGATCAATCAGTTAAATTTTGCCAATAATCAGCGTGAGGATGTGGTCGTCGCGATCAGTGCACCGATAAAAATACCCAGCGCGGTACCAATGCCAACTCCGTGCCAGGGTTTGTCGCGCACGTAGTTATCAACGTGTCCTGCACCGTCTTTCGCCGCCTGAGTTACGCGGTTATTACCGTGCAGCTTCGCCCGCGTCTCTTTCAACAGCGCTTCTGCGCGTGAGCGCGCGCCGTCCACTTCATCTTTGGTTTTGCTGCCGTAAGACTTCAGCAGATCGTCAAGGCTGTCCGCCAGCTGGGAAACATCCTGATTCAGGTCGATATCGTTATTTTTCGATGTCCGGTTGAACATTTTTTGCTCCCTTACTGTAAAAACCTACTATTAGTATAGAACAGCTTCACATAACGCCAACCGCCGGGCGGCGTTTATGGACTAATCCGAAAGCCCTGACTGCGCAGCCGTTGTAAGGTTGCGGGGTTTGGCAGACTGAGAGGAATAAGCATGTATCTACGACCTGATGAGGTTGCTCGCGTACTGGAAAAAGCGGGATTTGAAATGGACGCGGTTACCACAAAAACCTACGGTTATCGTCGTGGTGAAGACTATGTCTACGTCAATCGCGAGGCGCGCCTCGGGCGGACGGCACTGGTGATCCACCCGACGTTAAAGGAGCGCAGCCAGTCGCTGGCACTGGCATCATCAGACGTGAAAACCTGCGACCACTATGTGCGTTTCCCGATGTATCTGGCCGGGGAATCGAACGACCATTACGGCATCCCCCACGGCTTCAGCTCGCGCATGGCACTTGAGCGCTATCTGGAAAAGATGTTTGGCTGACTGGTGGCCAAGGCTGGAATAAGCGCCCAATTCATACGCTATTAGCCCGCTTGTTTGTTCACGCAACGCTTAGACTACTGTCATGTTGGGATAAAAGCAGGTTAACCATGAAACGGCTGATAGCAGCGCTGGCAGCAGCGTGGATGTTAAGTGGATGCGCGACGATTGTCGGCAGTGAGCGTCAGGATGTGACCCTGCAAACTCAGCCCCCGGGGGTGAAGTTTGTGGTGCAGGATGAGACGGGCATCGCGGTGGCTGAAGGCTATACGCCAAAAACCGTCAGCCTTCTTAAGTCGAACGGCAGCTACTTCGGCAAGAAAAAATACCGGGTGATGCTGGAACGGCCTGGCTACGTGCCGCAAACCCTGCCGCTGAAAGAGAGCCCGAATCTGTGGTATCTGCTCGGCAATATTCCCCTGCTTGGCTTCCCCGGCTGGCTGGTGGTGGACCCGTTCTACGGGGGAATGTATAAAATTGAGCCGGAAATCCTGCAAACCATCATGAACCCGGTGGGCGCGCGCGGCTAAGCGGATAAACGATTCAGGCCGGAGCGATCCGGCCTGATGGTTTACTGCGCCGTTGGATTGACCATGGCGTGCGGTGGCCGGAAGCGTTCCAGATACTGATGCTGGAAAATACACATGCGAATGGTATTGCGGTACTCGCCGTTGATAAAGAATTCGTGGATCAGCTCCCCTTCAATCTCAAAACCCAGCTTGCGATAAATATGAATGGCCTTGGCGTTCTCTTTATCGACGATCAGGTAAAGTTTATAGAGGTTCAGCACCGAAAAACCGTAATCCATCGCCAGTCTGGCCGCCTTTGTTGCCAATCCTTTACCCTGATGACTCGGGGCAATAATGATCTGAAACTCGGCGCGACGGTGGATATGGTTGATCTCCACCAGTTCTACCAGCCCGGCATTGCTGCCGTCATGTTCCACCACAAAACGCCGTTCGCTCTGGTCATGAATATGCTTGTCGTACAGGTCAGACAGCTCAACAAAGGCCTCATACGGCTCCTCAAACCAGTAGCGCATCACGCTGGCGTTGTTGTCTAACTGATGGACAAAACGCAGATCTTCACGCTCCAGCGGGCGCAGCTTAACGCTGTGGTCGACGGACTTCGCAGACATAAAAATTCCTTTTTGCAGAGGCAATATTGCCGGCCCGAGTATAGCGTTTTAGCGGGCACAAAAAAAACGCGCCTTCAGGCGCGTTGAATCATCGTTTGTAGGGGCCGATCCTCTTTTTCGATCGGCCCGTGACCCAGGCAATACGTAGGGGCCGATCCTTTTTTTCGATCGGCCCGCGATCCAGGCAGTACGTAGGGGCCGATCTTTTGTTTCGATCGGCCCGCGATCCAGGCAGTACGTAGGGGCCGATCTTTTGTTTCGATCGGCCCGCAGCGGGTTATCAGAAGTTGTAACCCACCACCACGTAATAACCGAAGCCGTTCGACTTCACGTTAAAGTTGCCCTTGCCGAAGTTCAGCTCGGTGCCATCTTCCCACTGGCCGCCGTTGTGGAAGTAACGCGCCACGAACGAGTAGTGCCAGTGGTCATAGCCGAGCGAGAGAATATGGCTGGAAGCAATCGAGTTGCTGGTGCGACCGGCGGTATCACCGAGGTCAGAACCCCAGTCAAAATTGGTAAAGCCAATGTAGCTCAGGTTGCCGCCCCACACCTGGGTCAGCGGTACAAAGTATTTCACCTTGAAGCGGTAACCGTCCCAGCTGTCTTCGTTGGCAGCAGTGTAGTTTTCCCACTGATATTTCGCATACACGTTCAGCGACAGGCCGATATCAGAATGGGTGTCGATATCGGTGCCCAGGCCCATATACCAGGTATTCTGGCGGTTGGCCTTATTGTCACCCATATCGTAGATATAGTTATTCGCGAAGTACCACTCTTTAAACGGACCGAATGCCAGGCTGGTGCCGGTCAGTTTGTCGATCGAGAAGCGCGGTTCGATCTCCATAAAGAACGGTGAGCCATCGTCCCATGCGCCAACGTCATTGCCGTTACCCACGCCGAAGAATTTAGGTACGTCGATATAGCCGTAGAAATCGAACCAGTCTTTGTGGGCGAAGGCTTCATATTCCAGATACAGGTCATTATTCAGCTGCGGCCCGAAGCGGGTGTGATAGCTGCCCACCACGTTTACGCTCTGGTGCCACCAGTCAGAAACATATTCCGGGTTGCTATCTTGTGCAAAAGAAACGTTGGTATAAGAGAGCGCGGCCAGCGCACCAGCCATCATAATTTTATATTTCATTATTATTACCACATGCTCTGTGACCCTGCGCGGCAGCCAGCACGACGATCGGGTTACGGTTTCTACGGGCGACGATGGGTGATTATTGATGCGACGAAAACACCCGCCTTGAATGCAGCGGCAGTGTGCCGCGAACAGGCTATAAGGAAATAGAGATCGCTCACACTTGTCAAATTCTGTTTCATTTCAATTCAGTTAAAGTGTGATGTGCATCACGTTTATTTGCATGTGGAGGGGAACTTTCTGGCAAAAGGGCTTTTGCCTGCTTTCTCACCAGAGTAATCGGTTGCCTGGTGAGATCCGCAGCGGAAAGCAGCAAGCAGCGATCCAGGGGAGAACGGCGAGGGCAGAAAATGAACGCTCAGACATAACTTTATCTTATGAAAAACAACGCGATAATGGCGATAAAATACTCATTTACAGCGCTGGCCGATACGCAGCAGCCGGCGGCGGTCGACCTCATTTGCCTGCTGCGCCAGCGTGGCAAAATCGGCAAACCGATAGAAAATCCTGGGGCTTTTGGGCGCGGGCAGCTGTTTCATATTGTTACCGGGCCAGATCTCCAGCCGGGCGAAAGCGTTGAGCGGATGGCCGTTAAAGCTGTCGGGTAGCGTCAGCCACAGCATCGGCACACGTTCGGCGGGGCGGGTAGGGTAGCGCAGGGCGCCCGTGAGATAGTTGCGCCGGCGTACCAGGAATTTATCCGGCAGGCGGCAGCGGCTATTCCACCACTTGCCGTCGAGCATATCGAAGTGAAAACGGGTCTGCTGCGGGCTGACTGCCTCAAGCTGCGCCAGCGCCTGCGGGATTGCCTGCGCCATTGTACGCTGATACTGCCTGAGCGTGCTGGCGCCGCCATGGTTCAACAGGTCGCTGGCAAGGCGCGCGCCAAGCAGGTTGGAATAGAGGTCTTCCGGTGAAAATGCCGACACGGCTTCAGAGTAGCCAGGTACCGACTCAAAACCGTACCACTGCGCCACCTCATGCCATACCGCCAGCTGATAAGCCAGCTGAGCGGCCATCATCACGGCCAGATGGTAGCGCGCAAGCGCAGTCGCGGGCGGGGTAAACGGCCACAGGCGGATCGTGCGCTGCCCCAGCTCATCATCAAGCCTGACGGTGAAAGCCTGGCCGAGGCGCGGCCAGATCTGGCTGAATAGCCACAGGGTATTATCGGCGGTATCGCGCACGTGGGCGAGATCGATAAAACCGCCGCGCAGCGTATAGATGATGCCGTCATGTTCGCGATTCAGACCGCTCAGCGTGCTGAGGATACTCAGTAAGTGGTCATTATAGTGATGCTGACCGCTATCGTCCGCGGCGATGACGTTGCCGATTTTGAATCCGGGAACGGGAATACCCAGCACTTTTGCCCGCACGTTATAACCGAAGGCGCAGCAGGGGCGCAGGCCCTGCGGGGCGGGCAGCTTGGCTATCACCGGCCAGACCACGCTGGCGACTGCGGCCGGGCCTTGCAGACTCGCCACATTAAACGGCATGTTCTCCAGATGCCGGGCCTGGCAGCCTGCCAGCAGCAGGTTGAATGAGAGTAAGAGACGGGCGATCAAAATGCTTCACCAACCTGGAAATAGAAACCGGAGCTGCGCTGACCGACACCGTAATCAAGCCGCACATTCATCCGTTTTTTAAACTCGAAGCGGTAGCCAACCCCAATCGAAGGGAGCCAGTGGCCATCCAGCACTTCACTCGGGCGCTGAGACATGCTGCCCGCGCCGACCCAGCCCACCACGCCATGGCGCCAGCTCAGTTTTTTCCGCAGTTCGAGCTGGGTAGTCACAATATTTCGCGCGCGAAAGCGCCCCTGATAATAGCCGCGCAGGTGGCGACTGTCGCCCAGCGAACCCAGCATGGTCCACGGCACCTGCCCGGTCGCGAGGCGGCTATACAGCTCCCAGGCCAGCAGCGTGGAGTCATTAAGCGGGTGGTAACGGTCATACTGCAGATCCCAGACCTTAAGGCGGTTATCGCTGCCCAGCGAAGGGAGGTAATCGGTGTAATGGATGTTCAACACCTGTCCCTGCGACGGGTTAGCGATAAAATCGCGCGTGTCATAGCTGAACAGCAGGCTGAAGCCGGAGTTTAGCTGATCCAGCGCGACGGGGTTGCGCGAAAAGCCGCCCGATGGCTTATCCTGCAACGCGGAAGCACGCTCCCATGAAACCGCCCAGCCAAGCCCGGCATAGGTGTTGGCGCGCAGCCGATAAAGCAGCTGTGGCGTGGCGTTAAAACGGCTGGAGTCATATTTTTGCCTGTCGTGGCGATGGCGCCCTTCACGATAGCCCCGCCCCCAGTAGTAGAGCGGGCGATGGCTGAGGTCACCCTCGATATAAAACCGCCACTGGTCATGGTGAAAAAAGGTGTCATTCTCGTACCCGAAGCCGAAAGCCCCGGTCGAACTGACAAAGCCTGTCAGAGCCAGCGACGAGAGCGGTGTGTTTTCCTGCTGCCGATCGGGCCGGTACAACCCGACAGCCGCAACGCCAATACCGATGCCCAGTTCCGGGGTATAAAACGGACCGGGGACGATGCCCCAGTCAATGCCTTTCGCGGTATTCACCTGCTGGTCTGACCCCAGTTTTGCCAGGTAATGATCGACGGTCACCCTGCTGGGCAAAAAATTGGCCTGCGCGATCGGGGAAATAGAGAGCAGGCCAAATAACAGCGAAGAGTTTATTCGCATACTCAGAAGCGGAACTCGCCGCCCAGCATCACGCTGTTACGCTTCTCGAACCCGGCTTCAGCGGTAATATTAAAGTTACGGGTTATTTCATATTGCCCACCGACCAGAATATTCCACGGTGACTGCAAGTGCTGCTTCACCCGGAAGCGGCCCTTATCGTCCTGGTTAACAAATTTAACCAGTCCGGCTAACTCAGCAGGCATATGCAGGTTGCTGATATTGCCACGAAAGTCCTGTGAGACATCCTGATACATGGTGCCAACCCACAGGCTGGCATGGGACTGCGGAATATTGAACCTGTCGGAACCCGGTACGGTAAAGCGATAGCCTACGCGCGGCGTGAAGGTGAAGGCATGGGTGTTACCATCCAGAATATCGAAATCGGTGCGGGTATAGTTAAAATCGAGCGTGCCAAACCAGTCATGATAGCCATAGGCCAGGGTGGTGCCTGCGCCATAGGTGGTGCCTTTAAATTTAAGCTTAAAATCGAGGTCTTTATACAGAACCTGAGCGCCCGCTGCCACCGTATCAATCCGGGAAACGGAAGAGCCTTTGGTATGCCCTACGATGCCGTATATGTTCATAAACGGGAATAGCCAGGTATCCAGGCGCGCGGTGTGCGTCTGGCTTTTCTCACGGGTGTGTCCAACGTCGATCTTAAAATTATCGCTCGGTAGCGGCGTTCCGAATAGTGACAGTCCGCTAAAGTTAATGCTGTTTACCTTAATATTTTGGTGCATATCCATATAGTTATAACCAATCCCGTAAGGATCGGGCAGGTCATAACCGCGCTGGCGAATTTCCTCACCAAAGAATGGCAGTGGACCGGTGGTTTCACCAAACAGATCGGGCGCTCTGGCTGGCTTCGGTTCCTGACTCAGTGCAGAGGGATCAGGCGCGTGACGATAATCAAGTGCGAGCGGGTGTTTCTCAGCATTGGGAATAGCGGCGAACACCATTGATACGGGAGCAGAGCTTAAAAAAAGCCCGATAAGCATATTGGCCTTTTTGCGTGAGTGCTGGTTCATTATTACAATCCATGTATAGCGTTAAGGGGATGTGGTGCGCAGAAGTCTATATGAGTTTTATAAAAATAATTACGCCATAAAATGCGCTTGGGTTGAACTTTTTGGCTATCCCAACGTTCAATGCTAATGCTAGTTACTACGGGTTAATCTTATTCTTAAATATTTGAATTCTACCGTTCCGGCAGCCAGTCTGGGCGAGGAGTATTCATGGTATAACTCACCATCATCTTTGGACTCTTTTACGGACTTAAAATAATCGATGAGTTGTTTTTTAGGCTTAAACGGACGCAGATCAAAAAATTAACTGAGCGTTTCCACAAATAAAAGGATTAAGGCGTTTCGCATGGAACGATTCAGCTTTCACTTAACGTAAGTGAAATAGCAAAGCAGAAAAGAAAATGATTTGCACGCATGATTCCATTGATTCAGCAAGTGATGTAATGCAGCGATATTTTTTATGCGCCCGCTTCCAGAATTAAATACGGGTGAGGGAATGTGTTTGCGGCAGCAGGCTGCGCTTGTCAGGATAAACTCACGTCGGCTAAATACCGCGTCAGGCCTGGCGTCCTTGGCAAAACTATTTTCTCCCGGCGGCAACCCGGTAATTCACCGTCAGCTGATTGCGCAGAATGGTCAGCACTGGAAACAGCGGGCCGCGCGACTGGGCGTAGTAGGTAAAATAAAACGGTCCGCTTACCGGGAAGGAAGCCGGCATTGCCAACTCACCGGAAAGTGCAGGCAGCGCCATGCAGCGTTGCGCGCTGCACAGCGTGATTTTCAGATCCGGCGGCGGCGTGTGGCTGGGGGTAATGCGCCATGCCACTCGCACTCCCACCGCGCCGGCGGGGAGGGAACCGGAAGGGGTAATCGGTTCGCTTTTCACCTGCTGTTTACCCATTGATATTATCCCACCACGGCTCTGACTGCCCCAGGAACCGCCTGCGGCCTCTGCGGCCAGCGGTGCTGCCAGCAGCAGCCAAAGCCAGGCCTTCATCAGCGGCCACCAATCATATAGGTCATGCGCACGTTGCGCTGGCTGCTGATCTCCTGGCTCGACAGCACCACCAGCTGCGGGAAGATACGGCGCAGATAGCGTGAAAGCATCAGGCGCAGCATCGGGTTGACCAGCATCACCGGCGGCGCGCCAATACCCTCCTGGTGCTGCAACGCCAGCTCGGTCTGCTTCATCAGGTTTTCAGCAATGCCGGGTTCAATGGCGCTGCCGCTTTGCGTGGCCTGCATCAGCAGCTGTTCCAGCGACAGGTCGAGGCCAATAACCTGAATATCCTGGTCCGCCGGGAACCATTGGTGAGTGATGGCGCGAGCCAGGCGGGCGCGCACGCGGGCGGTCAGCTCATCGGCATCGCTGTGGCTGGTGGCAAATTCCGCCAGAGTATCAATGATGGTGCGCATATCGCGGATCGAAATACGCTCCGCCAGCAGGTTCTGCAAAACCTTATGCAGCGTGGTCAGCGTGATCACGCCGGGGATAAGATCCTCCACCAGCTTCGGCGACTGTTTGGTCAGCTGATCGAGCAGCTGCTGCGCCTCCTGGCGGCCAAACAGCTCGTCGGTATGGATGCTGATCAGATGATTCAGGTGGGTGGCAATCACCGAGCTCGGGTCAACCACCGTATAGCCAAGGGTCTGTGCCAGCTCGCGCTGGACCTCTTCGATCCACAGCGCAGGCAGACCAAAGGTCGGCTCAACGCAGGCAATGCCGGGAACATCTCCTTCGGCACAGCCCGGATTGATCGCCATAAAGCGCTCCGGCATGGTTTCACCGCGGCCAATCTCCACGCCCTTCAGCAGAATGCTATACGAGGTTGGCGAGAGGTCGAGGTTGTCGCGGATATGCACCGCCGGCGGCAGAAAGCCCATCTGCTGGGCAAACTTCTTACGGATGCCGCGCACCCGCGTTAACAGCTGACCACTTTGTTGCTGATCCACCATCGGGATCAGGCGGTAGCCCACTTCCAGCCCGAGCACGTCCTCCATCTGTACATCGGACCAGGTGGCTTCATTGACCTGCGCCGCTTCGGCCTCGGCCATCGCTTTCTCTTCGGCGCTGCCCCCGGCCACGCCGGCGCGGGCGCTCTGCTGGCTTTCGCGGCCGCGCAGCCACCAGGCGATGCCCAGCAGCGCGGCGGTAAACAGCAGGAACACCAGGTTTGGCATACCCGGGATCAGCCCCAGCAGGCCGATCACCCCGGCGGACAGCACGATGACGCGCGGAGAGGTAAACAGCTGGCTGACCATCTGCTCGCCCACGTCCTGCTCGTTGACCACGCGGGTCACCACCACGCCGGCGGCAGTCGAGATCACCAGCCCCGGGATCTGCGCCACCAGGCCATCGCCGATGGTCAGCAGGGTATAGGTTTCCGCCGCCATGCCCGCCGACATGTCGTGCTGCATGATGCCGATCATCAGTCCGCCCAGCACGTTGATCACCATGATCATCAGCCCGGCGATCGCATCACCGCGCACAAACTTGCTGGCCCCGTCCATCGACCCGTAGAAATCGGCTTCCTGCGTCACTTCCTGGCGGCGGCGCTTGGCTTCATCTTCGCCAATCAGCCCGGCGTTGAGGTCGGCATCAATCGCCATCTGCTTGCCCGGCATCCCGTCGAGGGTAAAGCGAGCGCCCACTTCGGCAATACGCCCGGCACCCTTGGTGATCACCATAAAGTTAATGATGATCAAAATGATGAACACAACGATGCCGATGGCGAAATTACCGCCCACCAGGAAGTTACCAAAGGCTTCAACTACCGCGCCTGCGGCTCCGGTGCCGGTGTGGCCTTCCATCAGGATCACCCGCGTCGAGGCGACATTCAGCGCCAGGCGCAGCAGCGTGGAGAACAGCAGCACCGTCGGGAATGCCGAGAATTCCAGCGTCTTCTGGGTGAACATCGCCACCAGCAGGATCATGATCGACAGCACGATGTTAAAGGTGAAGAACAGATCCAGCACGAAAGTCGGCAGCGGCAGGATCATCATCGCCAGGATGGTCATGATCAGCACCGGGCCGGCCAGCACCTGCCACTGGGTCTCTTTAAACTTCGGTAATCGTAACTGGGTGGCGAGATTAGCCATCACTCTTTACTCTCTTGGGCAAAATCCAGCGCGTCGGGCACGGGAAGGTTTTCAGGGGTGACAGGGCGCTGTCCAAAGCCTTTACGCCAGCGGCGCAGGCCGTAAACCCACGCCAGGACTTCTGCTACCGCGTTGTATAAATCAGCCGGAATGGGTGCGCCAATTTCGCAGTGGCGATACAGCGCACGCGCCAGCGGGGGCGCTTCCAGCATCGGAACTCTGTGGCTTTCCGCCAGTTCGCGGATGCGCAGGGCAATCAGGCCGCTGCCTTTGGCCACCACTTTTGGTGCGCCGAGGCTGCCGTCCTGATATTTCAGGGCGACAGAGTAGTGCGTCGGGTTATTGACCACCACGTCCGCATCGGGAACGTCGCTCATCATGCGCTGCTGCGACATGGCGCGCTGCATCTGGCGCACGCGGTTTTTAATCAGCGGGTCGCCTTCCTGCTTTTTGAACTCATCTTTGATCTCCTGATGGCTCATGCGCAGCTTCTTCCAGTTGCTGTAGATCTGGTAAATCACGTCAAAGGCCACCATCGGGATCAGCGACAGGATCACTGCCAGCATGCAGCCGATCAGCAGGCTGGCGATATCGCTGAGCGCCATGCCGAGCGGTTCGAAGATCAGCCGGATAAATTTCTCTTTATTCAGCAGCAGGTAAAGCCCGCCGCCGAGCGAGGCCAGCAGCACTTTTAAAATCGCCTTCAGCATCTCGGAGGCCATCTGCGCCGAGAACATGCGCTTGATGCCGCTGAGCGGATTAAGCTTTTTCAGATTCAGCTTGATCGACTTCGCGCTCAGGTTCAGCCCGCCAACAATCGGCTGTGCCGCAATTGCGGTAATAAACAGGCCGCAGACAAACGGCAGCGTGGCGAGAGATGCCTGACCGAGCAGGCTGGCAGCGCGTTGCAGCATATGCGCCGGGTCGGCCGTCAGCAGCCGATCGAAAGTCAGTCCGTTGTGCAGCAGATGCATCAGACTGCGCGCCAGGCTCTCACCGCCACCGACCATCAGCCCCCATCCCACCAGCAGCATCAGCAGCGTGGTCAGCTCTTTTGAGCGCGGGATCTGTCCATCTTCACGCGATTTCGCCAGTTTCGTGGGCGTGGGGTCTTCGGTTTTCTCGTTATCACTTTCTTGCGACATAGCGGCGGCCAGTTAACTCAGAAGCCCAGTGATTCCAGCAGATCGTCCACCTGTTCCTGCGAGGCAACGATCCCCTCAGCGGTGGTGTTGATCTGTGGGCCGTTTTTCAGATGGGCATTGTCATGCGCATTAACCGGCTCAATCTCCTGCATATTTTCCAGCAGGACGCTGATCAGCTCTTTCTCCACCACTTCTATCACATTGACCAGGCCGTGCAGCACCTGGCCGGTCAGATCCTGAAAGTCCTGCGCCATCATGATTTCGGTCAGCTGATGGTTGGTGCTGCGGGTGACGTCCGGGACCTGACGAAGGTAGGCACGCGTGGCAGTGACCAGCTCGCGCGCTTCTTCCAGCGGCTGCGGCTCGACAAACCAGGCGTCCCAGCGGGCGTTCAGTGCCGCTGCCTCGTTACCCAGTGACTCCTGCAGCGGGCGGGCGACTTCCACGCAGGTCAGCGCCCGGTCGGCAGCCTGGGAAGTCTTCGCCGCGACGTAGTCAAGGCGATCGCGGGTGTTCGGGAAGGCCTCGGCAACTTCCTGTAAGGCCTGTTCGAGGCCGAGGTTAGCCATGCTGTTGCGCAGCACGCGCGTCAGCTGACCAATGCGTAAAAAGATGTCTTTAAAATTATCGCTGCCGGGTGAATTATTCTCTGTCATTGTCATTGTCATTAACCGAGTTTTTCGAAAATTTTGCCCAGCTTCTCTTCCAGCGTGGCGGCGGTGAAAGGCTTCACGATGTAGCCATTGGCGCCGGCCTGAGCGGCGGCAATAATGTTTTCGCGCTTGGCTTCTGCCGTGACCATCAGTACCGGAAGTTTGGCCATAGCCGCGTCGGCACGAATGGTCTTCAGCAGTTCCAGACCATCGATATGCGGCATGTTCCAGTCGCTGACCACAAAATCAAATTCGGCAGCGCGCAGCTTGTTCAGCGCATCCTGGCCGTCTTCCGCTTCTTCAATGTTCTTGTAACCCAGATCCTGTAGCAGATTGCGGACGATGCGGCGCATCGTGGCAAAATCATCAACAACCAGAAAACGTAAGCTCTTATCCAACATGGTGTTATCCTGAAAATCCTCCTGCAAACGGTGGAGGTATCCCGCTGTTATTTTGCTGTTTTACTGCGGTCCGCCGGCGTGAAGCTGTCGATCAGACGCTGGCTGATATGCTGGAGATCCGTCACTTCGACCGCGGCCTGTAGCGCGATGGCTTCGCGCGGCATACCGAACACCACGCAGGTCTGCTCGCTTTGCGCCAGCGTCCAGGCTCCGGCCTGGCGCATCGCCAGCAGCCCGCGCGCACCGTCGCTGCCCATCCCGGTCAGGATCGCCCCGGCGGCGTGCTGCCCGGCGTGTTCGGCCACCGAGTGCAGCAGCACGTCGACCGAAGGGCGATGGCGGTTAACCGTCGGATGGCTGTTGAGGCGGATCTGATAGCCCTTGCCCTGGCGCGCAATCTCCATATGCCGATCGCCAGGGGCAATATAGGCGGTGCCGTTCAGCACCGGTTCGCCTTCCTCGGCCTCTTTCACCGTCATTGCACACAGCGAATTCATGCGCTGGGCAAACGACAGGGTAAAGCCCGCAGGCATATGCTGAGCGATCAGCACGGCGGGGCAGTTGGCCGGCATCGGGGTCAGTACCCGGCGCAGGGCTTCCGTGCCACCGGTTGAGGAACCGATAGCGATAATTTTTTCCATCCCGAGGTGCGGCGCACTGATGCTGTGGCGTTCGCTCGCCGCGTGCGCCCGCTGGGGGAATTCGACCCGCGCCGCCACGCGGATTTTGTCGGCTACCAGCAGTGCCCAGTGGTCGATTTCACTGTTCTGCCTGACGTCCGGCTTGGCGATAAAATCCACCGCCCCCAGCTCCAGTGAGGTGAGGGTGGCTTCGGACCCTTTGGCGGTCAGTGAGGAGACCATCACCACCGGCATCGGGCGCAGGCGCATCAGGCGTGAAAGAAACTCCAGCCCGTTCATACGCGGCATATCGATATCCAGCGTCAGCACGTCGGGGTTAAATTTCTTGATCAGCTCGCGGGCAGTGATCGGATCGGCCGCCGTCGCCACCATCTCCATATCGTGCTGCTGATTGACGACCGCCGTGATCATGTTGCGCATCAGGGCAGAGTCGTCGACGCACAGCACTCGTATCTTATTCAACGTCCTGTCTCCGTTAGTGCGTACACCGACTGTCCGCGCAGGCGGAACGGGCTTTGCCGATGGTTAAAATGCTCCGAATGGCCGACAAACAGCAGTCCGTCTGGCTTCAGCAACTGGGCAAAACGCTGGATCAGCCGCTGTTGCGTCGGCGCATCGAAATAGATCATTACGTTGCGACAAAAAATCGCGTCAAATGGGCCGGGCACATTCCAGCTGGCGTCCAGCAGATTCAGGCGCTGATAGTGGATCGCCGCGAGCAGCTCCTGCTTCACGCGCACCTGTTCACTGTTATCCCCGGTGCCGCGCAAAAAGAACTGGCGCTTTTGCGCAGGGCTAAGGCTCTGCACGTCTGCCAGGCGGTAAACCCCGGCGCTGGCGCGCGCCAGCACATCGGTATCAATATCGGTTGCCCAGATGCGCGGCCCGCCGATGGCCGGGCCGAGAACCTCATCCAGCGTCATGGCAATTGAGCACGGCTCTTCACCGGTCGAGGCCGCGGTACACCAGACGCGATAGCCACTGGCATGCTGGCGGGCATGTTCTGCCAGCGCTGGAAAGTGGTACGCCTCGCGGAAAAACGCGGTCAGGTTGGTGGTCAGAGAATTAATAAATACCTGCCATTCCGGGCTGTCCGGGCTGGATTCCAGGATCTGAATATATTCACTGAAGCGCGCTAATTTTAATTCACGCAGGCGGCGTGACAGGCGGTTAAATATCATGTCTCGCTTTTGTTCGGTGAGAACAATACCGGCACGCTGATATATCAGCTGGCTGATACGCTGTAATTCCCGGTCGCTCAGCGCGTCTGAGAGTTGGGGAGTGCGAAGCGGTACGCGCAAATTTTCATTCATGATGATGTTCGTCAATGCCTTAAACCGGCATGCTCATAACTTCCTGATAGGCGCTGAGCATTTTATTACGCATCTGCACGCCAAAGCTAAATGCCACCGATGATTTCTGCATGGAGAGCATCACATCATTCAGGCCGACATCGCTTTTTCCGGACATAAAATCCTGGGTATTTTTCTTGGCTACCTGCTGTGTCTTATTGATTTCATTGATGCTGTTAAACAAGGCGTCCGAGAATGTCGCGCCGCCCACGTTATCTGTTAACTTTCCGGCAGAGAGGAAATCAGCGGATCCCGAAATTTTCTGGGCCTGAGCGTGCATTTGCCCAATCACACTGTGAATTGATGCTGACATTATTTTTATTCCGGCTAATTAATGAATTCTGGTGCAATAAAAATTGCGCAGCTTTTAGACAGATGCATATTAACACGGGGGAGAAATTGGCGAAAAACCCGATAAGCTGACAGAACTTTGAGCTTATTTATGCTTAAAAAAAACGCCTTTAGGACGATAATACGCCCCTCAAAATTTCTCAAAATATACGTTCATCGGCTGCTGTCTTGCATCACCGGCAGGCTTGTTCGCAGGTTTTGGCTGCGTGATTATTTCTTACAGGATTACGGCATGAGTGCCACAACAAATGATTTAAAGAGCAACCCGGCAGACAGTATAAAGGCGGCAATGAGCTCATTTCGCGCCAACCCTAAACTGCTGCTGGTTATCGCCGCTGCGGCGGCACTTTCCGCGATCATTGCACTGCTAATCTGGGCGAAGGAGCCGGGGTATCGCGTGCTGTTTAGCAACATTAGCGATGAGGATGGCGGTGCCATTGTCACTCAGCTGGCGCAGATGAATATCCCTTACCGCATCGATACGCCGGGCGGCGCGATTATGGTGCCGGAAGGGCAGGTGCACGAAGCGCGCATGAAGATGGCTCAGCAGGGGCTGCCGAAGGGCGGTTCCGTTGGCTTTGAACTGCTCGACCAGGAGAAGTTCGGTATCAGCCAGTTCAGCGAGCAGATTAACTTTCAGCGTGCGCTGGAGGGCGAGCTGTCACGCACCATTGAAAACCTCGGGCCGATCCTCAGTGCTCGCGTGCATCTGGCGGTGCCGAAACCGTCGATGTTCGTACGTGACCAGAAGCTGCCAACCGCTTCGGTCAGCGTCACCCTGGCGCAGGGCCGCACGCTGGATGACGGCCAGGTCACGGCGATTACCCATCTGGTTTCCAGTGCGGTCACCGGGCTATCGGCGGATAACGTCACCCTTGTCGACCAGCGCGGCAACCTGCTGACGCAGAGCGGCGTGCGCGGCATGCAGACCTCACAGCTGAAGTATACCAACGAGATTGAAAACGATTATCAGCAGCGCATTCAGCGTCTGCTGGCCCCGCTGGTGGGCGACAGCAATGTGCGCACCCAGGTCACCGCACAAATGGACTTTACCCAGCAGGAGCGCACCGATGAGCAGTATCAGCCCAATGCAGACAGCGACAAAATGGCGATCCGCAGCCGTCAGTCCAGCCAGTCAGCGCAGGGCAACGGACGCACCACCGGCGGCGTTCCGGGCGCGTTAAGCAATACGCCGCCAACCCCGGCAACGGCTCCCCTGAGGAAACCGCTGACGCCAGCCACTCCGGCCGCCAAGGGTCAGAACAACAGCACCAGCACGCAAACGGCAGGCGCGGGCAGCAACGAGAGCGCCCAGCCTTATAACAACCGCAACGATGAAACTACCAACTTTGAGGTTGACCGCACCCTGATCCACACCAAAACCAGCGTCGGGCAGATCCAACGGCTGTCGGTGGCGGTGGTGATTAACTACCTGCCTGCCGGCAAAGAGGGCAAGCCAGGCCCGCTGGCCGCCGCCGAGCTGGAGCGTATCAACACCCTGGTGAAAGAAGCTATCGGCTACAGCGCTGCACGCGGGGACAGCATCAACATCGTTAACTCCGCCTTTAACGGCGTAGAGGAAGAGGTGATGCCACCGCTGTGGCAGCAGCAGAGCTTCCAGGCGCTGATGATGTCCATCGCCCGCTACCTGGTGATCGCCATTATTGCCTGGGTGCTGTGGCGCAAGCTGGTGCAGCCGACCTGGCTGCGCCATCAGGAAACCGCGATCCGTCGTATGGAGATGGAGCAGCAGGTACGCCAGGTTGAACTGGATGAGAAGAAGAAAGTGGCGGAGATGAAAGCTCACGCCAAAGCACAGCGCCGCGTCGACAGCGAGATGAACAGTCAGCAGCTGCGCGAACTGGCCGAACAGGAGCCGCGCGTGATCGCCCTGGTCATGCGTCAGTGGATGAATAAGGAGCAGCAGAAACCATGAATGCCTGTGATAAAAGCGCCATCGTCATGCTGACCCTCGGCGATGAGCTGGCGGCCGAAGTGTTTAAGCACCTCAACGCCCACGAGGTCAAACAGATCAGCAGCTCGATGGTCAACATGGCCGGTTTTACCCATGACCAGATGTCAGCAGTGCTGGAGGAGTTCGCCAAAGACTCTGGCGAGTATGCGGCGCTGAGCCTGAACACCAACGACTACCTGCGCAGCGTGCTGGTGAAAGCGCTGGGCGAAGAGCGCGCTTCGTCGCTGCTGGAAGATCTGCTGGACTCCCAGCAGGGCAACAACGGCATCGAAACGCTCAACTTTATGGAGCCGCAAACGGTATACGACCTGATCCGCGAAGAGCATCCGCAGATTATCGCCACCATCCTCGTGCACCTGAAGCGTAACCAGGCGGCAGATATTCTGGGGCAGTTTGACGATAAAGAGCGTAACGACATTATGCTGCGTATCGCCACCTTCGGTGGCGTGCAGCCTGCCGCGCTGCAGGAGCTGACCGAAGTGCTCAACAATCTGCTGCACGGCCAGAACCTCAAGCGCAGCAAAATGGGCGGCGTGCGTCCGGCGGCGGAGATCCTCAACCTGATGAAATCCCAGCAGGAAGAGGCGGCGATCAACGCGGTACGCGATTTCGACGGCGAGCTGGCGCAGAAAATCATCGACGAGATGTTCCTGTTCGAAAATCTGGTGGATGTCGAAGACCGCAGCATCCAGCGCATTCTGCAGGAGATCGAAAGCGAGACCCTGCTGATCGCGCTGAAAGGGGCCAACGAGGCGCTGCGCGACAAGTTCTTCCGCAATATGTCACGCCGCCAGGCGGACCTGATGGCCGAGGATCTCGCTTCCCGGGGGCCGGTGCGCCTGTCGCAGGTCGAGGCAGAACAGAAATCGGTACTGCTGGTAGTGCGTCGCCTGGCCGAAACCGGCGAAATTCTGATTGGGAGCAGCGACGATGCCTACGTCTGATGAGCAGAATAAACCGCAGTGGCGCAGCTGGAAGCCGGATAACTTACTGGCTACGGAAAGCGAGCACCAGGAGCCGCTGCCGGTCACTAACAACCCGGCCAGCGATGCCCAGTTCAAAGCCGAACTGGCACGGCTGCGCAAGCAGGCGGAGCAGCAGGGGTACAACCAGGGGCTGACTCAGGGCCAGGAAGAGGGCAAAAAGCAGGGCTATGAAGCCGGCTTTCACAGCGGGCATGAAGCCGGCATCGCGCAGGGCATCAGCGAGGCTCAGAGCGCGCAGCAGGCGGCGCTGAAGGGCGTCGAAGCGTGGATCGCTTCATTCAAGCTGTCGCTGGACAGCCTCGACAGCCTGATCCCCAGCCGTCTGGTGCAGCTGGCGTTGCAGGCGGTACAGAGCCTGCACGGCAGCGAGCAGGGCAGCAGCAATACCCAGCTGCAGCAGCAGATTAAACAGCTGATGCGCCAGGATCCGCTGCTGAACGGCAAAATCCGGCTGATGATCCACCCGGACGATCGTCCGCTGATTGACGGGGCGCTCGGCGAGACGCTGGTCGCGATGGGCTGGGAGCTGCATACCGACAGCCAGCTGTTACCCGGCGGCTGCCGCCTGTTAACCGATGAAGTGGAGCTGGATGCCACCTTAGAAACACGCTGGCAGAAGCTGTGCCAGCTGGCGCACGAGGAGCTATCCGCATGACAGCGCATCTGCAACGCTGGCTTGACGCGATCGATCGCGTCGAGACGCGCATCGGCGATATCGCGCCGTTTCGCCAGTACGGCAGGCTGACGCGCGCCACCGGGCTGGTGATGGAAGCGGTCGGGCTGAAGCTGCCGATTGGCGCACTGTGCATTGTTGAGCGTCAAACCCGCGACGGCGTGGTGCCGGTGGAAAGCGAAGTGGTCGGCTTTAAAGATCAGGTGCTGTATCTGATGCCGCTGGAGCACGTCGACGGCATCCTGCCCGGCGCCCGCGTCTACGCGCCGGAGTCCGAAGCGGTCGGCAAACAGCTGCCGGTCGGGCCACAGCTGCTCGGCAGGGTGCTGGACGCGCAGGGCCGCCCGCTGGACGGGCGCCCGGCGCCGCTGAAAACCGACTGCGCCAGTCTGTTTACCCAGCCGCTTAACCCGCTGCACCGTGACCCGATCAAAAAAGTGCTCGATGTTGGCGTACGTGCGATTAACGGCCTGCTGACCGTCGGGCGCGGCCAGCGCATGGGGCTGTTTGCCGGATCCGGCGTCGGGAAAAGCGTGCTGCTCGGCATGATGGCGCGCTTTACCGATGCCGACGTCATCGTCGTCGGCCTAATCGGTGAACGCGGACGCGAGGTGAAAGACTTTATTGAAAATATCCTCGGTGAAGAGGGGATCCAGCGTGCGGTGGTGATTGCCGCCCCGGCGGATGTGTCACCGATCCTGCGCATGCAGGGCGCGGTGTACGCCACGCGCATTGCCGAAGATTTTCGCGATCGCGGCCTTAACGTGCTGCTGATTATGGATTCCCTGACGCGCTTCGCCATGGCGCAGCGTGAGGTGGCGCTGGCGATCGGCGAACCCCCGGCGACCAAAGGCTATCCGCCATCCGTGTTTGCCCGCCTGCCCGCGCTGGTGGAAAGGGCCGGTAACGGTATGCCCGGCGGCGGTTCCATCACCGCGTTCTACACCGTCCTGACCGAAGGCGACGATCAGCAGGACCCGATTGCCGACTCGGCACGTGCCATTCTCGACGGCCACATTGTTCTGTCGCGCCGTCTGGCGGAGTCCGGGCACTACCCGGCAATCGATATTGAAGCGTCGATCAGCCGCGCAATGACCGAGCTGATCCCGCACCCGCAGTACCGCCAAGTGCAGACCTTCAAGCAGCAGCTCTCCTGTTACCAGCGCAACCGTGACCTGGTCAGCGTTGGCGCTTACGTGGCGGGCAGCGATGCGCTGCTCGACCAGGCTATCCAGCACTATCCGGCGATGGAAGCGTATCTGCACCAGGCGATCCACGAAAGCTGCGATTACGACCGGGCCGTCAGCGCGTTGGCGCAGCTGTTTCCTGACGTCACTGCACAGGGCATAAGCCGATGAAAAGCCAAAATCCGATGGTCATGCTGCGTGAGATGGCCGCAGAGAAGTTAACGCAGACCACCCAGGCGTTAGGCAGCGCGCAGCAGGTCTGGCAGCAGGCGCTGACCCAGGGCGAGCAGCTGGAGGGCTATGAACGCGAATACCAGCAGTCGCTGCGCAGCAGCATGCAGAGCCGCGGCATGAGCGTCGCCGACTTGGTGAACCATCAGGCGTTTATTTTAGCGCTGAATCAGGTAGTGAAGCAGCACGACCAGCACCTCAGCCAGTGCGAGCTGAACGTCACCGAGGCGAAGCAGAGCTGGATACAGGACAAGCAGCGGCTCACCGCGTTTGAGACCCTGCTGACGCGGCGTGAAGACGCCCGCACCCTGGCGGAAAACCGCCATGAACAAAAAATGATGGACGAGTTCGCGCAGCGAGCCGGGCAAAAAAGAGACAGGCTATGAATATTGATATCAATGCGCTGCTGGGCAGTGCGGCCCGCAGGCTGGCAGGGCCTGATGAGACGCTGGCTGCAGGGGAAGCAGGGCACTTTGCTCAACTGCTGGCAGGATTGACGGACAACGCGCCGCTGCTGCCGGAATCGCTGCTGCCAGTACAGCCCGGGGAAGAGATTCCGGGCGAGCTGCTGGCGGAAGTGGTTGCTGCGGATGACCAGAGTACTCTGCCGCCAGTGATTGGCGCGGATGACAAGTCCGCCCTGCCAGAGATTGTGCTGCTGACGCCTGACGCTGTGGTGCCTGCGCCACTGCTGCCCGCTCAGCCAGCCCTGCCCGATGGCTGGCAGCTACAGCAGCTGGTGGCGCAAAACGCCGGGGCCGATGCGCAGGATGCCCCGCTGCTGCGCGAGGTAACGGCGGACGTGCGGCCATCGCGCTCCCCGGTGCCGCGCCCGCCGTTGCCGCTCGATCAGGCGGCGAACGCCGTAGCGGAAACGCTGCCAGCCAGCCTGCCGCAGCTCGGCGCGCTGGCCGTCAACACCACTAAACCGCTGGTGGTCAGTCCTGAGCGCGAGGCTTTGCTGCCGCTGGATAGCCGTAGCACCAGCGATGCGCCGCTGATGGCGGCGCCACGTCCGGTACTGACCGCCATAACCTTGCCCGCTCCGGCAGCGCCGCCAGTCGTCGTTAACCCGCACCCGGTAGGCACCCCGGCATGGCAGCAGTCACTCGGTCAGCAGCTGGCGATCTTCAGCCGTGACGGCGTGGATAACGCGCAGATCAAGCTGCACCCGGAAGAGCTGGGCGCGCTGCAAATCACCCTGCGCATGCAGCAGAACCAGGCGGAGCTGCATATCGTCAGCGAACATCCGCAGGTGCGTCAGGCGCTGGAAGCCGCAATGCCGCAGCTGCGCAGCGCGCTGGCAGAAACAGGGGTCCAGCTGGGGCAGACCAGCGTCAGCGCGGATAATCCGCATTTCGCAGGCGCCCAGGCGCAGGGCAACGGCTCATCCGGCCATGGCCACGCGCGGCAGGGGAGCGCTGAGCCGCTGCTGGAAGAGGAAAATAGTCAGCCGATCGCGCTGCACCATCTGAGCTCCGCTGCCGGGATAAATACCTTTGCATGATGCGGTGAAATACCCGCACTAATGGAACTTCATCAGGTAATTATCCTGGCGAATAAGTGGACTACAATACGCGCCTTATCTGATGTGACAGAAATCAGAATAGCGCTTTCATTACAGAGTTTAATCAATGAGTAATAAAAATAAAAAAGCAGCGGGCGGCCGTTCGCGGCGTCCATTTTTGATGATTTTAATGTTTATCGTCATGATTGCGGCCTGTGGTTTTGCCGGTTACCTGTTCTGGGAAATGAAAAAATTACAGGCTAATCCAGTTAATCCAGCTAATACAGATGGCACAGCGGCAGTGAAAAAGCCTGTCGACGCAGAACCCCTGTATCAGTCATTAAGTACCTTTACCGTCAGCCTCAAACCAACGGAAAAAGAGAGCGACCGCGTGCTGTTTGTCGGCGTTTCACTACGAATGGCAGATAAACACTCGATGCTGACCCTGGAAAAGTTTCTGCCGGAATATCGTAGTCGCCTGCTGATTCTGCTGTCGAAATTAAGTTATGAAGAGCTGTCCACCAATGAAGGTAAGCAGCAGTTGATGGACAAAATTAAAGATGAAGTGAGCAAGCCTCTGGCATCTAAACAGGCGGTCTCGGTCACAGATGTCCTGTTTAACGAATTTATTCTGCGGTAATAACCATGTCTGACAACTTTCTATCCCAGGCAGAAATTGATCACCTGCTGAATGCCGACAGCGAAAGCAGCGATGAACCGCTGAACAGCGTCACCGACCATGAGGCCAGGCCTTACGATCCGCACACTCAGCGGCGGGTGATCCGCGAACGTCTGCATTCGCTGGAAATTATTAACGAACGCTTTGCGCGCCAGTTTCGCATGGGGTTATTTAACCTGCTGCGCCGCAGCCCGGATATTACCGCCGGCAGTATTAAAATCCAGCCGTATCACGAGTTTGCCCGCAACCTGCCGGTGCCAACCAACCTGAACCTGCTGCATCTTAATCCGCTGCGCGGCACCTCGCTGATGGCCTTCTCGCCGGGGCTGGTGTTTATGGCGGTGGATAACCTGTTTGGCGGCGACGGTCGTTTTCCCACCAAGGCGGACGGGCGGGAATTTACCCCGACCGAACAGCGGGTGATCCACCGCATGCTGACCATGGCGCAGGAAGCCTACGAGTTTGCCTGGAGCACCATTTTTAAAATCAAAACGGAATATATCCGTTCTGAAGTGCAGGTGAAGTTCACCAACATCACCTCGTCACCGAATGACGTGGTGGTGACGACGCCATTCTCGGTGGAAATTGGATCGCACAAGGGCGAGTTCAATATCTGTATTCCGTTCAGCACCATTGAGCCGCTGCGTGAAGTACTGAGTAATCCACCGATGGAGAACGTCGGGCACGAAGATACCCAGTGGCGCGGCCTGCTGGTCAGCCAGATGCGCGAAACCGAGCTGGAGCTGGTGGCGCAGTTTGCCGATGTGGATACCCGTCTGTCGAACGTGATGAATCTCAAGATCGACGATGTGATCCCCTTAGATAAGCAGGAGCTTATTGCCGCCCGCGTCGGTGGCGTGCCGGTATTTACCGCGAAATATGGCTCCGTAAACAATCAGTATGCTCTGCGCATAGAGCAGATGATTCAATCCGCATTACATACGTTTGATAAGGAGTAATTTCCCCATGAGCGACAATAAACTCTCGTCGGGTTCAGAGACGGATGACCTTTGGGGGGAGGCGATGAGCGAGCAGAGTTCAGCGGGAATGACCCAGCCAATGTCAGTGCCACAATTTTCAGATGAGCTTAATTTAATCCTCGATATCCCGGTCAAAATGACGGTAGAGCTGGGTCGGACCAAAATGACCATTAAAGAGCTGCTGCGTTTGAGCCAGGGGTCGGTGGTGTCGCTTGACGGCCTGGCGGGTGAACCGCTGGATATCCTGATTAACGGCTACCTGATTGCGCAGGGCGAAGTGGTGGTGGTGTCCGATAAATTCGGCATCCGCATTACCGATATTATTACTCCGTCCGAGCGTATGCACCGCCTGAGCCGCTAATGAAAACCTCTTCCTCAATGATCAACACGGCCTCGACAGGCGGGACAGATTCGGTGCTGCTGACGGTCTCCGGTGCGCTGGCGCTGATTATCCTGGTGATGGTGCTGCTGGCCTGGGCGGCTCGTCGCAGCGGCATCGCCGGTCGCTTTAACGACGGCAGCCTGATTGCGGTGGTCGCCAGTAAATCGCTGGGCGCACGCGAGCGTATCGTGCTGATTGACGTTGAGGATCAGCGTCTGGTGCTGGGCGTGACGGCCACGCAGATCGTCTGCCTGGCGACGCTGGCGAAACCGCTCAGTGAGCAGCCAGAGGTTCCGGCAGCAGGCGCGGGAAGTTTCGGCCAGCTGCTGCATAAGCTCAGGCAGAAACAGCGCGGGGGCGCGGCATCATGACGCGCACCTCTCTGCTGCGGCTGCTCTGCGGGCTGGCCGCACTGCTGCTGCCTGCCGCGAGCGCGCTGGCGGCCAACGGCGATATCACCCTGGCGAACCCGCAGAGCGACGGCGGCTGGACGCTGCCGGTGCAGACGCTGGTGCTGCTCAGCTCGCTGACCTTCCTGCCCGCGCTGCTGCTGATGATGACCGGCTTTACCCGCATTGTTATCGTGCTCGGGCTGATGCGTAACGCGCTCGGCACCCCGACGGCGCCGCCAAACCAGGTACTGGTCGGGCTGGCGCTGTTCCTGACCTTTTACGTAATGTCGCCGGTGTTTAACCAGATCTACGATGAAGCCTGGCAGCCGCTGCAGGAAGATAAGATCACCATGGAAGTGGCGCTGGAGAAGGGCATCAAGCCGCTGAAGGCGTTTATGCTGGACCAGACGCGGGAAAACGACCTGGCGATGTTTGCACAGATCGCCAAAGCCGGGGAGTTCAACACGCCGGAAGAGGTGCCGCTGGGTATTCTGGTGCCGTCATTTATCACCAGCGAGCTGAAAACCGCGTTCCAGATCGGCTTCACCATCTTTATCCCCTTCCTGATTATTGACCTGGTGATTGCCAGTATTCTGATGGCGCTGGGGATGATGATGGTGCCGCCCGCCACCATTGCACTGCCGTTTAAGCTGATGCTGTTCGTGCTGGTCGACGGCTGGACCCTGTTAATGGGCTCGCTGGCGCAGAGCTTCTACAGTTAGGTAACCCGTCATGACTCCTGAAAGTGTAATGAACCTCGGAATCCAGGCGATAAAACTCGGCCTGATGGTCGCCGGGCCGCTGCTGCTGGCCGCGCTGGCCACCGGCCTGATTATCAGTATTTTGCAGGCCGCCACGCAGATCAACGAAATGACCATGACCTTTATTCCCAAAATCCTGGTGATTGTCGGCATTGCGGTGATCCTCGGCCCGTGGATGATGCGTAACTTTATCGAATACACCCGCGCGCTGATTATCAACATTCCGTCAGTTATCGGCTGATGGCCTTTTCCGTTCCCCTGCCGCAGATCTATGAGCTGCTCAGCCACTATTTCCTGATTATGGTGCGTATTGCCGCGCTGTTAACCGTGGCGCCAGTCTTTAGTGAGAAGGGCGTCAGCGTGCGCGTGCGCGTCGGGCTTTCGATTCTGATCGCCGCGCTGATTGGCGGCCAGCTGCCGGACAGCCAGATCGCGCTGTATTCGGTGCAGGGCGTCTGGGCAGTGGCAAAGCAGGTGCTGATCGGCGCCGCGTTAGGGCTGTCGATCCAGCTGCTGTTTGTCGCGGTGAAGATGGCCGGGGAGATGATCGGTATGCAGATGGGCCTGTCGTTCGCCACCTTCTTTGACCCTAATGCCGGGAATATTCCGGTGATCTCACGCTTCCTCAATCTGCTGGTGACGCTGCTGTTCCTGGTATTCAACGGCCATCTGTGGCTGATTGCCATGGTCGCCGAAAGCTTCCAGCAGCTGCCGGTGGACGATGCGCCGCTGCAGTTGGGCGGCTTTTACCTGCTGGTCAATCAGGCAGGGATGATTTTTCAGCAAGGGCTGATGCTTGGGCTGCCGATTATCGCGCTGCTGCTGTGCATTAACTTTATCCTTGGCCTGCTTAACCGTATGACGCCGCAGCTGTCGATTTTCGTGATCGGCTTCCCGCTGACGCTGACCGTGGGCATGGTGGCGCTGTCGCTGATTTCCCAAACCCTCGCCCCGTTTATCGAAAGGCTGATGGCGACGGTATTTGATAATATGGCGGCGTTAATTCACGCTCTGGCTTAATACCCGATAAAAAAATTAATTGTCACCACTTCTGCCCGCTTATCCGTAGCTCGACTTCCCCCTTCGAATGATAGAATTTCGCCATAGTCATATTCTTATTTATTGGCGCGCACCGCAGCCAGGATTCACCCTCACTCAGGATATTTTTGTGGCAAGCTTATATACCTCATGGCATCACTCCCCGACGGCAATTGCGGCTGCGGCCTGGCTGTATAAATTCCCCTGTGGAGATGTTTCTACTGCCGCTATTCTGGAGATTGGCTGCGGAAATGGCGCTAATTTAATCCGTCATGCCACGGTTTATCCACAATCAACCTGTGTGGGCGTAGATATTGATGCACAGCGCATCGAGGCGGCGCAGAATAATGCCCGCCAGGCTGAACTGAATAATCTCCATCTCTATTGCCTGGGCTTACAGGATCTGCTGTCAATAGATGCAGGCCGCTTCGATTATATTATTATCCCGGCGATGTACACGCTGCTGGATAACAGCGCGCGCAGTGCCCTGATGCAATGGTGCCAGCGGCAGCTCAACGATAATGGGATTATCGCGGTGCGCTGGAATACCCTGCCGGGGGCCAGAAGCCAGAAGGTATTACAGCAGGCGATCGTTTTCCACAGCGCGGCGGCGCAGAGCGAGCAGGCGTGGCTGGCCAGCGCCAGAGCGATGCTGAGCTTTATGGCGATGGCGGACGCCAGCATTGACGTGAAAGAGGCTGCGGCGGCGGCACAGAAGCTGAGCGATGCTGAGCTGCACGCGCAGTATCTGGAAGAGAATCAGGACGCCTGTCTGCTGAGCGATTTCGCGCAGCGGGTGGATGCCGAACGGCTTCAGCTGCTGGGCGATGTGGTGCCGCAGTCAGAGCTGGCTGCCCACTACGGCGCTCAGATCGCGCTGCTGCACCAGACGGTTGCGGCAGGCAGCAGCGCACTGCAGGCGCAGCAGTACCTCGATTTTGCCGTGCAGCGCAGCGAGCGCTTTAGCCTGCTGATTAGCGGGAAATCCGCTCAGCTTTTCAGTCACCGACCGGATCTTAGCCAGCTCATGACGATGCACTGGGCGGCGAGCTGTGCACTGACCGGGGATGAAAACCAGCGCATTACGCGCTACGGCGAAATGGTTAATACCAGCAACCCGGATATTCGCCGCCTGCTCGACTGGCTGAGCGCCGCCTGGCCGCGCAGTCTCAGCACGGAACAACTCATCCAGCTGACGCTGGAACCAGAAAACCCGGTCGACCATCGCAAAAGGATGATGGCCGCGCTGGAAGAGCTGTTCCTCAATAAGCCGCCATCGCTGTATCTCAGCGCCGCGCCGTCACCCTATAACCGTGCCGAGGGTGAGCTGAGGCTGACCTGTGATTTCAGCACCACGGAAGTGGCCGACGGCGCTTACTGCGCCCGCACCAACGGGTGGGGGGAGCGGCTGGCGTTTAAGCGTGAAGAGTTTGCGGCGTGGCAGCGATGGCCGCATCCGGATAATTTGAGCGATGCAAGATACGCCATTGAACTGGCGGGCAAAGGCCTGCTTATTGGCAGCGCTACCAGCTGGGCGCACTTCTGGCAGCGCATCATTGCCTGTGGCGATCGAACCCTGGTTGAGGGCGCCATGCGCGCATTTCTGCTGGCCACCAGTGCAGAAGAGCAGGGTGGCTTGTTATCAGCCAGTATGGAACGTAGCCTGCGAGCAATAAAACCGCGTGTCAGCGTCAACCCCATAAAAGCCTCTAAAGCCCAGCAGTTGCTCAATGCAGGGCATATTCAGCAAGCCCGCGAGGATATTGCCGGGCTATTGATAGAGCACCCCACGGACAGTACCTTACTGATGCTGGCGGCCGCGGCCTGCAATAAGGCGGGAGATAACGAAACGGCGCTGACGCTGCTGGCGAGAAGGCTTGGGCAGGGCGGCGATCTGCACTCCGTGCTGAATTCGCTGGCGCGGGTGCTGACCAGCCTTGAGGCAAAATCATCTACCCCACGATTACTGTTTCAGCAGCTGTTAAAACAGGATGACAAAAACGGCGAGCGCTGGCTGGATTTATCCAGCTGCTACAACGCAATCGACGATAAAATACGCGAGGAGCAGTGCCTGCAGGCTTCCTTAAAACATGATGCGAAAAACAGCATCAGCCTGTTACGTCTCGCCACCCTGTATAGCCACACCGGGCGAATGGAAGAGGCAAAAGCGCTGTGCACGCAGGCGCTGGCATTACCGAAGGGCGCTATTAATCGGCTAAATAGCCATGCGCTTTACCTGTTTCTTTTGTCCCATGATGCCGTTCTCAGTGCGGAAGAAAAATTCCATGCCCACGTCGACTTTGGCGTGCTGGCCAGCCAGTGGGCGCAAAGCACTACGCTGGCGCGAAGCGCACAGACTCCTTCGGACGGCAGGGATAAAATCCGCATTGGCTTCGTGTCAGGGGATTTAAGAGGGCACCCGGTACATCATTTCATTTACCCGGTGTGGCACAGCATTAATCGCGATCGCTTTGAGCTGTATGCTTATGCAACGGGCAGAGAGGATCGGATCACCCAGCAATATCGCGAAAGCGCGACGCTGTTTCGCAGCGTCGCGGCCCTCAGCGCCCTGGAGCTGGCGCAGCAAATTGCCAGCGATAACATTGATGTGCTAATCGATCTCTCTGGCTTTACCGAGGGGAACCGCCTGCTGACCTTTGCGCTGAAGCCCGCCGCGCTACAGATGTCATGGATTGGATTTGTTGGCACCACCGGGCTGCAGCAGATGGATTATTACATCGCCCACGATCATTTGATGGCACCCGGTGAGCTGGATGCGATCTTCACGGAAAAATTAGTCTCGCTGCCTTCGGCAAAAATATTTGAATACAGCGCAGTGGCGCCGGAAGTGAGCGAACTGCCGGCGTTGAAAAATGGCTATCTGACGTTGGGTAATTTCAACCGGCCGCAAAAACTGACGCCAGCAATCCTCGACTGCTGGGCCAACATCCTGCGGGCGTTGCCACATGCCCGACTGCTGTTCGCCTATATGAACGATGAACGGATGAGCGACGGCTACCGGCTGGAGATGACCCGGCGTGGCGTTAAGCCTGAGCAGCTGGATTTTCGCATGAAGCAGAGCTTTGCTGACTATCTGGCCATGCACAATGAGGTCGATATTCTGCTGGATAGCCACCCTTATTCCGCCGGAACCACCGCGCAGCACGCCAGCTGGATGGGGGTGCCGCTGGTGACGACCACGGAAGGTTCTGCGGTTTCCCGCACCACGGCGGCAACGATGAAAACCTTCAACCTCGGCGAATTCGTCACCGCCAGCCTGGATGAGTACGCCGCTAAGGTGATTGAACTCGATCGGCGCTATGACTATCTCAGCGCCATTCGTCAGTCGCTGCGCGCACGTATCAAACAGCGTGAAGCCAGCCACAGCCATAATGCTTACTACTTTGAAAAGATGATCGAGACCGTCTGGCAGCGTCATTTGGCAGGTGAGGTTCCCAGCGCACTGTTTATTGAAGATGAGCATCGTTGGGAGGAGCAGTAAGATGTCACTGGATAAAAAAACCTATGTCACCCGACCGCTGATGCCGCCGCTGGCCGAGTTTATTCCGTATCTGGAGCAGATCTGGGATAACCGGGTATTAACCAACAACGGTCCACATCATCAGCAGCTTGAAAGCGCGCTGGCAGATCACCTCGGTGTAGAGCATATCAGCCTGTTTTCCAACGGTACTATTGCCCTGCTGACCGCGTTGCAGGCACTGCGCATAACCGGCGAGGTGATCACTACACCCTACTCATTTATTGCTACCGCCCATTCGCTGCTGTGGAATGGCCTGACGCCGGTATTTGTCGATACCGAAGCGGGCGGGTTTAATATGGATGCGGAAAAAATTGAGCAGGCGATCACCGCCAACACCACGGCGATCATGCCGGTGCACTGCTACGGCATTCCCTGCAACAGCGCGCGCATTCAGCAGATCGCTGACCTGTATGGCCTGAAGGTGATTTATGATGCCGCCCACGCCTTTGGCGTACGGCATAACTCGCGCAGCGTGCTGCTGGAGGGCGATCTGTCGGTGCTGAGTTTCCACGCTACCAAGGTGTTCAACACCATTGAAGGGGGGCAATTATCAGCCACAGCGCCAGCATGAAGCGGCGTATTGACCTGTTAAAAAACTTTGGTATTGCTGATGAGACCACCGTGGTGGCGGCGGGGATTAATGGCAAAATGAACGAGTTGCAGGCGGCTTATGGCTTGCTGCAGCTGGAGCATATCGAACATGCGATCGGCCAGCGCGCGGCGCTGGATGCCACCTACCGTCAGGGGCTGGCCGGAGTGAAGGGCATTCACATCCCCCCGCTGCCGCAAAACGTGGCCTGGAACTATGCGTATTTTCCCCTGGTGGTCGAAGCTGAATATGGGTTAGGCCGCGATGCGCTCTACGAGGCGTTGATTGCGCAGAATATTATCCCACGCCGCTACTTCTATCCGCTGATCAGCAGCTTCCATATCTACCGTCACTCGGCCGGGGCCAATCCTGAAAATCTGCCGAATGCGCACCGGGCTGCCGATCGCGTGATTTGCCTGCCGCTCTATCCGGGGCTGGAGCAGGATGTTATTGAGGTTATTATCGGTATCATCAGAGGCTATGCGGCGAAAGACACGGCGGCATAGTCGTAGCGCGCCAGAACTATCGGGCTGGCGCGGTAATGAATTTTTCCAGCGTCAGCGGGTTACGCTTGCGCTCCTTGATCTTTCTGGCGGGGGAACCGGCATAAATTGTCCACTCCTCACAATCCTTGGTGACGAGGGAATTGGCGCCGATCGCGCTGCCATCGGCAAGAAAGCAGCCGGGCATGATGCTGGCCTGTGAGCCAACAATGGCATGGCGGCCAATGACGATGGGTGCGGAAGTTACGTTGGTAAGGTGCGACGGAACCATAGGGTTAGTCATAAACTCTCCGCTGTAGTCGTCACTTTTGGTATACAGCCTGACGCCGTGCGACAGACAGGAGAAATCGCGCATTACGATCCCCGCACTGGCAAGCAGGGTGCAGTGACTGCCGATATGAACGTAACTACCCAGCGTTAAATACCCCTCTCCAGGCGCAATGATGGTGGTAAAGCCATCAATTCTGACATTGTCACCCAGGCTAATATTACCTGGCCCGACGATGGTGCAGTTTTTCGCCACCCGCACATTTTCCCCTGCCGACTTGAAGCCGATCTCCCTTAACTGCGCACCGCTGTAATACCCTGGATTCAACCTTTCCATCGCTGTTCTCATCAGTGTCCGATTGGCAGGTATTTTAAGCGATATGTGCCCCGACCTTTAGCGCGTAAAGCGGGCAGGAATGGAGCCAATTAGCGGTGATACCCCCGATCGTCAGTTAACACAGAGCGTACGCGGTGTGGTTTCGCTGCCTGTCGCGATGGCTGAACCGTTCAACAGATAGAGCCAGGTAGTGCTTTTTTCACCGGGTTTAATATGGGGGAAAACGTACTGTAAGACCTGTTGATCGCTGCTTTGATCGCCCAGCTTGCGGCTCTGCTCCAGCACCGTGCTGTGCAGGCGATTCTGTCTCAGATGTGCCTTGATAGTCACTTCACGCAGCACCGTTACCGCCCGCATTGACGGCATTCCACTGGTGTAGTGTTGAATGGTGCCGTTATACACGATACGCACCTGCGACAACCCTTCACGGTAGGAGTGATAAACACCACGGGCAACGGTCCAGTGGTTATTGTCATCAATTGCATAATAAGATTCCGGCGCCACGCAGCTATCTTTCAAAGGATAAAACATCACGTCTTTCACCCAGAAGAACAGCACGACCAGCAGAAAGCTCCCGGCAGACCACAGCAGGGGGGAGGATTTAACGTTTGGTGAAGTAATACGACTCACAATTATTCTCCGAGGCTCGCAGCGGGATGGAGCAGGCAATCAGCCCCAGGTGACGGGGGGAATGGCCAAGGGTGATGTAGAGGAAGCGCGCTTTCTCCTCATAGGGCCCATAACCGCTGGCGTAAAGTGCATAGAGCTGTAGCGTTTGGACTACCGTTTTTTGTTGTGCGGCTGACAGCTCCCCCTGCGGAACCCATACTTCAGTCTCGGGCGGTATCGCCTCCCCGTGCCAGCGAATAAAGTCGGTGCGCTGTGGCACGACTTTGAAATACCCGCTGATAAGGAACACCGCCAGGCAGCCCAGTAACCCTCCAACGGCACAGGCTAACAGACGGCGTGGCCACACGGCCGTTTTTTCTCCCGATGCGGGCGCGGCCATGGGCGGCAGTGGCGGTGGGGCATCTGCTGGCGGGATGGGTGGAGTGGCCTGGGGAGTAATGACCTTTGCGGGGGGCGCAGCGGGAACCACCACCGCCTCTTTATTGACGATCAGGCGATAGCCGCTGCGGGTAACCGCAACCAGCTGGATGCGATCGTCAACCTTCAGCGCCCCCAGCGCGCGGCGGATTTTGGTGATCATCACGCGGACGCTGTTTTCGGTGACTTCGACCCCGGCGTTGCGCCAGCCGATATCCATCAGCTGTTCGTAGGACAGGACGTTCTCTTTCTCCTCCACCAGGGCTTGCAGGCAGCGGCAGGCAGAAGCAGGCAGCGTAACGCTGTTCCCATCTTTAGTGTTCGACAGCGTGCGGGTACGCCGGTCGAGTTTTAGCGAGGTGCCAATGGCGATGGTGTTATGCATAAGAGTAGCGAATCTTCTTTAAGAGTTATTATATTTAGTGAGCTATTGATTTAATTGAATGTATTAGGATTTTTCCTAGTTAGTGAAAGAAGCGCCAGGCCTGAAACGGTTGCTGTATTTAGCATTGTTAATGTTTTAATAACGGTGGAAGGGCAGCTTCTTTCTGTTAATTTATTAATTTCACGGCGTATTATGCACCACATAGGGCAAAAAGTCGCGATGGTTGCCAGGGTTAATAATCTTGTAAATGTTTGTTAATTAGTAAATGGACATTGAATATTCTGCTATGAGCGAAGGAGATTTAACTTTGTTAATAGTGGTAAACAGGCATGAAGGAGAAAGTGGGAGGGGTGAAGCATTCAGTTTATTAATGGTACTTCGTGCACGCATAAAAAAACCCTCCCCGGGGGGAGGGCAACAGCCCAAAATTGACAGGATGGGCCGGAAACTTAACGCGAATTAACGCAGCAGCTGAAGCACGTTCTGTGGAACCTGGTTCGCCTGGGACAGCACAGTGATACCGGCTGACTGCAGGATGTTGGCACGGCTCATGGCAGACACTTCAGAAGAGAAGTCCGCATCCAGGATACGTGATTTCGATTCGGTCATGTTATTCACGGTGGTGTTCAGGTTGCTGATGATCGAGTTGAAACGGTTCTGCACCGCACCCAGACCAGAGCGGAAGCTGTCAACCTGTGCCAGGGCAGCATCCATGGTCGCCAGAACGCCGGCGCCCCCATGCAGCTCTTCCATTTTTTGCAGATCTTTCACGCTCATATCAGCGGCTTTCACTGCAGTGAAGCCCGCGCCGGTATCATCCAGCGTGACTTCTGCACCAATCTGGCTGCCATCGGCAGCAGTGCTCACCGCATAATAAGTCATATTGCCCGACTTATCTTCCAGACCGATCAGCTGGGTGTTGTCCGCTGTTGCGGTGCCACCGAGCGCTGCAACGACAGCATCCAGATCGGTGGCTTCCAGGGTGTGAGTACCGCCGCTGGCCAGAGTGATCTCTTTACCCACTGCGTAATCGCGTGCTTTACCTTCCAGGGCGCTAACGCCGTTTTTCAGGATATCGGAGTCGACATTGGAAAGCGTTTCTCCTGCTGTAACGGTAGCCATCTGGCCAATCACTTCATCGGCAGCACCCGGAGCGGTTTCAGGTGCACCTAATCCATCCGCGGTCATGGTGATTTGAGTTGCCACATCTTTATCTAAATCGTAGGCGTAGTACTGAGTTCCGCCCTTACCATCGTCGACGCTGAAAAGCTCAACTCTTGCTGCGCTAGCGGCACCAACTTCAGTTGCAATTTTACCCATTGCAGCCGCATTAAGCTTAAATCCGGTTGGGCTCTCAGGATTGCCGATATCAGCAGTTGCGGCGACAGCATTGCCTGCAGCGCTCAGCGTTGGTTTGACGTACTTGCTCTCCAGCGCGCTCACCACCGTATACTTATCCAGACCCAGTTTCTCCAGGTCCATGGCTGGCAGGTCGATACCGATGGTCTGGCCATCTTTCGCGCCAATCTGAATCTGCAGAGAAGAGGTGGAGCCGTCCAGCACGTTCACGCCGTTGAACTCGGTGTCTTTGGCGATACGGCCGATTTCAGCAAGACGCGCGGTGACTTCTTCCTGGATGGATTTTTTATCAGATTCTGAGTTGGTGCCGTTCAGTGCCTGCTCGGACAGACGACGAATGTTCAGCAGGTTGTCGTTGATCTCGTTCAGCGCGCCTTCAGTGGTCTGCGCCAGGGAGATACCGTCGTTGGCGTTACGTGCCGCCTGAGTCATGCCTTCAATGTTGGCAGTGAAGCGGTTGGTGATAGCCTGACCCGCTGCATCGTCTTTGGCGCTGTTAATACGCAGGCCGGAAGAGAGACGCTGGATAGCGGTACCCAGAGAAGCCTGTGATTTGTTCAGGTTAGTCTGAGCCATCAGGCTCAGTGAGTTGGTGTTAATGACCTGGGCCATATTTAAATCCTCATAAATGGGTTGGGCTAAATTAAGTGCTATTAACTTATGCGTCGTACGTTGTTGCGCATAACTAAGCTATCGGTGTGAATTAAAAATGACTGAAATTTTTTTTGCGAAAAAGTTCAAATCCTCTAATTAGCTTCATGGTTGAGGCTAATTATCGGCTTTGGTTAAGTGGCTTTCCTTTATACGCCATTCAAAGCGCAGAACAGATGGCACCTGTGTCAGATAAGGGATGAGGCTGTTGTCGCCAGAACTGTAAAAAATTAAACTAAAGTGAAAAATATCCGATGGCTATTTATGTGATAACAAATTAACCCTACGAGCAGGAGAGTAGAATGGCCGGGTTTGCAATTCCAGGACTGGGTTCTGGTGGGACCATTGATTTTGCCGATATGCTTGAGCAGATTAAAAAAGCCGAGCAGTCGAAACTGGATCCGTATACCAAAAAGAAAACCGGATTTAATAATCAGGTGTCCTCCTGGGGGAAAATCTCCAGTTCGCTGTCGGCGCTGAACGAAAATCTGAAAAAGATTGGCGACGATGGTTTCCACGGCGTGACCGTCGGCACCAATAAAGCGTTTAAAGCTACCGCCACTTCCGGCGCGCAGCCGGACAGCTATGAAGTCTACGTTGAGCAGCTGGCGCGTGCGCACAAAATTGGTACCGGGGCGCAGAGCAGCCGCACGGACAATCTTGGCGATCAAAGTTTGGATAAGCGCACGCTGAAGATCAGCGTCGGTGACGGGGAGCCAATGGAGATTGAGCTGGCGAAGGATCAAACCTCGCTGGAACAGATTGCCAAAAAAATTAATCAGGAAAAAGGCGATGTCACTGCCTCAGTGCGCCCGACCGAGGACGGCAAATTTACCCTGGTAATGACCTCGAAGAAAACCGGGGATGAAGGCCAGATCAAAGTCGAAGTCGAAGGGGACAATAAACTGGGTGATGTGCTGAACTTTGACCCGGCAGCCGCTAAGCCACCCGCAGGCAAAATGGATACCACGGTTGAAGCACAGAATGCCATTGTGGTGATTGATGGCGTCAAGCTCACCCGCAGCAGCAACACCATTACCGACGCGATCGACGGCATCACGCTGGAGCTGCAGCAGGTCTCTGAAAAAGACAAAGATGACCCGATGAAATTTGTCTATGAAAACCTCTCGGTGACCAGCGATACCAGCAAGTTCAAAGGCGCCATCGAAGAGTTTGTGAAGCTGTATAACGCCTTCCTGTCTGAGTCGAGCAGCGCCAGTGCGTGGAAACCACCCGCAGAGGGTAAAGAGGGTGAACCGAATGCGGGCAACGGCGCGCTGATGGGCAACAGTACGCTGCGCCGCCTGACGGCGGATATGCGTGAAGTGGCGGTGGGCAGCAACAGTGAGCTGAGCGATGTGTTTGCTTCGCTGGCTAAACTGGGTATCGAGGTGAAAACCGAAGATGCCGCTACCGGCAAGCTGACCATTGACAGTAAAAAGCTGGAGGCAGCAGTTAAGGAAAACCCGGCAGAAATCGAAGCCCTGTTCCTCGGTAAAGGCACCAGCGCAGGGATTGCCGACAAGATGCAGGACATTATTAAAACCTACATCGGTGACGCGGATGCTATCCCGAAAGTCAAAGGGGTGATCGAGCAGATCACCAAAGGGCTGCAGAATCAAACGTCCCAGGTCAGCGACCGCATTCAGCAGATGGAAAAGATGATCGATGCCGTGGTCGAGCGTAACCGTAAAGACTTTGAGCGCCTCGATCTGGCGATGAGCAAGATGAACAACATGAGCAATCAGCTGCAATCGATGCTGGCCGGGCTTTAACTTTTAACGCCGGGCATCGCGCGATGCCCGGCAGGAAACGATGACTATGTATAGCAGGACAGGCCAGAGCGCCTATGCGCAGGTATCGCTTGAAAGCCAGCTGACCGGGGCAACGCCGCATCAGCTGATCACCATGCTGCTGGAGGGCGCGGTAAACGCCATGGTGCGGGCAAAAATCTATTTTGAACAGGGAAATATCGCCAGGAGAGGCGAGATGATCTCACGGGCAATTAATATTATCGATAACGGCCTGCGCTGCGCGCTGAACCATGAGGTTGGCGGCAAAATCAGCGAAGAGCTGGAGAGTCTGTACGAGTATGTTTCGCGTAATCTGCTGCTGATAAATCTCAATAAGGCACCGGAAGAGTTACCGCATCTGATTGAGATTATGACCACCATCTCAACCACCTGGAAAGAGATTGAGCCGGCGAAAAAGCAGGTGACTTATGGATAAGAAAACGCTGACTTCAGGGCTGGAGCAGGCAGCACTGCTGAATATCACCATGCTGGAACTGACCCGCCAGGGAAAATGGGATGAGTTTATTGATTCGATGACGGAATACGCCTCGCTGCTCAGTGCCGCCATGGCCTGTGACCATGACCACCTTAGTGATGAAGAGCAAATTGCCGTGCGTGTAGTTATCAATAATCTGATGGAAAATGAAGAACTGATGATGCAACGGATGCGCTCACGTCTCGACACCCTGCGTAGCGAAATGACCACGTTGAATAAAGGTAAAGCGGCCAGCAGTGCGTACGCCGCGCCTTTCACCTCCCTTACGCGTTAATTCCCTGCTGTTACCGCTGCTGCAGCGATCTATATTGTTGTGGCAGTGCGTATTTGATCCATTTCAGACAAAAAAAAGCCAGCGGCGCGCTGGCGAATAGTCACAAGGTAAATGCTAAAGGGATGTTCAGACGCTGATGTTATAGGCGCGCGCGGTTGGCGCACTGTGGGATTCACCCGCAGCGCCGTAAATATTATTACCGTTGACGCTATCCACCACTTTCTTCAGCTGCTGATTTTTTTTCATATGGATATTCAGCAGCTCTTCAACTTTGCCGTTCAGATCTTTGGTTGCCTGGATCTGTTCGGTAACCTGCTGCCAGCAGCTAAATAATTTACCCTGCTGACGATAGGGGGCGGCAATGTTACGCTCGGCTTCTTCCCGACGACGCAGCTCGTCGTAATACTGAATGGTCGACAGCAGCTGGCTTTTATTGTCCGTTAATACCTGGAGTGAAACAGGATTAATTTGGGGGCGATTCAGCTGATTGACTTCCTCAATCATGATCGCCTCCAGCTCGCTCAACGACGTTTTCATTTGTGACAATATCGGATACAGCTTGTCCATGTCTTAACGGGCTCAGTGTTTAATTAAATTGAAAGATATCCATGACCAGCGAACGGGCAATCGTTTCCGGTTCAATGGGCAGCTCGCCGGCGTCCAGGGCGGCACGTACCGCAGCAACACGCGCATAGTCGATGTCACCGTGGGTGTCCGCTTTCATCTGCTGGGTCAGCGCGCTCAGCTTCACGTCGGTTTTGTCATCGCCGCTCGCCTGCACGCGCGCGCTTTCTGCTTCCTGCTGAGGATGACGAATGCGCATATCCTGAGTGGCAGCAATGGCGTTAACGGCGGCAGCGGGGGGGGTACGGTCAATGCTCATGGTGAATCTCGCCTGGTAAAGGGAAAAAGTGACTGCTTATAACCTTCTCATCGGTGATTGCGCGAGAAACTAAAATTATTCTTGCAGAAAAATCACCACCTGGCCGTCAGCGGTCACTTTACCGCTGACGGTCTGCCCGGAACGGGTCTGCACTTTCAGCATATCGTCTACCGCGGCGTTAGCCAGCGCCTTGCCCGCGCTGCGAATACGAAAGCCTTTTCCCTGCGCCACAATATCCACCGTCTGCCCATTGCGCAGCCGCCAGTGCTGGCGCAGCTGATTCTGACGCAGCGGGCTGCCCGCCGCAATGGCGCGCGTGGTTGTCTGACCGATGATCTCTGCGGCATCAAAAATGATCCCGTCGGGCTGGTGCTCAAGGCTGCCGGTGAACGGCTCAATATCACCCGCTGAAACCCGGCTGCCCGCTGCCAGGCGGTTTTTTGCCAGCCACCAGGTTCCCTGCGCCTTCACCTGAATCGTCAGGTAGTGGCGCCGCGCGCCACACTTTGCCACCACGCTGCGCCGCCCGACCAGGCGGCGCTCATTCCCCGCCAGGGTCATCACCGGTTCGGCACAGAGTGCAGACAGCTGCCTCGCCGGGCTTAACAGCGTCGCGACCTGCACCAGATTGCTGTTCTCACCCACTGGCCGACCCTGGTTGAGCAGGCCGTTGATCCTGGTCAGCAGGCGCTGCTCGCTGGCAGGCAGCGCCTGGGTGCTGGCATCCAGCGAGGTGCTGAGGCACAGCGTCAGCAGCAGAAAAGATGAACGGAAAAGCATAATAATAAAGTGCCCTGGTTGCCGGGTATAAATAAGGCCAACTCAATGGTTGATGATTAAATTATAAACCAGCTGCTGCGGATGTTATTGCGCTAAATACCGACAGTTTTGCCGCCAATTGAATGAGTTATTATTTAATATGTCTCGCAGGGGAATTTAACCCGCTAAAAGCGGTTATTTCTGTCAGTTCTTTGCAGTGTAATATTTGAACTACGCTGGCTAAAATATGACGGTTAAATTTTCAGGCGCGAGGCCTAACTTCGATGATCAATAAACTTGATGATGCGTTTCGCTTTCAGCAGGAGGCGTTGAGTTTACTCTCGCGTCGGCAGGAAGTGCTGGCATCAAATATTGCTAATGCCGATACGCCCGGCTATATGGCGCGCGATATCGATTTTTCACAACAGTTAAAAAACACGCTGGCGAATCAGTCACTGGCGAAATCACCGGTGTCACTGTCATTAACCTCTCATCGCCATATTGAGGCGCAGGACAAGGTTTTTGACGATGCCAGTTTGCTGTACCGCATTCCGGATCAACCCAGTGCTGACGGTAATACCGTCGATATGGACCGCGAGCGTATCAGCTTTGCCGATAACAGCGTGAAATATCAGTCGAGCCTGACCTTCCTCGGTGCGGATATTAAAAAAATGATGAGCGTCCTCGCTTAGGGAGAATCATAAAAATGTCGTTATTTAGCGTTTTTGATATTTCAGGCTCGGCAATGACTGCCCAGTCAAAACGACTGAACGTCAGCGCCAGCAATATGGCCAACGCCGACAGCGTGGCCGGGCCGGACGGGCAGCCGTATCGTGCCCGTCAGGTCACTTTTGAGGTGGATACCCATGCCGGAGGCGATATCGGTGGGGTAAAAATCGGTGAAGTGGTGGAGAGCACCGCGCCGGATCGGCTGGTGTATGAGCCGGGCAATCCGCTGGCGGACCCGCAGGGCTACGTGCGCATGCCGAACGTCAATGTGGTGAATGAAATGGTCAACACGCTCTCCGCCTCCCGCAGCTATCAGGCCAATGTCGAAGTGATGAACTCAGCAAAGTCGTTGATGTTGAAAACATTATCACTCGGCCAGTAAGGATAATTTATGGCAGTTTCTTCCGTAAACAATAACAGCAATAACGGTGTTGGCACCGGCAGCAGCGCTGCCGACCTCACCAACAGCTTTATGACGCTGCTGGTGGCACAGATGCAGAACCAGGACCCGACTAACCCGATGGACAATAACCAGCTGACTTCCCAGCTGGCACAGTTCAACACCGCTGCCGGGGTTGAGAGCCTGAATAAATCGCTTAATACCGTGGGCGGGCTGCTGGTCAATATGCAGCAAATGAGCTCGGCATCCTGGGTTGGCCGCGAAGTCATGGTTGAGGGCGATCAGAAAGTGACCTGGGGGGGAGTGGATACCGCCAGTGACGAAAAACCGCTGAGCTTTGCCCTCGGGGGGGAAGCAGAGAAGGTCACCGTGACGCTGACCGATGCAGCAGGTAAGGCCTATACCGCCGAGCTGAAAGGGTCGAAGACGAAAGCGGGTATTAACGAGTTCAGCCTCGACGACCTGGAGAACTTCAAACCGTCTGAGCCAGAAGCAGACATGGAATACACCGTGACCTATAGCGCCAGCGCGGCCGAGGGCCAGGCGCCTGAGATCGTTGGTTTGGTTGCCGAGAAGATTGAAGCGGTCTCCTTCGGAGCACAGGGCGCGGTGTTGCATCTGGCTAAGGGCAAAACCACGACGTTAAGCGAGATCTTCGTTATTCGTTAACTACTCACTTCACTTTCTGGAATTTTACTATGAGCTTTTCACAAGGCCTGAGCGGCCTCAATGCGGCATCGCGCGCGCTGGACTCGGTGGGTAACAACATTGCCAACTCACAAACCTATGGGTTTAAAGCGGGTTCAGTCTCCTTCGCCGATATCTTCGCCGGTGCACAGGGCATGGGCGTGCAGGTAGCCGGTACCAGCCAGAACTTCAACGATGGCGGTTTAACCGGCACCGGGCGTAATCTCGATCTCGGCATCAGCGGCAACGGTTTTTTCCGCCTGATGGATGAAGCAGGGCAGGCGTACTACAGCCGTAACGGCCAGTTCGATACCGATGTTAATGGCTACATCACTAACATGAGTAATGGCCTGCGCCTGACCGGCTATCAGGCCACCGGCACGCCACCGGCGATTCAACCGGGCGCGGGCGTGGGGCCGATTCAGATTAATAAGACCGGTATGCCGCCAGTGGCATCCACCAGCGGCAAACTGACCGGCAACCTGAAATCAGGTGAAGAGATTGTCACTAAAACCCCGTTCAATCCGAAAGATGGCGATACCTACAGCTATTCCAGCCAGGTTGAAGCCTATGACAGCCAGGGTAACCGCCACACGGTCGATATCTACTATGTCAAAACCGCGGATAACAAGTGGACGGCATACAGCAACGACTCTTCAGCCCCTGCTGGTGGCGGTACTCCCTATGAAAAGCTGGATATCGAATTTGATAGCAACGGAAAAATGGTCACCGATCCTGCCAGCCTGGCGGTGAAAGGTGCCGCTTTCAACGGCGCAGCACCGCTCAGTATGACCCTCGACCTTTCAGGACTGACGCAGAACTCGGGTGAGAATGCGATGGATCCTGCCACCATCGATGGCCACGCGCCGGGCAAATACGTCAACTTCCAGATCGGCGATAACGGCGAAATCGTTGCCAACTATGACAATGGTGAAAAACAGCTGATTGCCCAGGTGGTACTGGCAAACTTCACCAACCCGGGCGGGCTGCAGCAGAACGGCAATAACACCTGGGTCGAATCACCGCAGTCCGGCCCTTCCGTGGTCGGCATCGCCGGTACCGGCAGCTTCGGTAAGCTGACCGGAGGGGCGCTGGAAAGCTCCAACGTCGATCTCGGCGCTGAAATGGTCAACATGATCGTCTATCAGCGCAACTACCAGTCCAACTCTCAGACCATCAAAACCCAGTCTGAGCTGTTGCAGACCCTGGTTAACCTGCGATAACGGCGGCAGTTAATGGATCGCGCGATATATACCGCCATGAGCGCCGCCAATGCGGCGCTGAACCGTCAGGCCGTCACCGCCAATAATCTGGCTAACAGCTCCACTACCGGCTTTCGTGCCCAGCTGGCGGCTTTCCGCTCGGTGCCGATCGAGGGTGAAACGCACGCCACCCGTGCGCTGGTGGCCGAGAGCACGCCCTACCACGACAACAGCATGGGGCCAATTAATCACACCGGGCGCAGCCTCGATGTCGCTCTGCCGCAGGGCGGCTGGCTGGCCGTGGCGATGGCCGACGGGCAGGAAGCTTACACCCGCAACGGGGCGATTCAGGTGGATAGCGAAGGGGCGCTGAGCATTAACGGTTTTCCGCTGATGGGCGACGGCGCACCGCTGACCGTGCCGCCGCAGTCCGCCGTGACCATTGCGCCGGACGGCACGCTGACGGCGCTCGGCGCCGGGGATGACCCGACGGCGGTGACGCCGGTTGGCCGCATCAAGCTGGCGCAGGCGGAGATGCAGAGCCTGCTGCACGGTGACGACGGGCTGTTCCACCCGGCAGGCGGTGGGGCGTTAGCGGCTGATGAAGCGATGCGCCTCAGCCCCGAAGCGCTGGAGGGCAGCAACGTCAGCCCGGTCAAATCGATGACCGAAATGATCGCCACCGCCCGCAGCTTCGACATGAATATGAAAACCATCCGCACCGCTGATGAAAATGCCAAACAGGCTAACCAGCTTTTAAGCGTGAGCTGATGCTTACGCAGGAGTCATAACATGATCCGCTCTTTATGGATTGCAAAAACCGGTCTGGAAGCGCAGCAGACCAATATGGATGTTATTTCCAATAACCTCGCCAACGTCAGCACCAACGGCTTTAAACGCCAGCGCGCGGTGTTCCAGGACCTGCTGTACCAGACCATGCGTCAGCCGGGGGCTCAGGCTTCCGAACAGACCACGCTGCCAACCGGGATGCAGCTGGGTACCGGGGTGGCCCCGGTGGCCACCGAGCGTCTGCACACTCAGGGTGGACTGACGCAGACCAGCAGTGACTATGACATCGCCATTCAGGGCAAAGGTTTCTTCCAGGTGCAGATGCCGGACGGCACCACCGCCTACACCCGAGATGGCTCCTTCAAGCGCAACGAAAACGGCCAGATGGTCACTGCGGACGGTAATCCGGTACAGCCGGATATCACCGTCCCGCTGGATGGCAAAGAGCTGACCGTGGGCGAAGACGGTATTGTCACCGTGACGGTACCGGGCCAGGCGGCACCGCAGCAGGTGGGGCAGCTGACGCTGGCCACCTTTATCAACGATGCCGGTCTGGAGAGCATCGGCGGCAACCTGTATGTGGAGACCCAGGCGTCCGGCGCACCGAATGAAGTCACCCCAGGCATGGATGGCGCGGGTCGCCTCAAGCACAAGTATGTGGAAACCTCCAACGTCAATGTCGCGGAAGAGCTGGTCACCATGATCCAGGTGCAGCGCGCCTATGAAATTAACAGTAAGGCGGTCTCGGCTTCTGACCAGATGCTCCAGCGCCTGGCTCAGCTGTAATCCTCACCTCGCCCCGTCAGTGCTCAGGCCTGGCGGGTCAGGAGCGTTAAGTCGTAAATAACATGAATCTATTCAGTGCGTTTTATCGTCATGGCCGGGCCGCCAGCGCCGCCCTGAGCGCGGCGTTGTTCCTCAGTGGCTGCGCGCATATTTTGCAGCAGCCTCTGGTGCAGGGCCCGACCACCGCAGCACCGTTAGCGATGGCTGCGACCAGTGCAAACGGCTCGCTGTTTCAGAGCGGGCAGGGGATGAACTATGGCTATCAGCCGATGTTTGAAGACAGGCGGCCGCGTAACGTCGGCGATACGCTGACCATCCTGCTGCAGGAGAATGTCAGCGCCAGCAAAAGCTCCAGCGCCAGCGCCAACCGTAATGGCTCGGCCGGGGCCGGGCTGACTGCCGTGCCGGATTCGGTAGGCGGCTTTCTGGGTAACGGCAAGCTGGATTTCGAAGCCAGCGGCAAGTCGGATTTTGCCGGTAAGGGCGGGGCGGCGGCACGTAATACGTTTACCGGCACCATCACCGTGACGGTGATGAACCTGCTACCCAACGGCAACCTGCAGGTGGTGGGGGAGAAGCAGATCGCCATTAACCAGGGCACCGAGTTTATCCGCTTCTCCGGGGTGGTGAATCCGCGCACCATCAGCGGCAATAACACCGTGCCCTCCATTCAGGTGGCTGATGCGCGTATCGAATACGTGGGCAATGGCTACATCAATGAAGCGCAGAACATGGGCTGGCTGCAGCGTGTGTTATTGAACCTCTCACCATTCTGATATAACGATGAAAAAACAAACTTTTTTACTCTGCACTCTGCTGTTCAGCGCGCTGGTAATACTGGCGCCAACCTTCGTTTACGCCGAGCGCATCCGCGACCTGGTGACGGTGCAGGGCGTGCGCTCTAACTCGCTGATGGGCTACGGGCTGGTGGTCGGGCTGGACGGCACCGGCGATCAGACCATGCAGGCCCCCTTCACCGGGCAGAGCGTGAATAACATGCTTTCCCAGCTGGGCATCACCGTTCCGGCTGGCACCAATATGCAGCTGAAAAATATTGCGGCGGTGATGGTGACGGCCGAGATGCCGGCCTTTTCCCGGCCCGGCGACCGCATCGATATCGTGGTCTCTTCGCTCGGCAATGCCAAGAGCCTGCGCGGCGGCACGCTGCTGATGACCCCGCTGAAGGGCGCGGATAACCAGATTTACGCGCTGGCGCAGGGCAACGTGCTGATCTCCGGCAGCGGCGCACAGGCGGGCGGCAGCCGGGTGCAGGTAAACCAGCTCAACGGCGGGCGCATTAACGGCGGTGCCAGCGTTGAGCGGGAAGTGCCAAACGATTTTGCCAACCAGAGCGCACTGCGCCTGCAGCTCAACGACACCGATTTTTCCCTGGCGCAGCTGATCAGCGATGAAATTAACCGCCGCTTCAGCGGGGCAGCGATGCCGGAGGATGCGCGCACCGTGCGCCTGTTTGCCCCGGCGGACGGCCCGTCACGCGTGCGCTTCCTCGCCAATATTCAGGATATCCCGCTGCGCGTCGGTATTCAGGATGCCAAAGTGATCGTCAACTCGCGCACCGGCTCGGTGGTGATGAACCGCCACGTGACGCTCGATTCCTGCGCGGTGGCGCACGGCGGCCTGACGGTGGAAGTGTCGCAGAATAACCAGGTCAGCCAGCCGAATACGCCGTTCGGCGGCGGCGAAACCGTGGTGGTGCCGCAGACCGATATCTCGGTGCGCGACAGCGGCGGGGCATTACAGCACGTCAGCAGCAGTGCCGACCTGAATAATGTCATCCGGGCACTTAACGGGCTGGGTGCCACGCCGAATGAGCTGATGTCGATCCTCGAGGCGATGAAAAGCGCGGGCTGCCTGCGCGCGAAGCTGGAGACCAACTGATGAGTGAAATCGACCAGTTTAATACTGCCTCCTGGGATGTCCGTTCGCTGGATACGCTGAAGCTGAAGGCGGGGGGCAGCGAATCACCGCAGGCGCTGCGCGCCGCCGCGAAGCAGATGGAGGGGATCTTCGTGCAGGTCATGCTGAAAAGCATGCGCGATGCCGGCTTTAAGGATGGCCTGATGCACAGCCAGGCCTCGGAGATGTACACCTCAATGCACGATCAGCAGCTGGCGCAGGACCTGGCGCAAAAAAGCCAGCTCGGCTTTGCCGATATGATCGTGCGCCAGATGGGGGGAGAGGGGGAGGATCCGCCAGGGCAGGCGCAGCGCATTGCCGCTCCGGCCCCGGGGCCATATTCACTGACCCATGCGCCGGTTAGCGCCCCCTCAGCGACGACAGGCGCACAGGCCACGCCGCTGAGCGCGATAGCTGCCCGCAGCAGCAGCTCCCAGCCGTTTATCTCCCGCCTTCTGCGCCCGGCGCTGCAGGCGGCGCAGAGCAGCGGCATCCATCCGCATCTGATTCTGGCTCAGGCAGCGCTGGAGTCGGGCTGGGGGAAACGCGAAATCCTCACCGGGGACGGTAAGCCAAGCCACAACCTGTTCGGCATTAAAGCCAGCGGCGACTGGCAGGGTAAAACCACCGAGATCACCACCACCGAATATATCAACGGCGCGCCGCAGAAAATCAAAGCGGCGTTTCGCGTTTATGACTCCTACGGCGAGGCACTAAGCGACTATGCCCGGCTGCTGAAGAACAACCCGCGCTATCAGAAGGTGGCGCAGTCCTCCTCTGCCGAGCAGGGCGCGCACGCGCTGCAGGCGGGGGGCTACGCCACCGATCCGGCCTATGCCAGTAAGCTGATTAATATTATCCAGCAGGTCAAAGGCAATATTACTCAGGGCGTGCAGGCGTATAAAAACGATCTGTCGCAACTTTTTTAGCAAAGACATTTCAGTAAATTTGTGAATCACCGATGAAGTAATAAGGACAGTAAAAACAGGCGCCGTCTGAAGCCGATTTTCGGGCCGCGCACGATGAATTTCGTGGATAAAATATGAATCTATTTAATTTAGCCAAAAGCGGCCTCAGCACGGCGCACTCCGCACTGTATGTCATCGGTAACAATATTAATAATGCGCCAACAGCTGGCTACAGCCGTCGCGACCTTATTATTGGTGAAGCGGGCGGACTAAGCACCGGCAATGGTTTTTACGGTTACGGCGCCCAGGCTAACGGCGTGTATCGTAATAATGACAGCTTCTTGAATGGCCAGGTACGCGGCGCGAACACCAATGCGGGCGCGCTGATTGGCCGTTACGAACAGCTGGCGGAAATCGACAATATGATGGGTAACAGCGAAGCTAACCCGTCAGTGTCGCTGAATAATTTCTTCGCCGCCCTGAAAACCCTGGATAACGACCCCAGCGATCCTGCCGCACGCCAGGCCGGCTTTAACACGCTCGGTTCGGTCAGCTACCAGTTTAATACCACCGCCAAGCGCCTGAGCGGGCTGGAAAAGAGCACTAACTCTCAGATTGAGCAGAGCGTTAAAGAGATTAACGATGCCACCACCCAGCTGGCCAAGCTCAATGAAGAGATCGAGAAAATCACCTCGCAGCACGGCACCCCGCCAGGCGATCTGCTGGACGCGCGCGACAACCTGCTGACCCAGTTAAGCGGTCAGATGGGGATTCAGGTCACGGAAAACAAAGAGACCGGACGGACGGATGTGGCGATGGCCGATGGCCGCCCGCTGGTATCCGGCAACCGCTCATACCCACTGCAGGCCGCCGTCTCTGACGCCAACCCCAACAAAACCGTGGTTTCTTATGTTGACAGCAGCGGCAATGCCAAAGAGCTGAATGAAGAACGCTTCACCGCCGGCAAGCTGGGCGGGCTGTTTAAGTTCCGCAACGAAGACCTGAGCAAGGCGCGTAACGAACTGAACCAGATGGCGCTGCAGATGGCCGGAAGGTTTAACGAGGTGAACGGTGGCGGCTTTGACGCTAACGGCGCTGCGGGCGACGATCTGTTCAAGGTCCCGGACCCGACGGCATTCGCCAACCGCAACAATAGCGGCGGTGCCACGCTGAACGTCACCCTGACTAAACCTTACAGCGCGGTGCAGGCCGAAGATTACACCATCACTATGGGGGCGGCGGGTAACTGGGAAGTGAAGGGGGCAGACGGGCGCGTGGTGCCCTCCGCCATCGATCCGGCATCGGGTGAACTGACGTTCGACGGTCTGTCCGTCGGCGTTAGCGGCACGGCTGACCCTGGCGACAGCTTTATGCTGAACCCGGCTTCCGGGGTGGCGGAAAACCTTGATATCGCCATTACCAGCGGCGATGAGATTGCCGCAGCGGGGAGCCCGACCGGGGGAGAGTCGGACAATAAGAACCTGGCTCTGCTTTTGGGTATCCAGGGTAAGCAGCTGATTGGTAAAGCCACCTTGACCGAAGCCTACTCCAGCCTGGTCAGCGCGATTGGTTCTTCTACCAGCTCGCTCAAGGCCGACCTGAAAACGGCTGACAGCGTTCTCAAGGAATTGGGCGAGAAGTGGCAGTCGGTGGTCGGGGTCAATATTGAAGAAGAGGGGATGAAGCTGCAGATGTTTACGCAGTATTACAACGCGAATGCGCAAATCCTGAAAACCGCCACCACCCTGTTTGATGCCCTGCTGGCTATCAGATAATTGCCGATACGAGGAGGAACAGAGTATGCGTTTAGGCACCCAGTACATGTTTAATCAGAGCGTTCAGGCCATGACGGCGCGGATTAATGAAAATTACGGCGTTTATAACCGTTTATCGGCAGGAAAGACCCTGCTGGCGGCCTCTGACGATCCTAAAGGCGCGTCCGATGCGGTGATGTACCAGGATGCGCTGGCCAAAATGGAGCTGTACAGCAACACCCGATCTGCGGTGATGGGCAACATGCAGCAGGCGGATTCCGTGCTGCAGTCGATGAGCCAGCTGGTATCAAAAGAGCTGAACAGCAAGATCCTTGCGGCGATGAATGGGACAGCCTCTGAGGAAGATCTTGCCGCCTTAGGTAAAGAGATTAACGGTATCACCAGCAGCCTGACCGATCTGGTGAACACCCAGGACGGCAGCGGTCGTTATCTGTTCTCCGGCTTTAAGACGGACACGGCCCCCTACGACGATCTGGGTAACTACATGGGCGGTGATACGGCGCAGCGCCAGACCATTGCAGAAGGAACTGAAATCCAGACCGGACATCTGGGTAAAGATATCTTTGGCGAAGGCGGAGCCGGGGACAGTTTATTCAAAACGCTCCAGGCAGCTGCAGCTGCACTGACGGCTAATCCGATCGATCGCGATGCGGTGCAACTGGCCCTGGGCGACGCCAACCGCGCAGTGGATGCCGGTATCAGCAGCATCGGCAAAGTGCAGTCCGAGCTGGGGACCCATATGCAGCAGATCGAAAGACTGAACCTGCAGGGGGACGCAGACCGCGACGCCATCATAGACAAACTGACCAACGTGCTGGGTGCGGATGTGGGGACGATGGTGCGCCTCTCCTCCGAGGCCAAAATGTCCCAGTACGCCATGGAAGCTTCCATGCTGGTATTCCAGTCAATGCAAAAAATGACGCTGTTCCGGTCGTAACCCTTTCCCATCCCTCTTTTTAATTTTTAGGTAGTCCCGCTGGCGTATTTGCTATGCCAGCGGGGTACCGTGTGGACACTATGTTGAAGAATCTAAAAATACAAAGTGCAATCAGCCTGATCATCGGTCTGTTTGCCCTGGTGCTGTTACTCACCACGGTTTTCTCCGTCTATAACGCTATGGGCAATAACAAAAACCTGCAGCGCATTGTGGTGTCATCTGATAATGACCGTTCGCTACGGGATGCCGCTTACAACATCAGTTCCAGCTTTGGCCACATCAACGGTCTGATGCTGCAACAGCAGTTAGGCTACCCGCCATCGCCTGCGATGGTGCAGGCGGCTGATACCATCCTGAAAAATGCCCGCGAGCGCATGGATCTGTTTATGTCCTCGCCTTTTAACACCGCTGAGGAAGCTAACGCCGCAAACGAGGTCAAGGCGGTGTTTGAAGCGCTGTATAAAACGGCGATGCTGAAAAAGAACTACATCGCTAACCCTGCGGCCTACACGGGATCGCTGGAAGATGAAGTGCAGAACCGTAATCTGCTGCGGGCTAAAATGGCGACCTACGCGGGGTACTCGGACAGCAGCGATCGGGAATATCTCGATGAAGCGGAAAAAGATTATCAGCAGATGATCGTGCTGGGAGTGACCGTGGTGATTGGCGCACTGCTGATGCTGCTGTTTGTGCGCATCTGGCTGAAGCGTACCCTGGCGCGCCGCCTCGATCTGACCATCCATTCGCTGGAAACCATCGCGGCAGGCGATCTCAGCAAAACGGTGGATGCTGGCGCCAATAACGAGATCGGCGTGATGCTGAAGGCGCTGGAACAGATGCGTACCTCGCTGACCGCTACCATCTCCGGCATCCGCGAAAGCGTGCTGGGCATTCATAAAAATGCGCGTGAGATCTCCACCGGTAACAGCGACCTGTCGTCGCGCACCGAAGAGCAGGCTTCTGCACTGCAGCAGACCGCCGCGAGCATGGAGGAGATTAAAACCACCGTACGTCAGAATGCTGACAATGCGCACACGGCGCGCCAGCTGGCTGAGAGTGCCAGCGGTAACGCCCGCAACGGCGGCGAGGCGATGCAGAATCTTGAGCAGATCATGCAGCAGATCACCACCAGTTCACGCCAGATAGCCGACATTAACGGCGTCATTGACAGCATTGCTAACCAGACCAACATTCTGGCGCTGAATGCGGCGGTTGAAGCCGCGCGTGCCGGTGAGCAGGGGCGCGGTTTTGCGGTAGTCGCGGAAGAAGTGCGTAATCTGGCGAAACGCAGCGCGGAAGCGGCTAAAGAGATTAACCAGCTGATTAATACCTGCGTGGCGACCATGGATAGCGGTTCGCGTCAGGTGGTGCAGGCCAGCGCGGTGATGCAGGAGATTGTCTCTTCCGTGACTCAGGTCACCGAGATTATGGGGGAGATCACCTCAGCTTCCGATGAGCAGAGCGCCGGGATCAACCAGATTTCTCAGGCGGTGAATGAGATGGATCTGGTCACGCAGCAGAATGCGGCCATGGTGGAAGAAGCGGCGATGGCCTCGGGCGAGCTGGAGATGCAGTCTGACGCGCTGGAAAATCTGGTGTCGCAGTTTGTCCTCAGCGACGCGCCGCAGCGCGAGGCAGTGGCAACGTCGCGGGTGGCAGCGGGGCGCACGTTTAAACCGGCAGTGATTGATAGTGATAATGATAAGTGGGAAACGTTTTAATCGTCAGAAATGGCATCAAAGTTGCCGCTGATTATCGCCGTTAATAAAATTAATTATTTTTCCCTGAGCAAAGTGCAAGATTGGCCGTTTTTATAAAGTCTTTTCGCACTATTTAAAAGCGGCGTTTCACCTGATAATTCTTGCTGATATTATCAGGTGAGAACGGTAGCGTGGACGGAATATATACTTCAGGTGGCATTGAAGATAAAACGGCGTTGTGGGCGAAATATAAGCATATCGCCCGCCAGGAAGCGCTGCGTTTACAGAAGCGTTTACCTGCCAGCGTTGAGCTTGACGATTTGATTCAGGCGGCTTCGTTGGGCTTTTTATCTGCCATCGATAGTTTTGATCCGAAGAAAGGCGTGACGTTAAGTGCTTACCTTTCACAAAAGATTCGCTGGTCATTAATGGATGAACTACGCGAACGTGACTGGGTGCCCCGGCGGGTACGCAAGCATGCGCGCGAAATGACCGTCATGATTCAGCAAATAGAGCAGGAAAAGGGCGGGGAAGCAACGGAAGCTGATATTGCTGAAAGAATGAATGTTAGCGTTCAGGAACTGCAGCAGATGCTGGCGGATACCAATATCAGCCAGGTCTATTCGCTTGATGAGTTACAGGAACAGTTTTCAGACGCTTACGAACGCGTCGATGAAGAGCATGAGTTATTAAATCCGCTTAATCAGGCGATGCAGGATAATCTTATCGCTAAAATCGGCGAGCACATCAGTATGATCCCGGAGAGAGAGCAGAGGATTTTGCAGCTCTACTATCAACAGGATTTAAATATGAAAGAAATTGGGCTGGTGTTTGGCCTTACTGAAACGCGAGTCAGCCAGTTGCACAGTCTGGCGATAAAGAGAATAAGAGCCAGGATGGACGCTTATTAACCATCCTTGTGAGGGGTTATGACCGGGAAATAGTACGTACGATGCCTGTTTTTTGTTCTCCATGACTCTTTGTTTTTAAGAAGGTTCTTATTAACATTAATTTTTCTCCAATTAATAATGATTAATTTTCATTAATAATGATCAATTTCAATGAGATAGGTTGATATGCCGCATGGGTCAATCTTTGGGTGTGTTGTGGTCTGAAACTAAGCTGGTTAGGATGCACACACCTTTTGATGCAGCCGCCGTTTGGCATTGACATTATTTTATTTGGTTATTACTTGCTGGGTAATATGCAGGCGGGTAATCAGCGATGCCAATACCAAAAGGCTCTCTGCGTCAGCTTAAGTAATAAGAGTGTGATTGGCTATTTCACATAATCACCTGCGTAAAGTTGAGAGAATTTAAATGCCAAATTTTGATGAAAGCCTGCAAAGTATTCATGATATTAACCTTTCCTACCTGCTTCTGGCACAGCAACTTATTCGTAAGGATAAATTTGCCGCGGGTTTTCGCCTCGGTTTATCCGAAGGGACGATTGATAATCTGAAAGAACTGTCGCTGCCGCAGTTAATGAAGCTGGCATCGACAAATCAGCTTATTTGCCGTCTGCGCGTGGACGATGAAGTGGTGATTGAAAACCTGACTAAAGATTCGCGTATTGAAGCACTCCAGCAGATTCATACCGGTATTATTTTATCGACTGATTTACTGAACAATCTCTGCCTGCACCATAACGCTGTTAACGAGGGTGAGAAAAATGTGCGATAACAAAAGCCTGCTCGAAGAGATTCATGAGGTCAATATTGCCATGGAACTCATTACCCTGGGCGCCAGAATGCAGGTACTGGAATCAGAAACCTCATTAAGCCGCCGCCGTTTATTGCGCTTGTATAAAGAACTGCGTGGCTGTCCCCCCCCGAAAGGCATGCTGCCATTCTCCGAAGACTGGTTTATGTCCTGGGAGCAGAATATTCATTCGTCGATGTTTTATAACATCTGCCTGTATCTGCAAAAGACGGAAAATGGCCGACCGATTGAAACGCTGATGAAGGCTTACCGTCTTTATCTGGAACAGTGCTATCCGCGTTCCGCAGAAAAACCCGTGCTGGGATTAACCCGTGCATGGACCTTATTACGCTTCGTAAGCTGCGGCATTATTTCTCAAAAGCCTTGCAGCGTGTGCAAAGGCGGGTTTGTGGTGTCGACTGAATACATCAAAAATCCCTTTACCTGCAGCCTGTGCAGCCCTCCTTCGCGTGCGCTGAAACGCTCACAGGCCAGTAGCCAGGATTATGTTAACGCATTCAACCAGCAGCAGCTGGCGGCATCCGCTTAACCGACCCGGCAGTTTACGAGATGGCTGTTACACGATGGTGGCCGAGATGCCGACATCGGACTTGAAGAGTAGATAGGAGTCGTTGTGTTAGTTATTATTGGCTATCTTGTTGTAATTGTTACAGTATTTGGCGGGTTCATGATGTCTGGCGGCAACCTGGCCTCACTGTTTCAGCCGATTGAGCTGTTGATCATCGGCGGTGCAGGCGTTGGCGCATTCATTGTCGGTAATAACGCTAAATCACTTAAAGCAACGGGTAAGGCGCTGGGGCGCCTGTTTGTCGGGCGCAGCTACAATAAAGCGGTCTATATGGACCTGATGGCGCTGCTGTTTCTGCTGCTGTTGAAGAGCCGCATTAATGGGCTGATGTCGCTGGAAAAAGATATTGAAGAACCCGCCAGTAGTGACATCTTTGCTGCCTACCCCCGACTGCTTAACGACCCTATCCTAATCAATTTTGTGCTCGACTACTTCCGTCTGATGATCAGCGGCAGCATGAACTCCCATGAGATCGAAGATCTTATGGACGAAGAGATCGAAACCCGCCAGGAGGAGCTGGAAGTCCCGGCCAACAGCCTGAATACCGTCGGCGATGCTTTTCCGGCATTCGGTATTGTTGCCGCGGTGATGGGCGTGGTAAATGCGCTGGCCGCCGCCCACCGCCCCGCGGCCGAACTGGGTATGCTGATTGCCCACGCGATGGTCGGTACCTTCCTCGGTATTCTTCTCGCTTACGGCTTCGTGCTGCCGTTGGCCACGCTGCTGCGCCAGAAGAGTAGCGACCAGCTCAAAATGATGCAGTGCATTAAGGTGACGCTGCTCTCCAGCCTGAACGGCTATGCGCCGCAGATTGCCGTCGAATTTGGCCGCAAGACGCTGTACACCAGCGAGCGCCCGTCGTTCGAAGAGCTGGAAAACCACGTGCGTGAGGTCAAAAGCAACGCCAGCTCCAGTGGTAAGACGGCGGAAGCGACGGAATGAAGGGCACCACCACCATCATCCGCGCGCGCAAGCGTAAGCATAAAAAACATGCTCACCATGGCGGCACCTGGAAAATCGCCTACGCCGATTTTATGACCGCCATGATGGCCTTCTTCCTGGTGATGTGGCTGCTTTCAGCCTCGACGCCGATGCAGCGCGAGCTGATCGCCGACTACTTCCGCATGCCGCTTAAGCCGACCATGGCCAACGGTAACAAAACCAGCTACAGCGAGAGCATTATTCCGGGAGGCGGCGACGACCCGATGAAGCAGGATGGCGAAGTGTTTAAGCGCAAGGTCGATCATCTGGACCGCTTTAAGAACGTGCAGAGCCTGAAAAGTGCCAAAGCGCGGCTGGAGGCGATGATTGAAACCGACCCGCGCCTCAGCGACTTCAAATCCAACCTGCTGCTGACGCTGACCGACGATGGCCTGATGATTCAGATCACCGACAGCCAGGAGCGGCCGATGTTCCGCACCGGCAGCGAGACGCCCGCGCCCTATATGAACGGCATTCTGCAGGCACTGGTACCGCTGCTGAACCAGCTGCCAAACCAGATCAGCCTGACCGGCCACACCGATTCGGTGCCTTACGCCGCGGGCAATAGCGGCTACAGCAACTGGGAGCTGTCCGCGGGCCGTGCCAATGCTGCGCGCCGCGTGCTGGTCAGGGCCGGGCTGGATGACGGGCGCTTCCTGCGCGTGATCGGCACCGGCAGCCGCATGGGGCTGGCGAACATCACGCCGGACAACCCGATGAACCGCCGCATCAGCATTCTGGTCCTGAGCAAGCTGAAAGAGCGCCAGGTGCTGGAAGAGAATACCGTCCTGCAGCAGCCGGACGCGAAGCTGCCGCAGGGAACAACCGTGACCGCAGTGCAGGGTGATTACGATGGACGTGAATGAATTTTCTCAGGTGTTCTTCGCCGAGGCGGAGGAGCTGCTGTCCGAGATGGAGCAGCAGCTGCTGCAGCTGGATATCGTTAATCCTGATATCGAACAGCTGAACGGCATCTTCCGCGTGGCCCACTCGCTGAAGGGCGGGGCGGGGACGTTCGGCTTTAATGTGCTGCAGGAGACCACGCACATTCTGGAGAACCTGCTGGATAAAGCGCGCTGCGGCGAAATGCAGCTGAGCCGCGAGATGATTAACCTTTTTCTGGAAAGTAAGGACATTATGCAAGCGCAGCTGGAAGCCTACCAGTCGTCGCAGGAACCGGATGAGGAGAGCTTCCGCTATATCTGTGAAGCGCTCCAGCACATCGCGCAGCTGGAGAAGGGTGGCGCGATCGAGCATGTTCCCGCCGCTGCCCCGGCAGCAGACGCTCCTGCCCGCCATGACCGCCTGATGATTACGCTGTCGCGGCTGGGTTTAGACGATCAGACGCTGCTGCGCGATGAGCTGGCGAATCTCGGTGAGATTATCAGCTATCAGCCAGCGGAAGCCGGGATGACGGTGGAGCTGGAGACCAGCGTTGCGGCTGATGATATCAGCGCGGTGCTGTGCTTTGTGCTCGACGAATCGCAGATTGCGATCCAGCCGATCGCCGCCGCCGCCGCTGCGCCGCCGGCTCCCCCTGCGCCAGCCGTCCCCGCCTCACCGCCGTCTGGCGAACCCGCAGCAAAGTCTGCCGCCCCTAAACGCCCGGCCAGTTCCGAATCCGGCAGCATCCGCGTGGCGGTGGAGAAGGTAGACCAGATTATTAATCAGGTTGGCGAGCTGATTATCACCCAGGCGATCTTTTCGCAGCTGACGGCGCAGCTCGACCCGGCCAAATACGGCATGCTGCTCAGCAGCGTGGCGCAGCTGGAACGTAACGCGCGCGAGCTGCAGCAGTCGGTGATGTCGATCCGCATGATGCCGATGGATTACGTCTTTAGCCGCTTCCCGCGCCTGGTGCATGACCTCGGTAGCCGTCTGAAGAAAGACGTGGCGCTGACGCTTAAAGGCGGTTCGGCCGAACTGGATAAGAGCCTGATCGAACGCATTATCGATCCGCTGACGCACCTGGTACGCAACAGCCTCGATCACGGCATCGAAGAGAAAGAGGAGCGCCTGCGTAAAGGTAAAAGCGCGACCGGTAATCTGACGCTCTCGGCAGAACATCACGGCGGCAATATCGTGATTGAGGTGATCGACGACGGGGCGGGCCTGCCGCGCGACAAGCTGCTGGCGAAAGCGCGCGCGCGCGGCACGCAGATTAGCGACTCCGCGCCGGATGAAGAGGTATGGATGCTGATTTTCGCCGCCGGATTCTCCACTGCCGAGAACGTTACCGACGTTTCCGGGCGCGGCGTCGGCATGGACGTGGTACGGCGCAATATCCTGGCAATGGGCGGCCACGTTGAGGTGCACTCGGTACGCGACAAGGGCACGACCATCCGCATTCTGCTGCCGCTCACCCTGGCGATCCTCGACGGTATGTCGGTCAAAGTCGGCGACGAGATTTACGTGCTGCCGCTCAACGTGGTGATGGAGTCGCTCAAGCCGAGCGACGATATGCTGTATCAGTTTGTCGGCAATTCCCGGCTGGTGCAGGTGCGCGGTGAATATTTGCCGTTAATCGAGCTGCGCCAGGCCTTTGCCGTACCGGGCGAAGCCAGCGGCGATGACGGCATTATCGTGATCGTGCAGAGCGGCGGCTGCCGTTACGCCCTGTGGGTTGACCAGCTGATTGGTCAGCATCAGGTGGTAGTGAAAAATCTTGAGCACAACTATCGCAAAGTTCCGGGCATCTCCGCCGCCACCATCCTCGGCGATGGCAGCGTAGCGTTGATTCTCGATGTTATTGAGCTGGCGGGGCTGCGTGACCTGCCCGCTGCGCAGAAAGGGGTAAATCAATAATGCTATCAACCGGCAGTCATTCTGCTGCGGCCGATGCTGCAGTACAAAAGTATCTGGTCTTCCGCCTGGGAAATGAAGAGTACGGCATCGATATTTTAAAGGTACAGGAGATCCGCGGCTGCGACCGCGTAACGCGCATCCCCAACGTGCCGGACTTTATTACCGGCGTCACCAACCTGCGCGGCGTCATTGTCCCGATCGTTGATTTACGCACGCGCTTCGAGCTGCCGGTGGTGGCGGAAGATGACAGCGCGGTGGTGATCGTGCTGAACCTGAAAGAGCGGGTGATGGGCATTGTGGTCGATGGCGTGGCGGATGTGCTGTCGCTGAACGACAGCCAGATCAAACCCACCCCGGACGTCTCTTCGGTGATGACCAGCCGCTATCTTGAGGGGCTGGGCGTGCTGGATAAGCGCATGGTGATCCTGGTGAATATCGAAATGCTGCTGAGCCGCGAAGAGATGCACGTGGTCGGCTCGATGGTTGATGCCCTCGCGGAATAATCTTCTGCTGATGGAAACAGGCGCACGGCACAGGCGGTGTGCCTGGGTAGCTTACCGCTAAGAGTAAATCCCACTATTTTTTCACTGCCTCTGAGGACCTGACTGCAGCTTGCGCTGTATGGATCACCCACCTGCAAATATTGAGAAATGGAATAATGTCTTTAAGAAAATATATGCTGATTGGCCTTGGCATCTTGCTGCTGACAGCGCTGATGAGCACCCTCTCCGGCCTGAATAATCTTAACCGCTCGAATACCTCGCTTAACGATATTAACCAGGAGATCGGCGTCATTCTGTCGGTGATCGACCCGATCAACCACAGCCGCACTTTCCAGGTGCATCTGAGCCATTATATTTTTGAGCGTAATCAGGGGGAGGGGCAGCGTGCGGCTGAGTACCTGGCGCTGGCGAAAGCGGTGCTGGCGAAGGCCGACGCGGCTTTTGACAATTTCAGCGCGACGCAGCTGCTGGCAGATGAAGGTGCCCTGCGAGAGCGTTATCGCGCCAGCTATCTGGCTCTGCGCCAGCAGGGATTGCAGCCAATGCTGGCGGCGGCAGAGCGCAATGACGACGCTGCCTATAACGGTGCGCTGCTCAGAGTGGGCGAGCTGACGCGGGCGTTTGAGAAAAACCTCGATGCCGAGCTGTTGCTGCATGAACGTTATTCGCAGCGGCTGAACGAGACGGCGAGCAGCAACTTCCGCTCCGGCATGGCGATTGGCGCTGCGCTGCTGGTCTTCACGCTGCTGCTGATGGCGTGGATGCTATTCATCGTGCGCAGCAAGCTGATTTCCCCGCTGCATCAGGCGGTGTCGCTGGCGGAGCACATTGAGCGCGGGGATTTAACCTCGCGGCTTAACGCCCGTAGCAATATTGATGAAGTGGCGCAGCTGAGCCGCGCAATGCGCTCAATGAACGGGCAGCTCAGCAGCATGGTGGGCGGTATCCGCACTATCGTCAGCAAGGTGCAGGAGGCGTCGGGTGAAATCGCTCTGCGCAATCAGCACCTCGATCGCCGCACGCATCAGCAGTCCTGCGCGGTGGTTGAGACCGCAGCCAGTATGGAAGAGATTACCGCGACGGTAAAAAACACCACGGAGAGCGTTAAAAAAGCCAGCCAGCTTTCGCACAGCGTATTGACCAACGCCGCTAAGGGCGGGGAGGTGATTGCGGAAGTGGTGACCACGATGAATCAGATTGCTGAGAGTTCGGAGCGCATAAACGACATCACCAGCGTGATCAACGGCATTGCCGCTCAGACCAATATTTTGGCGCTGAACGCGGCAGTTGAAGCGGCGCGCGCCGGGGAACAGGGCCGCGGCTTTGCGGTCGTGGCGGGGGAGGTGCGTAATTTGGCCCAGCGCTGTTCCGGGGCGGCAAAAGAGATCGCCAGTCTGATCGACGAGTCGCGCAGCCGGGTGAAAACCGGCACCGAGCGTGTCAATCATGCCGGTGCCAGCATGGGTGAGATTTTGCAGCAGGTTAGCGAGGTGAATCAGCTGATGAGTGATATTGCCGAGGCTTCTGACCAGCAGAGTAAGGGCATTGAGCAGATTGGCCAGGCGATCCATGAGCTGGACACTACCACCCAGCAGAACGCTGACCTGGTACGCCAGTCGTCGAACGATGCCAGCACGCTGGAGCAGGACGCCGGTCATCTGGCGAGCATGGTAGAGGTGTTCCGGATAGCGAGTTAGGGCACCGCTGTTGCCTGTCAGTCTCCAAGCCTTCATATACTGTAGGGGTCGACCATCTTTTTCGGTCGACCCGCTGAGGCTCCGGCAGAATTCCGGGGCTTTGATATGCCACAGGTAACCTCCTTTGACCCCGCGCCCAAATGACTTCCATCGCGATACGATCAGCAACCCGGCCTGAGGCCAGCCAGAGCACGCCGGAACGGCAAAAGCCGCTCCCTGCGGGCCTCGGCACGCGGCATCCCTGCTAACCGCGTGCCCGCTGTGGTTTTTAAGCAGCGACGATGCCAGGAAGATTCGAGAGCTTTCATACCGTAGGGGGCGACCATCTTTTCCGGTCGACCTCCGATCCTTCATAAACCGTTGGGGGCGATCCTCTTTATCGGTCGACCTCCAATCCTTCATATACTGTAGGGGTCGACCATCTTTTTCGGTCGACCCGCTGAGGCTCCGGCAGAATTCCGGGGCTTTGATATGCCACAGGGAACCTCCTTTGAACCCGCACCAACATGATTTCTATCGCGATACGATCAGCAACCCGGCCTGAGGCCAGCCAGAGCACGCCGGAACGGCAAAAGACGCTCCCTGCGGGCCTCGGCACGCGGCATCCCTGCCGCGTGACGTCCGGCTTTACCTCCGGCAGGCCTCATCCCTGCTAACCGCGTGCCCGCTGTGGGTTTTAAGCCACGACGATGCCAGGAAGATACGCGAGCTTTCATATACTGCAGGGGGCGACCATCTTTTCCGGTCGACCTCCGATCCTCCATAAACCGTTGGGGACGATCCTCTTTATCGGTCGGTCTCCAATCCTTCATATACCGTAGGGGTCGACCATCTTTTTCGGTCGACCCGCAGAGGCTCCGGCAAAAATCAGGGGCTTTTCATATGCCGCAGGGTACATCCTGTAAACCCGCACCAACATGACTTCCATCGCGATACGATCAGCAACCCGGTCTGTGGCCAGTCAGAGCACGCCGGAACGGCAAAAGACGCTCCCTGCGGGCCTCGGCACGCGGCATCCCTGCCGCGTGACGTCCGGCTTACCTCATCCCTGTTAACGCGTGCCCGCTGCGAGTGTTAAGCCGCGGCGATGGCAGGAAGATCGGTGGGCTTTATATACTGTGGTGGCGACTGTCTTTTCCGGTCGGTCTCTAATCCTTCATATTCCGTTGGGGACGCTCCTCTTTTTCGGTCGGTCTCCGATCCTTCATATACCGTAGGGGTCGACCATCTTTTTCGGTCGACCCGCAGAGGCTCCGGCAAAAATCAGGGGCTTTTCATATGCCGCAGGGTACATCCTGTAAACCCGCACAACATGACTTCCATCGCGATACGATCAGCAACCCGGTCTGTGGCCAGTCAGAGCACGCCGGAACGGCAAAAGACGCTCCCTGCGGGCCTCGGCACGCGGCATCCCTGCCGCGTGACGTCCGGCTTACCTCCGGCTGGCCTCATCCCTGTTAACAGCGTGCCCGCTGTGGGTTTTAAGCCGCGACGATGGCAGGAAGATAGGTGGGCTTCATATACTGTGGTGGCGACCGTCTTTTCCGGTCGGTCTCTAATCCTTCATATTCCGATGGGGACGCTCCTCTTTTTCGGTCGGTCTCCGATCCTTCATATACCGTAGGGGTCGACCATCTTTTTCGGTCGACCCGCAGAGGCTCCGGCAAAAATCAGGGGCTTTTCATATGCCGCAGGGAATATCCTGTAAACCCTCGCCCAAATGACTTCCATCGCGATACGATCAGCAACCCGGCCTGAGGCCAGCCAGAGCACGCCGGGACGGCAAAAGCCGCTCCCTGCGGGCCTCGGCACACGGCATCCCTGCCGCGTGACGTCCGGCTTACCTCCGGCAGGCCTCATCCCTGCTAACCGCGTGCCCGCTGTGGGTTTTAAGCTGCGGCGATGGCAGGAAGATTCGAGAGCTTTCATACCTTTGGGGACTATCCTCTTTTTCGGTCGGTCTCCGATCCTTCATATTCCGTAGGGGTCGATCATCTTTTCCGATCGACCCGCAGAGGCTCCGGCAGAATTCCGGGGCTTTGATATGCCACAGGGAACCTCCTTTGACCCCTCGCCCAAATGACTTCCATCGCGATACGATCAGCAACCCGGTCTGAGGCCAGCCAGAGCACGCCGGAACGGCAAAAGACGCTCCCTGCGGGCCTCGGCACGCGGCATCCCTGCCGCGTGACGTCCGGCTTACCTCCGGCAGGCCTCATCCCTGCTAACAGCGTGCCCGCTGTGGGTTTTAAACAGCGACGATGCCAGGAAGATTTGCGAGCTTTCATATCGTAGGGGCCGATCGCCTTTTCCGAACGATCCGGTGTATGAAGGCGGGTTAACCTGGATATATACACGTTCTTTACCGCCTTTCATTCCCCGCTCCTCGTCACGCGACGCTTATAAATGCGGTTAGCGAGTCGCGACTTGTTTGTTTAGGCACGCGTAGTTTTTACGTTTTATGCGCCGCCTTCCAGAATCGGCTGCAACAAATCGTGTGTGCTTGAATAAGTGCTTCTGTGGGGATTAAGGTAGCCATGCGTCGGCAAAATCCGGCGACAGGATTGGCGTCCTGACACTGTATCTCGGCAATATGCGCCATAAATTGCGCATATATCTAAATGATTGCTTCGAGATAACCATGATGAATGATGGAATTTATGATTACACCCCGCTAGAAACCACTGAGTTATGCGACCAGTGCCGCGCTCTGGCCTTTGCGATCACCGAACTCACTCACCCTATAGCCCGCGATATCTTGCTGTGGGTGCTGGTGGAACGCATTGAGATGCTGAGCTTGCGGATGGAGAGCGAAGATCACCTGTTAACTGAGATCTGACGACTGGAAGTAGATACAGGCATTGCATTGGCGGTGCCTGTTGAAAAGTCTTCACATATAGTATGTAAGAGTAATCCAATAATTATGAGATTGCTCCTTCCCTGTTATTGAATATGTGTTAATTATATTTAGGAATAAGTGCGGTAAGTCATTTTTATTTAGAGGTTATGATGATTAATATCTGATTTTGTTGTTATGATGACTTCTTGTCTTAGCGAGAAGGGATTTGTAATGGCCATTCCAGCCTATTTGTGGTTAAAAGATGATGGTGGTGCCGATATTAAGGGATCTGTAGATGTTAATGGTCGTGAGGGAAGTATAGAAGTCCTAGGTTTCAATCATAATGTAAGCATACCTGTAGATGGGAGAAATGGGAAAATTACGGGAACACGAACTCATGGAGTGATGTCTCTTGAAAAAGAGTTCGATAGTTCATCTCCTTACCTCTATAAAGCTGTATCTAAAGGTCAAACACTTAAATCTGGTGAGTTATGGTGGTATAAAATTAATGATGCAGGGCAGGAGGTTGGATACTTTGTAATGAACATGGAAAATATCAAGTTGGTATCAATATCACCAGCAATGATTAACTCCAAAGATCCTGCTCATATGCATTTAAATCACCTTGAGTCTATTTCATTGATGTATGAAATAATAACTTGGCGTTATGTGGATGGAAATATTATTTTTTCAGACTCTTGGAATGAGAGATAGATGAAAACCAAGGGGTGATTACAATCTCTTGGTTTTTTTATATGTTTTCTGTATAATTTTTTTTAACACTACGTATAAAATTAATGAAATCAATGTGATTATTACCAAGTCTATAATGACCTCGAGGTTGCTTTCTTCACCACTATTAAAAAAAACTTCCATTTCAGGTGACAACTTAGGGCTAATGTACTGATATATTTGAAAGCCTAAGTTACTAACCCCAATGAATCGGGATATGAAGAAAGATGCAGTAAAGCTAAATAACATTAATGATAAGAATAAAATTCTACTGCGGAAGGATGCATGAGCCAAAATTAGTACTCCCTGTGACATCAATACGGCCATAAGCCATTAAAGCAGATTTCCCCGGAACTTTGAATTTTTTTTGATTAAGAACAGCGCTTCGGAATAAGTTAAAATCGAAAAGGCTAAAAAAGGTAATGCAACCCCATGATTCGCCTTCGCCATTAGGCCTTAAAGGATGAATCCTGAACCCACCACGTTCAACACCATTGACGAAGAGATGATCTGACATTGTCTGAGAACTATAGATTCCAAGCCAAGATGAATGGTCGGTGCCGTTCCACCAATCAAGAGCTGTACCTCTTAAACGATTTGATATTCCACCCGCAGGTCTATCAACAATCCAATATTGCCCCGGAGGAAGACTGGAATTTATTATGTATGAGCATTCAGGTTTGTTAATGTAACCAGGTTTTCCAGAAAAAACGTCAAACGTTCCAATTCCGTAGCAGTGAAATTTCGCAACGTATCCATGATGAGTCAGATTGTTGTAATCCATTCGACAAATTTGCATCATTTATCCCTTATGATGTGAAAGTCATATATTTTACAACCGATTAAAAATGATGAGAGTACATTTAGAGCGATTTCGGCACGATTGATGTCCCCTAAAGTGATCAGTTAACCATATGTGTAATATGAAATGTTGAGTACAACGTGTACCCAGTAGCTTGTGAAAGTACGTTGTAGTTTTCAGCCTTGTATCGAAAGGTTTAAGTTGAACACAGTGGGATCTAGGCTTAAATTCTGCTGATTATGACGTTATTTATCATGTTGTTAAAGGGAAATGAATTATGTTGATTTCAAAGTTGCATAAAGTTGAAGGCTCTATCATGCTGACAATACAACCTGCGCTACTGGATGTTTTGCAGCTAAATGTTGGAGCGAAAGTAGGTATGGCTGTAGATGCTGGTCGACTGATTGTGGAGGCACAATCTCGCCCGCGCTACACGCTTGAGCAACTTCTTGCTCAATGTGGCAGTCATGCTGAAATTTCATCTGATGATAGTGAATTGCTGAATAATAAACCTGTGGGTGGAGAGTTAATTTGATGGAAAGAGGGGAGATTTGGCTCGTCTCACTTGCCTCTACTTTGGGACATCAGCAGCAGGGAACGCGGCCAGTTATGATAGTTTCGCCTGGTGCTTTTAACCGAATGACCGGAACACCAGTCGTGCTGCCTGTTACTAATGGCGGCAACTTTGCCCGTATAGCAGGATTTGCAGTGCCGCTGGATGACGCGGGTATGCGCACCGTCGGTGTAGTCCGCTGCGATCGACCACGCGCTCTGGATATGGCTTCACGACACGGCAGGAAACTGGAGGATGCTCTAGCAGAAATAGTTGAAGATGTGATGGCTCGGCTAGCGACGATTTTTGAATAATTAACAATTGCACGACGGTTTATGAACTATAATATCCTGTTGCCCTTGAATTCAAATCTATCAGCGGTCTAAGCGGCATATCGCCGTCATTGAAAAAGCTGAAAGAGACGTTACTAAGTATTCTAAAAGATTGCTTTGCTCCGCAGTGGTCTCTGCTTCAAAGTCTCATGATGCCTAGTAACTCGTTATTGAAAATAGGGTAGTTAAAAAAACTAGTTATTCATGGTAAGTCAGGATTTTCTATAATTCTTGTCAGTTTAATTCAAAGCGCTGTTGTGTATTTAAAATTAGGCATTAAAATAATTATTTTCCCAAAGTGAAGTCTTATAACTTTGCTTTATTAGCAATAAAATAATGAAGGTAAGAAAATGAGTATAAGTATCAAAAAGGTTGAGTTATTCAAAATTCATAATAGATACAATTTATCTATAAATCTTGATGAAGGGTTAAATGTTATCCACGGAAAGAATGGTGCAGGGAAGACGACATTTATTCATATAATAGCAAATATTGTCAATTGCGATTATGTTAGGTTCGCATTTTTAAATTTTGAGGAGATTATTGCAACTTATAATAATGGTGTAAGGGTTTGCATTAGAAAGTTCGCATTAAACGGTAATCAGATTATAAAAGTTTTACATGAAACAGGGGATGAGATAGAATTTTCGGTATCTGAGGCTGTTGAATCTTTGAGGGAAGTCGAAACTGACCGCTATGTAAGAGAACTTAAGCCTAAGTTATTATCAATAATCGATGATTTTGTCAAGAGGAATGAATTGAAGAAAACTTCATGTTCTTACTTCCCTGCCTTTAGAACGATGCTAGAAGCATGGAATACATATCCTGATAATGATTTTGAACGTAGGCATTACAGAAGCGGAATTGTTCAGAAGAAAGTAAACAGTTTTGCAAGAAATTTATTTGGAAAATTTTTACCAAGCATTAACTATCCATCCCCAATAGATATTGAGGAACGAATTAAGGATGAAATAAGAAACGCACAAGTAAACATTGGACGATATGAAGGTAAGGTCTTTTCGGAGTCCTTTGTGAAAGTTTTTTCTGCTTTGATTGAGCAAAACTCTATTGATGAGATAAAACCAAATGAGGTTTTAACTGAAATTCAAAAATTAGCAAAGCCACAAGATAAAGCGTTGCAAATTGATTATTATGAAGAATATTCTAAGATAAATGATGAAATCAGAACTTTAGTTAGTTCTGGAGCTAAGGGTGACGTGGGTAATTCTGTTGCCGGAGCCTTAGTTGTTTATAGGGATGCCCTTAAAGCTCGCCAAGAATTTCAAATAAATTCGTTTGCTCAAATTAATAAGTATTTTACATCGGTAAATTCATTTCTAGAAGATAAAACATTAAAATATGATTTTGATATGGAAAGAAGAAATCCTAAAGTAGGGCTGAAATTTCCGGATGGAACATGGAGTAGTATACGTGTAATGTCATCTGGAGAGAGACAATTATTGACTATGCTATATGCGACATCAAAAATGAGCTCTGATGCAATTGTTCTAATTGACGAGCCTGAACTTTCTCTACATATAGATTGGCAAGAGGATCTTTTAAAAAATATGCTATCACAATTGGGAGGGCGACAAATTATTGTTTGTACACATTCCCCATCAATTGCGACAGGCTATGAACATTGTATGAAAGCAATAGTTCCACTTTTTGTTTCATCTGTAAGCGAAGAAGGTGAGATTGATTTTGATGAGGATGAAAGCATATGAGTGAACTCGCTTATACTGTAGACACATACTTAACAGCAATTTCAATAAGCACGAAAAAAAGAGTACTTGTTGAGGGTAGATACGATCGTCAACATCTCAATAATTTGCTTTCAGTAGTTGCTCCACATAACAAAATCCATATTGATGCAGCCCAATACATAAAGTCAAGTGATAAGGGAATCAACAAGAATAACAGAAAAAAAGTTGAGGCTATCCATCAAGGATCGGTAGAACTGGGTATAGATAACGTTTACTTTCTGTGCGACAGAGAGTTTAGAAGTTTTTCCGTAGCAGATGTTATTAAAGATGACTTAGAAGGGCATTACTCGAGCAATAAGTTACATTGGACATATGGACATTCAATGGAAAATTACTTTTTTCATAAGAATATTCTAATAGATGCATATAGGTATCTTTTTTCAGGGGAAAATAAAAATTTATCATTTAATTTGTTTGAAAGAATCATAGATTCATCTTTTCAGCTAATTGCAGCTCTTACGTTAGCATCAAGAGAAATGCAAAGATTAACATTCCCACTATCGCTAGTTACATGGAGAGATTTTATAATACAAGACGATAAAATTTTTCTTAAGAAAAGAACAGATCTCACTTGGCAAGATTGTGAAGATAATAATAGTTTTTATGATTTTTATCATGAGTATTTTTCGATTACTTCTACGTCTCCTCCAATTGTGTGTTCAAGGATCAGTAGAGGGCATACTGCGATGATTATTTTGCAAAGGGTTTTTTCAGCATGTGTTTTTAACATAAATAATAATGAAAATAAATCTCTTGCTGAGGAAGGTGCAAATAAATTTAGCAATATAAGTGAGGAGATTATCGCCAATGCTTTGTCTGAAAGTTGGGTTAGAAAGATTGACCGATCACAGCATAATTATCCAGTAAGTTTGTTTGATGTTATAGTGGGCTGAGCCTGCCCTGCTATCAAATAGGGATGAAATCTAGGCTATAATTGAAGTAATGAACTTATTTATTTGTTTTTTTAAAATTATGAAATTGGATCGATGTCTTTTCAAAGCAATCTAGCTGATTAGTTTATAACATTCAAACACAAAAAAGCCCACTCGGCGTTAACCTTGTGGGCTTTCAGGACTTCTGCGATCGGCTCTGGAACCGCCGCGAAAAGATTTGGTGGAGCTGGCGGGAGTTGAACCCGCGTCCAGAATTACTACATAGTCTATCTATAATACCATAAACAATGTATTGCGATATTTTTCAGTTGGTTAGTTGGCTTTTCTTGGTTTCTATTAGTTTGCATTGCTACTCTTTTGGCTTATGTGTCGCCATTTTGTCGCCATTTTTCTATGTGTAAATTTACTTGTTTCGTACAAAAGTTAGGGGCATTTTCTCGCGAAGGGAATCCACAGTGGTCTACAAAAATATTTTGTTTTAGGAAGTGATAATTATCTACGTACTTGCTGGGATCGTTAGCGTTAATTATGTCAAATATTTTTTGGCAAACTGCATCAAGCTCTTCAATTCCTTTCATAAGGCTATTATCATCGAAAAAAATACCTTCGTAACTTAATTCTGCAATCTTGAAATAAGGTCTGGAGAAGTTTTTATTATTGTTAATATTCAAGGTTTGTGATATCACTTCGAATGATCTTTCAATTCTATAAATATTTATAAATTGTCTAAATATGTCAGTTTTGGTTGTTTGTGTGGATTTACCAAGTATTCTATTTGAATTCTTTAAACCTTTATTGATATCAGCCCATGCCTGTTCTATCGTTCGCGTTAAAAGCTCGTCAGGAATATAAACCGCTCCGTTTAAATATGATGATCTGTTAAAAATTTTCTTATATAAACTTACGGGGTTATTGATTTGTAATTTGAACTTTCGTCCAGAAGTTTTTTCTTCTAGCGCTAGCTCTCTGTATTCAATCGATTCTAACATATCTAACGTGTGTTTTAAGTGAGTATAATAAGAGTCAGATAAGTTTTTCTTCTCAGATTCATTAATTTGTTTTTCTGTTTGAATGGTTCTGTGGATGTTATTGACAATAGATGCAAGTGGTACTGAAGTAGCTAAAAAAAGTAAGGGTACTTTAGAAATGTTATAAAATACTTCAAATCCATTTTCTGATAGGTCAGGAGAATGTCCCCACCAAGCCCAAGCGCCATAAGCCAAAAAGGACAGGGCAGGGATTAAAATAGCCATCCAGAAAAGTTTTTGATGGAAAAGACTTCTATGATCAAGCTTAAGCCATCCTACTTTGTAACTTAGTAGGAGGAATGAAATAATTATTGCTAAGTGTGAAAGTATAAAAAATGAGGAAATACTCGTATGATTCATTTTCTTGTCCAAGTTAAATTGGATAGGGGGTTTTTTGTAACTGCATCATCCAAATGGTCGGGGGCGAAATGGGCATAGACCATTGTCATCTTTATATCGGCATGACCGAGTATTTCTCTTAATACCAGAATGTTACCACCATTCATCATAAAATGACTTGCAAAGGTGTGTCTTAAAACATGCGTGCATTGCCCTTCGGGTAGGTCTATTCCAGCGCGTTTTATAGCCCTTTCAAATGCCTTTCTGCATGGCTGAAATAACCTTCCATGCTTGTTGGGGATTTCTCCGTACAGTTCTTTGCTGATGGGAACGGTTCTGTTCTTTTTGCCTTTAGTTTTGGTGAACGTAACACGATATTGAGTAACTTGCGATCTGTTTAGTTTTTCTGCCTCACTCCACCTTGCTCCTGTAGCTAAACAAATTCGGGTAACCATTAGTAAATCAGGGTTTAATGATTCAACGCATGCGTCTAAGACTTTTTTAATTTCCTGCTGACTTAAAAATGTTAATTCACTTTGAGTAATTTTAAATAATGGTATGCCAGCGATTGGATTAGGTGCTTTCCAATGCCCTAATTTCTTCAAAGTCCCAAAAACGGCAGATAAATTGCTCTGATCTAAATTGGCGGTCTTCGGTTTGATCGCTGCCATTGGAACGCCGTAAACGTCGACAGCCTCACCTTTGAGCCGTCTTTCTCTGAAAGACGTAAACACGCCCGGCGTAACGTCAACTGCCAGGGGATCGCCTAAGTTGTGGCAAATCATTTTCAGCTTGTTAAGAAGCTTTTCCGGTGAAGATAAAGTCTGCCCGTACAGGGAATACCACAGATTGATAATTTCGGACAAATGGCGGCTGTCTTGCTTTTCACCGAGCCAAGGCTTGCTCTCAGTTTCGCCCATGATGTGATTTTCATAGGCTACCGCTTCGCCTTTAGTGGCAAATTGCTTGCGCAGCCGTTTTCCATCTCTGCCTCCGGGGTAGCATTCACAAATCCATTTCCCGGATGGCAATTTACGTACAGTCATATCAGACCTTTTTCTGAACGCTAATAACTCGCGCAACAATGCTGATTTCGTCTACTGAACAGTCAAAGGGAACGCCACCACCTAAAACTTTGACTTTCTTAATGGGGACAAATGCAAGTTCACGGATGCTGCTTTTCCCTTCAATTTCAACCAGCCACTGGCCGTCTGTTGTATCTGAAAAGTCTTTTTCCAGAAAATAAAAATCACCACTGCTTCTCAGAACAAAGGGCTTGCGCAAACCAGCGGGAAGGAAAAGTTTGTCAAACATGATACTGCCTGATTCTAAAAGTTTCCCATCGCTCAACACGCAGCTTGATAGAGATTCGATGTCTGTGCGCTGCAACTCACGAATACGCCCCGTTCCAGTAGTAAGCCATTGTAATGACACCCCTGTATCAATTGAGCAGCGTATGACCAGTTCTGCAGGAAAATGATTCCTGCTTACCCAAGTTGCCAGTGTGCTTGAAGACATACCTACATGGCGACAGAGGTCATTTTTAAACTTGAAGCCGTAAGCCTCCATCACTCTGCTGATCGCCGCAGAACCGTCGTTTGTCAAAAGCATAATCTCAAATGAGTCCTTTTAAGAGGGTTGACCAATCTCGAATGAAGATGTATAAACTCATCTCATACGAGATTGAGATAGGCAAATCACCGCAAATGAGATGCCAAGCGATACGAAGTTATACGAAAACGAACTAACAACGGAGATTTTGCACTATGAACGCACAGGTATCAATCAACATTCCTCGCGTATGGGTATACCCCGAAGAATTCGCATTCCTGGAAAAAATGTCCATTCACACCGTTTACAAATGGACTGAGCAGGGGAAGGTAAAAAATATCCCTAAATCAATCCGTAAGGGCTGCAAGCGTGTAGGTGGTCGCAGTCAAATCAAATACTTCGAGTATGTGCAGGAGAAGACCCGCGCCGCTCTTGGTCATTCTAATTTTGTGATCAACGTGACTGGAGCCGAAATCAACGTGCCTGATGGTTATCGAGCTTCAAAGCGGACCGCAGAGCAATAATGACCGCTGCCGAGGGAATGCGCATGTTTGATTACATTGAGTCCAAACACCCCCATTTTGATGCAGCTTGCCGAGCGTTTGCGCTGGCCAATAACGTCGAGGCAACTGCCCGCGCCGTTGGACTGACCCCGCAGGTATTACGCAACAAGCTGAACCCGGACCAGCCGCACAAGCTGACCGTGGAAGACCTGCTGGCCATCGTTGTTTATACCGATGATGCCCGCCTGATTGATGGTGTGCTGGCGCAGCTTAACTGCCTGCCGTCCGTGCCTGTCAATGAGGTTATGAACAGCAGCGTACCTGTATACGCGCTCAACGCCACGGCGGATGTGGGCGCGATTGCTGGCCAGGCTGTATCTGATGAACCGTTAACCCAGGCGCGTAAAAACGCCATTTTAGACCGGGCGAGTAATGCGATCCGCAATCTGTCGCTAATCATGCTCACTGTCGAATCCCGGTTTCAATCCACCCCCATTGTGGCTGCAGCTGTCGATCTGGTCAGCGCCACCATGCCCGGAATGATGTGAGGTAAACCATGGTTATTTTCGCAAAACTGCTCAAACGACCGTCACCCAGCCAGCAGCTACCCAGTTTCGGCCATGGCTGGATCGAACTTTCAAACGGTCAACGCTGGCAGCCAGCGCCGGGGGTTAAACCCGCAGTGCAGGCCCGCCGCCGTTCGGCTTTCTCTCGTTTATTGGAATTAGTAGGGGGCAAACGTGGCTGATAATCAGAAATGGCTGGAGCGTATCCGCCAGCAAATTAACAGCAAGCAGTCAAAGGCCGCTGATTTTTGGGACTCGCTTAAGCCGGAAATGCGCGGGTTGGTGCTTCACGCCGCCTCGTTATCCGGTTCGCAGAACTTTAATCATCACCTTTCCGGCTGCAACTGGCGCGAGCTTTACGCCCGTATTGATTCGCGAGGCATGGTCCAGCTGCGTACCGGCATTCAAATGGCTCGCGATATGTTCGATGGTTTTGGCAGTTTGTCCCGCACCAGTTTCACCCGCAGGACTTCGGAACGCCCTGACTGCAGTGCAACGCCAATCTGCCAGCGACAGGAAATGGTCATAGCACCGCACATTATCATGCCGCTGACCGCTGGCGAACATGAAAGAAATCAAGCTGGAGAGCAGCAATGAAAATCATCACCGTTGAAAAGGCCGGGTTGCTGGCTGATTTCACTGTATGGGGCGTCAGCACTGAGTACGCTGAATTTTTCCTGACTAAATGCGCGGTAGTTGGCCCGCAGGTTTCGCTGCGCCCGTTCCTGTTCAATGACACGGAACATTTAGATGATAAGCGCCAGTGGCTGGCTGCTGGCGCTGCGCTTTGGAGCCGGGTTTATCGCGAGGCTGAAACCAGCATTGCGCAGGTCGAGGCAATCAGCGCGATTCGCTCTCTCTACTACATGGCCGGATTACTGGGGCAGGGGACTATCACCACGGCAATTTCTGCGTGGTGGGATCTGACTATCGAACTTCACCAACTTCCCGCTGTTAATCGTTCGGCTGCGTCACCATTTGATGAAGCCATCTTGAAACGCCCTAGCGTCACCCACTAATAAATCCCGCAGGAATCGCACGGCCCCTTAATTGCGGCCGGGGATTTCTGCGCTCTGAATCGGAGAAAACCCCATGAAAATGACCCGCCAGGACATCAAAAAAAACACCTCTCCTTCTGCCGACATGGTGCAGGAGATCTGCACTAATGCGCACATCGAAGGGCGCAAGGATATGGCCACTCTGCTTTCCAGTCGTCTTGATCACATGGCTACCCGCGCCAGCATCGATCAGTTGTCTGCGGTGGAGATTGTCGAGCTGATGCGCGAGGAGTCCGCCACCTGGGTAAATCAATGGCACTGACCATCACGTTAATAAGCCTGCTTTGTATAGCAGGCTTTGCCGTATGGCTGCGCGGGGTTTTGAAAGCAGTGAAAGCTGAGCGCTACGAATCAAATAATTACGACTGAGGGTAGGGAAGATGGCACAACGCACACCACTGAAATGGCCGGGCAGTAAAGGCCGGGCGATGGAAGAACTGAAAAAGCATCTGCCGAAGGGTAAACGCCTGGTTGAGCCGTTCGCAGGCTCCTGCGCTGTCATGATGAATACTGACTATGACGAGTATCTGATTGCAGACATTAACCCGGACTTAATCAATTTTTATCGGCAGCTGATCTGCAATCTGGACGCCGTGATTGATCTGGCGGGCGGGTTGTTTGCTTGTGCTAATGACGCTGAAGATTTTTATATTTGGCGTCACTCGTTCAATTACGGATGTAATAAGCCTTATGAAAAGGCGGCTATTTTTCTGTATCTGAACCGCCATTGCTTCAATGGCATGGTGCGTTATAACCAGGCGGGCCAGTTCAACGTCCCATACGGCAAATACAAGGATCCGTATTTCCCGGCAGCTGAAATCCGAGCGTTTGCTGAGAAGGCTAAGCGGGCAACATTCGTCTGCGCTGATTTCAGTGAAACGTTGGAGATGGTGCGCGGTGGTGATGTGATTTATTGCGATCCACCTTATAACCCGCTGGAAGGCAAAGAGAGCTTTACGGGCTATCACACTGGCGGTTTCGGAACTGACCAGCAGCAGGCGCTTGCGAACAGGCTTTACGCGCTGGCCATGCAGGGCTATCCCGTTGTCGCTTCCAACAGTGACAGCCTGCTGACCACTGGCCAGTACGGTTTCGGGCGTTTTGATCTGCATAAAATTAACGTTGCGCGCTCCGTTGGCGCATCGGCCGGCACTCGCGTGGCCGCGCCTGAAATCATCGCTACACGTTACCCGAATGACCCCCGCCCATCTAAACGCAGTGGAATACAGTGCCGTCCATGAGTGGCACCCACGAAATAAATTTTGCCCCGGAGCACTATCACGCCGTTAATAAGTTTCGGCGTGATGTCTTCGCGCCTGGTGCGCCGCGTGATATCTCCATTATTGAGCTGAAGCTGTGGCACGCTGATGCAGTCGATCACAGCTGGCGCAGTCAGTTCCTGCATGATATGCCCGACTTCCTCGCCGGGTATTTTGGCCACCGTTACGAAACGCTGCTGAAGTCAGGCAAGAGCGGGCGCCGCCGCGCTAATACGTTTTTACGCAACACCATCGGAAAGAACGTATTACCACGGCTGAAGAAGGTCACGCAGCAGTGGCAGAAAGACTATACCCACGGGATGCCATCCCCCTTTAAAGACCAGCTGGACAGCCTGCCGACCTATGACCGCCAGCAAATCCGTGATCTCTCCTATGACGTGGCCAACTATCTGGGCGAAGCGTTTAACGTCTGGACGGAAGAAACCGCGCCAGAACAAGCCCCCGATAAAAAAGAAGCCGCACAGCGCACAGCTAATGCTTATGTGTATCTGGCGCAGGAGGCGATCAGGTGTGGCACCACGCCGCCTTACTGGGAGTCTGTTAAGAAGACCGGGCGCATAAAGCGTCGCCATGCTGAAAGCGGTTTGCTGCGCATGATGGCCCCGGAGTGGTGGCGTATACGTCTGAAGCGCCGCCGCGACCTGCAACGGGAACACATGGCCATCGCAGTGGGGCAGGTACAGCGATCTGCTACGGCCTATGTTTCGCGCAGCACGCTGGGCGAGTGGGTGGAGCAAAAGAAGCGAAACCGCGAGTTTTTTAAACGGTTTGATCTCATTAATGGCGACGGTGACCGCATATCGATGGCGGCCACCGTTGACCGCAGCAACGCTAACCCGGCAATCAGGAGATGTGAACTTATGGCACGTATGCGAGGTTTTGAAGATATCGCCAACGATATGGGGTGTGCGGGTGTGTTCTACACCATCACCGCGCCATCCCGCTATCACTCCGTACATCGTAGGGGCGGTTTCGTGTCCCAGTGGAACGGCAGCAGCCCGCGTGAGACGCAAAAGTATCTTTGCAAAGTGTGGTCAAAAATCCGCGCAGCGCTCTCGCGTGAAGAGATCCACCTGTTTGGCTTCCGTGTGGTTGAACCTCACCATGACGGGACACCGCACTGGCACATGCTGTTTTTCATGCTGCCGGAACACAAAGCCCGCGCCACTGAAATCATGGCGAAATATGCCCGTGAGGAAGATGCCGACGAGCTGAACACGCCGCAGGCTATGAAAGCCCGTTTCCATGCTGAAGATATCGATCCGGCTAAAGGCAGCGCCACGGGCTATATCGCCAAATACATATCAAAAAACATCGACGGTTACGCGCTTGATGATGAGAAAGACGGCGAGACGGACGGCAACGCCAGAGAAATGGCCAAGGCGGTCTCCGCGTGGTCTTCGCGCTGGCGCATCCGTCAGTTTCAGCAGATTGGTGGCGCACCCGTCACCGTGTGGCGTGAGCTGCGCAGGATGCGCGGGCAGACGCTGGACGATCCCCGGATGGATGCTGTGCTGGCTTCCGCAGACGTTGCCGTGGACTGGGCAGCATACACCCAGGCGCAGGGCGGCCCGCTGGTTGCGCGTGACGATCTGGTTATTCGCCTGGCTTATGAAATTACGGAGTGCGGCAACGAATATGGCGAAGACGTCCAGCGCGTGCAGGGGATCTATAGCCCGCAGGTTGCTGGCTCCGAGGTTCCCACTCGCCTGGTTAAGTGGGAAAAGGTTGCGAAGTTGTCCGAAGCGCCAGCGGAGGATGCTGTTCCAGGCCGCAACGCGGCCCCTTGGAGTTCTGTCAATAACTGTACGGGCGCGGAGCGCAGACGGTTAGAGCTGGAGTTAAAAAGTCGGGGTTTTGAGGGGAGCGAAGACGAAATAGCGATCCTGATGCGCGGCAGCGGGCTGGATTATGCCGGGGTTGGCAAACTGCGATACCGGAACGGCAAAATCAGTGAGGAAAGCGCGGGAACACCGGGCGAAATGTGGCCGGGGTGGTGCTAAATCAATGTGTTACTGAGGCACTACACAACATTTTATGAGTGGTTACTATGAAAAAATGTTTCATATTCGCTTATGAATATTATACTGTATGGATGTACAGTTATTTTGTGGGGGGGGAATGAGATGGTTGATTTATTTAATGAGATTATCTTAGCGCGGCGTATCGCGCTGGTTGCAAGGATTGCCGCTGGAGTAGAGTTAGAGGGTGAGGAACATAGCGATATTCTCTCACTGCTGGCTGATTTATCTGGGGATTTGCTGGTGAATCTTAATCACAGGGAGCAGGAACAAAAAAGCCTCTACAAAAGAGGCTGTTTATCTAAAGATTAAGCGTTGCTGGGCTGTAAGAGGTTTAGGGTAATCTGCCTCTGTTCAGGAGACATAGAATTTACGATCTGCTGTATCAGCATGTTTCCGGTCTTAGCGCTTTGACTTAGTGTGTGTGAAAAGGTCAGATTCATAACAAAAGTATGGCCACACTCCACGTCAGTGCAGGCGCAATAAATATCAGCAAGTTCTCGGTGTTTTCTGTTCGTCTTGCGGATAATCGCTTTAGAACCGCACTCAGTGCATTCAATTTTCAATACGCGCATGTTAGCGGCTCCGGCAGGGTGTTTGTGCCTGGATTTTAGCCGTTTTTTCATCACACTGCATCCTTGTTAGTTGTTTCGTCTGCAAATGTCAGGTGAAGACGATCCGGTACTTCCGGGTCGTTGCTAACCGCTGCGGCGAGTCGTCGCTGAATCGGCAGCACTTCATCCTTGCGGTATGTGTCGCGGGCCGTCTCCGGGTTGCCGAGTCCTGCCGCGTTCTGCGGGATGATACCCGCCAGCCCTGCCGGGAAGCGGTGCGCGTTGAGCACGTCCTGTGCGCTGATGTTCTTCACGTTCGCAAATTCATCCTTCGCGCCAATATCACCCATCTCGATAAACTTCACCGCGTCAGCATCACCGCCCGGAATATTCACCAGGATAGTGCTGAAGTTGCCGATCCCCTTGCTTTGCTCCAGCTGCCGTCCGATCTCTTCTTCCACTTCGTCCGTCATGGCCGGGTCGCGCGTGTACAAAATGCCGCCCGTGTGTGCGCCGTTGTGATAGTAGCGGCGCCGGAAAATCACCGCCTCACTGTTCAGCAGCGCGGAGTGTACGCCGCCGATATAGTCCGGCAGGCCGTAAATCTGCTGCTGGGGGTCGTACATTTTGATAAAAATGACGTCTTCGGGCGGGTATACCAGCGGCTCGCCGTCCTGCAATACCACAAAACAGCCATCCTTGCGGCGGCGCATGTACAGGCCGGGCATGGGTTCCAGCCCGGTCACCTCGTCCCAGCCGTTGCGGATTTTCACAATGGCCAGGTCGCCGAAGGTGAAAAAATCCATCGCCGCCCCTTCCAGCTGGTCATGCGTCAGGCCGCCCCCGACATAGCCGGATAGCAGCATGTTTTTGCGGGCGTGCAGGATGCCACCGTGCTGGCCGTTGAGGTTGACCAGCTGCGCCAGGGCGAGGCGGTCAATCGGCAGCGTGTAGTGCTCAAAATCGTTGTCATACCAGATTTCGCGGTAGTCCGTTCCGGTGGTCAGCACGGGTTCCGGCTTATCAAACGTGATAATGCTCATGTGGCGCTGCTTTTCAGCCGGGGCGCTTTTCTTTTTCCTGCTGGCAGGTCGCCATTGTTTTTTAGTCATGCTGCTTTCTTCAGCCCCCATTTGGATTTTGGCTTGTTTTCGTAGTTGAGCGGTTCATTGTGAAGCGCGTGCGATATGGCCCAGAACGCTTCCGCGTGGCCCGTTTCCGGGCTGCGGTCAGCGACAAACGTCATGGCGTTGCCGCTGCTTGTCGTGGTGTGACGGATGGACATAAACGAGGCCGGGATCTCCTTCAAATCCCGATCCCACTCAATGCGCCTGCTGCCTACCACGTCAGCCGCTTTTAGTACCAGCTGGTCCTTGGTGTGGCGGTCATAGCGAATCGCCACGGCCACGCGCAGCGCAAAGTGTTGGATGTTGTCGAACACGCCGGAGCCGATGCCCGTCACGTCAACGCCCAGATAGGTGAAGTTGTAGTGTTTAAACAGCTTTTCGATCTGCTTAGCCTGCCAGCGGAAATTCATTCCCCTCCAGTTGAACACCCGCAGCACGCGGAACTTTTCGCCGTCATGCTGTGGTGGCGCGACGATAACAAACGTGGACAGGTCGCCGGAGCGTGCAGGGTCAAACCCGCCCCACACCGGGCGATTGCCGAATGGCCGGAGCGCTTCGGGATCATGGTCCTGCCATGCCGATACATCGACGGCGCACGCCTCCAGGTCGCTGAACTTGAACACCGAGTTTTTGCTGTCAACGAACACGCACATATAGAGCATGTTGAACGTGTCAGCGTTATACCGGTTCCTCAGTTTATCGATGCTGGCGAGGTTAAAGCCGCCCTTGATCGCGTCTTCCAGGGTAATGACGTAACGCCACTGGCCATCGGGACACAGCCGCCCGCCGTCCCGCAGTTCGCTGAATTTCGGGAAGGTGGTCGCCGCACGCTTTTTGCTGCCGAGCTTCCACTCTTCCCCTGTCCAGAACGGATAGGCCTGGTGCGTTTTGGCCGATGGCGTGGAAAAGTACGTGGTACGCCATTTATCGTGCGTGGCCATGGCGCTGGCCACTTCGTTCAGGCGTGCAAAGTTCGGCACCCAGAAATATTCATCGCAGTACAGGTGGCCGCTGTAGGACTGCGCGGTATTTTTGTTTGTGGAGAGAAAACGCAACTCTGCGCCGTTGCTCAGCCGGATAGGGTTACCCGTCAGCGTGATGCCAAAATACTGCTCCGCGATGTTCACAATGTACGAGCGGAACACCTCCGCCTGCGCCTTACTCGCAGAAAGAAAAATCTGCGGGTCGCCCGTCAGTACGGCATTTTCAAACGCTTCAAACGCAAAATACCAGGTGGCACCGATCTGGCGGCTTTTGAGGATGTTGCGCACCTGCTGGCCAATGTTGAGGCGCAGGTGTTTCTGATAGCCAAAAAGGTACTCTTTCGCCCACTCGTCAAAGTCGTCCTGGTTAAGGCCGCTTATATCATTTTTCTTATACTGACGTTTCTTGCGCGGCTGGCCGTCCTCCTCTTCACCGTCGCCGGAGCCGCGGCCGGAGCCGCCGCGCCCGCGTGCCTCTGCCAGCTTCTCCTTATGCTTATTCGCCTGCGCCCGCAGCTTGGTGCTGTGGGCGATTAAAAGGTCCAGTTCCTTTAGTTCAAGGTCCGTCTTGCCGTCCCGTTGCGCCAGCAGCTGGCAGCGGCGCTCTATTGCCTCCTCGGTGCTTTCATGACTGAGTAAATCAGCCCAGCCGAATTTCTCCGCCCAGTAGTAAACGATCCGCGCATTCGGCAGATTTAAATCGGTCGCAATTTCTTTAGGCGTGTGTCGTCGCAGATAAAGCGCTCGCGCAACGCCTCTTAATTCATCACTGTATTTAGCCATAGTCTTTATTATGCAGGGTTAATTTATATAAATATGGTGGTGTTATTCGGGTGGGTTCGATAAAGAGGCGTTAGCCGAATGCAAACGAATTTAAAGGGGTGCGCCGGGTGTTGTGATGGTGAATAATTCATTTCGTTGGAACGCATCAAGCAATCAGGAAAAATAATGTCGCATTTACGCACTGACTGGCTTTGTGTTGCTACAGAAGGAGATACCGTAGATAAGCGGGAATTAGAAAGGCAGTGGCTTATTGATGCTGCTGAAACCTATGACCCGAAGTTATACGGCGCATTAATCTGGCCTGAACATGAAAAAGATTTCGGCAATTTTGGCGAAGTGCTTTGCACAATGTGGCAGGAAGGTGATGACGGGCTGGTGAGGCTGTATGTTCAGCTGCGGCCTAATGCGTATCTGCTGGACGCAAACAGCCGCGACCAGCTGATTTATTTTTCAGTGGAGCTGACCGAAGACGGCAACTGGCGCGGCACGGGGCGCAGCTATCTTGAAGGGCTGGCCGTTACCGATACCCCCGCCAGCGTGGGAACTACCCGACTGCGATTTAATAAACGCAGGAAATCTAACCCCGGTTATTACGCCTGCCGCGTGAGCCGGAAAGGAATTGAACAGGATAACGAAATGAAAAAACCTAACTGGCAGAGCTATTTTGGTATTAAGCCTAAGCACTTTGAAGAAAATACCGATGAGCCTTCAGGTGATGAGCCGGATCAGCTTCAGGTTCTGGCTGACGCGCTAAATAATCTGGAAACCCGCGTTGCGGCAATTGAATCCCAGCTTTCTGACACGCAGGAAGATCTGGATACGGTGAAAGAAGTCGTGGATACCGAAGATTTTGCAGTGCTGCGCGATAACGTATCCGATATTGTTAAGAACTTTAACAAGCTGGATAAGAAAGTTACCACGCTGCCGCGCCGCAGTTTTGGTACTAAAAAGAACGAGCCAGCATCGCGATTTAAATTCCTGTAATTTTTATTGCCGGAGTTCGTATTAATGATTTTTTCGCCACAGGGCGAGAGGGAATCTGATGAAATTAAATAAACGTGCGGAACAGTTTATTAATGCCTATGCAGCGGGTCTTGCTGAAAGTTACGGCGTTAATAAACCTAACCGCTATTTTTCGCTGAGCGACCCGCAGGAAACAACGCTACGTCAGGCGCTGCTGGAGTCCGTGGAGTTTCTTAACCTGATCACCGTGGCTGATGTTGATCAGCTGTCCGGCCAGGTGGTGTCCGTGGGGTCTTCTGTACTGCATACCGGGCGCAGTGAAAGTGGGCGTTTTAGTCGGCGCGTAGGCGTTGAGGGCAACGAATACAAGCTGGTTGAAACCGATTCATGTGCAGCGTTGCGCTGGGATCTGCTGTCACTGTGGGCCAACGCGGGCGACGAAAACGAGTTTTTCCAGCTGGTGCAGACCTTTTCGAACCAGGCGTTTGCGCTCGACCAGCTGCGCATTGGCTTTAACGGCACGTCAGTGGAAAAAACCACAGACGCAGAGGCTAACCCTAACGGTGAAGACGTCAATATCGGCTGGCATAAGCGCATGGAAGATTTTGAAGACGGCAAGCAAATCCTCACCGATGCCGTGACCCTGGGTGAGGGTGGCGATTATGCATCACTGGATGCGATGGCCTCTGACCTTATCAGCAGCAAAATCACGGCGCAGTACCGCACTGACCCGCGCCTGGTGGTGCTGGTTGGTGCTGATCTGGTGGCCGCTGAGCAATACCGCCTGTACCAGAAAGCTGACCGCCCGACCGAGAAGATCGCCGCGCAGATGCTGGACAGCACAATCGCGGGCCGCAAGGCGATCGTGCCGCCGTTCATGCCGGGCAAGCGCATGGTGGTGACGCCGCTCAGTAACCTGCATATCTATACGCAGCGCGGCACCCGCCAGCGTAAGGCGGAGTTTGTTGAGGACCGCAAGCAGTACGAAAACAAGTACCTGCGCAATGAAGGTTACGCCGTTGAAGTGCCGGAGCTGTACGCGGCGATTGACGAAAAAGCCGTGACTATCGGCAATGTTTCGCCACCAGTAGAGGGCTAAGGAATGGGACTTTCACCCGCACAGCGCCATAACAGGCGTATTGAGATGGAACAGAAGCTGGCAAAGCAGGAAGCCATCAACAGCGCGACCAGTCTGCACATGCAGCTGCTGGCACTGAATGACGATCTGGAGCGGGTGAGGTCACAGCCTACCATTGCTGAGCGCATCGAGATGAAGCGTAACGACCTGCTGCCGCGCTGGATGCCTACCGTGCGTGAGTATATCGACGCCGGGAAAAACTACCGCAACCCAGTGTTTGCCTGGTGCGTTATCTGGCTGTTTGACGTGGGTGACTTTGAGCAGGCGCTCGATCTGGCCGATGTCGCCATCAGCCAGGAGCAGCCCACGCCGGAAAACATTAAAAGCACGTTCCCGGCGTTCGTGGCGGATACCGTGCTGGCCTGGTCAGAAGAGACGCTGGCCCGTGGTGAAAGCATCGAGCCGTATTTCTCGCGCACCTTTGAAAAGGTGACGGAACACTGGCGGCTGCATGAGGAAATCACGGCCAAATGGTTCAAGTTTGCCGGGCTGATGCTGCTGCGTGACGGCAAGGGGGAGGCCCGCGCCACCGCGCACGACGATGTGGAATTACTGGAAAAAGCGGACGCGCTTCTGGCCGCCGCTGAATCCCGTCACAAAAAAGTGGGTGTGGGGACCATGCGTAAAACCATCGCTGCCCGCATCCGTTCGCTGAGCAATCAGCCATAACGACTACCGCAAGCCGAGCGGGCGCGGGTGAGGGCAGAGCTAACGCAATGTGCCGTGGACCCCGGTCAGCCCGCTTTTTTCGGGAGAATTGAATGTTTAGCGGCAAACCAATTGAGTACCAGGACGAACCGCTGACGAATAACGGTTTCTGGCCGGACATGAACCTGGCTGACTTCCAGCGGGCGCGCGCTATCCCGGCAGACATGGACGCGCAGACCGTGGCAGAGGCGCTGCTTGCCGCCACCGGAGAGGTCAACGGCGATCTGGCCAGCGTGCAGGAGAAACACCAGGGCAATGGGTTTGCCACTGCGCAGGCGGTGCCAGGCGTGCAGATGGCAGGACAAAATCAGCTGTGCGCCCAGTACAAAAAGGCGGTGTATGCCAGGGCAAAAGCGGACCTTATGGGCGAGTTTGCGTCCGTTGGCCGCCGCGAGTCGCATCCGGGACAGGAGAGCGATGAAACGCGCAACGGACTGCTGGCGGAATCGTCCATCGCGATCCGTCTGATTAAGGGGCTGAAGCGGGCCACGGTGAAAAAGATATGAGCCAGATTGATTCACTGACGGCGTTCATCACCAGCAACATGCCGAAGCGGGCCATGCTCTCTTTCAGCAGCGAAATCGACGCGATGAAGACCATCCCCGCCGCGAAAGATTACGGGCTGGGGCAGTACCGGCAGTCGATTATTCGCTATGACGCGGTGTTGTCATGGGAACGTTTCCCGCATCGGGAATGCGATCCGCGCCTGCTGATGTCGCTGCTCGACGCGTGGCTGGCCGGAAATGCACAGGATTTGCTCGGGCAGGTGGGAATCACAAACGCCGATCCTGACTGGGATATCGGGGTGATTGACGACAACACATCCATGGTGGTGGTGACCGTCCCGATGGCGGAAGAGCTGGTGATAGTGGAAGACGAAAAAGGTCCCATCCCGCTGGATGGTAAGCGCTGGCGGCTAGCCGATCCGGTTATCTGGACGGCACTCACTGCGCAGGTATTTGGCGCTGACGGCAGCACAGCCAGTACGGGGGATGAATGAGCCTGTTCGGTGCGGAGATAAACGCCGCGCAGCTGAAGGATATGCGCCGCGAGATTGCCGCGCTGGATCTGCCGCAGAAGAAGCGCCAGCGCTTTATCTGGCGAATGGCGAAGTACGGCGTTATCCCCGCCGCAAAGCGCAACGTGCGCAACCAGCAGGCACCTGACGGCACGGCGTGGCAGGGCCGCAAGACCCGGCGCAGGGGGAAGATGCTGCGCAACCTGCCGGGCCTGCTGCACATCCGGGAAATGCCTGAGATTGACGCCGTGCGGCTCTACCTGCGGGGCGGAAACTACGGCGGTGTGAATGCCGGGGTGGTGGGCTACGCGCACCAGGAGGGCATGAAAACCACGGTTCGGGCGGGCAAGACGGTATCCCGTAACGATGCGGGGCGGATGGCCAGCCCGGCGCAGGCCAAAAAGCTGCGAAAACTGGGCTACAAGGTCAGGCGTGGCGTGCGATGGCGCAAGCCGCCACTGAAAGAAATTACGGAAACAATGAAGTACGCACAGGCCGGGCTGCTGATCCGAAAACTCAGCGGCAAGGCGAGTAAATCAGCGTGGACTATTGACCTGCCGGCTCGTCAGTTCGTGGGGATGAGCAGCGATGATTTTAACAAGGCGCTGGCGCGTCAGCTTCAGGCCATTGGCTACGGTGCTGACGTCCGCGCACAGGATATCAGGGGAGGTGTTTAATGTGGCCAAACGTCACGGTAAACCAGCTTAACCAGTTGCAGGGCGAGACGAACGAAATTGAGCGCTGCGTTCTTTTTGTCGGTCGCGGCGCTGCAAACGTGGGTAAAACGCTGGCGGTAAATACCCAGAGTGATTTTGATGCGCTGCTGGGTGCAGCCGATACGGTATTAAAACGCAACGTGCAGGCCGCGATGAGCAACGCCGGACAGAACTGGGCGGCCTACGTGCATGTGCTGGCTGACGATGCGGAAGATGGCGCCTGGGTGAACGCTGTGCTGGCGGCGCAAAAGGTGGCTTCTGTTGAGGGCGTGGTACTGGCAGATGACATCAGCGACAAAGCCCCGATTAATGACGCCGTGGCACTGCGCGCCACGCTGCTGGCGAAGTTTAGCCGCTGGGCATGGTTCATCCTGTCGGTGCAGGGACCGCAGGCGGAGGAAAGCTGGGCGGATTATCTGGAGCGCCTGAGCGCCTTACAGAGTGGTATTGCCGCGCCATGCGTCCAGCTGGTGCCGCGTCTGTGGGGGCATGAGCCGGGCGTACTGGCTGGCCGCCTGTGTAACCGGGCCGTGACCATCGCCGACAGCCCCGCCCGCGTGAAAACGGGCGCGGTGGCCGATTTGGGGCAGGATGATTACCCGCCTGACGGCACCGGGGTGGCGCTGGATCTGGCCACGCTTCAGGCGCTGGAGGCGAAGCGCTTCAGCGTGCCGATGTGGTATCCCGACTACGACGGGCTTTACTGGGCGGACGGTCGCACCCTGGACGCGGAAGGGGGTGACTATCAGGCGATTGAGTACCTGCGCATCGCTGACAAAGTGGCGCGGCGCGTCAGGCTGCTGGCGATTGCCCGCATTGCTGACCGTTCGCTTAACTCCACGCCGTCGAGCATGGCCGCCGCACAGCTTTACATGGCGAAACCGCTGCGCGAAATGTCGACGGCCAGCCTGATTAACGGCGTGCGGTTCCCCGGTGAGGTGAAATCGCCGCGTGACGGTGACGTGAGCATTGTGTGGACGTCACCGACAAAGGTCAGCATCTATCTGGTGATCCGCCCGGTTGAATGTCCGAAGCAAATCACCGTGAGCCTGATGCTGGATACCAGTCTTGATACTACGGGGGCGCAGGCATGACACAGCGTTTATCGGGTCAGTCTTTTGATGTGCATATGGACGGTGAGCTGGTTCACTTTGAGAAAGTGAGCCTGGACATCACTGACAACACCGCCGCCGTGCAGACGCAGGGCGTGCCGGACGGCTATGTGGCCGGGGACGTGGGGGCTGAGGGGGAAGTGGAGGTGAGCAGCAAAACGCTACAGCAGCTGACTGCCATCGCCCGCCGTGCGGGTTCGTGGCGCGGTATTTCCCCGGTTGATTTTCTGTTCTATGCAAAGGCAGGTTCTGAAGAAAACAAGGTGGAGGCGTTCGGCTGCAAGCTGGTGCTGAGCAACGTTCTGGATCTCGATCCGAAGGGCGGCGCTATCACTACCCACAAAATTAAATACTTCGTGACCGATCCAAAGTTCGTCAACATCAACGGCGTGCCGTATCTGGAATCGGACGTCACGGAAAACCTGATTAGTTAAGGGCGGGAAATGCAGGAAGAAAAAGGCGTCATGGCGATTTTGCTGCTGCTGTTTACGGGCGCACTGATCGCACTGGGAAACCTTCTGGTAAGCCCTGAGCAGGTTACACCCCGCCTTTTCATTGGGCGGATTATTCTGGGATCGGCGGCCTCAATGGTGGCAGGAGCCGTGCTGGTGTGGATACCGGGCCTTTCGCTGACGGCCATTCTGGGTATCGGGTCCGGGTTGGGTATCGCTGGCCACCAGGCTATTGAGCTGTGGCTTAAACGTAAGGGCAGTACGTTACTGACGGGGAAAAAACCAGTATGACACTGAGTGAAAAACAGCAGCTGTTTACCGCGCTTGTGGCGCAGCTGATTAACTTTGCCGGAGAGAACGGGATGCGCCTGACCTTTGGCGAGGCGTACCGCACGCCGGAGCAGGCACGCATCAATGCAGGCAAGGGAACGGGCATCAGCAACAGCCTGCATACGCAGCGCCTGGCGGTGGACTTCAACCTGTTCATTAACGGCGAATATAAAACCCGCACCGAGGATTACCGGGCGCTGGGCGAATTCTGGGAATCTATCGGGGGCAGCTGGGGCGGGCGCTTTAAGTCAAACCCTGACGGAAACCACTTCAGCCTTGAGCACAACGGGGTGCGCTGATGGCACGCAGCACGCTGTTCTATGTGCTGGCCCTGCTGCTGGCGTTCGGTGCGGGGTGGCAGGCGAAGGAGTGGCAGCGCGACAGCATCGATCTGGTGACGGAACGCGCTGCTGAAAAAGCGGGCAGCAGGGCGGCAGAGGCGGCAACGTCCATCGCGAGCCAGTCAGCCCGCACGCTTGAAAACAAGCTGGAGGCACTGCGCAATGCGCCGCCAAAAGAGATATACGCGGAGCTGGCCCGGCCAGTTTTTGCTAACGATTGTCTGTCTGATGACTATATCAGCCTGTTCAACACCGCCACCGAAAAGGCAGAGCGTACCCTTTCAGGAGAGCGTGATAATCAAATGCCCGCTTCAGCTTCCGCGCCTCGCGGGAAATGACGGAAAAAGTGCCGCCAGTGCGCTGTTAATTTATCTGGAGTTATACAGCCAGTGCGCGGCGCGACATAACCAGCTAATCGACGAAATTTTACTGAGAGAGAAAATTAATAATGGCTAAATCAATTGTACTGAATATCGCTGGCGTGGATATCACCTTTAACCCTGATATGGCGACTTACAATAAATACATCAACGAAGTGGCGATGAATAATAAAGTTGCCCCGGCGCATAACTTTCTGGTTCGCACCGTTGAGGCAGGCAGTAAAGAAGCCTTGCTGAAGTTTATGGAAATCCCCGGCGCTACGCTTCAGATTGTCGGTAAGCTGCTGGAAGAATACACGCCAGAGCTGGAAATTACGGTAAAAAACTAACCGAGCGGGTCCGTAACATAGAATCTAACGGACTCGAACAATACGTTATTTTGCGGCGTCACTATTTACCCCATGAGGATAATAGTGAGGACAGTCTCGCCGCCGCGCTGTGGCTCGATAACCGGCACTGGGAATATCAGCGTATTTCCGTGGCTAATGGCGTGGCGCTGGCATTTAAAGGCAAAGAATGAAATCACTGGAATTTACTTTATCGCTGATCGACAAAATCACCCGGCCATTAAAACAGGCGCAGGGGTCGGTGACGTCATTTGCCGATAAATCCCGTGTATCATTCCAGCGCATCGCCGTGGGTGGTGCGGGCCTGCTGGGTGTCGGTCTGGCCATAAAAGGGGCGCTGGGTCCGGCGATTGAAATGTACGACACGCTACAGGAACAGGCGGCGCGGGGTATCGACAGCGGCGCACTGAAAGCCATCGAGCGTGATGCGAACACCTTCGCCATGACCTACGGGCGCAGCGCGGTGGAGTTCGTGCAGTCTACCGGGGATATCAATGCCTCGATTGCCGGACTGACAGCTAAGGAGCTGCCGCAGCTGACCCGCACGGCAAACATCATCGCCGCAGCGGTGGGTGGAACGGCGGCAGAGTCCGCTGAGTTTATGGGGCAGATGTTCGCCAACTTTAAAAGTTATGCGGACCAGGTTGGTAAGGTGCAGTTTGCTGACGAGCTTGCCGGAAAAATGGCGTACATGAAAAACACCTTTGGCACGGACATGGCCGCTATCAAGGATTTGATGGAGGGCGCGCGCGGGGTGGGTTCCAACTTCGGGATCGGGATTGATGAACAGATGGCCGTCATGGGCCAGCTGCGCCGCACGCTGGGCACGGAAGCCAGCAGCGCTTATGAAGGGTTCATGACCACGGCCACGGAAGGGGCCAAAAAGCTGGGGCTGAGCTTCAAAGACTCAGCCGGGAAAATGCTCTCGATGCCGGAAATGCTCATCAAGCTACAGGGCAAATACGGTAAGAGCATTGAGGGGAATCTTAAGGCGCAGGCCGAGCTTGATGCGGCTTTCGGGGACAGTTCGGCGGTAGTCAAGCAGCTGTGGGGCAATGTTGACGTGCTCCAGCGCAACATCACCGAGCTGGGCGGCAGTGACGGGCTGAAGCGGGCGCAGGAGATGGCCAGCAAGATGGTTAAGCCATGGGATCGGTTTATGGAAATCCTGACGGCCATCCGCCGCGTGATTGGCCTGACGCTGATACCGGTTATCTATCCGCTGCTCAACCGCCTGGCGGATATGGGGCAGACTTTCGCCCGCTGGATGCAGATGTTTCCCAACATCGCCCGCGTGGTGGGCTACGCGGCGATGGCTGTCCTGAGTTTCGCGGCAGTGGGTGCAGGGGCTAACGTTGTCATGGGCGTTAGCGGGTTTATCGTCAGAGGGCTGAGGGGCGTATGGGCGCTGCTGGTTTTCGTGGTTCGCTCCTATACGGCGGCGCTGTGGGTGGCGCAAAAGGCGGTGGTGGCGTTTAACTTCATCATGAAAACCCTGCGCGGTGTGATGCTGGCCGTGCGAATGGCGGCAATTACATCCGGCGTGGCCATCAATTTTATGAGCTGGCCGATCCTGCTGATTGTGGGTCTGGTTGCGGCGCTGGTAGCGGGGTGCTATCTGCTGGTGACGCACTGGGAACAGGTAAAAGCGGCCATTATGAATACCAGCGCATTTCAGGCGGTGGCCAACGCGGTGGCGTGGGTGGCCGGGGTGTTTATACAGGCCTGGGCGTTTATTGGGGATGGCTGGAACAGCCTGGAGTTGCTCATGACTGGCGCGTGGGACCGGGTAACCGCAACAATCATGCAAATCGGCGCGTTTCAGGTGGTGGCCAGTGCAGTGCAGTGGGTGGGTAGCGTGTTTACAAAAGCCTGGGCGTTCATCACAGAGGGGTGGAACAGCTTTATCGCGCTGCTGGAAAATTTCTCCATTATGAAAACGCTGGGGAACGTGGCCAGCGGCATTATGAACGTGTTCGGCAACGTCTGGGCTTCGGTGAAGCGCACCGCCATGAGTTCATTAAACTGGCTGATTGAAAAACTCAATATGATCCCCGGTATTGATATTGATTTAATCGGTGGCGTACCGGACCCGCAGCCCCCGGTGATTGATAACACGCTGTCAACGGGCGGAAGCCTGAATAATCTGGATAAGGGCGGAATTAATAAAACGCTCTCCAGCAACAATAAGAGCGTCACGGATAACAGCAGGCGCATTGAGAAAGTCGAAATTAACGCCGTGAACGGAATGACGCCGGGGCAGTTAATGGAATGGCAGGAGATGAACTGATGGCGGATTTACTGTATATCGACCTGCTGATTAATGACGGTAATTTCACGCTCAATACGGGTAATGAGCCTGTTACCTGTAATAACCAGCAAAGTATTGGACAGGATATTGTCCACGCCATTATTGAGTCCGGGCTGATTGTGGAGCTGATTGCGGAGCGCGGGACGATAATGCGTGCGGATATATTCACGCAGCTGGAATTACTGGTTGAAAGTGATGAGCGAATTATTCCCGGAACGGTGGTTATTGAGGAAGAAAGCGCAAAGCGGTTATTTGTGACCGCGCAAACCTACGAATTCGGAACGATTAACGCGGGGGTGACGCTGTGAACAATAAGCCAGAGGTGGATTTTACCGAGGTGCTGAAACAAAACGGCGTCCCGGTCACTGCTGACGCCGTGCGGCAGGAGTTTGACGCCATCGTTAAAAGCGAGGGGATTATCACCAACACATCGCGCATGTCACCGTTCTGGCGGTTGATTACGGCGATTGTGATTGCCCCCGTCATGTGGCTGATAAAAGCCCTGGCCACCACGGTGATGGCCAGCATGTTTCTGGCCACCGCTAGCGGTTCCATGCTGCGGCTGCTGGCGTGGGCGGTGAACGTCACGCCAAAACCCGCCACCGCCGCGCAGGGTGTGATCCGCTTCATCAAGCAGGATGCAAAGAGCGTGGTGACGGTGAAGGCCGGGACGGTCGTCCAGACTGAGCGCATTAACGGGGTGGTGTACGCCCTGACGACCATCAGCGATGTGACCATCGAGAGTGGCCAGGCGGATGCGCAGATTGCGGTGATGGCTTCCGGCACGGGCGGAGCGTGGAACCTCGCGCCGGGCTACTACCGGATTTTACCCGTAGCCGTGGCCGGGATCGCCCGCGTTGAAAACGGCGAGGACTGGCTGACGTCACCGGGTGCCGATGAAGAGTCTGACGACGAGCTGAGGGACCGCGCCCGCAATCAGTTCAACCTCGTAGGCAGTTATCACACTGACGCGGTGTACCGCAGCATGATCGCCGGGGTGGTGGGGCTGAGCACTGACAGAATTTTCTTTCTGCACGATGCCCCTCGCGGGCCGGGAACGGCTAACGCTTACCTGCTGCTGGACAGCGGCGTGACGTCTCAGCCCTTTATTGATGCGGTCAATGACTACGTGAACACCCAGGGGCATCACGGCCACGGCGACGATATGCAGTGCATGGCCATGCCGGAAACGCAGCACGCGCTGACCGTGAAGGTGTTTATCACTAACCCGGACAATATGACGGCAGAGGGCCGGGCGGAGCTGCTGGGCGGCGTTGAGAACCTTATCCGCTGCGCCTTTCGTGAAAACGGCAATTACAGCGTGCTGAAGACGTGGCCGTATTCGCGTTTTTCCTTCTCAAACCTTGGTCGCGAGATCCACAAAACCTTCCCGGTGGTGGATTCGCTGAAATTTTCACTGGACGACATCGTGAGCGGGCTGAGCGTGCCGCGCCTGTCGTCGCTGACGCTGAGCCTTGAACATGACTGATTTTAATAAAATGCTGTCCGGGATTACGTTGCCCTCATGGATGAATCGCGGCGAGCCTGCCGCGCTGCTACGGGCGGCCCGCAGGTTCTGGGCGAAGGTCTGGAGCTGGATTAACTGGCCACTTAACCAGTTTGATCCGCTGACGTGTAGCGAGTCTTTGCTCGGGCTGCTGGCATGGCAGCGCGACATTACCCGGTTCAACGGTGAGGGGCTGGCGCTCTACCGCAGGCGCGTGGCGTATGCCTTTATCAATGCTCGTGACGCGGGTTCAGTGGCCGGGTTTATCGCTATCTTCAGGCGGCTGGGTATTGGTTACGTCGAGCTGCAGGAGCGCCAGCCGGGCATTGACTGGGACGTGATTACCGTCCGGGTCACGGACGGCCAGCTGTCTGAAAACCCTGAGCTACTCATGCTGATCATTCAGCAGTACGGGCGCACCTGTCGCCGCTACCGGTTCGAAGTGATTACGGCGAATAACATTGCGATCAGCGCCGGATGGTACGGCGGGGAATACATCGTTTACACCGCCAGCACGCTGGCCGCAACAGCCACTAACCGCGCCACGTTTGGCGCATCACTGGGGGATTAGGGATGTCTCAGACCATTATAACGCTGGCTTTTGAGCAGTGGAAAGCACGGCAGGCCGTCAGCGGCGCGCCCGTACTGCTGGACGGGTTTGTACTGGCCAACGTGCCGGGCCTCGATCCGGCTGCGCCAATCAACCGCAGCGAAGGGTTGCCGCCTGCCGCGCAGATTGTGCATCGTCAGGACGTCAGCCAGGCGGGGGTTATCAATGAAAACGCGGTGGCCTATTCCGTCACGCTGGGCGCTGACGTGGGCGACTTTGCATTTAACTGGATTGGCCTGATTAACAAAGCCACCAACACCGTGGCGATGATTGTTCATGCCCCGGTGCAGCAGAAGGTAAAAAACGCGGCAGGGCAGCAGGGCAACGTGCTGACGCGCTCTTTTGTGATGGAGTACAACGGCGCGCAGGCTGAGACGCAGATCACCACGCCCGCCGAAACGTGGCAGATTGATTTTACTGCCCGCCTGGGCGGTGTTGATGAACGCCAGAGGATTGAGAACGTCGATATTTATGGCGCGGCGGCATTTTTTGATAACGGCTACCTGGTGACGAAATCGGGCAGCAGTTACAGCATTGCGCCGGGCGTGGGGTACGTAGCAGGGCTGCGCACGCAGCTGGCCGCCAGTCAGCCCCTGACACTGACCACAAAGCCCGTCAAAGTCTGGCTGGACGTCTGTTTTAAGGGAACGCTGACCAGCGTCTGGGCCGTTGAGACGGCGATTAAGGTTGCCGCCAGCCTGGCAGATTACGTGGCGGATGGCCGTCAGCACTACGTGTTTGCGGTGGCCAGCATTGACGCTGCGGGAAACATCACGGACCTGCGGCCTAAAGGTTCGCTGGCTGACCAGGGCGGAGCCAGCGCCTACGCCCGTAAAGACAGGAACCTGTCTGATTTAGACAGTATCCCGAAAGCGCGAGAAGCACTAAAGCTGAAAGGGGCGTCACTGCTGGATGTTGGCACCGCTGCCGGAACGGTGGCAGCAGGCAACGATCCGCGCATTGTTAACGCGGTGCCTAACACGCGCAAAATCAACGGGCACCAGCTAACCAGTGATTTTGACCTTTCAGCGGAAGACGTGAAAGCGCTGGCTGTAACAAATATCAGGGCACAGCGTGACCCGTCTGTGGGTAACGTTGCTGATGCGAACGATCTTCCCGCAAACGCGACGAGTTTTGTATACAGCAATGTCCCGAACGCCCCGCCCTTTACAGGCTCGCTACTGGATTTTTCAGGGGCTGGTAATGGCTATAACGTCACTATTTCCGCTTCATACAGCGGCGCGGGAGAAAGGATTGCTTTCAGAACGCGTAACGGTGACGCCAAGGCGTGGAATTCGTGGTACGAGATTTATCACACCGGAAATAAGCCTTCAGCGGCTGATGTCGATGCAATTCCAGACGGTTCAATCTCAGGCGGGCCAAATGCGCCCGCGTGGAATGCTAAAAGCGGTTTATATAACCTGTCTCTGGATGGATCATCCCAGATGATATTTCACCTGAATCAGCGCGTGGGAAGTTGTCCATCCGCACAGTTCAGAATTGATTATAAAAATCGTGGCATCTGGTATCGATCTGCCCGTGACAGATTCGGGTTCGAAGCTGACTGGTCGGAATTGCTGACCCACACAGGCAGCCTGAATATCACCGGGCCATTGCGAAGCAGCGCGGAATACCAGGCCACAAAGCCTGATAACTTCCGTATTGCTTACAACGGTTATGGCGTCTTCTGGCGAAATGACGGCATCAGGCATTACCTGATGATGACAGATAAAAATGATATTTACGGTGGTTATAACTCACTGCGTCCGTTCTATGTCGATATCGCTACAGGAAAATGCCAGTTTGGGCATGATGTGGGCTTTTCAGGGAACATTTACGGCAATGGCGTTATTCAGCCGGGTAATTATTCCAACTTTGACGCCCGTTATTTTACCCAGGCTGCGGCCAATGCTCGCTATGTGACTGGGGTACGGCTGGGTGCTCGCGGCCAGATAACTACTGACGGGAACATGACCGAAGCCCCGCGAGGATGCGTTATTACTGGCGGAAATGGCAATGAAGGTAATCAGATTGGTTACATGTATTACCGCCCGCTCCAGCAGCTTATCAATGGTACATGGGTCACCGTGGCTTACGCATGAGGAACTGACATGAATACGACAAAATGGAAGCTGTATAAACCCGCTGATACAGATGAGAGCGTGCTGTATTTGCAGGATGAGAATGGGGCGGACTGGTACGAAAGTCAGAAGGATTTCGCGTCTAAGCGGGTAAAAGTTGTTTATGACGACAGCGGCGTTATCCGGGCATTTTCTTATGATGTGTCCGAGCTTTTTCCGCTCGATCTTTATGTGGCTGAGCTGGCACGCAAACCCGCTCAGCTCGCCATTGATGGTCGCTGGATTTTCGACGGTGAAAAAGCGTTAGAGCGCACACTGACGCAGGAAGAACAGCAGGCAGCTGCGGAAGCTGAAAAAGCGTCGTTAGCCAGAAAAGCCGCTGAAGCAATTGCGCCACTTCAGGATGCCGCTGATCTGGGTATCGCAACTGATGATGAAAGCGAGTTGCTTTTAGCCTGGAAGCGCTATCGGGTCATGCTGAACCGGGTCGACATCAGCCAGCAGGATAAAATCCAGTGGCCGGAGGTGCCTGCGTATGTGGCGTGAAGCGGTGCTTGCCTTTCCTGAAGATATGGCGGCGATCACCTGTTCCATTGTCCCCGCGCATCCGTGGGTGTACGGGCTGGGGCAGCAGACGGATAACGGCGCGTTTCTCAGCCCGGTAAACGCCGTCAACTGGCTGGCCGGAAAGCTGGCAAGTATGGGCGGCGATGCTGACCTGACGGTGTTCATGGTGTGCGGCGATTCCCATGATGCTTTCATGCAGTCGCTTGGCCTGCTAACCAGCGTATTTCCGGCCCCGGCGTTTACGCAGGTAGCGCGCCTGGCGCAGTCTTCCGCACTACTTAACACCGTAAAAATGCAGCTGCCCGCAAAGGGGCTAAACAGCCTGCCGCCCTCGCTGCCGCTTTCCGTGCCGACCAGCCGCGCCGCGATGAATGCCCTGCGCACCGCAAAGGCGCAACTGGAGGCCAGCGCGGGCAGCAGCATGGACGGTTTGAAAGCCCGACTGGGCGAGTTCGCCGCCGAACACGCCAGCCTGCTGGACAGCATCAGCGCGGGGCTTGAAGACCTGAAAGCCAAATCAGCCCCCGCCTGGGTGTTTTCGTCACGCGGCGATGTGGCCACTGCCGCCATCGAGCTGGTAAAAAATATCCCGCAGCCGTCTGCGATCTACACGGTGGCCATGATGTTTATCGGGGACGACCTGACGTCACTGGGAGGGATGATCCATGACATCGACAGCAACATTCGCCCTTGATGGCAAAGGCATTTTCCTGAAAAACATCCGGGTAACGATTTCCATGGCGTTTCAGGAAAAGGACCAGTCTGGCCAGACGTCAAGCACGGCCACTGCGGAGCAGGGCATCAAGGCAAAAGAGCTGCGCGTGTCCGGGCTGGTGCCGTTCAGTGAGCGCGATATGCTGAAGCAGATTTTTGAAATGGCCAGCGCACGCGACAAGGCCGGAAAGCTGAAGGTTTACCGCGTGGCGTGTATGGAGGCCCGTAGCGTAAATTTCCGTGAGGGGACTTTTACCGGGAATATTGACGCACCGCGACAGGATAAAGAAATGGCCTGGCTGGTGACGTTCACAATCAAAGAGCGCCTGAGCGTGGACGAGAAAAAGCAGGCCCGCGCCGCTGGCAAAATCAGCGCGACAAAACAGACGGCAGGCGGCAGCAGCTCAGCTGCGGAAGATGATGACAAAATGACGTGGTTCGAGCGCAAGGTGCTCAAACCCGTGAATGACTCGCTGGGGTAGGGATGAAACCAATCAAAAAGCTGTGGCTGTCCGGTGATGCGGTTCACCTGGTAGATGTGAATATCGTGCTGGAGCTGAACGGCTGCGGGCGGGGGTTTATTACCGCAGAAACCGCACAGGACTACACCGGGAAGGTGGTCCGGCTTGATGTGGGGTACACGGATAAAGTGCTGCGCTGGTTTACGGGTTACGTTGAGCGCAGCCAGCCCGCAGAAAACGGCTACCAGCGGCTTTTCGTGCGCGAGCTGGTCGGGATTTTTGATCGCAGCTGGCCGTGCTCGTTTCAGCATCCCACGCTGCGCCAGATTGCTGGCTGGTTGACGGAAAACAGCGGGCTGACGGTCAGCGTGGCCAGCGCCTCATATGCTGATAAGCCGATCCCGCACTTTACCCATTCGGGGACGGGCTTCCAGCTGCTGGCCAGTCTGGGCGCGGCGTTCGGCGTCACCGATTATCAGTGGTATCAGCTGCCGGACGGGGACGTGTGGCTGGGCGCGGCAGAGCACGCCCTGTTTGCCGGAAAACCCGTGGACGTTCCGGCAGAGTTCGCCAGCAGCGCCACGGGCGGCAATGCCATGACCATCCCGGTGGTGCAGAGCATCCGCCCCGGCGTGGAGCTGAACGGCCAGCGGCTGACGCGGGTCAGACTGCACAATGACGAGCTGGAAATTACATGGGCTTCGCGCAGTCAGGTGACGGGCAGGGCATCCCAAAAATCGCCAGTTCAGCGCCAGATCGAGGTTGCTTACCCTGAGCTGGCTTCCGGCCTGCATCTGCCAAAGTTTGCGCGGGTTGAAGCGCCTGCCGAGTCGGTCAGCAGTGGCGATTTTGCCGATCCGTTCCGGCCACGATACGCCGTGGATTTGCAGCTGCTGGATGCGGACGGCAACCCGGACGGCAGCACGCCGCTTTATTCAGCCGTGCCGCTTCCTGTCCCTATGGCGGGCAATGATTCCGGCATGTTCCAGTTTCCGCCAGCCGGGACGCTGGTCGAAATTGGCTTTACCGGAGGCAGGCCGGATAAGCCCTTTGTCCGGCAGACCATGGCGCAGGGCAACAGCCTGCCGGACATAAAGCCGGGCGAGCAGCTACAGCAGCAGCGGGAGGAAGTTTCGCAGCGCATCACCCAGGGCGGTGACTGGGTGCGCAAAACGGACCAGGCGATCACTGAGTCTTCAATGTCGCGCAGCATCGAGGCCGACGACGAGACCCGCACCCTTATAGCGCGGGAAACCACGGTTAAGGCCACGGACAAAACTACCGTAGTGGGTAAGAGCACGCTGCTGGCCGGAGCTATTGAATGTGTCACGCTGGGCGATTATGCGCAGGCGGTACAGGGTAACCGTGTGGCCACTGTATCGGGCGACTGCAAAGCCAGCATCGCGGGAGGCAGTACCAGCGATGTGGCAGGCGACCTGATGGAAAAAATCGGGGGCATACGCAGCAGCATCGCCGCCGCGCAGCAGCAGGTGATTGCGCCCGTTGTCTGGGTAGGTAGTCAGCAGATTAACGTGATGCAGCTGATGCTGGATACCCTCGATGTGGTCAGGCAGCTGGCGCAGCTGACGGCAGCCCATACGCACCCGGACACGGGACAGCCGACGAACGCGGCAGCCATCGCGCAGACGGGCAGTCAGGCCGATAAACTGAAAACAAAATACAGGCCGGTAATCGGCTGATCCCCGCCAGAAACTCAGCCCGCCCAGTGCGGGCTTTTTTACGCCCATACCCCAGAGCCACCAGAACGCGCACAGCGAGGCGCGGCAGCGTGGCGGCGTCCGTATCAAACCAAAAAGGATTAACGCAGCAGCGTGGCGCACAGCCCGCCACAGCCTGACAAAATAAACGGGTCGGAGACAAAAACGGCACTACACCGCACCCGCCTGCCGTTTTTGGATCTAAAAGTTTTTTCAGTTTCATATTTCTACAAACCACACCGCCAGCCCGCGCCGCCGCTGGGCCTTTGCGGAAAAACCCAAACTGAAAAGATTGAAAAGGATTTCAGCATTTTTCAGTTTTCTGGATCATTAAAGGATCGCTTAAAAATCGTAAGCATCAGATATGAAAGGGTTTTGCATATATTGCGTCAAATTCCCGGATCGTTAATGGGATCGTTAGCGTAATGGCTGAGAATGAAAAACTCAGGTGCGGCGCGGCTTTGCGGTGTGAGTGGTTTCACGGGGTGACTGAAATTACCGAAATGAATATACTGTAATTATATACAGTTTTTATATTCACAGAGGGCAGAACTATGAGACGCATAACCATCAATGGGGCTGTTTTTATGTTTATGGCCAGAGGTGAAAAGCTGACTGAAGCGGATACGCTGCCGCGCAACGGCGTACCGGATGGGCGATACGTCATATGGCCACGCGGCGATCAGTGGGATGTACGGTATTTGGTGATTGGCAGCGGGGAAAATGAGTGGCGGTGCATTGCTGTTAAGCCATTTCCTGATGAGAGTACAGCATGGCAAGCGGCGTTTGAGCATTTAGAAAATAAAAATGAAGGCAAGAAGCCTTCATTGCTATATTAGTATACAGTTTTAGTGATTTTATCAACTCCGATAATAAAATCATTAACTTCATCTTTCGTTGGTTCACGTTCTTTTTTGTGATCACAAAGATTACGGATATCACCCAAATGTTGAATAAAACGCCACGTGGGCGTATCGATCACTTCATTGTCTTTCAATGATTGGTTGTAATCAGAAATTCCCGGATTAGCTTTGCGTAATTTAATTTCATGCAATGAACAAATATGAGATAAGTGCTTCTCAAGTATTACACCAGTAACCGCCCCTGCTGCTCGTACGAACCCTTTTTTATTAAGTTCACGCGAGGTGTCGAGTTCTGAATCAAAAATATCAGCCTGTACAATATCTTTGATGTCGAATAGAACACTAGTGAATCGTTCTCTTGCAGAGGATAAGATTTTATATTGTATCTCCATCTTAGACACTGCATCAGCTGGAGTACGGATTCTTTCGCCTAGTCCGTTCGTGGTTTCTAATTGAAGAATATAATCGGTAATTGAGTAGTTTGAGTAACTAATGCTTTTTCTTTTCGGATCACCTTTATATAAGTATTCAAATTCTGATAATCTTTCTTTAATTAGTTGAGATACTACTCGATAGGACTTAGTGTACCAGCTTTGGTATTCGAGTCTGAAATTTACTATCTCGTAGCCATTCTCTTTTAATTTAAGGACAAACTCATCATCAACTTTATCACATTCTTTGAGCATGGAGAAATATAGAACACGACCCATTCTATCGAGTTCATCCAACTCTTTTTTTAATTTTTCAAACTGTGTAGCCATGTAACATCCTTTTAAAATAAGATAGTTTAAGCTAAGAGGTTGGGGTGGCCTAACTTTCGTTAGGCCGGACTTGTTACGCTATCATTTACGCAGAAATGCTACAAGTAAAGCACTAATAGGAATAACGAGTACTGGGTGTAGTCCAATATTCGCTAATGCCATGATTAAGCCACTCATAGCATAAATGCGTTTTGAAAGCAGATCTGAGCCCTTTTCGAAAGTATTCATCGAAACTCCTAGAGGTTGCCTTAATGGGGCACTCAAATCCGTAGCACTTTCTTAAATTTCAGTTGAACGGCTGCTACGACCCAACTGTATGCCTGATAAGGCCAGCATTACTTAACAGCGACATAACAAACTAAAATTGCTAGTCTGTCGCCAATTTGCCGCCACTTCAATAGAAAAAGGGCTACGCTGGAACGTAACCCTTTGTTTTATTTGGTGGAGCTGGGGGGATTTGAACCCCCGTCCAGAATTACTACACCGTCGGCACTACATGCTTAGTCAGTCTTTACATTCGCCGGCCAGCTGCGGACAGACACGCCACTGACAAACTAGCCTGATTAGTTTTAGTGCTTCAACCCCAGGCCGGGTATCCACACGAGTTCTTTTGGGTTTGACTTCTCTTGATCCCCGTCTTAAGAACGGAAGCTAGGGAGAGAAGGCTCTAAGCAGGGTATTAAGCTGCTAGTGCGTAGTTTTCGTCGTTTGCGACTATTTTTTTGCGGCTTTTAACGAGGCAAACCGCCCCTCGGCATGCTCCTAGGGCTACGCAAATCCTGTCGAATCCAGAATCAGCCCCAAGTACTGTTTCGCAGTATATCAGAAAAACCTGTCGCTGTACCAGTAGGTTAGCGATTAGCGTGTTTCATGATACGCGCTTTGTCTAATTTCCACTCACGATCTTTGATGTCATCGCGCTTGTCGTGCTCGCGCTTACCTTTTGCCAGGCCGATTTTCAGCTTAGCCCAGGCGTTTTTCCAGTACATCGACAGCGCAATAATGGTGTAACCATCACGGTTAACTTTACCAATCAGCGTGTCGAGCTCGCGTTTTTTCAGCAGCAGCTTGCGGCTGCGCGTCGGGTCGCAGACATAATGCGTAGAGGCGACGCTCAAAGGCTGGAAAGTTGACCCGAACAGGTAAGCTTCGCCATCGCGCAGCATGATGTAGCTGTCGCTGATGTTGGCCTTACCGGCGCGGAGAGTTTTGACTTCCCATCCCTGGAGCGAAAGCCCGGCTTCGAACTCTTCTTCGATGAAGTATTCATGGCGGGCGCGCTTGTTCATGGCAATGGTAGCGGAACCGGGTTTATGTGCTTTTTTCTTTGTCATAGTGCCACTTAGTTTACATGAAGCCGTGATTAATGGCATCCCCTGTAACGTTACCAGCGGGGTAAACGGGTATTCTAGCAGATGCCCGGCCGGAGAGAATTTTTGTTTGATTGCTGGCAATGGTATTATTGATAAGTTCTAGAAATTGACAGGAATCGTTATGTCCCAGATTAGTCGTTCCGCGCTGGTGCCGTACAGTGCTGAGCAGATGTACCGCTTAGTTAACGACGTTGACAGCTATCCGCAGTTTTTACCGGGCTGCACCGGTAGCCGGGTGCTGGACGCCAGCGATGACCAGATGACCGCTTCAGTTGACGTCTCCAAAGCCGGTATCAGTAAAACCTTCGTCACCCGCAATACGCTGACCGATAATCAAAGTATCCATATGCAGCTGGTTGATGGCCCGTTCCGTAAGCTGACCGGCGGCTGGCGTTTTACTGCGCTGAGCGAAGAGGCCTGCAAGGTTGAGCTCAATCTGGACTTTGAGTTCACCAACATGCTGGTTGAGCTGGCATTTGGCCGCATCTTTAAAGAGCTGGCCAGCAGCATGGTGCAGGCGTTTACCCAGCGGGCGAAAGAGGTCTACAGTGCCTGATATCGTGGTGGAAGTGGCGTATGCACTGCCGGACAAGCAGTATCTTTACAGCGTTAAAGTGCCGGAAGGCAGCAGCGTAGAGCAAGCGATCATCGCCTCAGGCCTGCTGGAGATACGCAGCGACATCAGTTTGCAGCAGAACAAGGTGGGGATTTTCAGCCGCCCGGTGAAGCTGCAGGATGAAGTGCAAAGCGGTGACCGCATCGAAATCTATCGGCCGCTGATTGCCGACCCGAAAGATCTGCGCCGCCAGCGGGCGGAGCGGGCAGCAAAAAAATAAGGCGCATTGAGCGCCTTATTTTTTTATGGGCCGACCGGAAAAGAGGGGCGGCCACGGCATGAACAGACGATTAACCTTCGTTTTTGCTCAGTGCAGGTTTGTTATCAATGTTGGTCAGCGTGCCGTTCTGATCAAACGTCAGGGTCAGCGTCTGCTGTTTCACCGGCTCATGGCCTGGCTCCTGACGGAATACGTAATACCACACGTTTTTACCAAACGGGTCGTGCATCATCGGCGTGCCCAGCGTGTACGCAACCTGCTGTTGGGTCATGCCAGTATGGATTTTGGCGACGTCATTGGCGACCAGGTAGTTGCCCTGGTTGATATCCGGGCGGTAAACCACTCGCTCCAGAGTGGAACATCCAGCGGTCATCATCAGAAGAACCACCGCGGCAGCAGTCAGCGTTTTACAGCGCATAATCAATGTTTATTCCTTTGTGGCTATATTCGTATCCCCGGACTCCCTGAAACAAGCCGCTCCAGGACATGGGTCTATCAGTGTGCAACTACGATACCAGTGTAAGCTGCCGATGATAATAAACCTTTCCGCAGTTTAAAACCTCTGCGAAGCAACGATATGACCACAATCCGGTAAAAAAGTGCAATGGTCAGGCGGCTAAAAGCTCTTTGGCGTTCGCCAGCGTGTTGCGCGTGACCTCGCTGCCGCCCAGTAAACGTGCTAGTTCCTGCAGGCGGGCGCGCTTGTCCAGCGGCTGCATATGCGTTTCGGTCATCGCGCCGTCGGTCTCTTTACTGACGTAGAAATGCTGATGACCACAGCCCGCAACCTGCGGCAGGTGCGTCACGCACATCACCTGAGTGGATTCACCCAGCTGGCGCAGCATTTTACCCACCACCGCAGCAGTTGGCCCGCTGATACCCACGTCCACCTCATCGAAAATCAGCGCCGGCGTATCCATTTTACGTGCGGTAATCACCTGGATAGCCAGCGCGATGCGCGACAGCTCACCGCCCGATGCCACTTTGCCCAGCGGCTGAACCGGCTGGCCAGGGTTGGTGCTGACGCGGAAATCGATACGGTCCGCGCCTTCTGCCGTCAGGTGGTCCGGGTTGAACTGAATTTCAATGCTGAAGCGGCCGTGCGGCATCGACAGCGTGTGCATGCTGTCGGTGATCAGCCCGCTCAGCTCGTTGGCGAAATGAGTGCGGCGTGCGTGCAGCTGCTGTGCGCAGCTCAGGGCAGCAGCATAGTGCACGCTGACGGCTTCGCTCAGCTCGTCCTGGTCGCTCTCCTGCTGGTCAAGCAGCTGCTGTTCTGCCAGCAGCTGCTGATGAAATACGGGCAGCTCTTCCGGGGCGAGGTGATGCTTGCGCGCCAGGCTAATCTGGCGCGACAGGCGCTGCTCCAGCTCGTGCAGGCGGTTAGGATCAAGGTCGAGGCGGTCACAGTAGTGGCGCAGCTCATCGCTGGCCTCACTGATCTGGATCGCGGCCTCTTCCAGCATGACAGACACGCCGCTCAGCTTGTCGTCCATCTCCATCAGCTCGGTCATCAGCTGGCGCGCGGTATACAGCTGGCTTTGCAGGTTGTTCTCTTCGCCATCGGCCAGCATCAGCAGGGCTTGCTGGCTGGTCGAGAGCAGCTGCCCGCTGTTTGCCAGGCGCTTATACTCTTCATCGATCTGCTCATATTCGCCGCTGACCGGCGCAAACTCGTTCAGCTCTTTCAGCTGATACTGCAGCAGCTCACGACGCGCTTCACGCTCCTGCGCCAGCTGCTGATGCTGCGCCAGCGCGCGGCAGCTCTGATGCCACTGACGGTAGTGCTGCGCCATGTTTTGCATCAGCAGAGGCTCACCGGCGTAGGCATCCAGCAGCGTTTTCTGGTGTTCAGGCTTGAGCAGCAGCTGATGGGCGTGCTGGCCGTGGATCTGGATAAGCGCTTGGCCGAGGTCACGCAGCTGGGAGAGCGGCACCGCAGTGCCGTTGATAAAGCCGCGTGAGCGACCGTCGCTGCTGATCACGCGGCGCAGCAGGCACTCGTTACCGTCATCCAGCTGGTTGTCCGTCAGCCAGCGCTGCGCGGAAGGGGTATCTTTGAGGGAGAAGCGCGCGCAGATATCGGCCCGCGCTGCCCCCTGGCGCACCATATCAGCCTCGGCACGACCACCCAGACACAAACCCAGCGCGTCAATGGCGATGGATTTACCCGCACCGGTTTCCCCGGTGATAGCCGTCATTCCGCGCTGAAAGTCGATCTCAAGCTCGCGAACAATCGCGAAGTTACTGATGGTCAGTTGTGCCAGCATAATTGTCTTTCCTGTATGAAAACACAGATATGGTTTTTCATACAGTATATACTGGTTTTATAAACAGTAAACTCAGGCAGCACGCTTTTTAGAATAATTTTTTTGACCAGCCGAGCTTTGAGCTTAGCGTGTTGAAATAATTATAATTTTTCGGGTGGATCAGGTTCAGGTGATAATCGCTGCGGCGGATTAGTACATCTTCTCCCTGCTGGATAGGCAGCGCTATCTGGCTGTCGCAGCTGATCTCCAGGTCGCCGCGCATATGGGAAAAACGCAGGCGGATGGTGCTGCTGCTGTTGATCACTAATGGGCGGGCCGACAGGGTATGCGGGAACATCGGCACCAGCACAATGGCATCCAGCGACGGGGTGAGGATTGGCCCGCCGGCCGAGAGGGAATAGGCGGTGGAACCGGTCGGCGTGGAGATGATCAGGCCGTCCGACCGCTGCGAGAACGCAAAGTTCTCGTCAATATAGACCTCGAATTCGATCATATGCGCCACTTTGCCCGGGTGCAGCACCACTTCGTTTATCGCCGTGCCAATGCGCGGCGTGCCGGACTGGCGGCAAACCTGGGCTTCCAGCAGGAAGCGGCTCTCAGCGAAGTATTCCCCTTCCAGCACGTCGGCCAGCTGCTGCTGCGCATTATCCGGGTCAAGGTCGGTGAGAAAACCCAGGTTGCCGCGGTTGATACCGATCACTTTGATGTCATAGCGCGCCAGTACTCTCGCCGCACCCAGCATATTGCCATCACCGCCGACCACCACCGCCAAATCGGCCTTGCGGCCAATCTCCGCCAGCGTTCCGGTCAGGACGCCATCCAGTTTCAACTCGCGCGCGATCTGCTGCTCAATAATGACCTGATAGCCTTTCCCGGTCAGCCAGCGATACAGCATTTCATGGGTGCTGAGTGCGGTGGGGTGGCGTGGATGGCCGACGATCCCGATGCAGTTGAAGTGGGTATTCATGTTACTGGCATTCCTTACGAGGTAAACTGCCCCGACAATGTGACTGGTTCCCTTGAAACCGCGATTCTGATCCCCATAATAAGCGAACCAGCGAGATGAATATGCACAAACGCGGAGAAATTCATGAGTAGTAAAGAACAGAACACACCAAACGAGCAAGTTTCAGACGAAATCGAGATGGAGCAGGCACAAAACCAGGACGCGGAAACAGCAGAAGTGGTGGATCCGCGTGATGAGCGTATTGCTGAACTGGAAGCACAGCTGGCCGACTCTCTGGGTGGCGTGCGCGATGCGCAGCTGCGTGCTCAGGCAGAGATCGAAAACATCCGTCGCCGTGCCGAACTGGATGTGGAAAAAGCGCACAAATTTGCGCTGGAAAAATTCGCCAACGAGCTGCTGCCAGTGATCGACAGCCTGGAGCGCGCGCTGGAAGTGGCCGATAAAGAGAACCTGGAACTGGCTTCGATGATTGAAGGCATCGACCTGACCATGAAGTCACTGCTGGGTGCGGTACGTAAGTTTGGCGTGGAAGTGGTTGGCGACACCAATGTGCCGTTCAACCCGGAAGTGCATCAGGCGATGTCGATGATGGAGTCTGAAGAGGTCGCACCAAACCACGTGCTGATGGTGATGCAGCGCGGTTATACCCTGAACGGTCGCCTGCTGCGCCCGGCGATGGTTGCCGTCGCCAAAGCCAAAGCTTAATGCCTGCACGGGGCGACCTTTTCCCCGGTCGCTCCTGCAGTATCCAAATAGCCGCCTTGTGCGGCTATTTTTATGCGCGCTTACTGGAAAGCAGGTTCGTTAACCTTAAATGCGCGGATCGCGACCGACAGCTGATCTGCCTGCTCCTGCATCGACTGCGCGGCCGCGGCTGACTCGTTGACCAGCGCGGCGTTCTGCTGGGTCACCTGGTCCATCTGGGTGATCGCCATGTTAATCTCATCAATACCGCTGCTCTGTTCGGCGCTGGCAATCGAGATTTCGCCAATAATCTGCGTCACGCTTTTCACGCTGGAGAGCACTTCATCCATGGTGGAACCTGCTTTCGCCACCTGTTTGCCACCCTCATCAACTTTACTCACCGAGTCCTGAATCAGCTGCGCGATCTCTTTCGCGGCGGAAGCCGAGCGCTGCGCCAGGCTGCGTACTTCGGAGGCAACAACGGCAAAACCGCGCCCCTGCTCGCCAGCGCGTGCGGCTTCAACGGCGGCGTTCAGCGCCAGGATATTGGTCTGGAAGGCAATGCCGTCAATCACGCTGATGATATCGACGATTTTTTTCGACGATCCGTTAATCATCTCCATGGTGCTGACCACCTGTTTCACCGCATCGCCGCTCTGCAAGGCAACCTGTGAAGCCTGTGCGGCCAGCTGGTTGGCCTGGCGTGCGTTGTCGGCGTTCTGCTTCACCGTTGAGGTGATCTGTTCCATTGCCGAAGCGGTCTCTTCCAGCGAGCTGGCCTGCTGCTCGGTACGGGCAGAGAGGTCCATATTGCCCGCCGAAATTTCGCTGGAGGCACTGGCAATCAGGTCGGTGCCGGAGCGCACTTCATAGACAATTTTCTGCAGATTTTCATTCATGTTCTTCAGCGCCTGCATCAGCTGGCCGGTTTCGTCCGTTGAGGTGACATGAATGGCGCTGCGCAGATCGCCCGCCGCGACATTTTCGGCAATTTTCACCGCTTCACGCAGCGGGCGTACGATAGAACGGGTGAGGAAATAGCCCAGCAGCACCGCCGCAATCATTGCCAGCGCGGAGAAGATCAGCGTGATCTTTATCGCCGTTGAGCCATCCTTCACCGCCTTAACGCCTTCGGCCTGCAGCTGTCCAGACTGCGAGTCGGCAAAGGCCACCACGATATCAAGGAAGGCATTCTGGGTGGAGGTGATTTTACGCAGCACCACTTCGGTAGCATTGGTGATATCCCGCGCACGGATCAGATCCAGCAGATCCTGTTTATCCTGCTCGAACAGGGCAGCGGCCGCTTTCACATCCTTGATCTTCTTAATGCCGACTGGCGTGGTTTGCAGCTGGGCAATTTTTTCAATCGCCGCATTGGTTTTGGCGGTTGCCGCATTCAGCTGAGCAAAACGCTTATCGTTAGCACCCGGGTTGGCGGCGTCCAGCACCATTCCGCGTAGAAACTTGATCTGGTCGTTAACGCCGTCGCGCACGTCAAACGACAGGCGGACTTTGGTGTAGCGGTCGCTGATGATGCTGTCGATGGAATGATTAATGTTGCTGGTCTTAATAATTGCGGTAGCGCTGACGATGATCAAAAGCAGGATCACCAGGCCAAATGCAGCACCCAGCCGCACGCCTACTTTCATATTCTTTAGCGATGACATTGATTTACCCCTAAGTTGGTTCGAGCCAGAAAGGGAGCATTTTTATGCTCCTCGACTTCGAACCCATCGGCAGGTGAGGGCAAAACTTGATAAGAAGTTGTGATGGAATTCGCAGTTAAGCGTGTGGAAATGTAAGTGATTCAGCAGGGAAATTATTTTTCAGGGGGCGGCTTCCCCCTGATCTTACGAGTTATTCAGCCGGTAACTGCGGTGCCCAGTCAATCGGCGTTTCGCCATGCTCGCTCAGCCACTGATTAGTTTTGGAAAAGTGGGCGCTGCCAAAAAAGCCGCGATGCGCGGAGAGCGGGGAAGGGTGCGGCGCCTGCAGGACATGGTGGCGCTGGCGGTCAATAATGCTGCCTTTCTTCTGCGCGTGCGAGCCCCACAGCAGAAAGACCACGCCTTCGCGATGCTGGTTAATGGCGGCAATAACGTTATCGGTAAAGGTTTCCCAGCCGAATTTGGCGTGCGAATGCGCCTGGCTGGCTTCCACCGTCAGCACGGTGTTCAGCAGCATCACCCCCTGCAGTGCCCAACTTTCAAGGAAGCCGTGATTCGGGCGCTGGAAGCCGGGAATATCCGTCACCAGCTCTTTATACATATTGACCAGCGAAGGGGGCACTGCGACCCCCGGCAGTACGGAAAAGGCCAGTCCATGCGCCTGGTTGGGGCCGTGATAAGGGTCCTGACCCAGAATAACCACTTTTACCGCGCCCAGTTCGGTGAGGCGAAAAGCGTTAAAAACATCTTTCTGCGGGGGATAGACGGTTTTGCCAGCCGCACGCTCTGCCGCTACCCGGGCCAGCGTCTCCTTAAAGTAAGGTTTCTCTTTTTCCTCAGCCAGCACATCGTGCCAGGTCATGGTATTGACCATTACCGTCTCCTTAACGTCATCAAAGGGCGTAGCTTAACGCGCTTTCCCACGGGGTGACACTTAAAAAATAATTGAATTTTTACACGAATTGAAGAAATTATTATCCGGCTAAAATTGATATAAAACAGAAAGTTGCTCAATCACCCAGCGAGTGTGCCAGCGATGGCTTGATTTGCATCAAAGAGGCCTTATTCGCAGGCTGGTATACAGATCCCAGTCAATTACGGGTTTATCCATCAACCTGGCGCTGAGCTTCTCTTCAGCGCCCATTGCCTGGGAGGCAACAACATGATTACCGGAATTCAAATTACTCAAGCAACCAATAATGCCCTGCTGAACTCTTTCTGGCTGCTGGACAGCGACAAAGCGGAAGCACGCTGCGTTTGTGCTAAAGCCGGCTACAGCGAAGATCAGGTGGTACCGGTCAGCGATCTCGGTGAAATCGAATATCGTGAAATCCCGCTGGAGGTGAAACCGCAGGTGCGCGTGGAGGGCGGTCAGCATCTGAACGTCAACGTCCTGAGCCGTGAAACGCTGGAAGAGGCGGTGAAGCACCCGGAGAAATATCCGCAGCTGACCATTCGCGTTTCCGGTTATGCCGTGCGTTTTAACTCTTTGACGCCAGAACAGCAGCGTGACGTGATTACGCGTACCTTTACTGAAAGCCTTTAAGCATTAACAGCCGTCGGTAAATAAGCGGATGGCGAATATCGCGCCATCCGCTTATTTTGTCTACGTAACTGATAATATGCGGTTTTTAGGCCTGATTTTTTGCTGAGAGACTGTTGAGGTTGAGTTTTTTTGCGGGCTGGACGAAATTCTCTGCGCTAAGGTCCATTTCTGCTCGCGATCGGCGAATAAAAAACCGCCCCTGGAGGCGGTTTTTTGTTATGCAGTGTGATTATTCCGCACTGTCAGTTTTCGCCGCGCTTGGCTTGCGGCGCTTACCGATATTTTTGGTGTCGCGATGGCGCTCTTTGACGCGCGGTTTCTCTTCAGCCTTCTCTTTTTCTTTCTGCTGCTTACGCTTTTCCAGCACTTTCTTCGACGGTTTGCCTTTCAGCTTCTCATTCGGCGCGCGGGTGGTCGGGCGCAGCTCATCAATGGTACGCGCTTTCAGCGGCTCTTTGATGTAGCGGCTGATGCGGCCCAGCAGCATGTTGTCGTGGGCTTCTACCAGGGAGATGGCGATGCCTTTTTTGCCTGCACGCCCGGTACGGCCAATACGATGCAGGTAGGTATCTGCGGTGACCGGCATATCGAAGTTGAACACGTGGCTGACATCGTCGATGTCGATGCCGCGTGCAGCGATATCGGTGGCCACCAGTACGTTAACGCGGCCTTCAACCACGCGTTTGATCGCTTCGTTACGCTTGGCCTGCACCAGTTCCCCCTCCAGGTAACTGGTGTTGATGCCCGCTTCACGCAGCCAGCCGCACAGCTCGTGCACACGCTCGCGCTTGCGCACGAACACCACGGCACGGGTCACTTCCGGCTGCTTCATCAGGTGGATCAGCAGTGCGGTTTTGTGTTTGATATGGTCAGCGCGGTAGTACCACTGCTGGATTTTTTTACGCTCGCGGCGTGCCGGATCGGCTTCAATCTCGATCGGCTCGTTCAGAATGCGTTCTGCGAAGTCTTTGATCGCTTCGCCTTCCAGCGTAGCGGAGAACAGTAACGTCTGTTTGCGCCAGCGGGTTTCGGCGGCGATAGTTTCGATATCCTGCGCGAAGCCCATGTCCAGCATGCGGTCGGCTTCATCCAGCACCAGCGTTTCTACCGCGCGGCAGTCGAAGTTTTCTTCTTTAATATACTGAAGCAGGCGGCCGGTGGTGGCGACCACGATATCCTGGTTTTCACTGAAAACTTCGGCGTGGTTCATAAACGCCACGCCGCCGGTGATGGTGGCGATATCAAGGTGGGTATGTTTCGCCATCTCACGCGCCTGGTCTGCAACCTGCATCGCCAGTTCCCGGGTCGGGGTCAGGATCAAAATGCGCGGCGGGCCGGACTTCTTACGTGGGAAGTCGAGCAAATGTTGTAGCGCGGGCAGCAGGTAGGCCGCAGTCTTGCCTGTACCGGTTGGTGCCGAACCCAGAACGTCGCGACCCTCCAGTGCAGCCGGAATAGCTTCTGCCTGAATGGCAGTAGGGCGCGTGTAGCCTTTCTCCTGCAGGGCTTGCAGTAGGCTCTCGTCAAGTTCGAGTTCGGAAAAAGTGGTTACAGTCATGGTCTACCTCAGTTTGGGGCGCTGATTATAGACAGATTGAGCGCGATCTTCATCTGTTTGTGTCGAGTTAATGACTTTTCCTTCATCGCGGATTGTCCTATGCTAGCGCCGTTTCCCTTTCAGGTCAGTCAAATGTCACAACAGAAAGCCATTCTTCGCGCCAACGGATTTACCTTCAAGCAGTTTTTTGTTGCTCACGATCGCTGTGCGATGAAGGTCGGCACCGATGGCGTGCTGCTGGGCGCCTGGGCGCCGGTGGCGAACGTTACGCGCGCGCTGGATATCGGCAGCGGCAGTGGTTTAATTGCCCTGATGCTGGCGCAGAGAACCGCTGAAAACGTCGAAATTGATGCGGTGGAACTGGATGAAGCGGCAGCCGGGCAGGCCAAAGAAAATGTCGCAGCATCGCCGTGGCCCGGCAGAGTGCATGTGCACCAGGCGGATATTGTTAGCTGGAGCGAACGCTGCGTGCAGCGCTATTCGCTGATTGTCAGCAATCCTCCCTATTTTGCGCCGGGATCGGAGTGCGCCAGCCCGCAGCGGGCTTCCGCGCGCTACACCGCCAGCCTGACGCACGATGTATTGCTGAAGTGTGCTGAGGATCTGATCGCTGAAGAGGGGTTTTTCTGCGTCGTCCTGCCGGAAGCAGCCGGGAGTAAGCTGGTGGAGCTGGCGCTGCAGCGCGGCTGGCATCTGCGTTTTCGCACCGACGTGTCTGATAACGAGACGCGGCCACCAAACCGCGTGCTGCTGGCGCTCTCCCCGCAAGCGGGTGAACAACTGCTGGACCGGATGACGATTCGCGGGCCAGACCAGCAGTACTCTGAAGCGCACTGTAGCCTGACCCGCGATTTCTATTTATTCCGCTAAAGAAAGGTTCCACTAATTAATCGTTCAGCTGCGGCTGCAGAATGGTCGGCAGCGCTTCATCCAGCGCTTCCGGATAGTCCAGCGTGTAGTGCAGCCCGCGGCTCTCCTTGCGCGCCATCGCGCAGCGCACCATCAGTTCGGAGACCTGAACCAGGTTACGCAGCTCCAGCAGATTGTTGGAGATGCGGAAATTGGCGTAATATTCGTCAATCTCCTGCTGCAGCGTGTTGATGCGGCGCAGGGCGCGCTCAAGGCGTTTAGTGGTGCGCACAATACCGACGTAATCCCACATAAACAGCCGCAGCTCGTGCCAGTTATGCTGGATCACCACGCGCTCGTCCGAATCATCGACCCGGCTTTCATCCCACGCAGGTAACCCCGCCACCATCGGCACGTCCGGCAGGCGACGATGGATATCCCCGGCGGCTGACCAGCCGTACACCAGGCACTCCAGCAGCGAGTTTGAGGCCAGGCGGTTAGCGCCGTGCAGGCCGGTGTAGCTGACCTCACCAATAGCATACAGGCCGCTGAGATCGGTGCGGCCCTGCCGATCGACCATCACGCCGCCGCAGGTGTAGTGCGCCGCAGGCACAATCGGGATCGGCTGCTTCGTCAGGTCAAAGCCGAGCGTCAGCAGCTTTTCGTAAATGGTGGGGAAATGGGCGCGGATAAATTCCGGCGGCTGGTGGCTGATGTCCAGATACATGCAGTCAGCGCCGAGCCGCTTCATCTCATGGTCAATCGCCCGCGCCACGATATCACGTGGGGCCAGCTCGCCGCGCGCATCGAAGTCAGGCATAAAGCGCGTGCCGTCAGGGCGTTTGAGTACGGCCCCTTCACCGCGCAGCGCTTCGGTCAGCAGAAAGTTGCGTGCATCCGGGTGGAACAGGCAGGTTGGGTGGAACTGATTAAATTCAAGGTTGGCGACGCGACAGCCTGCACGCCAGGCCATCGCGATACCATCACCGGAGGCGACGTCCGGGTTGGTGGTGTATTGATAGACTTTCGCCGCGCCGCCGGTTGCCAGCACCACGGCGCGGGCGCGGCAGGTTTCCACCGCTTCACGCTTGCGGTTCCAGATATAGGCGCCCACCACGCGGCGCTCGCCCGGTAGCCCGATTTTATCGGAAACAATCAGGTCAACGGCGTTACTGCGTTCAATCAGCTTAATATTCGGATGGCTCAGCGCCTGGCTGACCAGCGTCGTTTCCACGGCTTTGCCGGTGGCGTCGGCGCTGTGCAGGATGCGGCGGTGGCTGTGGCCGCCTTCACGCGTCAGGTGGTAGGGCTGTTCATGGTTGGCCGGGGTGTCTTTATCAAACAGCACGCCGTTGTCGATCAGCCACTGCACGCAGTGACGGGCGTTGCTGGCGATAAAGGAGACGGCCTCACGTTCGCACAGGCCGCCGCCGGCAATCAGGGTGTCTTCCACGTGTGATTCGATGCTGTCAGTTTCATCAAACACCGCGGCAATACCGCCCTGAGCATAAAACGTGGAGCCTTCACTGACCGGGCCTTTGCTCAGCACGGTGACCTGATGTTTTTCGGCCAGCCGTAACGCCAGCGAAAGGCCCGCTGCGCCGCTGCCAATAATCAACACGTCACAGCTATAATCGGAAGAGAGAGTCATGGTGTTTAATTTACTAAACAGGTTGTTTGCTGAGCATAGCACTCAAATTAACCAGGCAAAAAGGCTTTTTATCGACCACGCTCGAGAGTGGGAGCCAAATCAAATAGTGCTCGTCACAAAAACGACATCTTTTTGAAAAATTCGCGTAAGAGGGCGTTTAATATTACGAACGTTCACTTATTGTCGTGATTATAGGGTGAAAACTGAGGCTCCTTGCGGTACTCTGCGACGGCTGTTGGGCTCCTGAGCTTCACTGTTTCAGGAACAAAGAGAGGCAGTGGCCGACAAATCCGTAAGAATGCATAAAAAAGCGTGCTGATTTGTCCTGTCCCCCGGCGGCTACACAAAAATAATGGCGTAATGGAACTTTCCTGATGATGACGACTCAAACCGCATGCTTGCTCAAAAAGATTGAGTTATTGCTGGAAGTGCGATTACGCGTGAAGACAGATTTGGGGAGAATTTACCTCGGATGAGCGAGCAGTTAACGGATCAGGTTCTCGTAGAGCGTGTACAGAAAGGAGACCAGAAGTCATTCAACTTACTGGTAGTTCGCTATCAGCATAAAGTGGCGAGCCTGGTTTCCCGCTATGTGCCCTCCGGAGACGTGCCTGACGTAGTGCAGGAGTCGTTTATTAAGGCCTATCGTGCGCTGGAATCTTTTCGGGGCGACAGTGCTTTCTATACCTGGCTCTATCGTATTGCCGTCAATACGGCCAAAAATTACCTGGTTGCTCAGGGGCGCCGCCCGCCGTCTACCGATGTGGACGCGATCGATGCAGAAAATTTCGAAAGTGCGGGAGCTCTGAAAGAAATATCGAACCCTGAGAACTTAATGTTGTCAGAAGAGTTGCGACAAATCGTTTTTCGTACCATCGAGACGTTACCCGAAGACTTGCGCATGGCTATCACCCTGCGTGAACTCGATGGCCTGAGCTATGAAGAGATAGCCGTGATCATGGATTGCCCGGTAGGGACTGTTCGCTCCCGTATTTTCCGCGCCCGTGAAGCTATCGATAATAAAATTCAACCGCTTATCCAACGCTAGCGATAGCGGACACAGGAAGGGTATTGAGGTATGCAGAAAGAACAACTTTCCGCTCTGATGGACGGTGAAACGCTGGATAATGAAGCCATTTCCGCGTTGTCTAAAGACGTTGTGCTGCAGAAAAACTGGGAAAGCTATCACCTGATTCGCGACACATTGCGCGGTGATGTTCCTCAGCTGCTCGATTTTGATATCTCCGCGCGCGTTATGGCGGCGATTGAGAACGAGCCAGCGCAGAAAGTCACTCCTCTGATTGTTGAAGCACAGCCTAAACCTGAACAGGCTGCCGTGATGCCGTGCTGGGCAAAAGTGCGCCCGTGGGCAGCTCAGATTACTCAGGTTGGCGTCGCCGCTTGCGTTTCTTTGGCCGTGATTGTCGGCGTGCAGCAGTACAATAAACCGGTGGTCGGTCAGTCTTCCGACGCCCCGGTGTTTAACACGCTGCCGATGATGGGGCAGGCTTCCCAGGTTAGCCTGGGTGTGCCCGCAGACAACGCGAACACTAACAATAGCAACGCTAACCAGCAGGTTCAGGACCAGCGCCGCCGCGTGAATGCGCTGCTGCAGGACTATGAACTGCAACGCCGTCTGCATGCTGAACAGCTGCAGTTTGAGCAAAGCCCCGATCAGCAGGCTGCTGCTCAGGTTCCAGGTAACCAGTCGTTAGGAATGCAATCGCAGTAATGAAGCAGCTTTGGTGTGCAGTCAGCCTTATGGCTGGCAGCCTGATGTACTCCTCTGTCGCCCCGGCCGCGCAAACGCCGTCCGGGGCACTATTGCAACAGATGGAGCAGGCCAGCCAGTCTCTCAGTTACGAACTTGCCTATATCAATGTCTCCCGCATGGGCATTGAATCGCTTCGCTACCGTCATACCGTTATCGACAACAAAGTCTTTGCCCAGCTGTTGCAGATGGATGGGCCGCGCCGTGAGATTATCCAGCGCGGCAATGAGGTCAGCTATTTTGAAGCGGGGCTGGAACCGTTCACCATGACCGGGGATCACATTGTTGATTCGTTGCCGGCGCTGGTGTATGCCGATTTTCAGCAGCTTGCCGCGACCTATGATTTTGTCTCCGTTGGCCGCACGCGCATTGCCGACCAGCTGTGCGAAGTGATCCGCATCGTGCCGCGTGATGGTACGCGCTACGGTTACATTGTCTGGCTGGACAGCGACACTAAGCTGCCGCTGCGGGTTGACCTGATGGACCGCGACGGCGAGACGCTGGAACAGTACCGCGTGGTCAGCTTCGCGGTGGATGACGGCGTACGTAAGATTATGCAGGGCCTGGAAACCGCTAAGCTGCCGCCGGTGCTTTCGGTACCTACCAGCGGTGCGGTGACCTTCAACTGGAAAGCTGGCTGGCTGCCCGCCGGAATGAAAGAGATCGCCCAGAGCCGCCGCCAGCTACCTTCGCTTGATCGCCCGGTGGAATCCCGGCTCTACTCCGATGGTCTGTTCAGTTTTTCCATCAACGTGACGATGGCGGATAAAAGCAGTTCGCCACAGCAGTTGCGCACTGGGCGTCGTACGGTGCAGACTGAAGTGCGTAATAATGCGGAAATTACGGTAGTGGGCGAACTGCCTCCTGCCACCGCTAAACGTATTGCTGACAGCGTGACGATGGGTAAAACACCATGATGAGAGAATGGGCGACGGTGGTCTCGTGGCAGAATGGTATTGCCACACTGCACTCCGAAATGAAAACTTCCTGCAGCAGCTGCTCTGCCCGCAAGGGGTGTGGCAGCCATATGCTGAACAAGCTGGGGCCAAAAAATGCGCACGTGATGAAAATCACCAGCGTCGAGCCGCTGCAGCCGGGCCAGCGTATTGAATTAGGCATTGCCGAAACCAGCCTGCTGAGTTCGGCATTTCTGGTTTATATGACGCCGCTTATCGGTTTATTCGTCCTGGCCGGCGTCTTCCAGATGCTGTTCCACAGCGATCTGGCCGCGGCCAGCGGCGCGCTGCTGGGCGGCGTGGGCGGTTTTATTATTGCAAAAGGTATCTCCAGCATTCTGGGCCGTTCAGCCTCTTTCCAGCCGGTGATCCTCAGCGTTGCACTGCCTCCTGACGCGCTGCACGTCACTACCGATGCCTGACTGGCCTCGAATCTGGCGGCGGGTTTATCCTGCCGTCAGCCCCGTTCCACGCTGGTTCAAATCTTATTTCCTCGTTGATATGCCTTTGCGTGCACTATTGCCTGCCTGCGAAGATTCCACCCCTTTGATATGTAGTGTAGAATGCTGCCTTTCGGGCCAGTGTCCGCCTGTGATATCACGCTCTCCTGCTTCGCATCGCGAGAGTTCCAGAATTTGTAAGGCAGAAAAATCTCAATAATGAAGCACATAAGAAACTTTTCTATCATCGCCCACATCGACCACGGTAAATCCACGCTCTCTGACCGTCTGATCCAGATTTGCGGCGGGTTAACCGAACGCGAAATGGCTGCGCAGGTTCTGGATTCCATGGATTTAGAGCGTGAGCGCGGCATCACCATTAAAGCGCAGAGCGTGACGCTCGATTACCATTCACCCGATGGTAAAACTTACCAGCTCAATTTTATCGACACTCCGGGACACGTTGACTTCTCCTATGAAGTTTCGCGCTCGCTGGCGGCCTGTGAAGGTGCATTGCTGGTGGTGGATGCCGGGCAGGGCGTAGAAGCTCAGACCCTGGCAAACTGCTACACCGCGATGGAAATGGATCTGGAAGTCGTACCTGTACTGAACAAAATTGACCTGCCGGCGGCCGATCCGGATCGCGTGGCGCAGGAGATTGAAGATATTGTCGGCATTGATGCCACTGATGCGGTGCGCTGTTCAGCGAAAACCGGTATCGGCGTGCCTGACGTGCTCGAGCGCCTGGTGCGCGACATTCCACCGCCGGAAGGTGACCCGGAAGCCCCGCTGCAGGCGCTGATCATCGACTCCTGGTTCGACAACTACCTTGGCGTCGTCTCGCTTGTGCGTATCAAAAACGGCACCATGCGTAAAGGCGACAAAATTAAGGTGATGAGCACCGGTCAGGTTTATAACGCTGACCGTCTGGGTATCTTCACGCCGAAGCGCGTTGATACCGACGTGCTGAACTGTGGTGAAGTAGGCTGGCTGGTATGTGCTATCAAGGACATTCTTGGCGCTCCGGTCGGGGATACTCTGACCCAGTCACGTAACCCCGCTGACAAAGCATTGCCAGGCTTTAAAAAAGTGAAGCCGCAGGTTTACGCCGGTCTGTTCCCCATCAGCTCTGACGACTATGAAGCCTTCCGTGATGCGCTTGGCAAGCTGAGCCTGAACGATGCTTCCCTGTTCTATGAGCCGGAAAGCTCTACCGCGCTGGGCTTTGGCTTCCGCTGTGGCTTCCTGGGTCTGTTGCACATGGAGATCATCCAGGAACGTCTGGAGCGTGAGTACGATCTCGAGCTGATCACCACGGCACCTACCGTGGTTTACGAAGTGGTGACCACCGACAACCAGATCATCTATGTGGACAGCCCGGGTAAACTGCCGCCGCTGAACAACATTGAAGAGCTGCGCGAGCCCATCGCCGAGTGTCACATGCTGCTGCCGCAGGAGTTCCTCGGCAACGTCATTACGCTCTGTATCGAGAAGCGCGGCGTGCAGACCAACATGGTTTACCACGGTAACCAGGTTGCGCTGACCTATGAAATCCCGATGGCGGAAGTGGTACTCGACTTCTTCGACCGTCTGAAGTCAACGTCCCGTGGCTACGCGTCGCTGGACTACAACTTCAAACGCTTCCAGGCGTCCAACATGGTGCGCGTTGATGTTCTGATTAACTCCGAGCGCGTCGATGCGCTGGCGCTGATCACCCACAACGACAACGCGCCGTACCGCGGCCGCGAGCTGGTCGAGAAAATGAAAGACCTGATCCCGCGTCAGCAGTTCGACATCGCGATTCAGGCGGCCATTGGCAACCACATTATTGCCCGTTCAACGGTGAAACAGCTGCGTAAAAACGTGCTGGCTAAGTGCTATGGCGGTGACGTCAGCCGTAAGAAAAAGCTGCTGCAGAAACAGAAAGACGGTAAGAAACGTATGAAGCAGGTGGGTAACGTTGAGTTGCCGCAGGAAGCGTTCCTGGCCATTCTGCACGTAGGTAAAGACAGCAAATAAGCCCGAATTCGGGCTTTGAGGGAACTGGAATGGCTAATATGTTCGCCCTGATTTTGGCGATAGCAACGCTCGTCACCGGTATTGTCTGGTGCATCGATAAGTTCAAATGGGCGCCGGCCCGTCGCGCCAAACGCGCGGCGGCGCAGGCCGAAGGCATTGCGGAAACCAAGGCTGACAAGCAGCCGGGTTGGGTGGAAACCACGGCATCGGTATTCCCGGTGCTGTTCGTGGTGTTTGTGGTGCGCTCATTTATCTATGAGCCGTTCCAGATCCCTTCCGGTTCAATGATGCCAACGCTGCTGATTGGTGACTTTATCCTGGTAGAGAAATACGCCTACGGGATTAAAGATCCGATTACTCAGACCACGCTGATCGAAACTGGCCATCCGAAGCGCGGGGATATCGCGGTATTTAAATACCCGAAAGATCCGAGCCTGGATTACATTAAGCGCGTTGTTGGCCTGCCGGGTGACCGCGTGGTGTACGATCCGTTGAGCAAAACGGTCTCAATTCAGCCCGCCTGTGATGGCGGCACGCCGTGCGATAAAGCGCTGGCAGTGACCTATTCAGACGTGCAGCCAAGCGACTTTATTCAGACCTTTAGCGGCTTCAGCGGTAACGAAGTTGGCAACGGTTTCTATCAGGTACCACAGGGCGAATCGATGCAGGGCGGCCTGCGTTTAGCCACCCGCAACGAGACGCTGGGCGATGTCACCCACCGTATCCTGCTGGTAACCCAGGCGCAGAGTCAGCCGGGTTCATATTACCAGCAGCCGGGCCAGCCGCAGTCAAGCTGGGTCGTGCCGCAAGGCATGTACTTTATGATGGGTGATAACCGCGACAACAGCGCAGACAGCCGTTACTGGGGCTTTGTCCCGGAGCGTAATCTGGTAGGCAAAGCCACCGCCATCTGGATGAGCTTTGACAAGCAGGAAGGGGAATGGCCAACGGGCGTTCGTCTCAGCAGGATTGGCGGTATTCACTAATGTTTGCCAGCGGGCAACATTAACTACGGGTGGCCTGGTCGTATACCAGGCCACTGCACACGAAACAGATCGTGTTGGTGTACAGGCTCAGCCCTGTTCCGTGTGCAGCATAATTGACGCATTCAGAAATTGGTAACGCATGAACCCCATCGTAATTAACAAGCTTCAACGAAAGCTGGGCTACACTTTTACCCATCAGGAATTGTTACAGCAGGCGCTCACTCACCGCAGCGCCAGCAGTAAACACAACGAACGACTGGAATTCCTGGGCGACTCAATTCTGAGTTACGTCATTGCTAACGCCCTTTATCAGCGCTTCCCGCGCGTGGATGAAGGCGACATGAGCCGCATGCGCGCCACGCTGGTGCGTGGCAACACGCTGGCTGAAATGGCACGGGAATTTGACCTGGGCGAATGTTTACGCCTGGGGCCGGGTGAACTGAAAAGCGGCGGCTACCGTCGTGAATCGATTCTTGCGGATACCGTGGAAGCGCTGATTGGCGGGGTTTTCCTCGACAGCGATATCCAGACGGTAGAGCAGCTGATCCTCAACTGGTACGCCAGTCGTCTCGATCAGATCAGCCCGGGCGATAAACAAAAGGATCCAAAAACGCGTCTGCAGGAGTTCTTGCAGGGTCGTCATCTGCCGTTACCATCTTATCTGGTGGTACAGGTGCGTGGCGAAGCGCACGATCAGGAATTTACTATTCACTGCCAGGTAAGCGGCATGGCAGAACCGGTTGTGGGAACCGGCTCCAGCCGACGCAAAGCTGAGCAGGCAGCGGCCGAACAGGCGCTGATTAAGCTGGGAATTGAATGAGCGAACAAACTACCCATTGCGGCTTTATTGCTATTGTAGGCCGCCCGAACGTTGGTAAATCTACACTACTGAACCAGTTACTGGGGCAGAAGATTTCCATCACCTCGCGTAAGCCACAAACCACGCGCCACCGTATTATGGGCATCCATACTGAAGGGGATTATCAGGCGATCTACGTCGATACCCCCGGCCTGCATATGGAAGAGAAAAGGGCGATCAACCGCCTGATGAACCGCGCTGCCAGCAGCTCAATCGGCGATGTTGAAATGGTGATCTTCGTGGTTGAAGGCACCAAATGGACCGCCGATGACGAGATGGTGCTGAACAAGCTGAAAGATGGCCGCGTGCCGGTGCTGCTGGCGATCAACAAGATTGACAACCTCACGGACAAAAGCATTCTGCTGCCGCACCTGCAGTTCCTGGGGCAGCAGATGAGCTTTATGGACGTGGTGCCCATTTCTGCCGAAAAGGGCGACAACGTTGATACCATCGCCAGCATCGTGCGTAAGCGTCTGCCGGAGGCTGAGCACCACTTCCCGGAAGATTATATTACCGACCGTTCGCAGCGTTTTATGGCCTCCGAAATCATCCGCGAAAAGCTGATGCGTTTCCTCGGCGCGGAACTGCCCTACTCGGTGACCGTAGAAATCGAACAGTTTGTGACCAACGAGCGCGGCGGGCTGACCATTAATGGTTTGATCCTCGTGGAGCGCGAAGGTCAGAAGAAAATGGTCATCGGTAATAAAGGCGCCAAGATCAAAGTGATCGGCACTGAAGCGCGCCGTGATATGGAAGATATGTTCGAGTCGAAAGTTCACCTCGAGCTGTGGGTGAAAGTGAAGTCCGGCTGGGCGGATGACGAACGCGCCTTACGCAGCCTGGGCTATACCGACGATCTCTGAACCTGATGGAAGGCTGGCAACGCGCGTTTGTCCTGCATGGACGCCCCTGGAGCGAAACCAGCCTGCTGCTTGACCTGTTCTCCGAACAGCACGGCAGGGTACGGGTACTGGCCAAAGGTGCCCGTTCCAAACGCTCCAGCCTGAAGGGCGCATTACAGCCTTTCACCCCGCTGCTGGTGCGCTGGGGCGGTCGCGGCGAAGTGAAAACGCTGCGCGGGGCTGAACCTGTCTCTCTGGCGCTGCCTCTCTCCGGTATTACTCTCTACTGTGGTCTCTACGTCAACGAACTGCTTTCCCGCGTGCTGGAACACGAAACGGCTTTCAGCGAGCTGTTTTTTGACTATCTGCACTGCATTCAGGGGCTGGCAGGCGTGACCGGCTCGCCGGAACCTACGCTGAGGCGCTTTGAGCTGGCGATGCTCGGCCATCTTGGCTACGGCGTTGATTTCCTGCACTGCGCGGGCAGCGGCGAAGAGGTCGCCGATGAGATGACCTATAGCTATCGTGAAGAGAAGGGCTTTATTGCCAGTCTGGTGGTGAACAACCGCAGCTTTACCGGACGCCACCTGCGCGCGCTCTACCAGCGTGAATTCCCCGATGCCGATACCCTGCGCGCCGCCAAGCGCTTCACCCGCATTGCGCTGAAGCCTTACCTTGGCGGTAAACCTCTCAAGAGCACCGAGCTTTTTCGTCAGTTTTTGCCGAGAAAACCAGCGGACGCAGCGCCAGCCGCGGACGAATAGCCACAGGTCATACCCTTCGGGCTGCTGAACGTTGTACACTCGACAAAACCCTTCGCGATAATCTGAGGACTGTCATGGCTGAGTTGTTGTTAGGCGTTAATATCGATCACGTGGCCACCGTGCGTAATGCGCGCGGCACGCAATATCCCGACCCGGTACAGGCGGCGTTTGTCTCCGAACAGGCCGGTGCCGATGGCATTACCGTACACCTGCGCGAAGATCGCCGTCATATCACCGACCGCGATGTGCGCATTCTGCGTCAGACCATTCAGACGCGCATGAACCTGGAAATGGCCGTCACCGATGAGATGGTCGATATCGCCTGCGAGGTCGTGCCGCATTTCTGCTGTCTGGTGCCGGAAAAGCGTGAAGAAGTGACCACCGAGGGAGGGCTGGATGTTGCCGGCCAGCAGGATAAAGTGACGGCGGCAGTACAGCGCCTTAATGCGGCTGGTATTCTGGTCTCCCTGTTTATTGATGCCGACCATCGCCAGATTGACGCCGCCGTGGCGGCGGGCGCTCCCTACATCGAAATCCACACCGGTGCCTACGCTGAAGCCGCAGAAGGCCCGGAGCGTGACGCCGAGCTGGCACGTATTGCCGAGGCGGCCACCTACGCCGCAGGCAAAGGCCTGAAGGTCAATGCGGGCCACGGCCTCACCTACCATAACGTCCAGCCGATTGCGGTTCTGCCGGAGATGCATGAGCTGAACATCGGCCATGCAATTATTGGCCGGGCGCTCTTCAGCGGGCTGGCTGACGCAGTGAAAGAGATGAAGCAGCTGATGCGGGAAGCGCGTCGCTAATGGCTATTCTCGGCCTCGGCACCGACATCGTGGAGATCGCCCGTATTGAAGGGGTGATCTCCCGCTCCGGCGATCGGCTGGCAAAGCGGGTGTTGAGTGATAATGAATGGCGGCAGTATCAGGCCCATCAGCAGCCGGTGCGCTTTCTGGCTAAACGTTTTGCGGTAAAAGAAGCGGCGGCGAAAGCCTTCGGCACCGGGATCCGCGGTGGGCTGGCGTTTAATCAGTTTGAAGTTTACAACGATGAGCTGGGCAAACCCGGCCTGCGCTTTTTCCAGCACGCGCAGGAAGTGGCGAATAAGCTCGGCGTGGCACACGTCCACGTCACGCTGGCCGACGAGCGCCATTATGCCTGTGCTACGGTGATTATCGAAAATTAACCTGTCGTATGCAGTTCTACAAACTTGTCCCACAGCTGCTCATTGCTCTCAATGCGCTGTGGGTCAACAATAATGGTGTTATCAATCGGGCAGACCTGCTGACAGGTAGGGGCGTCGTAGTGTCCGATGCATTCGGTACAGCGCTCGCCGTCAATTTCGTAGAACTCATCCCCCATCGCAATCGCCTGGTTCGGGCACTCCGGCTCACACATATCGCAATTGATACATTTTTTGGTGATCAGCAGCGCCATATGTTACACCCTGCTTTCAATTATCGTATTCATTATAAGAATATCCGGACGCACATGCTTTTTGTAATAATTTTGATTTTTAATCATCATTGAGAAACGCATGTCATGATTTTCCAATAATTTGGATAAATTATTTAAAAGACTATCTTCATTATTGAAGCTGAGGTAGTTATCACCATCAGAAAAACTCCCGGGAACTTTATAATGTAATTTTTCAGAAATAATAGCTCTGGAAGAAGCTACAAATTCTCCAAATCGCCAACCAATCGAATTATGCAAACCATTAGTCGTGATGCATATGTCATGAGTTTTCATCATGCTGATGAAATGAGGTCTATTTGTCATTTTTTTTGGAAGGATAAACTCCCCAGCCACGCGACGAGTGAAATCACGATCGCCATCAACACCAAATGTTGCACAATGAGAATAGTGACGTTTTAAAGTTCTCAGGATTGAGATTCTTTTCATTGTGATCTCTTCAATCTCTCTCTGCACTTCAGGATCATATGATTCCATAGGATCCCATAAACCTGTGATATAAAGAATCTTGGGTTGAGATGAGTAAGCAGGTGTTACCTCAAGATCGTAATGGCGAATATCACCTTTTCCCAAAAAACGACGAAAACTTTGATTAAGGTAGTCAATTCTGCTATGCGAGGGCGTTAAACTGTAGTTGAATGTTAATGGTCGACACTTAGGGTATTTCATTAGCAATGAATCACTGCAGCTTCTTTTATAATAAAAATCACACCATTCATAATCAGGTTGCGAAAAGAAGCCTCTCTCAAAATGATCCCCATCCTCAGCGTCATATACGATTTTCAAGCCTTGTATGTTTGCACGAAGGATATGTTTTTTTAATGAGCTGTCATGGATGATGCTTTTTATTTTAAGCATCCCAGTGCGTTGCAGCATTAAAAACCCGTAAATATACTGGTTCAAATGTTGTGATTTTTTTAAGTGTAATGTTACGTTTAACATTTTATATGTCCATTAAAATTCTGCGAGCAGGGTGATTGCATCTGTCTCTGTAAGCTCGGGTCCCTAAAAGAAAGTGAGATTATTAACATCTGATTAATGCAGTTTCCATATATCAAAAATTAAAATCCCGGAATTTTTTATAAATTTCCGGGAATATTATACTTTGTCCCCTGACGATTCACACCAGTTTTTTCACCAGCGCTTCACTGTGGCGGATATGGCTGGAGGCGCGTTCCGGGTCGCGCTGAATCAGCGCCATAAACAGCAGGTCGGTCAGCGCCAGCTGGGCGGTGGTTGAGGAGATTGCCGCGCTGCGCGTGGTCTGCTCTTCCGCCACGGTGTAGAGACAGTGGCTGGCGGACTGCTGCAGGGTGTTAGGCGTAAAGCCGGTGAAGGCCAGCACGGTCGCACCGATGCGCTGCGCTTCCTGCGCCGCCAGATTGATCTCGCGGCGCTCGCCGGTGTAGGAGATCGCCAGGAGCACATCGCCGGGGCTGAGCGCCTGCACGCTGGCCAGCAGCGCATGCATATCCTGCTCGGCAACGGCGCTGATGCCAATCTTCATGAGCTTCCAGGAAAAATCTTTCGCCACCAGGCCGGAAGCCCCAATACCGACCAGCACGATACGCTTGGCATTTTTCAGCAGGCGCAGCGTTTCCAGCAGCATCTCCTCGCTGTTGATATCCAGCGTGGCGCGGATTGCCGACTGCTTTTCGGTAAACAGCTTCTCACCGACCACCTTTAACGCATCGTCGCTCAGAATGTGGTTGTGCACGGTGATAGCATCTTTGTCAGCCAGCGACTCGCTCAGTGCCAGCTTCAGCGCCGGAAAGCCTTTGTAACCCAGCTTCTGGGCAAATTTCACCACGCTTGACTGGCTCACCCCTGACTCGTCAGCCAGCTTTTGTGAACTCAGATGGCGCGCACGGTCCGGCTGCGACAGCAGGAAATCCGCCAGACGGCGCTCATTCAGTGCCAGGCTGGGATACAGCTGACGGATACGCAGCAGTGAGCTCATCTCTTTTCCTCTTACGAATTCAGATCCATCATATTGAATTATCTGCAATGATAACAGGCAGAGCGTTAAGTCTAGCGTTTCATTTTATTGCCGCGATGATTAAAAACAGGAAAATGCGTCGTCGCAAAGAATTAAATATTCCATTATAGTTTTTATATTTAGAATTAAAAATTCAGTAGGGGGAATAATGAACCTTGGCTCACTGGTCTCAGAAACGCGCAACCCGGACACGCTCGACCTCGATAATCTGTCGACGCTGGCGATGGTCACCAAGTTTAATCAGCAGGATGCCACCGTTGCTACGGCGGTCAGCCTGACGCTGCCGCAGGTGGCCGCAGCCGTCGATGCCGCAGCCGCTTCTCTGGCAGCAGGTGGACGTCTGATCTACATGGGCGCTGGCACCAGCGGCCGGCTTGGCGTGCTGGATGCTTCCGAATGCCCGCCAACCTTTGGCGTGCCGCACGGCGTCGTGGTGGGGCTGATCGCCGGGGGGCCAGGCGCATTGCTGAAGGCGGTGGAAGGGGCGGAAGATGATGAACAGCTCGGCGTCAGCGACTTACAGGCGCTGGATCTGACCGCTAACGATATGGTGGTCGGGCTGGCAGCATCGGGGCGCACGCCTTACGTGATCGGCGCGCTGCGCTATGCCCGCCAGCAGGGCTGCCGCACAGCGGCAATCTCCTGTAATCCCGACTCGCCAATTGCCCATGAGGCGGAAATCGCTATCTCCCCGGTGGTTGGCCCGGAAGCGCTGACCGGATCCACACGGCTGAAATCCGGCACCGCCCAGAAGCTGGTACTGAATATGATCTCGACCGGTGCGATGGTCAAAATCGGCAAGGTGTATCAAAACCTGATGGTCGATATGCAGGCCACTAATATCAAGCTGGTCGATCGCGCACGCCGCATGGTGTGTGAGGCCACCGGCTGCCAGCCCGAGCAGGCCGATGCGGCGTTACAACAGGTTCATCACGAGGTGAAAACGGCGATTCTGATGATCCTGGCGGACATCCCAGCCCCTGAGGCTAAACGGCGCCTGCTACAGCATCATGGCTTCCTGCGTGCTGCACTGAAAGGATAAGGCATGGAAAAGTCTACCCGGCTGGCGCAGGCGCTGCTGCAGGGCATTGGCGGCGCGGCCAATATCATTAAGCTGGAAAACTGCATGACGCGGGTGCGCGTTGAGGTCAGCGATGAAGGGCTGCTGCAGCTCAACGATTTGCGCCAGCTGGAGGGCGTAAAAGGCTACGTCAAGCAGGGGAGCCAGCACCAGTTTATCGTCGGTCCGGGCGCGGCAGCCAAAGTGGTGGAGGCGATGCGCAGCCTGATGAGCCCTGCGGCGATCGACAGCGTGCGTGAAAACAGAGCGCGGGCTAGGGCGAAATATCATGCTCCGCTCAGTGACGCACTGCGCCAGCTGGCGAACGTATTTATCCCGCTGATCCCGGCATTTATCGCCTCCGGGCTGATCACCGGGGTGATTAACATCATTAAGCGCCCGGATATCGTCGGCGATATTGCAACGCAGTATCCCAACCTTCTCGGACTGGCGGCGATCTTCGGCAGCGCGATTTTCACCATTATGAATATTCTGGTCGGCGTGAACACCGCCCGCGTATTTGGCGGCTCGACCGCGCTGGGCGGCGTGATGGCCGGGATACTCTCCAGCCCGGCGCTGGCAAATATCACGCTGTTTGGGGAACCGCTGGTGCCCGGGCGCGGCGGGGTGATCGCGGTGCTGCTGGTGGTTGCGCTGATGTGCTGGATTGAAAAACGGCTGCGCGCGCGCCTGCCGGAGTCGCTGGAGCTGATCCTCAATCCGCTGCTGACGACACTGATTACTGCCACGCTGGCGATTGTGCTACTGCAACCCTTGGGCGGCACGATCTCCGATGCCATCGCGCACGGGGCCACGCTGGCTATCGATCGCGGTGGCGTGCTGGTCGGGGCGCTGCTGGCGGGAACGTTTCTGCCGCTGGTGCTCACCGGGCTGCACCAGGGGATGGTGCCAATCCACGTGGAGCTGGTGCAGGCACACGGCTCTAACGCGCTGCTGCCCATTCTGGCAATGGCTGGCGTCGGGCAAATTGGCGCATCCGTGGCGGTGCTGCTGAAAACCCGTAACGCACGTTTGAAAAAGCTGGTGAAAGGGGCGCTGCCGGTTGGCATTCTGGGCGTGGGGGAGCCGCTGATCTTCGGCGTCACCCTGCCGCTTGGCCGCCCGTTTATCGCCGCCTGTCTCGGCGGGGCGGTGGGCGGCGCGGTAATCAGCTATGCTAAGGTCGCTACCCTGATCACCTTCGGTCTCTCCGGCTTGCCGCTGGCGCTGACCATTGTGGCTGGAAAAGTGATGATGTATCTGGCAGGCTGGCTGACAGCTGCTGTATGCGGTTTCCTGTTTGCCTGGTTTATGGGCTTTAACGATCCTGAGGAGTAAGGTTTGACATCCAGTCGCCAACGACGCGTGGTATTTTTCGACCTTGATGGCACCCTGCACCAGCAGGATATGTTCGGCACCTTTATGCGCTGGCTGCTCTGGCGCCAGCCGCTTAATCTGCTGCTGGTGGTGCCGCTGCTGCCGGTGATAGGTGCCGGGCTGCTGATTAAGGGCCGGGCAGCGCGCTGGCCGATGAGCCTGCTGCTGTGGTCGATCACCTTCGGCCACAGTGAAGCGCGCCTGCAAGCGCGCGAGCAGCAGTTTGCCCGCTGGTTTCGCCAGCGCGTCACCGCGTTTCCGGTAGTGCAGCAGCGGCTGACGGATTACCTGCGCAGCGAAGATGCCGATGTCTGGCTGATTACCGGCTCCCCGCAGCCGCTGGTGGAGCAGGTCTACTTTGATTCGGCATTTCTGCCGCACGTCAAACTGATCGCCAGCCAGATGGCGCGCGCCCACGGCGGACGCGTACTGGCGATGCGCTGTCTTGGCCATGAAAAGGTGGCGCAGCTGGAAGAGCAGATCGGCACCCCACTGCAGTTATGGAGCGGCTACAGCGACAGCAAGCAGGACAATCCGCTGCTGTTTTTCTGCCAGCACCGTTTTCGCGTGACGCCTGCGGGTGAGCTACAGCAACTGGACTGAACTGGTATATAATGTCGCGCTTTTTTTCTGCCGGAGACTCAGGTGAGCGACAATAACGACGAATTCTGGATGCGCCATGCGCTGACGCTGGCCCAACGCGCCTGGGATGAAGGGGAAGTGCCGGTTGGCGCGGTGCTGGTTCACCACGGGCAGGTGATTGGCGAGGGCTGGAATCGGCCGATTGGCCACCACGATCCGACCGCACACGCGGAGATCATGGCGATCCGCCAGGGCGGCAAAGTGATCGAGAACTACCGCCTGATTGATACCACGCTGTACGTGACGCTGGAGCCGTGCGTAATGTGTGCCGGCGCGATGGTGCATGGCCGCGTCGGGCGGCTGGTGTTTGGCGCCCGCGATGCCAAAACGGGCGCGGCCGGTTCACTGATGGATGTACTGGGCCACCCGGGCATGAATCATCAGGTGAAGATTGAACAGGGGATTTTGGCCGAAGAGTGTGCGGCGCTGCTCAGTGATTTTTTCCGTCAGCGCCGGGCTGAAAAGAAGGCACAACGCCAGTTGTTGTAGGGGCTGACCTTTTTTTCGGTCAGCCCGGCAGGCGACAGCGGTTAATTCATCGCAATCTTCGGCTCGACCGCCGGATAACCCTGGCCCAGTTCGGCTTCCATCGCCGCCTGCTGTGCCAGCTTACGCTCCTGATCCTGCAAATATCCTACCAGGCTTATCTGATACTTACGGATATTCTCTACATAAGCATAGGCTTCGTGGCCACGCGCATAGCCGTAGTTAGTCTGGCTGTAATAGCGCTTCTGGCTGAGCATCGGCAAGCGCATCTTCACATCTGCCCAGCTGTCAGGATTGCCTTTCTGCTTCTCCGTCAGCTTGCGCGCATCAAGCATATGCGCATAACCCATGTTATAGGCGGCCAGTGCGAACCAGATGCGCTCATCCTCCGGGATGGTCGGCGGCACCTTTTCCATCATGCGTACCAGATACTCACTGCCGCCGCGAATACTCTGTTCCGGATCGGTACGATCGGTGACGTTCAGGCTATCGGCGGTGTTACGCGTCAGCATCATCATGCCGCGCACCCCGGTAGGTGAGGTGGCCTGCGGGTTCCAGTGCGACTCCTGGTAGGAGATCGCGGCCAGCAGCTTCCAGTCTATCTCCTGCGCGTACTTCTCAAACAGCGGCTGGATATCCGGCAGTGTCTCATCAATGGCGCGCAGGAAGGTGCGGGTATCGACGTAATCAAAGGTGCCAACGTGACCTAAATACTTCTCGTCGAGGCGCGCCATCGCGCCTTCCTCGCCCATTTGATTGAAGAAGTCGAGCAGGGCGGCGTTCAGGCTGTCATCCGCCTCGCGCTGCATATACCAGGTGACCGGCTCCTCATCGGTGATATCAAACGCCACGGCCAGCTGAGGATGGATACGCTGCATCAGGGCAATAGTGACCGAGTCGCCCACCGTATAGTCGAGTTTGCCGTCGGCCACCGCTTCCAGCTGCGCCTGCGGTGTCTGGTCGGTGGCGATCGCCCAGTCAAGATCGGGATACTGATGCTCCTTCACCGCGCGCAGCGTTGAGAGGTAAGCCGACCCTGACGCTACCGTCAGGCGTCCTTTCAGATCGCCAAGGTTTTTCGGGCGCGGCGCACCGATGCGATACACCAGCTGCTGGGAAACTGAATAGTAGGAAGGACCGGTGCGAAAACGCGCCAGCCGCTCATTGTTATAGATCAGACCGGCCGCCAGCACGTCTGCTTTGTCATCTTCGAGATCGTCAAACAGATCGCTCAGGTTCGGGCGGACGGTGACCTGCAGCTTCACCCCTAAATAATCGGCAAAGCGTTTCGCCAGCTCGTAATCCATACCGGCCGGTGATTTATTGACTGTGTAGTAAGTCAGCGGGGAGTTTATGGTGCTGACGCGCAGCACTCCCCGCGATTTTATCTGCGCAATACGGTCGGTAGAACCGCCGTACCAGGGGATCGAGGGCCACAGTGCAAGCGCAAGCAGCACTGTGATCAGCCCGATCAGCAGATAGTTTAATTTAAGGCGTTTCAAATAGTTATCTCTCGGTGGCTCTCAGGTATCTGTCTTTTATGGCAGTATTTATTGTCTATAATTGGTCCTGAGCGTGGGGCATTTTGCGCAACTCCGCGCTGCTCCGCAACTGAATTCAACTTGATTTGCGCGTTTTTCAGCCAAATCTGCACGGCGATTAATTCTGCGCAAACGGTTTCGTAACGGGTGGGGATTCTCTATAATAGCGCCCGTTTTCCCTGTTGCGCCCAATGAAGCGTCGCCCGGCGCTTCGAGACGAGAGATCTTTAATGATGGAAATTCTGCGTGGTTCGCCCGCTCTGTCGGCATTTCGTATTAACAAACTGCTGACCCGCTTTCAGGACGCTCACCTGCCAGTGAGTGATATTTACGCCGAGTACGTCCATTTCGCCGATGTCAGCGCGCCGCTGAGCGAGGATGAAAAGTCCCGCCTGCAGCGTCTGCTGAAATACGGTCCCTCTCTCGCTGAGCATACCCCGGAAGGCCGTCTGCTGCTGGTGACCCCGCGTCCCGGCACGATTTCGCCGTGGTCTTCAAAAGCGACTGACATTGCCCACAACTGCGATCTGCCGCAGGTGCTGCGCCTTGAGCGCGGCCTGGCCTTCTATGTGCAGGCACCTCAGCTGACGGAAGCACAGTGGGGCCAGCTGGCATTGCTGCTGCACGACCGTATGATGGAGTGCGTGTTTAGCGACACCGCCCAGGCCGAAGCCCTGTTCGCCCATCATCAGCCTGCGCCGCTGCAAAGCGTCGATGTGCTGGGTGAAGGCCGTAACGCGCTGGTGCAGGCCAACATCAAGCTGGGCCTGGCGCTGGCCGATGACGAGATCGACTATCTGCTGGCGGCGTTTGAAAAGCTGGGGCGCAACCCGAACGATATCGAGCTGTATATGTTTGCTCAGGCTAACTCTGAGCACTGCCGCCATAAAATCTTCAACGCCGACTGGGTGATTGATGGTGCGGCGCAGCCGAAGTCGCTGTTCAAGATGATCAAAAACACCTTTGAGAAAACCCCGGACCACGTGCTGTCAGCTTATAAAGATAATGCCGCGGTAATGGAAGGTTCTCAGGTTGGGCGTTTCTACGCCGACCAGCAGGGCAACTACGACTTCCATCAGGAAGAGGCGCATATCCTGATGAAGGTGGAAACCCACAACCACCCGACGGCGATCTCCCCGTGGCCGGGTGCCGCGACCGGTTCCGGTGGCGAAATTCGTGACGAAGGCGCAACGGGGCGCGGCGCCAAGCCGAAAGCCGGTCTGGTGGGCTTCTCGGTCTCTAACCTGCGCATTCCGGGCTTTGAGCAGCCGTGGGAAGAGGACTTCGGCAAGCCGGACCGTATTGTTACCGCGCTGGATATCATGACCGAAGGCCCACTGGGCGGCGCGGCATTCAATAACGAATTCGGTCGCCCGGCGTTGAACGGCTACTTCCGTACCTATGAAGAGCGCGTCAACAGCCACAACGGCGAAGAGCTGCGCGGCTACCACAAGCCGATCATGCTGGCGGGCGGCATTGGTAACATCCGTGCTGACCACGTGCAGAAAGGCGAAATCACCGTGGGTGCCAAGCTGATTGTGCTGGGTGGCCCGGCGATGAATATCGGTCTGGGCGGCGGTGCCGCTTCATCTATGGCCTCCGGCCAGTCGGATGCCGACCTCGACTTCGCCTCCGTACAGCGCGACAACCCGGAAATGGAGCGTCGATGCCAGGAAGTGATCGACCGCTGCTGGCAGCTGGGCGAAGAGAACCCCATCCTGTTTATCCACGACGTTGGCGCGGGCGGCCTCTCCAACGCCATGCCTGAGCTGGTCAGCGATGGCGAGCGCGGCGGACGCTTCAACCTGCGTGATATCCTCAACGACGAGCCGGGCATGAGCCCGCTGGAAGTGTGGTGTAACGAGTCGCAGGAGCGCTACGTGCTTGCCGTGGCGCCGCAGAGCCTGGCGCTGTTTGATGCGCTGTGCAAACGCGAGCGCGCGCCCTACGCGGTGATCGGTGAAGCCACCGAAGAGATGCACCTTTCGCTGGCGGATAGCCATTTCGACAACACGCCGATTGATATGCCGCTCGACGTGCTGCTGGGTAAAACCCCGAAAATGACCCGCGATGTCACCACGCTGAAGGCCAAAGGCGAGGCGCTGGTGCGTGATGATATCAGCATTGCCGACGCGGTAAATCGCGTGCTGCACCTGCCAACCGTGGCGGAAAAAACCTTCCTGATCACCATCGGCGACCGCTCGGTTACCGGCATGGTGGCGCGTGACCAGATGGTGGGTCCGTGGCAGATCCCGGTTGCCAACTGTGCGGTGACCACCGCCAGCCTCGACAGCTATTACGGTGAAGCGATGGCGCTGGGCGAACGCGCTCCGGTTGCGCTGCTCGACTTCGCCGCCTCCGGTCGTCTGGCCGTTGGCGAAGCGCTGACCAACATCGCCGCGACGCAGATTGGTCCGCTGACGCGCATCAAGCTGTCGGCAAACTGGATGGCCGCAGCCGGTCACCCGGGTGAAGATGCCGGTTTGTATGAGGCGGTGAAAGCGGTCGGTGAAGAGCTGTGTCCGGCGCTGGGGATTACTATCCCGGTCGGTAAAGACTCAATGTCGATGAAAACTCGCTGGCAGCAGGGCACCGAGCAGCGTGAGATGACCTCGCCGCTGTCGCTGGTGATCACCGCCTTTGCCCGCGTGGAAGACGTGCGTAAAACCGTCACGCCGCAGCTGCAAACCGTGGATAACGCCCTGCTGCTGATTGACCTCGGCAAAGGGGTGAACGCGCTGGGTGCTACCGCGCTGTCTCAGGTTTACCGTCAGCTGGGCGATAAGCATGCCGACGTGCGTGACGCGCAGCAGCTGGCTGGCTTCTATAATGCCATCCAGGCGCTGGTGGCCGACGGCAAACTGCTTGCCTACCACGACCGTTCCGATGGTGGTCTGCTGGTGACGCTGGCAGAGATGGCCTTTACCGGTCACTGCGGCGTGGCAGCCGATATTGCCGCGCTGGGCAGCGACAGCCTGGCCGCGCTGTTTAACGAAGAGCTGGGTGCCGTGATTCAGGTAGCCGCCGCCGATCGCGCCGCGGTTGAGCAGGTATTTGCGGCGCACGGCCTGGCGGAGTGCGTCCACCTGCTGGGCAAGGCGGTAGAAGGTGACCGCTTCACCATTACTTCCGGTGACGCTGCGGTCTACAGCGAAAGCCGCACCACGCTGCGTACCTGGTGGGCAGAAACCACCTGGCAGATGCAGCGCCTGCGTGATAACCCGAGCTGTGCCGATCAGGAACACGAGGCGAAGAAAGACGATCGCGATCCTGGCCTGAACGTGGCGCTGACCTTTAAGCCGCAGGAAGATATCGCTGCACCGTACATTGCTACCGGTGCGCGCCCGAAAGTTGCGGTGCTGCGCGAGCAGGGCGTTAACTCCCACGTTGAGATGGCTGCCGCCTTCCACCGCGCGGGCTTTGATGCGGTTGACGTGCATATGAGCGACCTGCTGGCCGGTCGTCGTGGCCTGGATGACGTGCAGGCGCTGGTTGCCTGTGGCGGCTTCTCCTACGGCGACGTGCTGGGCGCGGGTGAAGGCTGGGCGAAGTCGATTCTGTTCAACGCCCGCGTGCGTGACGAGTTCGAAACCTTCTTCCATCGTCCGCAGACCCTGGCGCTGGGCGTGTGTAACGGTTGCCAGATGATGTCCAACCTGCGCGAACTGATCCCGGGTAGCGAAGAGTGGCCGCGCTTTGTGCGTAACCAGTCCGAGCGCTTTGAAGCGCGCTTCAGCCTGGTCGAAGTGGCTGCCAGCCCGTCCCTGCTGCTCGACGGCATGGTGGGCTCACGCATGCCAATCGCGGTCTCGCACGGCGAAGGCTTCGTGGAAGTGCGCGATGAAGCGCACCTCGGCCAGCTGGAGCATAAAGGCCTGGTGGCGCTGCGCTTCGTGGATAACTTCGGCAAGGTGACCCAGCAGTATCCGGCGAACCCGAACGGCTCTCCGAACGGCATTACGGCGGTGACCAACGAAAGCGGCCGCGTGACCATCATGATGCCGCACCCGGAGCGCGTCTTCCGCACCGTCAGCAACTCCTGGCACCCGGCAGAGTGGGGCGAGGACAGCCCGTGGATGCGCATCTTCCGCAATGCGCGTAAGCAGCTGGGCTAAGCCTGAGTTGATGCGCTAATTAACAAACCGGTCCCAGGCAGACCGGTTTTTTTTCGCCCCCGTTTTGCCCATTGTCGCCTCTGTTGCAATTTCACGACAAATCAATCTCTCGGGTGTCGTGAAAAGGTGACACCTAACTAATTGATTTAGCTTGCTACCTGCGATTTTTCTGATTGATGTCGTTAAATGCAGACAGTTTTGCAGACCGGTTGGTCAGAAAGCGCGCTTTTGCGGCTGGCGATAATCGTAAAAAGTGCCGTTTTATAGGGGGTTAACATGCTTGTTGCAATGTTGGCACGGCAATTGCTATACTCTGTGCAGTGGCTCATTCACCTGGTTATGAAAGCCCTGCGCAAGCGGCGAGCTCATAACATCCAGAATGACGCACAATACGGTGCCTGCCGTCCACCCCACCGATAATCGTTCACCCTGTGACGTTATCAAGCATCGGACGTAACGTTGAGTTAGGCACCACCTCTTCAGATGGCCGGTTCTTTGAACCGGCCATCGTCATTTGTGGCGTAGCACTTTCATCCCATCGCACTCTCCGTTAGCATCACGCTACCTTATGCAAAGAGAATCTTCCGTGAAGAGATGGCGTCTGTTTCCCCGCTCTCTGCGCCAGCTGGTGCTGATGGCTTTCCTGCTGGTGCTGCTGCCGCTGCTGGTGCTGGCCTGGCAGGCCTGGGAAAGCCTGTCGGCGCTCAGCGAGCGTGCGGCGGACACTAACCGCACGACGCTAACCGACGTTCGTCGTAGCGAGGCGATGGCGCGCACCGCGCTGGAGCTGGAGCGCAGCTATCGTCAGTACTGCGTGCTTGATGACCCGATGCTGGCCCGCCTGTATCAGACGCAGCGCAGCCGCTATTCCCAGATGCTGGACGCCCATGCGCCGGTACTGCCGGATATGCGCACTTACCAGAACCTGCGGCAGAATCTTACCCAGCTCAGCCAGATCAAATGCCATAATAGCAGCCCGGTAAAAGCCGCAGGCGATGTGCTGGAGTCATTCTCCGCCGCTAACAGCCAGCTGGTGAAAACCACGCGGGAGGTGGTGTTCTCCCGTGGTCTGCAGCTGCAGCGCGAAATTGCCGATCGCGGCCAGTATTTCGGCTGGCAGGCATTAATCCTGTTCCTGCTCAGCCTCGGCCTGGTCCTGCTGTTTACCCGCATGATTATCGGCCCGGTGAAAGCGGTCGAGCGCATGATTAACCGCCTGGGTGAGGGGCGCTCGCTCGGGCAGAGCCTGGCGTTTAAAGGCCCGCGTGAAATTCGCTCTCTGGCCCAGCGCATTCTCTGGCTGAGCGAGCGGCTGGCGTGGCTGGAGTCACAGCGCCATGAGTTCCTGCGCCATATCTCCCACGAGCTGAAAACCCCGCTGGCCAGCATGCGTGAAGGCACGGAACTGCTGGCCGATGAGGTGGCCGGCCCGTTGACCGCTGACCAGAAAGAGGTGGTTAGCATTCTTAACGACAGCAGCCGCCACCTGCAAACCCTGATTGAACAGCTGCTGGACTACAACCGCAAGCTGGCAGACGGCCCGGTTGAGATGAGCGACGTGGTGCTGCGGCCGCTCATCGATCAACTGGTTTCCACCCACAGTCTGACCGCGCGAGCTAAGCTGATTGATACGGCGATTGATCTGCAGGCGGCGAGCTGCCGCGCAGAGCCGACATTGTTACTGCGGGCCATCGATAATCTCTACTCCAATGCGTTACACTACGGCACAGAATCAGGGAAAATCTGGATCCGCAGCCGCCAGCAGGGCAACCGCGTCACCATTGAGGTGGCGAACACCGGCAGCGCGATCCCGCAGGCAGAACGGGCGATGATTTTTGAGCCGTTCTTCCAGGGCAACCTGCAGCGCAAAGGCGCAGTAAAAGGCAGCGGGCTGGGGCTGAGTATCGCTAAGGACTGCGTGCGTCAGCTGGAGGGCGATCTACAGCTGGTCGACAGCGATGAGGCTGATGTCTGCTTCCGCATTGAATTGAATACCACCGCCGGGAAGAAACACTGATGCGCTTAACACTTTTTTCTGCCAGCGTTCAACAAAGCCTGGGCAGAATGTTGCTGGCAGCACTGCTTGGGCTGAGCCTGACTGGCTGTAGCCACACCGCGCCGCCCACCGTGGTGAAGGGCCTGCCCAGCCATCTCAGCGAACCTGAGAGCAAAATTGTCGATTTCCAACGCGTGGACTGTGAGCACATCTGGTCCTGGGTCGATGTCACGGCGGTCAATAATCCGCTGTACTGGCTGCGCGCGGTGGACTGCGCGGTGCGGCTGTCTCCGGCCGATGCCCGCGCGCAGGCTAAACGCTGGCCGGGCGACAGCTGGCACGGCGCCTTCAAACAGGCCGTTTTGCTGAGCAATGGCAATATTACGCCGCTCGAGCGCCGCGCCTATCTGCAGCGGCTGGACAGCTACAGCTACGATTATCCCTCTGCGGTCCGTCCGCTGCTGATGCTGTGGCGCGAAGGGCAGGGTTCATTACTGCAGCTGTCGCAGGAGCGCTCGCGCTATGCCAGCCTGCAGGAGAGCAGCGATGCCCAGCTGGACGCGCTGCGCCAGCAGCAGATGGCCGTCAATAAAGAGCTGGCAGTGACGCGACGCAAGCTGGACACGCTGACCGACATCGAGCGCAAGCTCTCAGCCCGCCGTTCGCCGGATGCGGCCGACAGCAGCAGCCACGGCGCGGATAAAAGCGCACCGGACGACAACACGCCGGCGGATATCAAATCAGAGGATGATGCCAACCCATGATAAAAAAATCGGCCCGCCTGCTGCTGGTGGATGACGACCCCAGCCTGCTGAAGCTGTTGGGGATGCGCCTCAGCAGCGAAGGCTTTAGCGTGACCACCGCGGAAAGCGGGCCAGAAGCGCTGCGGGTGCTCAACCGCGAAAACATCGATCTGGTGATAAGCGACCTGCGTATGGATGAGATGGACGGCATGGCGCTGTTTGTTGAGATCCAGAAGCTGCAGCCGGGCATGCCGGTGATCATCCTCACCGCGCACGGTTCGATCCCGGATGCGGTCGCCGCGACCCAGCAGGGCGTTTTCAGCTTCCTGACCAAGCCCGTCGATCGCGATGCGCTGTATAAAGCCATTGATGAGGCGCTGGCACATCGCGCCCCGGGCAGTGATGAAGCCTGGCGCGAAACCATCGTTACCCGTAGCCCACTGATGCTGCGCCTGCTGGAGCAGGCACGCATGGTGGCGCAGTCTGACGTCAGCGTGTTGATTAACGGGCAGAGTGGCACGGGCAAGGAAGTGCTGGCGCAGGCCATCCACGCCGCCAGTCCGCGCGCGGGCAAGGAATTTATTGCCATCAACTGCGGCGCACTGCCGGAGCAGCTGCTGGAGTCAGAGCTGTTTGGTCATGCCAAAGGGGCCTTTACCGGTGCGGTAAGCAGCCGCGAGGGGCTGTTCCAGGCCGCCGAGGGCGGCACGCTGTTCCTCGATGAGATCGGCGATATGCCGCAGGCGCTGCAGGTTAAGCTGCTGCGCGTACTGCAGGAGCGCAAGGTGCGCCCGCTCGGCAGCAACCGCGATCTCGATATCAACGTGCGCATCATCTCCGCTACCCACCGTGACCTGCCAAAAGCGATGGAGAAGAAGGAGTTTCGCGAAGATCTGTTCTATCGTCTTAACGTGGTGAATTTAAAAATCCCGGCGCTGCATGAGCGCGCGGAGGATATTCCGCTGCTGGCAAACCATCTGCTGAAGCAGTCGGCGGAGCGGCATAAACCGTTCGTGCGCAGCTTCTCTACCGACGCAATGCGCCGGTTGATTGCCGCCAGCTGGCCGGGCAACGTCAGGCAGCTGGTGAATGTGATTGAGCAGTGCGTGGCGCTGACCTCCGCCCCGGTGATTAGCGAAGCGCTGGTCGAGCAGGCGCTGGCCGGAGAAAACACCGCGCTGCCGACATTTGTGGAAGCGCGCAACCAGTTTGAACTGAATTATTTGCGTAAGCTGTTACAGATGACCAAAGGGAATGTCACCAACGCAGCACGCCTGGCCGGGCGCAACCGCACCGAGTTTTACAAGCTGTTGTCGCGTCACGAGCTGGATGCTGCCGATTTTAAAGAGTAATTTCAGTGCCGCTCCGCTGCCCAGTTATGGTAGTTTAGCTGCCTGAAAAGAGAGACGGACCGCGCAGCGTGACCTGTCCGGCAATGTTAACTGTTCCCCTTCCCTGATGGAGGGGGAGAAAAGGGTCTGCCATGAAAAAGATTGATGCAATTATCAAGCCGTTCAAACTGGACGACGTGCGTGAAGCGCTGGCGGAAGTCGGCATCACCGGAATGACCGTGACCGAAGTGAAAGGCTTTGGTCGTCAGAAGGGCCACACCGAACTGTATCGTGGCGCTGAATATATGGTCGATTTTTTACCGAAGGTCAAAATTGAGATCGTGATTGCCGACGATATCGTCGATACCTGCGTGGATACCATCATGCGTACCGCGCAGACCGGTAAGATTGGCGACGGCAAGATTTTCGTTTATGACGTGTCGCGCGTGGTGCGTATCCGCACCGGCGAAGAAGATGAAGAGGCGATCTAAGCGCTGCCTTTTTCTACGCTGAAGTCGTTGAGGGTCTGAGCATTCAGGCCCTTAAAATTATTAATTCCTTATTTCTGCTGCTGTTCCCCCTCCCCGGTTTGACAATGATCTTCTGATGCTGACAATAGCCCGCTTGAGCCATAAGGGCTGAGCAGACTATCAAGAAGGACTTTTTTATGGCTATTACCCGCCGCGATTTTCTTAACGGCGTCGCGATTACGGTCGCCGCCGGGCTGACCCCCCTGCAGATATTGCGCGCTTCGCCGCTGCAGGCCAACAAAACGCTCTATTACCCACCGGCGCTGAGCGGGCTGCGCGGCAACCATCCGGGCTCCTTTGAAAATGCCCACCGGCTCGGCCGTGATGGCGTCAGTTTCGACTTTGCTTCTCTGCCGGTCAGCGAGGAGTTTGATCTGGTGGTGGTCGGCGCCGGAATTAGCGGCCTGGCTGCCGCCTGTTTCTGGCAGCAGCTGCAGGATAAACCGCAGCGGATTTTGCTGATCGACAACCACGACGACTTCGGCGGCCACGCCAAGCGTAATGAACTCAGCAGCAGCAACGGCACAATCCTTGGCTATGGCGGCAGCGAATCTTTCCAGTCCCCGCACTCCAACTTCAGCCCGGTGATGATGGGCCTGATAAAAACGCTGGGGATCAGCCTGGATGCCATGGAGCGCGGCTTCGATAAAACCTTCTATCCTGACCTTGGCCTCAGTCGCGGCGTCTACTTTGATAAGAAAAACTTCGGCGTGGATAAAGTCGTCAGCGGCGACCCGGGCAAAGTGGTGGCGGATGATATCCCACGCGATCGCCTGAACGGACGTTCATGGCAGGCGTTTATCAATGACTTCCCGCTGCCGCAGAGCGATCGCGCCGCGCTGATTGAGCTGCATACGGTGGCGAAAGATTATCTGCCAGGACTCAGCCAGCAGGAAAAAGTCGCCTGGCTGGATACTCACAGTTACGCCACCTTCCTGCGCGATAAAGTGGGCCTGAGCGAGCTGGCAATGCGCTACTTCCAGCAAACCACGAACGACTTTCAGGCGGTGGGTATTGATGCTACCGCCTGTAGCGATGCGCGTATCTGCGACCTGCCGGGCCTTGACGGCATGGGGCTGCCGCCGCTGGACGCTGAATCGCAGGCTGACCTCGACGATCCTTATGTTTTCCACTTCCCGGATGGCAACGCGACACTGGCCCGGCTGCTGGTGCGCAAGCTGATCCCGGCCGTTGACCCCGCCGGACACGATATGAATGATATCGTGCGGGCGAAATTTGACTACAGCCAGCTGGACAGGGCGGACTCTGACGTCAAGCTACGCCTTAACAGTACCGGCATGCAGGTGGTGAACGTCGACGGTGGCGTGGAAGTCAGCTATATGACGGGTGAAAAGTTGACGAAAGTCCGCGCCGGGAAGGTGGTCATGGCCGGATACAATATGATGATCCCGTATCTGGTGCCGCAGATGTCGCAGGCCCAGCAGGAAGCGCTGAAGCAGAATGTTAAAGCTCCGCTGGTCTACAGCAAGGTCACCATCGCTAACTGGCGCGCCTTTATCAAACTGGGCGTGCATGAGGTTTATGCCCCTGGCGCACCTTATTCACGGGTCAAGCTTGACTATCCGGTCAGCCTCGGCGGCTACCAGCACCCCCACGATCCCAATCAGCCGATCGGGCTGCATATGGTGTATGTGCCGACTCTGCCCGGCAGCGGCCTCAGCGCCCGCGAGCAGTCGCGTAAAGGGCGCGCGATGCTGCTGGGCACCTCGTTCGATGCTCATGAACAGATGATCCGCGAACAGCTCCAGGCGATGCTTGGGCCGGCAGGCTTCGACCATCAGCGCGATATTCAGGCGATTACCGTTAACCGCTGGTCGCACGGTTACTCTTACGCCATCAATGGCTTATTTGATGATGAGGATGAGGCGCAGAAGATTATTGAGCGCGCCCGTGCCCCCGTCGGTAATATCGTGATTGCTAACTCCGACTCGGACTGGAGCCCTTATGCCCATTCGGCGGTCGATCAGGCATGGCGGGCAGTGAACGAGCTGGTGCACGGAAAAAACGCACCGGGGGAGGGAGTATGAAAACGTTGCTTTCAGGGATGGTTCTGCTGCTGGTAAGCAGTGCGGCTAATGCCATGTCGCCGGGCGAATATGTTGCCAAAGCGGCGGACTGTACTGCCTGTCACACCGCACCCGGCGGCGCAGCGCTGGCGGGCGGGCTGCGTTTCCCTACGCCGCCCGGTGATATCTACAGCACCAATATTACCCCGGATAAACAGCAGGGCATTGGCCGCTATACGTTTGCCGAATTTGACCGCGCCATGCGCCAGGGTATCGCTCGCGATGGCCATCACCTCTATCCGGCAATGCCTTATACCGCCTATGCCAAAATGAGCGATAAGGATATGCGCGCGCTTTATGACTATCTGCTGCATGAAGTCCCGGCCAGCAGTCAGCCAAATCGCGACAGCGATATCTCCTGGCCGCTGTCAATGCGCTGGCCTTTGGGGATCTGGAATGCCCTGTTCCACAATGACGATCGTTATCAGCCTGATGCGCAGCAGAGTGCGCAATGGAATCGCGGGGCTTACCTGGTGCAGGGCGCAGGGCACTGCGGCAGTTGCCACACCCCGCGCGGCTGGGCACTGCAGGAGCAGGCACTGGATCAGAGCCGCAGCGTTTATCTCAGCGGTGCCGAACTTGACGGCTGGTTTGCACCGTCGCTGCGCGGCATGGCGCAGGATGAACTGGTGGCGCTGCTGAAAACGGGGCGCAGCAAGCAGGGGGCGGTAGTCGGCCCCATGGCGGAGGTGGTGATGCACAGCACTCAGTATCTCAGCGATGCGGACCTCAACAGTATCGGCGTCTACCTGCGCAGCCTGCCGCCGGCTCCAGCATCCCCGCTGCCCGCTGCCGCTCCTTCCGCCGCGGGCGCGAAAACCTATGCCATGTACTGCTCAACCTGTCACGGCAGCGAGGGTAAAGGCGATGCGCATGTCATCCCGGCGCTGGACGGTAACGCAACGCTGACGGCAGCAAACCCGCTGAGCGCACTGCGCGTGGTGCTGGAAGGTGCGCAGACGCCAGTGACCCGGCACGGCATGGCGCAGGCGATGCCCGGTTACGGCTGGACGCTGGATGATGTGCAGATGAGCGAGTTGATGAACTACCTGCGCAGCAGCTGGAGCAATCAGGCCCCTGCCGTCAGCGCAGAGCAGGTTGCTGAGGCGCGCAGGCTTAAATAGCCAGCGGGACGATCGGGCAGCGGCGGGAGAGATCCCCCGCTGCCCGACAGCATCACAGCGCTTTATGCGGGCCAAATACTTCGTAGTGAATACGCTCTTTCCCCACGCCTGACTGCAGAAGGCTCTTTTCCACCATCGCCATAAACGCCAGCGGGCCGCACAGGTAGTAGTGCATCGCCGGATCGCTGAGTTTCGCTTCCAGCGGCAGCAGGTTCATGAGTCCTCGGTGCTGATACTTGCCTTCATCTTCCGCGCGCGGATGGTTATACCAGATCTCCTGCGAGAAATTCGGCAGCTGCTGACCCAGTTCGCCGACTTCCTCTGCGAAAGCATGCATTGCGCCGTCTTCCGTCGCGTGTAACCACTGTACCGTCGCCTGATGTTGTTCCTGTGCCAGTTTGTGCAGCATGGCCAGCATCGGGGTCAGACCGACGCCGCCAGAGATCAGCGTTACCGGGGTTTGCGCCGCAATATCGATAAAGAAGTCGCCGGCCGGTGGCGCCAGGTGCAGACGCACGCCGGGCTGCTGCTGATGCAGCCAGCTGGAGAGCGTGCCGCCCTCTTCATGGCGCACGGCAATGCGGTAGTCACGACCATTCGGCATCCGCGTCAGTGAATACTGGCGGATCTCCTGATTAGCAAATGACGGGTCACGCACCCACAGCGTAATGTACTGACCGGGCTGGTAATCCACGACGGGCTGACCGTCAACCGGGGTCAGGATAAAGCTCTTAATTTTTGCGCTGCGCGGGATAATTTCGCTAATAACAAACTCACGTTGACCACCGCGCCAGCCGCCGACTTTCTGCTCAACCTCTTCATAGATTTGCTCTTCACGCTGCACAAAAATCCCGGCCAGTACGCCATAGGCTTTACCCCAGGCGGCGAGGATCTCCTCACCCGGATGCAGCAGCTCATCAATACTCGCCAGCAGGTGTTCACCGACAATGGCGTACTGTTCCGGGCGAATGGCAAAGCTGGTGTGCTTCTGCGCAATTTTCTCGACTGCCGGGCCGAGCGCGGCCAGCTTATCGAGGTTACTGGCGTAGGCACAGACGGCGTTAAACAGCGCTTCAGGCTGATTACCACTGCTCTGGTTGCTCATGTTGAAGATATCTTTCAGCTCGGGATTGTGGCTGAACATGCGCTGATAGAAGTGCGCGGTCAAACGCGGACCCAGCGCAGCGACGGCGGGGATAGTGGATTTCACGGTGGCAATAGTGTGGCTATCTAGCATGGTGGGCTCCTGATGCTCTACATAACATGTATTTTAAATGCATCTTATAATTTGGGAGATGCATTGTAAATACACCTTTTATGATGATGGTTATTTATCCACAGGGAGCGGGTGGTGGTGGTGAAAAATCCGCAACAGGCAGATGAGGAAAACTCCGCTGTCAGGAAATGACAAAAAGCGTAACAAACCCTTGCCAGACAGCAAGCCAATCGTTTGCGTAAAAAGGCAGTCTTGACGCTATTCAACAGGGTGCTAAACAGTTTAAACTGTTGCCCATCATTTATTGTTGATAGTCAGTCGAGTCAGGAGATGCAGATGTTAAAGCGTGAAATGAACATTGCCGATTACGATGCCGAGTTGTGGCAGGCGATGGAGCAGGAGAAAGTGCGTCAGGAAGAGCACATTGAGCTGATTGCTTCAGAAAACTACACCAGCCCACGCGTGATGCAGGCTCAGGGATCGCAGCTGACCAACAAATACGCTGAAGGCTATCCGGGCAAGCGCTACTACGGTGGCTGCGAGTACGTGGATATCGTTGAGCAGTTGGCTATTGACCGTGCCAAAGCGCTGTTCGGGGCTGACTATGCCAACGTCCAGCCGCACTCCGGTTCCCAGGCTAACTTCGCGGTCTACACCGCGCTGCTGCAGCCGGGCGACACCATTCTGGGGATGAACCTGGCACACGGTGGCCACCTGACTCACGGTTCCCCGGTTAACCTGTCTGGCAAACTGTACAACGTGATCCCTTACGGCATCGACGAAACCGGCAAAATTGACTATAACGAGCTGGCCGAACTGGCGCAGAAGCATAAGCCGAAAATGATCGTGGGCGGTTTCTCTGCCTACTCTGGCGTGTGCGACTGGGCAAAAATGCGTGAAATCGCTGACACCGTTGGCGCTTACCTGTTTGTTGATATGGCGCACGTTGCCGGTCTGATTGCTGCGGACGTTTACCCTAACCCGGTTCCTCATGCGCACATCGTGACGTCCACCACTCACAAAACCCTGGCGGGTCCACGTGGTGGCCTGATCCTGGCGCAGGGCGGTGACGAAGATCTGTATAAGAAGCTGAACTCTGCTGTCTTCCCTGGCGGCCAGGGCGGCCCGCTGATGCATGTGATTGCCGGTAAGGCCGTCGCGTTCAAAGAAGCGATGGAACCTGAGTTTAAAACCTACCAGCAGCAGGTCGCGAAAAACGCCAAAGCGATGGTGGAAGTGTTCCTGGCACGCGGTTACAACGTGGTTTCCGGCGGTACGCATAACCACCTGTTCCTGCTGGACCTGGTTGACAAGAACCTGACCGGTAAAGAAGCGGACGCCGCGCTGGGCCGTGCCAACATCACCGTTAACAAAAACAGCGTGCCGAACGATCCGAAAAGCCCGTTCGTCACCTCCGGTATCCGCATCGGCTCCCCGGCTGTGACGCGCCGCGGCTTCAAAGAAGCGGAAGTGCGCGAGCTGGCCGGCTGGATCAGCGATATTCTCGATAATATCAATGATGAAGGCGTGAGCGAGCGCGTGAAGAAGCAGGTGCTGGAAATGTGTGCACGCTTCCCGGTTTACGCCTGATAACTTCTCGATTTTGAGAGCGTTATGACAATAACGGGACACGAAAGTGTCCCGTTATTTTTTTGTCCGCAGCAACGGTGTACATTAGCCTCCACTTTGTCGGAGGGAAAATGACGATACGCTCCACCTACTGGCTTGGATTAAGCTACTTCACCTACTTTTTCGCCTATGGTGTCTATCTGCCTTTCTGGGGGGTATGGCTGAAAGAGAGTGGCCTGGCACCCGAAAAAATCGGTCTGCTGCTCGGCTGCGGCATGATTGCCCGCTTTGCTGGCAGCCTGCTCATCGCTTCCCGCGTCACCAATCCTTCCCGCCTGGTCAGTGCGCTACGCCTGCTGGCATCGCTGACGCTGCTGTTTGCGCTGGGCTTCTGGCTGGGGGCCGAGTGGCTGTGGCTGCTGCTGGTGATGGTCGGCTTTAACCTGTTCTTCTCGCCGCTGGTGCCGCTGAGCGATGCGCTGGCCGCCACCTGGCAGCGGCAGATCGCGCTGCCCTATGGCCCGGTCAGGCTGTGGGGATCGCTGGCGTTTGTCATCAGCTCCGCGTTAACCGGCGTGCTGGTCAATATCTTCTCTTATCACGCCATTCTGCTGCTGCTGTGCGCGGGCTGTATCGCGATGCTCGGCGGCATGATGCTGCGCCCGGCGGTCATGCCACTGGGTGCGCAGAAGCAGCTAAGCCATGCGGGCTGGGCGCAGTGGAAGCAGATGCTGAGTGAGAATGCCGTCTGGCGCTTCCTGCTGTGCGTGACGCTGATGCAGGGAGCGCATGCCGCCTATTATGGCTTCAGCGCGATCTACTGGCAGGAAGCGGGCTATTCGTCGAGCGTGATTGGCTATCTGTGGTCGCTGGGGGTGGTGGCTGAGGTGGTGGTGTTCGCTTCCAGCAACCGTCTGTTCCGCCGCTGGCGCGCGCGCGACCTGCTGCTGCTCTCGGGCATTTGCGCCATCGTGCGCTGGAGTTTGCTGGCTTCCTCCACCGAACTGGGCTGGCTGATCCTCGCACAGATCCTGCACTGCGGCAGCTTCACCGTCTGCCACCTCGCGGCAATGCGCTTTATCGCGGCGCGGGAAGGGGGCGAGGTGATCCGCCTGCAGTCGGTGTACTCGGCGCTGGCGATGGGCGGCGGAATTGCCCTGATGACGATGGTGTGCGGCGTGCTGTTCCAGCATCTGCAGGGCGGGGTGTTCTGGGTGATGGCGCTGCTGGTGGTGCCGGCACTGTTCCTGCGGCCGAAAGTGGCCTGATTATGACTCCAGCAGCGCGCGGATACTGTGCTGCTGGTGTTCGCCCAACGGCAGCTCGGCGTGGATCAGCGGCGGTGAGTAGAGCGGCAGCGGCGTGGCATAAGGGGTGATCACCAGCGCAATGCCTTTTGGCGCGCTGTGGCGCTGGAAGTCGGCGACATCCTGATATTTGATAGTCAGCGGCAGCAGCGTCAGCTCGCGCAGCTGCTGTTCTACCTGACGCTCCAGATCGCGGTCATGGCCGGTGAGCAGCAGCACCTGTTTCTCCTGCAGCGCGCTCTCCTGCATCAGCCATGCGCCAAAGATAATCGCAATCAGCCCCATCTCCTCATCGGAAAACTGCAGCCCGTAGTGCTGCTCAAAGTCGGCTATCGCTTCACGCGTGGTGCGCAACAGGCGCGGATACTGCTGCGCCACATCATCCACCAGCGAGTGATCGATGCCGATAGCAAAATGCGTGCGTTCCACCGCCTGGGCCAGATGGGTGTAGAGCTGCGCGCTGAGCCCGGCCTCGTTGCTGAAGCGCATGCCGGAAAGCGCCTGGAAGCGCTGAATAAGCTGTTCAACCGCCTGCAGCAGCTGCCACTCGTTTTCCCGCTGGCAGTGCTCAGGTAGCGGAATATGCAGCTGGCTGAACATTAAGGCCAGCAGCGCCGGGTCGCCGGGCATGGGCTGATAACCGCGCTTCTGCCAGCAGTGGACAATATTTTCGGCCAGCGGGTACTCTCTCTTTTCGCGCAGCCACCGCTGCTGCTGGGGGGTAAAGTCTGTCGGGCAGCGGTGTGCGAGTGAATACTGAAAAACCAGCTGTAAAAAAGAGCCGTCGCGCCCGCTGAAATCGCGCGCGAGGTAGAGCGCACAGTGCTGAACCAGCGCGCTGAGATTATGTTCGTCGTACAGGGCTTTATCGACCGTGATGGCCTGCAGCTGGCGGCGCAGCGCGCTGGCAAAATAGCCGTGGGCGAAGTCGGGTGACAGCCGCAGCGTGCGGCGCAGGCTATGCAGCAGGCACAGCCGCTGGTCGAGCTGCGTCCCCTGGATGCGCAACCTTTGGCCGTCCTGCTCAATGGCAAGACGGTGATAACGCTGGATTTCCAGCGCGACCTCCGCTATATCTTGCCGGGCAATGGCAGGATCAACTGCGTTCAGCTGACAAACCGACTCCAGCGTGACAATGGGTTCAGGAAGGCAGAGCATCAAAAGCAGGTGACAGCGGCGCTGCGGACTGGAGAGGACAGAAATTTCTGGTGAGTATGCACTCATCATCTGCGATTCCAGTGACAATTGATTGCGCTAAGAATAGCCCGCGCCGCGCGGTTTGTGACAAATCCGCGCGCTTTTATTCAGAGCTTTTAAGACAGGTCACAAAATTAATCGACAAACGGTGCTGTGGGGTTTAATTTGTTACGTTATAACACTTTGAAGGCTGGCCTGCTGTGGCTGGCTGCAGGATTTTCGCCCGCTGTTTTGGCACATCCGCACAGCTTTATCGCTATGCAGACCACGCTGGTCCATCAGGGTGACCAGCTCACCGGGCTGAAAATGCGCTGGGTGATGGATGAAATTACCTCGGCCGACCTGCTGTATGACGCCGGTGAGGCAAAGCCCGACTCGGTGGTGTGGAAAAAGCTGGCGGCGGAAGTGATGGCGAACGTGCTTGGCCAGCACTATTTCAGCGAGTTCTGGCACCAGAAACAGCCGGTAAAGTTTGATAATCTGCCGCCGGAATACCATCTGTCACGGCAGGGACATAAAGCGGTGCTGGAGTTTATCCTGCCGCTGGCGCATCCGCAGCCGCTGAAAGGCCAGCGCTATCTCTTTTCGACTTTTGACCCAACGTACTTTGTAGATATGTATTACGACTCCGAAAAATCACTGATCGTCCCGCCCGAGCTGGCTGCACAGTGCAGGTTCCAGCTGCAAACCCCGCAGCCGGATGCCTCCATGCAGGCTTACGCACTGTCGCTGGATAAAGCCGATGCCCCGGCGGAAGAGATGGACCTCGGCCGTCAGTTTGCCCAGACGGTGACTTTGATATGCCAGTAAACATGCTCAGGGCGCAAGCACACGGCAGCTGGCGGGCATGGCCGCTGTATCTGCTGACGCTAATCGTCATCGCTACGGGCCTGCTGGTGTGGCACTTCTGGCCGCAGATCCTGTTGCAGAGCATTCTGTGGCAGAAAAGCCTGCATCAACAGATGACCGCGCTGCTGCAGCAGGTCGCCAGCCATCCACATCAGGCAGGGCTGGCGCTGATGGGCTTTAGCCTGCTGTACGGCGTGCTGCACGCCCTCGGCCCCGGGCACGGTAAAGTGGTGATTGCCACCTTTCTCGCTACCCATCCCACTAAACTGAAAACCAGCCTGCAGTTGACGCTGGCGGCCGCGGTGGTACAGGGGGCGGTGGCGATCCTGCTGGTCACGGTGATGCTGGTGGTGCTGCAACTCTCCTCGCGCCAGCTGCATCTCAGCAGCGACTGGCTGGAGAAGGGCAGCTATCTGCTGGTGAGCGGGCTGGGCTTATGGCTGTGCTGGCGCGCAGGTAAAAAGTTATGGGCCGCACTAAAACCAGCAAGGCGAGGGTTGAGCATCAGGCGTATTGTCACGGCGGATCATCAGCACAGTGAGCAGTGTGGCTGCGGCCATCAGCACGTGCCGGATAGCGCGATGCTGGCGCAGGCGGTGGGCTGGAAAACCAAAGCGGCGGTGGTGCTGTCGATGGGGCTGCGCCCGTGTTCCGGGGCGATCATGATGCTGCTGTTTGCCAAAGTGATTGGGGTTTATGCCTGGGGGGTGTTATCCGCCATTGTGATGGCGCTGGGAACGGCGCTGACGGTGTCGGCGATGGCGCTGGTGGTGCAGATGTCACGCGCGCTGGCGCTGCGTCTGAGCAAAGGCGCTTCCGCGCAGGGATGGCAGACGGTGGCGGTCAATTCGCTGGCGCTGCTGGGGGGCGTGTTGCTGGTCATGGCGGGGGTAATGCTGTGGCTGAGTGCGCAGCCTGCGATATCCGGCGGGATTCGCCCGATGTTTTTACGCTGATCCGATATTAAAAAAGGGTTGACCAGAAAAGCGGTCAACCCCTGTAGGGGCCGATCATTTTTTTCGATCGGCCCGTTCAGGAATGCCAGGGCAACGATAGCAATTAACGCTTCAGCGCTTCGCTCAGTTCGTCGCGCATATTCGCCAGCATCGCTTTCACCACGCGCGGATTGCCCGCCACGATGTTGCCAGACAGCATATAGCCGTGCCCGCCGGTGAAGTCAGTCACCAGGCTACCCGCTTCACGCACCAGCAGTTCACCGGCAGCGAAATCCCATGGCTTCAGGCCAATCTCGAAGTAACCATCTACGCGACCGGCGGCAACGTAGGCAAGATCCAGCGCAGCAGAACCGGTGCGACGGAAGTCTGCACACTGGGTGAACAGTTTGCCAACGATGTTGATGTAAGGGGTTGCGTGCTGCTTCAGCTTGAACGGGAAACCGGTCGCCAGGATGGTGCCATCCAGATCGCGAGCGCTGCCGCCGCGCAGACGGTAGCCGTTGAGCTGAGCGCCCTGACCGCGTACGGCGCTGAACAGTTCATTACGCATTGGGTCGTAAACCACGGCGACTTCGGTGCGGCCTTTGATGCGCACGGCGATAGAAACACAGAAGTGTGGCAGGCGTTTGATGTAGTTGGTGGTGCCATCCAGTGGATCGATAACCCATTGTACATCCTGGTCTTCGCCCGGCAGTTCACCGCTCTCTTCTGAGATGATGGTGTGCTGTGGGTAAGATTTGCGGATCACTTCAATAATCTGGCGTTCCGCTTCACGGTCAACATTGGTCACGAAGTCGTTGCTGCCCTTCTGGGTGGCTTCGACGGAGTCCGGGGTTTCATAGTGCTTAGCAATTACGTTTCCGGCCTTGCGCGCAGCGCGCACGGCAATGTTGAGCATTGGATGCATATAAGTTTCGTCTCACTGGATGTTAAAGAACGGTATATCATTTAATCTGATATAAAACGGCGCGTAGTATAGCAGGGCATAACGGCAAATGTCCTGAAAATATGTTAGCATCTTCAAATTATCTCTCAGACCGCGAGCAGACCCCAATCCTTATGCTGCAAAATATCCGAATTGTGCTGGTTGAAACCTCTCACACTGGCAACATGGGCTCCGTGGCCCGTGCCATGAAAACCATGGGCTTAACCAACCTTTATCTGGTCAACCCGCTGGTAAAACCGGACTCGCAGGCCATTGCGCTCGCCGCCGGTGCCAGCGATGTGATTGGCGATGCCAAAATTGTTGATACCTTTGATGAAGCTATTGCCGGCTGTAGCTTGGTCGTCGGCACCAGCGCCCGTTCGCGTTCGCTGCCGTGGCCGATGCTTGACCCGCGTGAATGCGGGCTGAAAAGCGTCGCAGAGGGCCAGCAGGCGCCGGTAGCGCTGGTGTTTGGCCGCGAGCGCGTTGGGCTGACCAATGAAGAGCTGCAGAAGTGTCACTACCACGTCGCGATTGCCGCGAACCCGGACTACAGCTCGCTCAACCTGGCGATGGCCGTGCAGGTTATCACCTATGAGGTGCGCATGGCGTACCTGCAGTCGCTGGAAACGGAGCAGACCGAGGCCGTCGAGTCGCCCTATCCGCTGGTTGATGACCTTGAGCGCTTCTATCAGCATATGGAAAAGATGATGATCGGCAGCGGCTTTATCCGCGAAGCCAGCCCGGGCCAGGTGATGAGCAAAATGCGCCGTCTGTTTACCCGCGCCCGCCCGGAGCGTGACGAGCTGAATATCCTGCGCGGAATGCTCTCATCCATCGAGAAGAAGCAGGGCGAGTAAGGGGAGAGTGGCGATGAAAATAACAGCATAATACTTGAGTGAATTACTTGGTTAAATAGTTGACTGTTTTAGTAGGTTAAATACTTGACCAATTTAGTCAGGAATGTCAGACTTGCGTCCATAATTTGTTAACGCCCATCCAGGGTTACAACCGAGGTCGTTTACGCCATGAGACTGACATCCAAAGGCCGTTATGCTGTTACCGCTATGCTCGACGTTGCACTGCACTCTCACGAAGGCCCGGTGCCTTTAGCGGATATTTCAGAGCGTCAGGGCATCTCCCTCTCTTATCTTGAGCAGCTGTTCTCCCGTCTGCGCAAGAACGGTCTGGTGGCAAGCGTACGGGGTCCGGGCGGTGGTTATCTGCTGGGTAAAGCCTCCGATGCTATCGCTGTGGGTGCGGTGATCACCGCCGTTGACGAATCGGTTGATGCCACCAAGTGCCAGGGCAAAGAAGGCTGCCAGGGCGGAGAACGCTGCCTGACTCACGTCCTGTGGCGTGACCTGAGCGAGCGCATCAGCGACTTCCTCAACAACATCACGCTGGCTGAACTGGTTAACAACCAGGAGATCCTGGATGTGGCTGACCGCCAGAACAGCAATGAAATCCGTCGTGCGCCAAATGGCCGTATGCAGGAAACAATTAACGTCAATCTGCGCGCCTGATCGCAGCCCGGGTGAGGTTCTTTCTCGCCACCGGAGATAAATAAAAGGCCTGCCGGGCCTTTTATTCATTTCTGCAGCCGTCAGAATTTCAGGGCGCAGCAGGACGGAGACCACAACCTCCCGGAGCCTAATCAGCAATGAAATTACCGATTTATCTGGATTATTCTGCCACCACGCCAGCCGATCCCCGCGTGGCGGCCAAGATGATGCAGTTCCTGACAATGGACGGCACCTTCGGCAATCCGGCTTCCCGTTCACACCGTTTTGGCTGGCAGTCTGAAGAGGCGGTGGATATCGCCCGTAACCAGATTGCTGAGCTGGTTGGCGCTGACCCGCGTGAAATCGTCTTTACCTCCGGCGCGACCGAAGCCAACAACCTGGCCATTAAAGGCGCTGCCACCTTCCATCAGGAAAAAGGCCGCCACATCGTTACCTGCACCACCGAACACAAAGCCGTGCTCGATACCTGCGCGCAGCTGGAGCGTGAAGGCTTCAGCGTGACCTATCTCGACCCGCAGGCCGATGGTACTCTGGATCTTAAACAGCTGCAGGCTGCCCTGCGCGATGACACCGTGCTGGTATCGATCATGCACGTGAATAACGAGATCGGCGTGGTGCAGGATATCGCCACCATTGGCGACCTGTGCCGCGAACGCGGGATTATCTTCCACGTTGATGCCACCCAGAGCGTCGGTAAGCTGCCAATCGATCTCAGCCAGTTGAACGTCGATCTGATGTCGTTCTCCGCCCATAAAATCTACGGCCCAAAAGGGATCGGCGCGCTGTACGTTAGCCGCAAGCCGCGCGTGCGTCTCGAAGCACAGATCCACGGTGGCGGGCACGAGCGCGGCATGCGTTCCGGCACGCTGCCGGTGCATCAGATTGTTGGCATGGGCGAAGCCTATCGCATTGCCAGAGAAGAGATGAGCGTTGAGATGGCGCGCCTCGGCGCACTGCGCAGCCGCCTGTGGGCCGGGCTGAACCGCATTGAGCAGGTGCAGCTTAACGGCTCGCTGGAGCACGGCGCGGCCAATATTCTTAACGTCGGCTTCCGCTACGTTGACGGTGAGTCGCTGATCATGGCGCTGAAAGATCTGGCGGTATCGACCGGTTCGGCCTGCACCTCCGCCAGCATGGAACCCTCTTACGTGCTGCGCGCAATTGGCCTGGATGACGAACTCGCGCACAGCTCCATCCGCTTCTCGCTTGGCCGCTTCACCAGCGAAGAAGAAGTGGATTACGCTATTGCGCTGGTGCAGAAGTCTATCGCCCGCCTGCGTGAGCTGTCGCCGGAGTGGAAAGCCTTTAAAACCAACGGTGTCGCGCAGAGCAGCTAAACTGACTTATTGTGACGCAGAGAGCGGGCCGGAAATTTTCTGGCCCGTTTTGCATTGGTGCCGCCGCTCAGAGCACCTGACGAAAACATCCCTGACATATTTCTGTTAGTCTGACTCATCAAATTCGAATAGCATCCGTCTGCGCGACAGATCGCAGAGGCCGGGCAGACCCGGTCCACAAGACAAAAATGGTAAGGAGCCATGCGATGACCACCCCGATGAACATTACCCTGTCCACGGCAGCAGCCGACCCACGCTGGGGCGAAAAAGCCACCCTCAGCAGCAATGACGCGGGCATGACAATCCACCTGACCGGCAGCGATCCGCTGGTCACCATCCAGCGCGCGGCGCGTAAGCTTGACGGCCAGGGCATTCGCCACGTCAGCCTGAGCGGCGACGGCTGGGATCTGGAAAGCAGCTGGGCATTCTGGCAGGGCTATAAAAGCCCGAAAGGCGAGCGCGAAGTGCAGTGGGCTGCGCTGAGCGAGGCTGACCAGAAAGAGCTGAACAGCCGCCTGAAGGCGATTGACTGGGTGCGCGACACCATTAACCTGCCGGCGGAAGAGCTCGGCCCGGAGCAGCTGGCCACGCGCGCCATCGATCTGCTGTGCGCCGTTGCCTGCGACGACGTCAGCTACCGCATTATTAAAGGCGACGATCTCAAAGCGCAAAAGTATATGGGTCTGCACACGGTTGGCCGGGGTTCCACGCGTAGCCCGGTACTGCTGACGCTGGATTACAACCCGGGCGGCAGCGATGACACCCCGGTTTATGCCTGCCTGGTGGGTAAAGGCATCACCTTTGATACCGGCGGCTACAGCCTGAAGCAGAGCGCCTTTATGGACTCGATGAAGTCCGACATGGGCGGTGCCGCCACCCTGACCGGCGCCCTGGCGCTGGCTATCAGCCGCGGTCTAAAAAAGCGCGTGAAGCTGATCCTGTGCTGCGCGGACAATATGGTTAGCGGCAATGCCTTTAAGCTGGGCGATATCATTCACTACCGCAATGGCAAAACCGTTGAAGTGATGAACACCGATGCCGAAGGTCGCCTGGTGCTCGCCGATGGTCTGATCGACGCCAGCGCCTTAACGCCTGAGCTGATCATTGATGCCGCTACGCTGACCGGCGCGGCGAAAACGGCACTGGGTAACGACTATCACGCGCTGTTCAGCTTCGACGATGCGCTGTCTGACTCCCTGATGAGCAGTGCAAAAGGGGAGAACGAGCCGTTCTGGCGCCTGCCGCTGGCTGAGTTCCACCGCAGCCATCTGCCGTCAAACTTCGCCGATCTGAATAACATCGCCAGCCCCGCGCACTCGGCCGGTGCCAGCACTGCGGCGGCTTTCCTGTCGCACTTTGTCACTGACTATAAGCAGGGCTGGCTGCACATCGACTGCTCCGCGACCTACCGCAAAGGCGCAGTGGACCAGTGGTCCGCCGGTGCTACCGGGCTGGGCGTGCGCACCGTCGCTAATCTGCTGTTAAGCCGGGCGTAATTAAAAGGGCCGATCGAAAAAGAGGATCGGCCCCTACGGATTGCAATTATCTGGTTATTGTAGGGGCGGACCCTCTTTTTCGGTCCGCCCGCTTCTTATTCTGGAATATCTCAATGAACGATCTTAATTCGCGCCTGGAAGAAGTGCTGAAACTGGCCGCTACGGAACCGGCGCACCGCCCGGAGTTTTTCTCGCTGCTGCTGGATGCCAGCGTGGTGGTGCCGGGGGAAAGTGCGCAATCCGGGCAGGCGATTGATGCCAGCACGCCGGTGGATCTGCAGCACTGGGAAAAAGAGGACGGCACCAGCATTATCCCGTTCTTTACGTCAGCAGAAGCGCTGGAGCAGGCCGTCAGCGGTGAGCAGGCTTACCTGGTGATGCCGGTGCGTACCCTGTTTGAAATGACCCTCGGAGAGGCGCTGTTCCTCAATCCGAAATTGCCGACCGGCAAAGAGTTTTCACCGCGCGAAATCGCCCATCTGCTGGGTGATGACAGTAATGCGCTGAGCCAGCAGACGGTGCTTGAGGGCGGCACGGCGCTGCTGCTGTCGGAGATCGCTGAGCCGCCAGCACAGATGGTGGATTCGCTGACCCAGCTGTTTGCCAAATACAAGTCAGTGCGCCGCGCCTATCTCGCGCATATCAAAGAGCGTGCGGATCAGCCGGCGAACCTGCTGATTGGTATTGAAGCCGATGGCGACGTCGGGGCGATTATTCAGGCGGCGGGCAGCGTGGCAACGGATACGCTGCTGGAAGATGAACCGATTGATATCTGTCACGTGGTAGAAGGGGAGAAGGGCATCAGCCACTTCTTTATTGCCCATATCACCCCGTTTTACGAGCGGCGCTGGGGCAGTTTCCTGCGTGATTTTAAAGTGAAGAATATCGATTGAAATACGGGGATGTTGCGGGCGAACCGAAAAAGAGGGTCCGCCCCTACGAGTAGGGGTCGATCCTCTTTTTCAATCGACCCGCTCCGGTCAGCCCTGAATTGAATCATTCACCCGCGGCAGATCCTGGCGCGTGCCCCATTCGCCCCAGGAACCGTCATACAGCGCTACGTTTTTCACGCCCAGGCTGGTCAGTGCCAGAATCACCACGACCGCCGTTACCCCGGAACCACAGCTGGCTATCACCGGCTGCGACAGATCCACCCCCTGCTGGCTGAAAATCTCACCCAGCTCTTGCGTCGGTTTTAAGCGTCCTTCGCTCACCAGTGAGTTCCACGGTACGTTCAGGCTGCCCGGAATTCTGCCACGCAGCAGGCCAGGGCGCGGCTCGTCCACTTCACCGTGGAAACGATTGGCGGCGCGGGCGTCAACGATCTGCGCGCCACCTTCATGGCTGACCAGCAGAACATCGGTGATGCGCTTAATCTCGCCTTCACCCGGTGCCACTTCAAACTCGCCTTCCGGCAGTTCAACCGCACCGCTGGCCAGCGGCAGCTCTGCCTGCTTCCAGCCTGCCAGGCCTCCGGCGAGAATCGACACCTGAGAGACGCCGAAATAGCGCAGCATCCACCAGGCGCGCGGGGCGGAAAACAGATTGCCCTCATCGTAGACCACCAGATGTTTATCGCTGTTCACGCCCAGCTCACGCATCGCCACGGCGAAGGTTTCACCGCGCGGCATCATATGTGGGTAGGGGCTGGTGTGGTCGGACAGCGCTTCAATATCAAAAAGCGGCGCATCCGGCAGGTGTGCTGCCCGGTACTCAGCGCTGAGGTCGCGGGTTTTCTCCTGGCCTGGCGGCAACATGCGCGCATCCAGAATCTGCACATTGTCATCATCGAGATGCTCCGCCAGCCAGTCAGCGGAAACAAACAGAGAAAGAGTCGTCATAGCGGCCTCGCAGTCAGTCAAAATATGAAGCTGAGTTTCAGCCATTTCATGCGCTATCACAAGGGTAAATCACTGCATTCAGAGCAGGCGCTCAAATCCGGCAAAATGTTGCTGTCGCAGATAGATATTGCACGGATAAACAATTACTCTTTGACCAGTTTTGTTACACGGAAGGTTCTCACCGATGGATGTGCTCAAGTTTCTGCTCCGCCTGCCTTTTATCCTGGTCAATGCGCTGTGCTGGCTGATCTGCCTGCTGCTGCGTTTACTGGGGCGAATTTTGCGCCCGCTGCTGGGCGAGGTTAACTGGCGCGCTCCCGTCTGGGTTGCCCCGCTGAAAAACGGCTTCCAGCGGCTGGAGCAGGGCGTGAACCGCCATCCTAAAGCCATTACCGCCAGCCTGCTGCTGCTGGTGGCGATGGCTGCTGCGGCCTTCTATGGCTGGCACGAGTGGCAGAACCGGCCAAAACCCATTGAGGTTGCGCCGCTGGCCGTTCAGCATAGCCAGGTCAGCGCCGTCGACCCCTCTGCCGTGGATTACAGCCAGGCAAAACCCGCAGTGCAAACCCTCACGCTGCGCTTTAATCAGTCGGTGGCCCCGGTCACGCGGGTGGGCAAAACCGTCACTGACGGCATAACCCTGAAACCGGCCCTGAAGGGCGGCTGGCAGTGGCAGAATGCCTGGACGCTGACCTTTACCCCAGAGCAGCCGCTGCCACTGGGCGCGGGCTACGATGTCACCCTCAAACCGGAAACCCTGCTGGCGCCCCAGATCCGCATCGATAAAACGGACTACCACTTCAGCACCCCGGCCTTCGACTATCAGGTGGCTTCTACCGAGTATTATCAGGATCCGCAGGACAGCAGCCAGCACAGCGCCATCTTCAATATTAAATTTAACGCGCCTGCCGATGTGCAGAGCGTGGAGAAACAGCTGTCGCTCGGGCTGACCAGTGCCAAAGGTCAATCTGAGCAGCCGCTAAAATTCAGCGTCACCTGGGATGAAAAGAAACTGAACGCCTGGGTGCGCTCTGCGCCGCTGCAGCCGATGGATCACGGTGGCTTTGTGCATCTCAAGGTTAACGGCAGCGTGAAGTCCTCGCATCCCGGCAATGACGCCGGGCGCAAAGCTGAAGCCTGGGTGACGGTGCCGAACCTCTACAGCCTGAGCGTCAGCGATATCAGCGCGATGGTGGTCGATAAAGCGGGCAGCCAGGGCGAGCGCGCGCTGATCCTCTCCTTTAGCGATGCGGTGCGCGATAGCGATATTAATAAAGCGGTTCGGGTGTGGCTGCTGCCGCAGCACGATCCGCGCCATCCTGATGAGGAAGAGACGGACTGGGATCAGCAGGAGGTCGATCAGGCGGTTATCAACCAATCAGCCCGGCTGCCGCTCAGCCTGAACGATACGGAAGAGAGCTATCAGCCGCAGTTCAGCTTTAAATTTGATGCCCCGGCGCACCGTTGGCTGCTGGTGGAAGTTAATGCCGCCATGACCTCCAGCGGCGGCTACAAAATGCCGGAAAAAGTCTGGCGCGTGGTGCAGGTGCCGGACTATCCGCAGCTGCTGCGCTTCGCCGCCGAGGGATCCCTGCTGTCCGTGAAGGGGGATAAGCGCATCAGCGTGGCCGCGCGCAACGTGCCGGGCCTGCGGGTTGATATCAAACGCGTGATCCCCAGCCAGCTACAGCACATCGTTTCGTTCAAAAGTCGTGAATTCGCTTCGGCCGATTTCAATCGTCTGAACGATGAATACTTTACCGAGCACTTCCGCTACCAGACGGCGGTCAATAATAGTCACCCGGGGGAGGTGAGCTATCAGGGCGTTGATCTGTCGCGCTACCTCTCGACTGACGCCAAATCGCATCGCGGCATTTTCCTGCTGACCTTATCGCAGTGGACACCGGGTCAGAAGGATCAGCAACCTGCAGAAGATGAGTACCAGGAGGAGGACGCTGCCGCAGAGAGTGTGGGTGATTCACGCTTTGTGGTGGTGACCGATCTGGGCATTATTGCCAAGCGCTCGCAGGATAAGACTCGCGATCTGTTCGTGCAGTCGATAGGCAGCGGCGAGCCGGTTGCGGGCGCGCAGGTATCGGTGGTGGCGAAAAACGGTGAGAAGATAATGAGCCGCGTCACCGGCAGTGATGGTCACGTCAGCTTCCCGTCGCTGGAGGTTTACACCAACGAGCGCCAGCCGGTGATGTTCCTGGTGGAAAAAGAGGGGGATGTCTCCTTCCTGCCGACCGGGCGCGACAACGATCGCGGCCTCGATTTTTCCCGCTTTGACGTCTACGGTGATGCCACGCCTGACGACAAGCGCACGCTCAGCAGCTATCTGTTTTCTGACCGCGGCGTTTACCGCCCTGGCGATACCTTTAATATCGGCCTGATTACCCGTGCCGCCGACTGGGCCGTCCTGGTGACGGGGGTGCCCGTGCGGGCAGAAATTCATGACCCACGCGACAAGCTGATGCGCACCGTGCCGCTGACGCTGACGGCGAGCGGCTTCAACGAGCTGAGCTTTACCACGGCAGAAAACGCGCCGACCGGCGAATGGAATATCTACCTCTATCTGCCGGGCAAGGATGAAGACTCTACGCGCCTGCTTGGCAGCACCTCGGTCAACGTCAAAGAGTTCGAGCCGGACCCGCTGAAGGTTAAGCTGACGCTGACGCCAGACCAGCAGCAGGGCTGGGTGAAGCCGGACCAACTGAAGGCCAGTATCGACGTGCAGAATCTGTTTGGTACCCCGGCGCAGAAGCTGCGCGTGGCGTCAAAACTGACTCTGCGCCCGGTCTATCCGGCCTTCGATCGCTATGCCGATTACGCCTTCTATGAAGCGCGATCCGCCAGCGACGGCTATGAGACCGAGCTGGAAGAGAGCACCACCGATGACAAAGGCCAGGCGGCCATCAAGCTCGATCTCAGCGCATGGGGCGAGTCAACTTATCAGCTGCAGCTGCTGTCCGAAGCCTTTGTCGCGGGCAGCGGTCGCTCGGTGGCTGCGACCGCCCGCACGCTGGTCTCGCCATATGATTATTTGATCGGCGCGAAGGCCGATGGCGACCTGGGTTATATCCGTCAGAATGCGCTACGCAACGTTAACCTGATCGCCATTAATCCGGCGCTGGATACCATTGCGCTCAGCGGCCTGAAGCTGCAGCTGCTGCAGCAGAAATATCTGTCGGTGCTGACGCGACAGGAATCCGGCGTGTATAAATACCAGTCGAAGCTGAAAGAGATCCCGGTTTCTGAGATCGCGCTCGATCTGCCTGCCAGCGGCCATAGCCTGGCGCTGGCGACCGACAAGCCCGGCGACTACGTGCTGGTGGTGCAGGATGCGAAAGGGGAAGTGCTCAACCGCATCGCCTATAGCGTGGCAGGGGAAGCGAACCTGACGCGCTCGCTGGATCGCAATGCCGAGCTGAAGATGAAGCTGGATCGTGCCCTGTATCTGCCAGGTGATGAGATCGAAGTGGCGATCAGTGCGCCATACACCGGCAGTGGGCTAATCACCATCGAGAAAGACCGTGTCTACAGCTGGCAGTGGTTCCATACCACCACCACTAACTCGGTGCAGAAGATCCGCATTCCGTCTGAGCTGGAAGGTAACGCCTATATCAACGTGCAGTTTGTGCGTGATATCAACTCCGACGAGATCTTTATGAGCCCGCTGAGCTATGGCGTGATGCCGTTCAAAATCAGCAATGCGGCGCGCAAAAACACCCTGACCCTGACCAGCCCTGAGTTGCTGAAGCCGGGGCAGGACCTGACCATTGATGTCAAAACCGATGGCCCACAGCAGGTGGCGGTGTTTGCGGTGGATGAAGGGATCCTGCAGGTGGCGCGCTATCGCCTGACCGATCCGCTCGACTACTTCTTCCGCAAGCGCGAACTGAGCGTGGAAAGCTCACAGATCCTCGACCTGATCCTGCCGGAGTTCAGCAAACTGATGTCGCTGACCTCCGCACCAGGCGGTGACGGGGCGGAAGGGATGGATCTGCACCTCAACCCGTTCAAGCGCAAGCGTGATAAACCGGTGGCTTACTGGTCCGGGATCGCCGAAGTCAACGGCATCAGGCAGTTTACCTATCCGCTGCCGGACTACTTCAATGGCAAAATCCGCGTGATGGCGATTTCGGTGACGCCGGATAAAATCGGTAAAGCGCAGACCGCCACTACCGTGCGTGATGACTTTATCCTGACGCCGAACGTGCCGTCGATGGTGGCGCCGGGCGATGAGTTTGACGTCAGCGTTGGGGTGAGCAACAACCTTAACGGCCAGAGCGCAGAGCCGCTGCCGATTGCGGTTCAGCTTACGCCACCGCCGCAGCTGGAAGTGGTCGGCAGCGCGCAGCAGTCGCTGAGCCTGGCCGCCAAACATGAAGGCATGGTGAGTTTCCGCCTGCGGGCCAAAGCCGAACTGGGCGATGCACCGCTGCAGTTCAGCGCCAGCTTCGGCGACAAAACCAGCCGCCGCACCATCAGCACCTCGGTACGCCCGGCGATGCCGTTCCGCATCCAGACGGTGATGGGGCGCATGAACGGCAGCAGCCAGCAGGTCGACAACCTGCGCCAGATGTTTGGCGCTTACGCCCAGCGTCAGGCCGCAGTGTCGAACTCGCCGCTGGTGCTGACCCGTGGATTAGCCAGCTATCTGGCTGACTACCCGTACTACTGCTCCGAACAGATTGTCAGCCAGTCGATCCCGCTGCTGTTGCAGAGCGAGCACCCGGAACTGCGCGGCGCGCTGGATGCAGATAAAGTGCGTCAGCAGCTGAAGGGCATTCTCGACGTGCTGCGCTCACGCCAGAACGCTGACGGCGGAATTGGTCTGTGGATGGCTTCACCGCAGGTCGACCCGTTTGTGACGCCATACGTGGTGCAGTATCTGCTGGAAGCCCGCGCTGCAGGTTATCCGCTGCCCAACGGGATGCTGGATGAGGCTAACGTGGCGCTGCGCACTCTGGCGGCCAGCGGTTATGAAGATCTCTATCACCTGCGTCTGCGTGCCTGGGCGGTCTATCTGCTGACGCGCCAGGGCGAAATCACGACCAGCGCGCTGGCCTCCGTTCAGGAGACGCTGCAAAAACGCTTCCCGCAGAGCTGGAGCAGCGATCTTAGCGCGCTCTACCTGGCCTCGTCGTGGAAGTTACTGAAAGCCGATGAGGAAGCCAACCGCCTGCTGCAGCCGACCTGGCAGGCGCTGAGCAAATCCTGGGATAACAGCTGGTGGACCAATAACTACTACGATCCGCTGGTGACGGACGCCACGCGGCTGTATCTGATTACCCGCCACTTCCCGGAGAGCATCTCCGCCGTGCCGCCGCAGGTGCTGGAAAATATGGTGCAGGCGCTGCGTGAACAGCGCTACACCACCTTCTCTGCCGCGATGAGCATTCTGGCGCTGGAGAGCTACTCCGCACAGGTGGCGCAGCAGAACGATCCGGCCGCGCTGAGCATTAGCCAGCAGGCCCGCGGCAGTAAAGTACCGCAGCTGATCTCCACGCTGCAGGGCCGCTTTGCGCAGGGGCAGTTCACTGCGGCGGCCAGCGCCGTGCAGTTCAGTAATCAGGGCGATGCACCGGCCTGGTACGTGGTTACACAGGCAGGTTACGATCTGGCTGCACCGCAGCAGGCGGTGGCGAAAGGGCTGGAGATTAGCCGGGATTACACCGATGCCGCAGGCAAAGAGGTCAGCAAGGTGACGCTGGGGCAGACGATTAACGTACGCCTCAAGATCCGCGCCAATGCAAACCAGGCGCTGAGTAACCTGGCGATAGTCGACCTGCTGCCGGGCGGTTTTGAGGTGGTGCAGCAAACGCCACCCGCGCCGGAAAACGACGCTGAAGAGCCGTCGGAGGAAGCCTCTTCCACCTGGCAGTCTCCGCTGGCGGCCAATGGCTCCACCTGGTCGCCGGACTACAGCGATATTCGCGAAGACCGGGTCATTATTTACGGCAGCGCGACGAAAGATCTGCAGGAGTTTGTCTACCAGATCAAAGCCACCAACACCGGCAGCTTCACCATCCCGCCGGCCTATGGTGAAGCGATGTACGATCGCGACATTCAGGCGATGTCGGCGGCGCAGGGGAAAATCGAGGTGGTGGCGGCTGAAGCAGCGTCTGCAGCGTCACGATGAAACGCCTGCTGCAAAATCTGGCAGCAGCGCTGGGACTCCTGGCGCTGCTGCTGATCGGTTTTCGTCTGTGGCCACACCCGCCGCTTTCGCAGGGCATCCCGCTTTCTACCGCCTGGTATGATCGCCACGGCACGCTGCTGCGCCTCTCGCTAGCCAGCGACGACCGCTATCGACAGTGGACGCCGCTGGAGCAGGTTTCTCCGCTGGCAGTACGTGGGCTGCTGCTGCATGAGGACCGCTGGTTCTGGGTCAACCCCGGTTTTAATCCCCTGAGTCTGGTGCGCGGTTTCTGGCGCAGCTATGTGGCGGGCGGGCGGCTTCAGGGCGGCTCCACCATCACCATGCAGCTGGCGCGTATGCACTGGCAGCTCAATACCCGTTCGCCCGGCGGCAAGCTGCTGCAGGTGCTGCGCGCCGTGCAGCTCGAGCTGAGCTACTCCAAACACGATATCCTCGAAGCGTATCTCAACGCCGCGCCCTATGGCCGCAACATCGAAAGCATCGGCGCCGCCAGCCTGATCTATTTTGCTAAACCGCCGTCTCAGCTGACGCTGGCCGAAGCCCTGACCCTGGCGGTATTGCCGCAGTCGCCGAGCCTGCGCATCAATCCGCGCAGTGATGAAGTCAGCCCGCCGCTGATGCAGGCCCGCAACCGCCTGTTCCAGCGCTGGCAGCAGCATTATGCGACGGATGCCAGCCAGCGAGCGCTGTTCAGCCTGCCGCTGGCGCTGCGCCAGCCGCAGGATCTGCCGTTTATCGCGCCGCATTTTATTGAGCAACTGCAAAACGGCGAACGTCTGCCGCGCGTCGACACCACGCTCGATGCCGGGCTGCAGCGGCTGGTGGAGCAGCAGGTGCGGGCGTTTATCCGCCGCAATCAGAGCCGCGGCATTCATAACAGCGCGGTACTGCTGGTGGATACGCGTGATATGGGAGTACGTGCGCTGGTCGGCTCGGCGGATTATTACAACCGGCAGATTCAGGGGCAGGTTAACGGCACCACCGCCAAACGTTCTCCGGGCTCGGCACTGAAGCCGTTTATCTACGCGCTGGGCATGGAGCAGGGCGTACTGCACCCGATGACGGTGCTGAAGGACGTGCCATCATCATTTGGCAGCTATGCGCCCGAGAATTTTGACCGCCGCTTTCTCGGCCCGGTCACCGCCACCGATGCACTGAACTTCAGCCGCAATATTCCGGCGGTGGCTATCGCCTCGCAGCTGCGCCAGCCCAGCTTCTATCAGTTCCTGCAGCTGGCCGGCGTCAGCAATATGGCGAGTGAAAAACATTATGGTCTTTCGCTGGTGCTCGGCGGCGGGGAAGTGACGGCGCAGGAGCTGGCTAAGCTGTACGCGATGCTGGCAAACCGTGGCGAACTGCGCGACCTGCGCATGCGCGAGCAGGCGCCTGTGCCGCCAGCCTTCCGCCTGCTGAGTGAAGAGGCCAGCTTTATGACGCTGGATATTCTGCGCCAGCACCGTCGCCCGGGTGACACCCTGGCACAGCGGCCCTCGTCGCTGCCGGTGTACTGGAAAACCGGCACTTCCTGGGGATTCCGCGATGCGTGGAGCGTCGGGATTTTCGGTCCGTACGTGCTGGTGGTGTGGCAGGGTAATTTTGCCGGGCAGGGCAATGAGGCCTTTGTTGGGGTGGAAGCGGCCGCACCGCTGTTTTTCAATATCATCGACAGCGTGGTGGCGAGCTACCCACAGCTGAAAGAGCCGCAGCACCGTTTCCCGCCGCAGCTAAAAAGGGTGGAGATCTGCCTGCCGAGCGGCAACCTGCCGACGCAGTGGTGCCAGCAGCGCGGGCGCAGCTGGTTTATTCCCGGCAAATCGCCGATCAAAGTCGACACGGTTTACCGCCCGCTGCGCATCGATAATCACAGCGGCGAGGTGGCCTGCGCGCCGTGGGATCCGCAGCAGACCCGCGTTGAGGTGTTTGAGTTCTGGCCCTCTGACCTGGCGAACGTTTTCGCGCTGGCAGGGTTACCGAAACGCCAGCCGCCCGCTACGCAGTGCCAGCAGGGCGCCGTGGGGGGCGACGCGCCGCGCATCACCTCGCCGCAGAAAAACATCACCTATACGCTGCGCCAGTCGCAGCAGGGGCGTGACAAAATCAGCTTCAGCGCGGTGACGGATGCCGACAGCAGCAGCGTCTACTGGTTTATCGACGATATCTTCCTCGGCAGCAGTGCCAGCAAAGTGCCGCTCGACTGGCGGCCAACAAGGCCGGGTAGATACCGGGTCCGTGCGGTGGACGATCGCGGGCGCGCCGACAGCCGTTTGATTCATGTCGAATTAATTCGTTAATTTCAGACAGAACCCTGGCCGCAATCATGGTCATCATCCGCCGCGCTGCGTAAAATAGCGCCAGCTGGGGCAAAATTCCCGCGAGGGTGGTCGAGTTTTTCAATAAATTATTGAATCTCCGATAGGCATCCATCGCGATGCCCCCTATAATCTGCGGCCATTTTCCCGGCCGGGAACACCGTTTTCGCGGCTACACTCGAAAGATAAGACAGGGGTCAACATGACTATTGAGCGTACATTCTCCATCGTAAAACCTAACGCTGTGGCAAAAAACGTGATCGGCGCAATCTTCAACCGTTTTGAAAGCGCTGGCTTCAAAATCGTTGGCAGCAAAATGCTGCACCTGAGCAAAGAGCAGGCTGAAGGTTTCTACGCTGAGCACCAGGGTAAGCCATTCTTCGATGGTCTGGTTGAATTCATGACCTCTGGTCCGGTAGTGGTTTCTGTACTGGAAGGCGAAAATGCCGTACAGCGTCACCGTGACCTGATGGGCGCAACTAACCCAGCTAACGCACTGGCTGGTACCCTGCGTGCAGACTACGCGGACAGCTTCACCGAGAACGCGACCCACGGTTCAGATTCTGCTGAATCTGCTGCCCGTGAAATCGCTTACTTCTTCGGCGAAAACGAAGTGTGCCCGCGCACCCGTTAATTCGGCTGCCTGGCCTGCAGCAGGGTTTACAAATTAATTCGCTATAGTGCTTTAACCCTGTGAAGGTCATGAGTACAATAATGCGCCCCGGGAGTTCGCTCTCCGGGGCGCTTCTATTTTATTCACTTCAAACCCAGCGCCATAACGTGTAACAACGAGGCCAGAGAATATTATGTCCGAACTTATTGTGACTCCGTCGTCCGCTTCACCTGCCGTCGTAACGCCAAAAAAAGAGAAAATTAACCTGCTCGATCTTAATCGTCAGCAGATGCGTGAGTTTTTTGCCAGCATGGGTGAAAAACCGTTTCGTGCCGATCAGGTGATGAAGTGGATCTATCACTACTGCTGTGATGACTTCGACGAGATGACCGACATCAACAAGGTCTTCCGTAACCGGCTGAAGGAAGTCGCGGAAATCCGCGCGCCGGAAGTGGCTGAAGAGCAGCGCTCCTCCGATGGCACCATCAAGTGGGCTATCCAGGTCGGCGGCCAGCAGGTTGAAACTGTCTATATTCCAGAAAAAGATCGCGCCACCCTGTGTGTCTCTTCCCAGGTGGGCTGTGCGCTGGAGTGCAAATTCTGTTCCACCGCGCAGCAGGGCTTTAACCGCAACCTGCGCGTATCGGAAATTATCGGTCAGGTGTGGCGCGCGGCGAAGATTATCGGCGCGGCCAAAGTTACCGGCCAGCGCCCGATCACCAACGTGGTGATGATGGGGATGGGCGAGCCGCTGCTGAACCTGAACAACGTGGTTCCGGCGATGGAAATTATGCTGGACGATTTCGGTTTTGGCCTGTCGAAACGCCGCGTAACCCTCTCCACCTCCGGTGTGGTTCCGGCGCTGGATAAACTCGGCGATATGATTGACGTGGCGCTGGCGATTTCACTGCACGCGCCAAATGACACAATTCGTGACGAAATTGTGCCAATCAATAAAAAGTACAATATTGAGACCTTCCTGGCCGCGGTCAGCCGCTACATTGGCAAGTCAAATGCCAACCAGGGGCGTGTGACCATTGAGTACGTGATGCTTGACCACATCAATGACAGCACGGATAACGCTCATGAACTGGCCGCGCTGCTGAAAAATACACCCTGTAAGATCAACCTGATCCCATGGAACCCCTTCCCAAGCGCACCCTATGGTCGTAGTTCGAACAGTCGCATCGATCGCTTCTCTAAAGTGTTGATGGATTACGGTTTTACTACTATTGTGCGTAAGACCCGCGGCGATGATATCGATGCCGCCTGCGGCCAGCTGGCCGGGGAAGTGATCGACCGCACCAAGCGCACGCTGAAAAAGAAAATGGCCGGTGAAGCCATCTCTGTGAAGGCGATCTGAAACCCGGTGTTTTCCTGCCCTGCAGCGTGTTGACTCTGTAAACATTGGCGTAGCATAAGCCGCGAATGGATACCGGGAGAAACAGGGATGCGGGCAGGTTTAATCGTTGGTTTAGCGCTGTCGCTGCTGGTGGGGTGCCAAACTTCACCGCAGCGTAAAGCACTGGTAGAGACGCGCATACAGCTAGGCCTGGCCTATCTGCTGCGGGGTGATAATGAAGCGGCTCGCCGCAATGTGCAGCGGGCGCTGGCATTGGCGCCAAAAGATTACCGAACCCAGCTGGCAATGGCGCGTTATCAGCAGCAGATGGGGGAGCAGAGCCAGGCGCAGCAGCATTATCGCCGCGCGCTGAAACTTGCACCGCAAAACGGCTATGTGCTTAATAATTACGGTGCGTTTCTCTGCGGTTTAGGGCAGTATGATGCGGCACAACGGCAGTTCAGCAGGGCCATTGCAGATTCAGCAGACGGACTTCGTGCCGATACGCTGGAAAACTCGGGCTACTGTTTTTTGAATGCCGGGCAGCAAGAGAAAGCGCGTTATGCGCTGGCGGATGCGGTGCAGACCGATCCTGCTAAGGGAATGCCTATGCTGGCAGAAGCCGAAAGGCGATTTGGAAAGGGGAGACGCGCAGACTCGCGGCTCCTGTTAGATGTTTATCAACGCAACTTTCCTGTTTCTGCGGAAAGTCTGTGGTTAGAGATTCGCTTCGCCGCGCAGGCCAACCAGCCCGATGATGTACAGCGTTATGGGGCGCAACTTGCGCAAATTTTTCCACAATCGATACAGCACCAGCATTTTTTAGCTAATGAATACTGAAGCCACTGAAGACAAATCCAACGTAAATTCAACAGGCGAGCGCCTGCGCAGCGCCCGTGAACAGATGGGCCTGACTCAGCAGAACGTTGCTGAGCGCCTCTGCCTGAAACTTTCCACCGTCCGCGATATTGAAGAGGACAAGTCGCCTGCCGATCTGGCATCGACCTTCCTGCGGGGTTATATCCGTTCTTACGCACGTCTGGTTCGCGTGCCGGAAGAAGAACTGCTGCCGATGATGGCTAAACAAGCCCCGGTCAGAGCCGCAAAAGTTGAACCGATGCAAAGCTTCTCCCTCGGCAAACGCCGCAAAAAGCGTGATGGCTGGTTGATGATCTTCACCTGGCTGGTGCTGTTTGTGGTGGTGGGCCTGACGGGTGCCTGGTGGTGGCAGAATCATAAAGCCGCTCAGGACGATCTGGTCTCGATGGCCGATCAGAATGCGTCTGCGGAAGGGGATAGCGGCAACGGGCAGTCTATTCCGTTGACTGACGGCAATGCCAGCAGCAGTGCTGATACCAGCGGCCAGTCGGTGCCGATGGATATGGCACCAAGCCAGGCTCCTGCGGATAGCAGCACGCCAGCAGCTAACGCGCCGGCTGCCAGTGCTCAGGCACCGGCAGCGGACACCCAGGCGGCGAACTCGCAGCCTGCGGTGGTATCTCCCGCGCAGGCACCGGTTGATAACGCTGCCAACGGTCAGCTACCGACCAGCAGCGCCGGCGTCAGCCAGCCTGCTGCCGATCCGAATGCGGTTATCATGAACTTCTCCAGCGATTGCTGGCTGGAAGTGACCGATGCTGCCGGTAAAAAACTGTTCAGCGGCATTCAGCGTAGCGGTGGTAAACTGAGCCTCGCCGGTACGGCTCCTTATCGCCTGAAAATTGGTGCCCCGGCCGCAGTACAGATCGAGTATCAGGGTAAGCCTGTTGATCTGAGTCGTTTTATCCGTACTAACCAGGTTGCTCGCCTGACTTTAGGTGCGCAATAACGCATCTTTTTCTGGTCGCGAGTAATTGTGGAGAAAGAATATGCATAACGAAGCACCCATTACCCGTCGCAAATCTAAACGTATTTACGTCGGCAAGGTGCCTGTGGGCGACGGTGCCCCCATCGCCGTTCAGTCCATGACCAATACCCGAACCACTGACGTCGCTGCTACGGTCGCCCAGATCAAAGCACTTGAGCGCGTTGGCGTTGATATCGTGCGCGTTTCCGTGCCAACCATGGATGCCGCCGAAGCCTTCCGCCTGATCAAACAGCAGGTTAACGTCCCGCTGGTTGCTGATATCCACTTCGACTACCGCATTGCCCTGAAAGTCGCCGAATATGGCGTCGACTGCCTGCGTATTAACCCGGGCAATATCGGCAATGAAGAGCGCATCCGCTCGGTGGTCGACTGCGCACGCCACTACAACATTCCGATCCGTATCGGGGTGAACGGCGGATCGCTGGAAAAGGATCTGCAGGAAAAATACGGTGAGCCGAATCCGCAAGCGCTGCTGGAATCGGCGATGCGTCACGTGGATATCCTCGATCGTCTGAACTTTGACATGTTCAAAGTCAGCGTGAAGGCCTCGGATGTGTTTCTTGCCGTTGAGTCGTATCGCCTGCTGGCAAAGCAGATCGATCAGCCGCTGCACCTCGGGATCACCGAAGCCGGTGGCGCCCGCGCCGGTGCGGTGAAGTCCGCCATTGGCCTTGGCCTGCTGCTCTCTGAGGGGATCGGCGATACGCTGCGTATCTCGCTGGCGGCGGACCCGGTAGAAGAAGTGAAAGTCGGTTTCGATATCCTGAAATCACTGCGCATCCGCTCCCGCGGCATCAACTTTATCGCCTGCCCGACCTGTTCCCGTCAGGAGTTTGATGTGATCGGCACGGTGAATGCGCTGGAAGAGCGGCTGGAAGATATCATTACGCCGATGGATATTTCGATTATCGGCTGCGTGGTTAACGGCCCGGGTGAAGCCACGGTATCGACCATGGGCGTCACCGGCGGCAACAAGAAAAGCGGTTTCTACGAAGATGGCGTGCGTCTGCGCGAGCGTCTTGATAACGACAATATGATTGACCAGCTGGAAGCGCGCATTCGTGCTAAAGCCACCATGCTGGACGAATCGCGCCGGATCACCATCCAGCAGGTCGAAAAATAATCTGGCAGGGGACGGCCTTTTGATACGGTCGTCCCCGGCTGAATGAAATTGATGAGAGAAAGCAGTGGCGAAGAATATCCAGGCCATTCGTGGCATGAACGACTATTTACCGGCTGATACCGTGGTGTGGCAGCGTATTGAACAGATCCTCAAGCAGGTTCTGGGCAGCTACGGCTTTAGCGAAATCCGCTTGCCGATTGTAGAGCAGACCCCGTTATTCAAGCGCGCTATCGGTGAAGTGACCGACGTGGTTGAAAAAGAGATGTATACCTTTGACGACCGCAACGGCGAAAGCCTGACGCTGCGCCCGGAAGGGACCGCAGGCTGCGTGCGCGCCGGCATTGAACACGGTCTGCTGTACAATCAGGAACAGCGTCTGTGGTACATCGGCCCGATGTTCCGCTACGAGCGCCCGCAGAAAGGCCGCTACCGCCAGTTCCACCAGATTGGTGCCGAAGTGTTTGGCCTGCAAGGCCCGGACATTGACGCTGAGCTGATCATGATGACCGCCCGCTGGTGGAAAGCGCTGGGCATCGCTGAGCACGTGCGCCTGGAGCTGAACTCTATCGGTTCGCTGGAAGCCCGCGCCAACTATCGCGATGCGCTGGTGGCCTTCCTGGAGCAGCACGTAGAGGTGCTGGACGAAGACTGCAAGCGCCGCATGTACAGCAATCCGCTGCGCGTGCTGGACAGCAAAAATCCGGACGTGCAGGCGCTGCTGAACGATGCGCCAACGCTGGGCGATTATCTGGATGAAGAGTCGCGCGCGCATTTCACCGGGCTGTGCAGCCTGCTGGATGCGGCGGGCATTGCCTACAGCGTGAACCAGCGCCTGGTGCGCGGCCTCGATTACTATAACCGTACCGTGTTTGAGTGGGTCACCAGCAGCCTCGGCGCGCAGGGCACGGTCTGTGCCGGTGGCCGCTACGATGGTCTGGTAGAACAGCTGGGTGGACGTGCCACGCCGGCCGTGGGCTTTGCCATGGGCCTGGAGCGCCTGGTTCTGCTGGTGCAGGCCGTTAACCCGGAATTTGAACCGACGCGCATTGTTGATGTCTATGTTATCGCTTCAGGTCAGGGCGTGCAGAGTGCGGCGATGCTGCTGGCTGAACAGCTGCGTGATGCGCTGCCAGAGCTGAAGCTGATGACGAACTTTGGCGGCGGTAACTTCAAGAAGCAGTTTGCCCGGGCAGATAAGTGGGGCGCCCGCATTGCACTGGTACTCGGCGAAGACGAAGTGGCTAACGGCCAGCTGGTCATCAAAGATTTACGTAACGGCGAGCAGCAGACGCTGGCGCAGTGTGATGCTGCATCCACGCTGGCCTCGATGTTACAGCGCTAAGCCCTGACGGCACGATTTAAAGGAGTAGGATTGCGTGGAAGTATATAGCAACGAAAACGAGCAGGTAGATGCGCTGAAGAACTTCTTCGCACAGAACGGCAAAGCGCTGGTAGTTGGCGTGGTGCTGGGCGTGGGCGCACTGGTCGGCTGGCGTTACTGGAGCAGCCATCAGGACAGCGGTTCACGTGAAACCTCTGCGGCCTATCAGCAGGTGACCTCGGCACTGGATGCCAGCAAACCCGCCACGCTGGAGGCCGCAGCGAAATTCGCCAGCGATAACAGCAATACTTATGGCGCGCTGGCTTCTCTCGACCTGGCGAAACGCTATGTTGATGCTAACCAGCTCGACAAAGCCGCAGCCCAGCTGCAAAGCGGTTTGAAAGATACCAAAGATGCGAATCTGCAGGCGGTACTGAATCTGCGCCTGGCGCGCATTCAGCTGCAGCAGAAGCAGCCGGATGAAGTGCTGAAAACGCTGGAAAGCGTGAAAGGCGACGGCTGGACAGCGATCGTGGCTGACGTGCGCGGTGAAGCACTGCTCAGCAAAGGCGACGCGAAGGGTGCACGCGATGCGTGGACTAAAGGCATTGATTCTGACGCCTCTTCGACGCTGAAAGAGATGCTGCAAATGAAAGTGAATAATCTGCCGGGCTAAATAGCTCCTTGTACATTTGGCCTTCAAGGCACAAGAGGGATTTCATGGAATTGCGTAAGTTACTTCTGCCGGGACTGATGTCAGTCACCTTACTTAGCGGATGTTCATGGTTTAGCGGTGAAGAAGACGTGGTTAAAATGTCGCCGCTGCCAACCGTTCAGAATCAGTTCGAGCCGGAAAAAGTCTGGAGCACCTCGGTGGGCAACGGAGTGGGGGATTTCTACTCTAACCTGCACCCGGCCTGGGCGGAAAATACCGTGTATGCGGCTGACCGTCATGGCATCGTCAAGGCGCTGAACTCCGGCGACGGCAAAGAACAGTGGAAAGTGGACCTGGCAGAAAAAACCGGTTTCTTCTCCAGCAATATCCCGGCGCTGCTCTCTGGCGGCCTGACCGTTGATGCGGGCCACGTCTACGTGGGCAGCGAGCGCGGCCAGGTTTATGCCCTGAACACCAGCGATGGCTCCGTGGCGTGGCAGACCAAAGCGGCCGGTGAAGTGTTATCCCGCCCGGTGGTCAGCGATGGCCTGGTGCTGGTTCACACCAGCAACGGCATGTTGCAGGGTCTTGATCAAACCAGCGGCAGCGTAAAATGGACCGTTAACCTCGACGTGCCGGCCCTGAGCCTGCGCGGTGAGTCTGCGCCATCGACCGCATTCGGCGCCGCCATAGTGGGTGGTGATAACGGCCGCGTGAGCGCCGTGATCCTCAACCAGGGCCAGATTATCTGGCAGCAGCGTATTTCCCAGCCAAGCGGCGCGACCGAAATCGACCGCCTGGCCGATGTCGATACCACCCCGGTTATCGTCAATGGCGTGGTGTATGCCCTGGCCTACAACGGTAACCTGACGGCGCTGGATCTGCGTTCCGGCCAGATCATGTGGAAGCGCGAAATCGGCTCGGTACACGATATGATCGTTGACGGTGGCCGCATCTATCTGGTGGATCAGGATGACCGCGTGATCGCCCTGAACACCGACGGTGGCGTAACCCTCTGGCGCCAGAGCGATCTGCTGCACCGTAACCTGACCTCCCCGGTGCTGTACAACGGCTACCTGGTGGTGGGTGATGCGGAAGGTTACCTGCACTGGCTTAACACCGACGATGGCCGCTTTGTGGCGCAGCAGAAACTGGACAGCTCCGGCTTCCAGACTGAGCCAGTGGTGGCCAGCGACAAGCTGCTGATCCAGTCCAAAGACGGTGAGGTTTACGCGATTACGCGTTAATCTGCTGCGATCTGCTACCCGTAGTCAGGGTAAATACGGCTCCTTGATCACAAGGGGCCGTTTTGTTTTATCCAAGGCGTGTTATTCTAGGCGCCATCGGCCTGAGTAGAGCGGCAGTTTATCTGCCTGCAGCGCGAATAAAATCGCAGCCAGGCGCTTATTTTTTAGTTATGAGGCTTCACTATGGTACCTGTGGTCGCGCTTGTCGGGCGTCCCAATGTGGGAAAATCCACCCTGTTTAACCGTTTAACGCGCACGCGAGATGCGCTGGTGGCGGATTTTCCTGGGCTTACTCGAGACCGCAAATATGGTCGCGCTGAAATTGAAGGGCGTGAGTTTATCTGTATCGATACCGGCGGTATCGACGGTAACGAAGAGGGCGTGGAAACACGCATGGCGGAACAGTCGCTGCTGGCGATTGAAGAAGCCGACGTGGTTCTGTTTATGGTCGATGCGCGTGCCGGGCTGATGCCTGCTGATACCGCCATCGCCAAGCACCTGCGCGCGCGCGACAAGCCAACCTTTATCGTGGCGAACAAAACCGATGGTCTGGACGCGGATTCCGCCGTCACCGACTTCTGGTCGCTCGGTCTGGGTGAAATCCACGCGATTGCCGCGTCACACGGGCGCGGTGTTACCAGCCTGCTGGAGCTGGTGCTGCTGCCGTGGATGGACGAAGTTGCGCCCGAGGCGGAACTGACCGAAGAAGAAGAGAACGAAGCCTACTGGGCAGAGTTCGCGGCGAAAGAAGCCAAAGCTAACGGCGAAACGCCGGAAGATGAAGAAGATGACTTTAACCCGCTGGATCTGCCGATCAAGCTGGCTATCGTCGGGCGTCCGAACGTCGGTAAGTCAACGCTCACTAACCGTATCCTCGGTGAAGAACGCGTGGTGGTTTACGACATGCCGGGCACCACCCGCGACAGCATCTACATTCCGATGGAGCGTGACGGACGTGAATATGTCCTGATTGACACAGCCGGGGTGCGTAAGCGCGGGAAAATTACCGAAACCGTAGAAAAGTTCTCGGTCATCAAAACCCTGAAAGCGATTGAAGATGCCAACGTTGTGCTGCTGGTGATTGATGCTCACGAGGGGATTTCCGATCAGGATCTCTCGCTGCTCGGCTTTATCCTGAATAGTGGGCGCTCACTGGTTATCGTGGTTAACAAGTGGGATGGCCTGTCACAGGAGATCCGCGACGAAGTGAAAGAGCAGCTGGACTACCGTCTGGGCTTTATCGACTTCGCGCGCATTCACTTTATCTCCGCCCTGCACGGCAGCGGCGTCGGTAACCTGTTTGAATCCGTGACCGAAGCCTACGACTGTTCTACCCGTCGCGTGAACACCTCGATGCTGACGCGCATCATGAACATGGCGGCCGACGACCATCAGCCACCGATGGTGCGCAGCCGCCGCGTGAAGCTGAAGTATGCCCACGCCGGAGGCTATAACCCGCCGATTGTGGTGATCCACGGTAACCAGGTGAAAGACCTGCCGGATTCCTACAAGCGCTATCTGATGAACTATTTCCGCCGCTCGCTGGAAATTATGGGTACGCCAATCCGTATTCAGTTCAAAGAGGGTGACAACCCGTACGAAGGTAAGCGCAACCTGCTGACGCCAAACCAGCAGCGTAAACGTCAACGCTTAATGAGCCATCTCAAAAAGAACAAACGTTGATCCGCAAGGGGGCCTGATAGCCTCGCCAGCGTGTAAAGTAGGGGTTGACCGCTTTTGGGGTCAACCCTTTGTTTTTGGTGCCGCGCTTAAGTAAAGGAGATGCCGATGTCACTTTCTTGCCCCGTTTGTCAGCACCCACTCACCGCGATGGCTGAGCAGTTTTACTGCGATCGCTGCCAGCGCGCTATCCCCGCTATTGCCTGCTGCCCCGACTGCCAGAAACCATTACAGGTCCTGAAAGCCTGCGGCGCGGTCGACTATTTTTGTCAGCACGGTCACGGCCTGATCTCGAAGAGACGGCTGCTGCTACTGCCCGCCGGAACTCCGTAAACCCCGGCAACTATCACCTTTATCATTCTGTGCGAATTTCCTTCTATAGTTATCAAACATAGACGGCTTGTTAATTTTCTGTTTATCGTATTATGAACCTGGTGGTACAATCCTGCCGTTTGTTACGGGTGCTCAGCCATGCCTGCCGTGAGTGACGAGCGCCAGCAACAAACGCAGGACGGGCCATCCCGTGAAACATGTTAATAAAAATAAGACGTTAAACATTGCTGCGCCTTATTCTCCAGGAGTATTTCTGCTATGCCTCAATCAACTGCCGGGTCATCTAAATGGCTGGGCTTGTGGTGCTTCTTGCTGGGCTTAATCTTGCTGGCAACGGGCCTCTACTTTGTCATTGGTGGTGGGAAATTAGCCTCACTTGGTGGTAGCTGGTATTTCGTTATTGCCGGCATCCTCATCGTGATTTCCGCCGTTCAGTTCTTCCGCCGCAAATCTTCTGCGGTACTGATTTTTGCGCTGGTATTTATCGGTACCCTGATCTGGGCAGTGCAGGATGCCGGTCTCGACTTCTGGCAGCTGGTTTCGCGCCTGATGTTCCCGGCAGGCATGTTCCTGCTGGCGCTGATCACCTTCCCGGCACTGCGCAAGCGTGAGGGTAAAGCACCCGCGGCGAAAGTGGCCTATGGCCTGAGCGCGGTGATGGTGGTTGGCCTGCTGGCAACTGTATATGGCATGTTCCAGCCGCATCCGACCGTGGCAGCAAACGGTCAGGAGCTGCCGCTGGTTCCGGTGGATAAATCCGCCGAGCAGAAAAACTGGGATAACTACGGCAACACCCCGGGCGGCAGCCGCTTTGTGGCGCTGGACCAGATCACCCGCGATAACGTGAAAGATCTGAAAGTGGCCTGGACTTTCCACACTGGCGATACGCCACTCAGCCCGGACGGTAACGGCGCAGAAGACCAGCAGACACCTCTGCAGGTCGGCAACACCGTGTTCCTCTGTACTCCGCATAACAATGTGATTGCAGTGGAAGCCGACAGCGGCAAGCAGATCTGGAAAGCGGACATCAATGCGAAATCCTCGGTCTGGATGCGCTGCCGTGGCCTGGCTTACTTTGATGCTACCCAGCCACTGACGCAGCCTAAAGTACCGGGATCTGTTCCTCCGGCGGCAATCGACCTGCCTGCCGGTGCGGCCTGTCAGCGCCGTATTCTGATGAACACCATCGACAGCCGTCTGATTGCCTTAGACGCTGATACCGGTAAGTTCTGTGCAGACTTCGGTAACAACGGCAGCGTTAACCTGCTGGAAGGTATGGGCGAAGCCAAAGATCCGAGCTATGTACTGACGTCGGCACCGACGCTGGCCGGCACCACCGTTGTGGTCGGTGGCCGCGTGGCGGACAACGTTAGCACCGATATGCCTGGCGGCGTGATGCGTGGCTTTGACGTCATCACCGGTAAAATGCGCTGGGCGTTCGACCCAGGCAAAGACGACCCGAATGCGATCCTGATGCCGGGCGAGCACTTCACCCGCAGCACGCCTAACTCCTGGGCACCCATGTCTTACGATCCCGATATGAACACCGTGTTCATTCCGATGGGCAGCTCGTCTGTTGACCTGTGGGGCGTCAATCGCACCAAGCTGGACCACAAATACGGTGCCTCCGTACTGGCCGTGGACGCCACCACCGGTAAAGAGAAGTGGGTTTATCAGACCGTGCATAACGATCTGTGGGACTTCGACCTGCCGATGCAGCCAAGCCTGATTAACTTCCCGCATAAAGATGGCAGCACCACGCCAGCGGTGGTCATTGGCACCAAGTCTGGTCAGATCTACGTGCTGGATCGTCAAACCGGCAAGCCGCTGACTGACGTGGTTGAACAGCCGGTTCCGCAGGCTAACATCCCGAACGAGCAGTATGCTAAAACCCAGCCGCGCTCAGTAGGCATGCCGCAAATCGGCAACGAAACGCTGACCGAGTCGGATATGTGGGGCGCCACGCCGTTTGATCAGCTGGCCTGCCGTATCAGCTTCAAATCCATGCGTTATTCCGGACTCTACACGCCGCCGGGTACCGATAAGTCACTCAGCTTCCCTGGCTCTCTGGGCGGGATGAACTGGGGCAGCCTGTCGACCGACCCGAACAATAACCTGATCTTCGTCAACGATATGCGCCTGGGCCTCTGGCAGCAGATGGTGCCAGCAGCGCCAGCGAAAGATGGTGCGGTCAGTAACGGTGGTGAAGCCGTGAATACCGGCATGGGCCTGGTGCCGATGAAAGGCACGCCGTACGCGGTGAATAAAAACCGCTTTATGTCGCCGCTGGGCATCCCTTGCCAGAAGCCGCCGTTCGGTACGCTGTCGGCGATTGACATGAAGACGCAGAAAATCGTCTGGCAGGTGCCAGTCGGTACCGTGCAGGATACCGGTCCATTTGGTATCAAAATGCGTGCGCCAATGCCGGTGGGTATGCCGACTCTGGGCGGCACGCTGGCAACCCAGGGTGGCCTGGTGTTCATCGCAGGCACTCAGGATTACTACCTGCGCGCCTTCGATACCTCTACCGGTAAAGAAGTGTGGAAAGCCCGTCTGCCAGTGGGCAGCCAGGGTGGCCCAATCAGCTACAAATCACCGAAAACCGGTAAGCAGTACATCCTGATCTCCGCAGGCGGCGCTCGTCAGTCGCCGGACCGTGGTGATTACGTGATCGCTTACGCACTGGACAACTAATGGCAGCGGCCTGGCCGCTAACCTGATGTCACGCATACCCCTTCAGCGATGAAGGGGTATTTTTTTGCCTGTTAGCCATCGCGCCACAGCGATTCCAGCTCCGGCGGCGCCAGCTGTTCGGGGATCAGTATCACGATAGCGCCTGCGGACTGCTGCGTGCTGTAGCTTATCTGAATACGAAAATAGCGCTGGTCGCCGCGCCCCAGCGCGGCCTGGTGGTCTTCCGGTTCGCCCAGCGGAAGCGCCTGGCGCATCACCTCGCACACCCGCTCTTTCTGCGCTGCCGCCAGCTGCGACAGCGCAAAACGGCGTGGCTCAGCCAGCTTAGGTATCATGGCAAAGCCCCCTTCACGCGCCACATCGATAATCGCGTCATCGCTTAATTCTGGCTGTTTCATGTCAGCACACCCACCTGTTTCCAGGCCTCCTCAATCGCCGCCGCCGTGGCCTGGTTAAAGCGTTTCTCGCCGTGGCGAATAGTGAACTGCGCGAAGGTTTTGAAATCGGCATTCTGCGGCAGCGTTTTATCGCAGACCGTATCGTACCAGGCATAGCCCGCCAGCTCCCACGCGAAGCCGCCCAACGCCACGGCGGCCAGGTAGAAGGCGCGGTTGGGGATGCCGGAATTAAGGTGCACGCCGCCGTTATCGTCGCGCGTCTGAATGTAATCGCGCATATGGCCGGGCTGGGGATCTTTACCCAGCAGCGGATCGTCGTAGGCGGTGCCCGGCTCGGACATCGAGCGCAGGCCGCGCCCCTTAATCCCCTCCGCCAGCAGCCCCTCGCCAATCAGCCAGTTGGCCTGGTCGGCACTCTGTTGCAGGTGATACTGCTTGACCAGCACGCCGAACACATCGGACAGCGACTCGTTGAGCGCCCCGGCCTGTTCGAAATAGATCAGCCCGGCCTCGTTTTCCGTCACGCCGTGCGCCAGCTCGTGGCCCACCACATCGAGTGCGATGGTAAAGCGGTTAAAGATTTCGCCATCGCCGTCACCAAACACCATCTGCTGCCCGTTCCAGAAGGCATTCTGGTAATCCTTACCGTAGTGGACCGTGCCAAGCAGCGTCAGGCCCTTGTTATCCAGGGAGTTGCGCTGGTAGGCGTGCCAGAAAAAATCATAGGTAATACCGAGGTATTCCCAGGCTTCGTTCACCGCCACATCGCCAGCGGCGGGCTGGCTGGCACTGCGCACCAGCGTGCCCGGCAGGCTCTGCGTCTGCCCGGCATCGTAGATTTCACGCTGTACGCTGCCCGGCGTGGCGGTGGTGGCTGAGTGCGGCGTCTGCCAGCTCTCATTCATCAGGGTCTGTACGTGGGTCAACGTCTGACGCGCGCAGCTCTGCTGGCGGGAAGAACCGTGGTCAATAATCTTGCGCAGGATATACGGGGGGATCACACCATAAGGCATAACAGGCTCCTTGCTTAACGAGGAATGTCAGACAAGTATAGTTTCGCGTGGGCCGAATGGGGGAAATGGGGGGAAGAGGAGGGCAGAACCCTCCTGGCTTCAGGCGCTGCGCCTGCGCGTTTTTTTCACCGGGGTAATCGCGGTCACTTCACTCTCCACCCAGCCGTCGTCAAGACGGGTTTTCAGCGTGTCGCCGGGGTGCAGCTGTTTGGTTTTTTTGATCACCTGGCCGTCGGCGGCGGTGGTGACGCTGAAACCGCGTGCCAGCGTCGCTAACGGGCTGACGCCCTCCAGCTGGGCGGCAAGGTTGCCGAAGCGCTGTTTGTTGCCGTTAAGCTGCTGCTGCATCGCCTGCTGCAGGCGGTAGTGCCACTGCTGCAATTGCTGGCTGGCGCGCTCAATGCGCATCTCCGGGCGGATGGCGTTCAGGCGCTGGCCGATCCGCTCCTGCTGGCGCGTTGCCTGGCGCAGCCGCTGCTGCACGGCGTCGTCCAGACGGCGCTGCAGCTTCATCAGCGCCGTCTGCTGGCGTGCCAGGCGCAGCTGCGGGTGCTGCTGCTGCAGGCGGTGCTGCAGGCGCGTGAAGGTGCGCTGCTGCTGCGCAAGGTAGTAATCCATCGCCATTTCCATGCGCTGCTGCTGGGATTGCAGCTGGCGCAGCAGCTCAATCTGATTGCGGCTGACCAGCTCCGCCGCGGCGGAAGGGGTCGGCGCGCGCAGGTCGGCGACGAAATCGGCAATGGTAACGTCGGTTTCATGGCCGACGGCGCTAACGACTGGAATGCGGCTGGCAAAAATCGCCCGCGCCACGCGTTCGTCGTTAAAGCTCCACAGATCTTCCAGCGAGCCGCCGCCGCGCCCGACAATTAATACATCACACTCATTGCGCGCGTTCGCCAGCTCAATCGCCCTGACGATGCCTGAGGGGGCATCGCTGCCCTGTACCTGAGTTGGGTAGATGACCACCGGCAGTGACGGGTCGCGTCGCTGCAGCACGCGCAGGACGTCGTGTAGCGCGGCACCGCTGGCGGAGGTGATGACCCCAACCTGACGCGCCGGGTCCGGCAGTGGCTGCTTATGGCCCTGCTCAAACAGACCTTCGGCCATCAGGCGCTGCTTCAGCTGCTCGAACTGCTGCTGTAACAGACCATCGCCGGCCGGCTGCATGCTCTCGGCAATCAGCTGGTAATCGCCGCGCGGTTCATACAGCGTGATAGTGGCACGCACCAGAATCTGCTGGCCGTTTTGTGGGCGGAAGGTGACGCGGCGGTTGCTGTTGCGAAACATCGCGCAGCGCACCTGGGCACCATCATCCTTCAGAGTGAAGTACCAGTGACCGGAAGAGGGCTGGGAGAAATTCGAGATCTCCGCGCTCAGCCAGACCTGGCCCATTTCCATCTCCAGCAGCTTGCGCACTGTGCTGTTCAGACGGCTGACGGTAAAAATATTGGCGGTTGGCGGTAGCGACATGTGATGAAGATCAAACTTTAAATCAGAGGGTTAATTAACCGATACTACATGGCTCACTGAGGGGATCAAGAGTTTTTGGTAAATAATGCTGGAGGCAATCGATTACGGCCTGTATAATGCCGCGGCAATATTTTACAAGTTCTCATTCACCCTGAGGTTGAGATATTGCCATGCTAAGAATCGCTAAAGAAGCCCTGACATTTGACGACGTTCTGCTCGTTCCTGCCCACTCGACTGTACTGCCAAACACGGCCGACCTCAGCACCCAGCTCACCAAAACTATCCGTTTAAACATTCCTATGTTGTCCGCTGCAATGGATACCGTGACCGAAGCGGGTCTGGCTATTGCACTGGCGCAGGAAGGTGGTCTGGGCTTTATCCACAAAAACATGTCTATCGAGCGCCAGGCTGAAGAAGTGCGCAAGGTGAAGAAACACGAAAGCGGCGTGGTCACCGACCCGCAGACCGTGTTGCCTACCACTGCCCTGAGCGAAGTGAAAGCGCTGACCGAACGTAACGGCTTTGCCGGCTACCCGGTAGTGAACGGCAATAACGAACTGGTGGGGATTATCACCGGCCGTGACGTGCGCTTTGTGACCGACCTGAGCCTGCCCGTTTCTGCCGTGATGACGCCGAAAGAGCGCCTGGTCACGGTGAAAGAGGGCGAAGCGCGCGAAGTGGTACTGCACAAAATGCACGAAAAACGCGTCGAGAAAGCGCTGGTGGTGGATGACAGCTTCCATCTGCTGGGCATGATCACCGTTAAAGACTTCCAGAAAGCCGAACGTAAACCGAACGCCTGTAAAGACGAACACGGACGCCTGCGCGTCGGTGCCGCCGTCGGTGCCGGTGCCGGTAACGAAGAGCGCGTGGATGCGCTGGTCGCAGCCGGTGTTGACGTGCTGCTGATCGACTCCTCTCACGGCCACTCCGAAGGCGTGCTGCAGCGTATTCGTGCTACCCGTGAAAAATATCCTGACCTGCAGATCGTCGGCGGTAACGTGGCAACCGGCGCTGGCGCACTGGCGCTGGTGGAAGCGGGCGTGAGCGCGGTGAAAGTCGGTATCGGCCCTGGCTCAATCTGTACCACCCGCATCGTGACCGGCGTGGGTGTGCCGCAGATCACCGCCGTATCTGACGCGGTCGCTGCGCTGGAAGGCACCGGTATTCCGGTAATCGCCGATGGCGGTATCCGCTTCTCGGGCGACATTGCCAAAGCTATCGCCGCCGGCGCTTCTGCGGTGATGGTGGGCTCAATGCTGGCCGGTACTGACGAATCTCCGGGCGAAATCGAGCTGTACCAGGGCCGTTCATTCAAGTCCTATCGCGGCATGGGGTCACTGGGCGCCATGTCTAAAGGCTCTTCAGACCGCTACTTCCAGACCGATAACGCCGCTGACAAGCTGGTGCCGGAAGGGATCGAAGGCCGCGTGGCTTACAAAGGCTTCCTGAAGGCTATCGTGCATCAGCAAATGGGCGGCCTGCGTTCCTGTATGGGCCTGACCGGCTGTGCTACTATCGACGACCTGCGCACCAAAGCGGAATTCGTTCGCATCAGCGGTGCCGGGATTCAGGAGAGCCACGTTCACGACGTGACCATCACCAAAGAGTCCCCGAACTACCGTATGGGTTCATAACAACCCCGTATTGCCCGCCCGGCTCAGAGCCGGGCGTTATAAACCTAATCCCGAATTTGTACTACATCGCCCTGGAATAGCCCAATGACGACGGAAAATATTCATAAGCATCGCATACTGATCCTCGATTTCGGTTCACAGTATACTCAGCTGGTTGCGCGCCGCGTGCGTGAACTGGGCGTGTACTGTGAACTGTGGGCGTGGGACGTCACCGAAGAGCAGATCCGCGGGTTCAACCCGAACGGCATCATCCTCTCCGGCGGCCCGGAAAGTACCACCGAGCATGGCAGCCCGCGTGCGCCAGACTACGTGTTTAACGCCGGTGTGCCGGTGCTGGGGGTGTGCTACGGCATGCAGACCATGGCGCAGCAGCTGGGCGGTAAAGTGGAAGGTTCCAGCGAGCGCGAATTTGGTTACGCGCAGGTGGAAGTAAGAACCCAGAGCGCGCTGACACGCGACATTGAAGACGCCATCAGCGCTGGCGGTAAGCCGCTGCTGGACGTGTGGATGAGCCACGGCGACAAAGTGACGGCGATCCCGTCTGACTTCGTCACCGTTGCCAGCACCGATAGCTGCCCGTTTGCCATTATGGCCAACGAAGAGAAGCGTTTCTACGGCGTGCAGTTCCACCCGGAAGTGACCCACACCCGTCAGGGCCTGCGCCTGCTGGAGCGCTTCGTGCGCGATATCTGCCAGTGTGAAGCGCTGTGGACCCCAGCTAAAATCATCGAAGATGCCGTTGAACGCCTGCGCGAGCAGGTGGGTAACGACAAAGTGATCCTCGGCCTGTCCGGCGGCGTTGACTCCTCCGTGACCGCGATGCTGCTGCACCGCGCGATTGGCGACCGTCTGACCTGCGTATTTGTCGATAACGGCCTGCTGCGCCTGAACGAAGCCGAGCAGGTGATGGAGATGTTTGGCGACCACTTCGGTCTGAACATTATCCATGTGGAAGGTGAAAAACGCTTCCTCGACGCGCTGGCGGGCGAAGCCGAGCCGGAAGCCAAACGTAAGATCATCGGTCGCGTGTTCGTTGAAGTGTTCGACGAGCAGGCGCTGCAGCTGGAAGACGTGAAGTGGCTGGCGCAGGGCACCATCTACCCGGACGTGATTGAATCCGCCGCGTCTGCCACCGGCAAAGCGCACGTGATCAAATCACACCACAACGTGGGTGGCCTGCCGAAAGAGATGAAGATGGGCCTGGTTGAGCCGCTGCGTGAGCTGTTCAAAGACGAAGTGCGTAAAATCGGTCTGGAACTCGGCCTGCCGCACGCGATGCTGTTCCGTCACCCGTTCCCGGGTCCGGGCCTCGGCGTGCGTGTACTGGGCGAAGTGAAGAAAGAGTACTGCGACCTGCTGCGTCGCGCCGATGCTATCTTCATCGAAGAGCTGCATAAAGCTGACCTGTATAACAAGGTGAGCCAGGCGTTCACCGTGTTCCTGCCGGTGCGTTCCGTCGGCGTGATGGGCGATGGCCGTAAGTACGACTGGGTGGTTTCCCTGCGTGCGGTCGAGACTATCGACTTTATGACCGCGCACTGGGCACACCTGCCGTACGATTTCCTCGGCCGCGTTTCCAACCGCATCATCAATGAAGTCGATGGTATTTCGCGCGTGGTTTACGATATCTCCGGTAAGCCACCGGCGACGATCGAGTGGGAATGACCCTACAGTGCTACATGACTGAATGAAAGAACCGGCTTCGGCCGGTTTTTTATGCCTGCATCAGTGGCGCTCAGCCTCGCTATAGAAAGTGTCGCATTGGGTTGGCAGCAGCTCTTTGTCGGTTGCTGGAAATCGTCAAATACGGAAGACCAGTATGAAAGTCCTCACAGATGATGAGATTAACGTTGAGTACGCTCACGTCAAGGCATTAGACGAAGGGCGTGTGGGACCAGATAGAGCAAATTATCTTGCGTTGACGGACGCTGATTTTGAACTTCTCCTGTACAGCATCTATCAAGGGCTTACATCTGATTCGCCGTGGTACAGCAATACTCGCTTGATGGTCACAGGAGCTGATCAAGGGCGGGATGTTTGGCTCACGAAGGATGAGCGGCCAGTTGGGCTTATTCAGTGCAAAAAGGTTAAAGCTGGTTTCACCCGGCCGGACACGCTCCGTGAGGTAATCAAGTTCCTTCTACATGTCGTGCTTGAGCCGGCGCTTATGCCGGACCCGGTTGGTTTTCGATTTATTCTTGCCCTTGCTTCGGATCCTGCCAGTACTACAACTGATTTTTTCGATGCGCCACAGACTTGGTTAACTGCCAATGAAACAGAGCTTTTAGGTCTGGCTACTGAAGTCATTAAAAAGTATGAAGCATTCTCGATGCTGAAGATCGAGGCTGTCATGCCAGGCATCAAGGCGGCCCTGAAGAACCTGAAATATGAGCTTCTTAGACCAGTCGATCTCGACGCGTTACTGGATTGTAACCCTGCTGTCCGTCAGCGGTTTTTCAAGGTTGAACTTGTCTTGGCTGTGAAGGATGCAGAGGCCATGATTGAGGCTCAGTTCGCTGCAGTTGGCTTGGTCTCAAAGAGCACACAAACATTCACCAGAGCTGATGTTGAGGAAGACATCACGCGCGGGTCGCGCGGTTTGGCCGACTGGCCTCAACTGATTTGGGGACAGCATATAGAGCGACCGGAGTTCGACGATCTGATCCAGCGGATCAATCGGCATCCTGCAGGCTCCACGCTGGTCGTCGGAGGAGCAGGGACTGGGAAGTCAGCACTTCTAGCTGGGCTGTATTGTGCCCTCAAAGCCCGCCATAAGACTGTGCTAGCTATAAAGGCCGACATGCTCAGCCCTAATATTGTGAATTTCGCCGACCTCGCTCGCGATCTGGGTATGTCAGGTGATATCGAACATGAGCTTCTCTCGCTGGCGGTTGAAGCCCCGGTTGTGCTGATCATTGATCAGCTTGACGCTGTCAGTGAAGTGATGGACCAGAGTTCACAGCGCATGCAGGTCCTACTTCGCCTTGCGTCTCGGCTGCAGGATGCAGAGAATCAAGATGGCAATAAACTTCCCATTCATGTCATCGTTTCTTCGCGACCATTTGAGGCGAAGTTCGACGCTCGATTTAGGTTGCTTGATGCGGATGAGTTACTACTTACCTTGCCCTCGTTCGAGCGGATATCCACACTGCTTGGTGAGCTCGGTATAGACTCTGCGGTCGTGCCGGACAGTCTTAAAGAGGCGCTGCGTACACCTTTTGCTCTCGGTATATACGTCGATCTTGTCAAATCTGGCTTAAATCCTACGGATTTAACAGCTGCAAATTTACTTGAACGATGGCTGGACAAAAAACTACCTGTAGGGGCCGCGCGTGCTTCGTGTCTTGCGTTCTTGCGGCAGCTGGCAGCCGACATGACGCAGTATGAGAGCCTTTGGCGGCCGGCCGCTTACTATGATCCTGACTACAGCGAGATGCTGCGTTGGGCCGAGTCGATTGGCATCGTCATCCGTGAGGACGTCAGCATTGGATTCAGTCATCAGTCATGGCTTGATGATTTCCAGGCTAAAACACTCCGAACCGCACAAGAGTTAGCTGATTACGCATGGAGTCGCCAGGAAGGCTTATTTGCGCGAGGAACTGTCTTGCGCGGCCTTGAGCACATGCGAAGGGTTGATATGGCTTCCTATGAGATGTCAATTCGCTTGTTGCTACCAAACCCCAAGACACGCAGACATTTGCGACATCTTGTGGTCGATTACTTGGCGAGTACTGATGATCCGAGCGCAAGTGATATTGCTTGGGTCGATTGGATGGCGCGTAACGATCATGCACTATCGAATCGGGCATTCAGACAGGTAGCGATAAGATGGCCGTGCTGGAGGTCAGGGATGCTGCCGCTTCTTCCTTTTCTTCTACAGGACGAAAAGCATCGCTGGAATGCGACCATGCTGCTCGTTCGAGAAGTTGCTGAGGATTCGAGCCAAGTTATGGATCTGGTTGACCGCTATTGGTCGGATGCTTCACATGACGTAGACGTGTTTAGTCTCTTTGAGCGTTCTGGTATTGCGATTGATCGTGCAATCGCCCATGTCCGTACAATATTTAATCGAACGAGGTTGGCATATTGGGCGATATCCCATTATGCCAAGACTTTGCATGAGAACGGTAATACCCAGGTTGCTTTGGATCTAATCTCATCTTGGGCTGAATTGCAGCCTGCGGATCGGCACAATGGCATCAGGGTTTATGGTGTTGAAAAGATTGCGGCAGCCGCACCGCTCTATTGTGCCGAAAGGCTTCTGCCTTGGTTTGTCGGGGTGGCATCGCGAGAGGTTGGTGGTGGACGGCCCGGGCATGGGTATCCGCAATCAATATCAGTTCCATACGATTGGAAATATGACACTGGCGAGGGGCATTTGACGCAGCTGCTGCGGAGTGTGCTCGAAGAGTCAGCAGTTTCTGACCCGAAAGGTGTGCGCAAATTGCTTGCTACTGTTGTTGCTGTAGAAATTGACGAGGTCCAGTCGCTAGTGGCCGATACCCTGGCGGCGAACTCGGCTGTATTTGCTGAGGATGCGCTCGCGTTTCTCCTGGCCGATCAACGGCGTCTTCATCTAGGTAACGACTCGTTCGACGATGAAAATAATGTCGGCTACGTGATCTGCGGTTGGTCGTCAAGCACACTGATTGCCCAGATCACTTCCAACATCTCTCTAGCTGATATTGAGCGGGTGCGCGATTACATCGAAGCTTGGGAGCCTTGGGGGCAAGAATTACTGGAAGAGCGAGATCCTGCCCAGAGAAGGCGATTGCTCCGTTGGTCTGATGAGCGTAGGTTGCGTTTACTTGCCGAACTACCTGTGCAAGTGCTGACGCCCCGTCGTCGTAGGCAAGTTGAGGAGTGGCAGGTCGAACAGCCCACGCTACAAGCAAAGCGTGGCGGTCGGAGGATGGCGCAGTACGTTGGATCACCCATGAGCCACGATCAGATGGCGAAAGCCAGTGACGATGCGATTATCAAAATGTTAGATGCAGTAAACGACCATACTGGCCGCCATGAGCACCCGAAACACTGGCTGAAGGGTGGTGTTAATGAGTTGTCTCGGGCTTTTGCTGCATTTGCGAAGTCGTTTCCAGATCGTGTTCTTCGTATCATTCCGCGTTTACAACCGGGTCTGCACGAGCAGGTAGCTGGCGCTGCTATCAGGGAGTTGTCGGCGGTTGAGGTAGTTGACGCTCATACACAAAAAACTTTAATTTGGGATGCCCAATCCCGTGGCTTTTCGTCGACCAGCTTTCGCCACGATGTTGCCAGCGCCATGGAGGTACTCGCTCAACACCTGAAAGGTCTTGAGGATCGTGACATCGAGTTGCTCAAAGGCTGGCTGCAGCGCGACCCCAAGGTGCTGGCCGCAGAAACAGTAAGTCATGCCGAGTTAAACAAATCTAATCGTGAGCGGAATGAGAAACCAGATCAACGCCCTGAGGCCATACTATTCGGCCGGGGTGGGGGGATGCATTTTATCCCTCAGCGCAATTTCACGCTGCTGTCAGCGATCGCAGCGGGATATCTCCATCGTGACGGCGTGGATTGTGATGGTTGGCTCGCGGAGTTGGAACTACACGTTACTCATCCTGAAGATCCCGAGGTTTGGGGGGCGATCCTCATGTTCAGGTCGCATGAACTTTGGTGGGCGGACGCGGCAAGAGTGGGAGAACTGATTGAGGCGATCTGGCGGAGATTTCCTGAGGCGTTTGAAGATGCAGCTGTAGTTCAGCCGTTGTGGCGCCTACGCGATCGCATGCATACGAGCCTAAAGCAGGAGATTGTCAACTTCTGGCTCAGTCACAGCGATCGTAAGCTTAGGCAGATTGGTGCTGAGTTCTCTGCTGCATGCGTGATTGTCGATAGCGCCACTTCTTGTGGGATGGGCGAGATAGTCGAAGCGGTGATGGTCGGGAATGATATTTCTGCAAGGTCTGGAGTGTTATTTGCAGCTGCAGCGGGGTGGGGCGAACTTGATCTCGATATTCGAAGACGTTCGCATGCCTACCTAATTTCTGTCTCAAGCATTGTCAGTGGGTTCGAGGCTCATGCTCTATCTACAGCTGTAGATCGTGGCGAGCGATTACCTCCTGATGAGATGACGCGAGCCCTACTAGCTTCTATTGCAGTAAATATTGATATGCTCAGAGAATCGATGGGGCTGCTGTTTGTACGCTCGCTTCAGCACCTGTTGCTTTATCCTGGCTTTGAAATGCTGGTGCTTGAAATCGCTGAGGCTGTAACTGAGCTTGCACGTGCATCGCCAGATAGAACCGTTGGAGGGTTATACGACGGCGAATTTATAGGGCTTGTGATTGCACTTCAGCGCTCACCAACAGAGATCAAAACTCGTGCGATGACGGTCTACGAGCGCCTGCTTGACGCCGAGGTTGATGGCGCAGATGACGCTGCAGCATTTGCGCTGCGCCGTTAAGGTTCAAGCCGTATCCGCTCAACCCATCCGCTATCTGGCCTCCCACAGCTTGGATGGGACGATATCCTAATCGGTCGCCCGATTCGATTATGGGCTGATGTTCTCCGGATTCTGATGTTGATGCGGCAGCTTTATACCGGTGTTGCCCTGGGTAGGTGTTTCCTAGCGATATCACCCTCAAGAGAGTTTCTCGTATGGCATTTCTTATGGTCACGGAATAGCAGTTGGTTTAAAAACTGCGCTTCCAAGGGTTTATATGTGCCTATTGAGAATGAAGTGGGATGATTTAACCTCCCGGCATGATTAAGCCATGAATCACCGCTAAGCCCGCGTACCTGCGGGCTTTTTTATGCCCAATATTTATCGCCTTTCAGCTATCCGCTGCATCACCCGCCACAGAGCCAGGATAAAGGTTGCCGTTGCGCCATAACTGACTATGATTTCTGCTCTACGCCTTGCTGACCCTGAAAGGATTGTCTGCCGCTATGCCCGTTAATTTTGATCTTAACGATCTCTATGCCTTTCGCGCGCTGATTGAATATGGAAATTTTCGCCTTGCCGCGGAGTCCATCTGCCTCTCCCAATCCGCATTGAGCCGCCGGATAGAGAAGCTTGAATCCGCTTTGGGCATTAAACTGTTCGACAGAACCACCCGCCGCGTCACCCTGACCCTTTACGGGCAGACCTTTGCGGAGCGTTCAGAGCAGCTGCTGATCAACGTGGAGTCAGTATTAGCGGATATCAATAAAGTCAGTGAGGAACGCAGGGGGGTCGTGACCGTGGCCACGGTGCCTTCCGCGGCCTATTACTTTATGCCGGACGTGATCCGCCGTTTTCAGGCCCGCTTTCCCCGCGTGCGCGTCAAGCTTATCGATAGCAGTGCAGGCAATGTCATCGAAGCCGTGACCCGCGGTCAGGCTGATTTTGGTATCTGCTTTGCCACCAGCCTGCAACCCGACCTCGAATTTTTGCCGCTGGTTGCAGATGTCTACGTGGCTGCCTGCCGGCGCGATCACCCGCTTGCAGGCAGCAAAAGTCTGACCTGGCGCGAGTTTTATCAGCAGGATTATGTCGGTCTGGATAAGACCTCCGGCAACCGCAATCTGCTGGATCAGAAGCTGGAGCACATCACGCCTGAGCGCCCCAGCATCTGTGAAACCCGCCATGTCACCACCATGCTGGGCATGGTGGAGGCGGGGATCGGCATTGCCGCCGTTCCCGCCATGTCGATGCCGCGCTCCGGGCATTCAGTGCTGACTCATCTGGCGCTCACCGATCCGGTGGTGAAGCGCACCGTTGGCCTGATCAGGCGAAACGGGCGCATGCAGTCCTGGTTAGCCACCGAGCTGGAAAACCTGATTACTGAACAGTATCACTCACCCTCGAGCGTTGCTCACTCTTGACGGATCGCATCCCGCTGGCGTGAATGACCTTTTGCGCCGCGGCGGAGGAGAGAAACTCCAGCAGCGCTTTACCTTCCTGAGGATGTTGCGCATTGGCGGTGACCGCCCCGGCAAAGCGCGTGATGTACTGGACATTGTCAGGCAGTTCGCCAACAAAGGTGATACCCGCGACCGGGAGGAGTTCACTCACCTGCTGGAAACCGAGCGCATAGTGGCCTTTTGCCACCTCTGAGGCCACCGGAATGCGTTCAACCTGATGGGCTTTCTCCTTCATCTCCTTCTCAATGCCCAGCTTTTTGAACAGCTGGCTGCTGACATAGCGTCCGCTGGCACTGTCAGAGTAAGCGACAGAACGGGCGTTAAGCAGGGTGTGACGCAGCTGCGCATCAGTTTTAATCTCGGGTTGCGCATCGCCCTGTTTCACCACCATACCAATCGGCGAGTCGGCCAGCTCCACGCGTGAATGCGGGCGGATCCAGCGATCTTTTTCCAGATTTTCCAGCGCGTCGCCGACCATAATCACCGCATCGGCCTTCTCTCCGCGTGCCAGCCGCGAGGGGATTGCCTGCGGCGTCTTACCCATTGAGGGTCCGGATACCAGCGTGATTTTATCACCGCTGCTGGCTTCAAATTGCGGGGCGAGTTTCTCCAGGGCGGCCTTAAAGCCGCCGGAAATCATCACGGTCACTTCTTTGGCCAGCGCGGCGGAGCTGGCGCAGCAAAGCAGCAGTATGGCGAACAGTGAACGAACTATTTTGTGCATGACGAACTCCCTGATTCAGGCGGTGGGTTGCAGTGATAAGGTGCTGCGACGATACAGATACAGCGTCGCTAACAAGGCGCACAGTGCAGCAAAGCCCATCCAGTAGCCTGGTGATGCCTTGTCGCCGGTGTATTCAATCAGTGCGGTAGAGATAACCGGGGTAAATCCACCAAATATGGCCGTCGCCAGGCTGTAGGCCAGCGAGAAACCGGCGACCCGAACCTCCGCTGGCATAATCTCCGTTAATGCCGGGATCATCGCGCCGTTGTAAAGGCCATAAATAAATGAGAGCCACAGCAGCACCGTAAGCATCATGGAGAAACTGGGCTCTTCAGCCAGCAGGCTGAGTGCCGGGTAGGCTGTTACCAGCGCCAGCAGTGCCATGGCGATCAGCACTGGCTTACGGCCAAAGCGGTCGGAGAGGGCGCCACCGATCGGCAGCCAGAGAAAGTTAGATACCGCGACCAGCAGGGTGACCAGCAGGCTGTCAGAGGCGCTCAGCATCAGCACTTTTTTGCCGAAGGTCGGGGCATATACGGTGATCAAATAAAACGTCGTGGTGGTCATGGCGACCATCAGCATACCGGCTATCACCACCTGCCAGTTTGTCAGCAGGGTTGTAAACACCTCGCGCATCGCCAGGTGACGACGACGGGCGCTGAACTCTTCGGTCTCTTCCAGTTTGCGACGCAGGAAAAAGATGAACGGCACAATCAGGCAGCCGAACAGGAAGGGCAGGCGCCAGCCCCAGTCGCGAATAGCGCTCTCCTCCATCAGGGCATTCAGCGCGAAGCCCATCGCGGCTGCCACCATAATGGCGACCTGCTGGCTGCCGGATTGCCAGCTGGTGTAAAAGCCTTTACGCCCCGGTGAAGCAATCTCGGCGAGGTACACGGATACGCCACCTAGCTCGGCGCCGGCCGAGAACCCCTGTAATAAACGACCGCACAGCACCAGCAACGGCGCCCAAATTCCGATGGTCTGATAGGACGGAATAAGCACGATCAGGAAGGTGCCTGCCGCCATGATCGACAGGGTAACGATCAGCCCTTTACGTCTGCCGACTTTATCAATATAGGCGCCCAGCACCACTGCCCCGATGGGGCGCATCAGGAAGCCAGCGCCAAACACCGCGAAGGTCATCATCAGCGAGGCAAATTCACTGCTGGCCGGGAAAAAAGTATGGGCGATGTAGGTGGCATAAAATCCGAACAGGAAGAAATCAAATTGCTCAAGAAAGTTGCCAGAGGTAACGCGCAGGATCGCGCTAAATCTCGCCCGATTTGTCATGGGTGCGTGAGAGGTAAGCATCTTTATCTCCAGTTTGTTATTGACGCTTGTAGCGCGCCTGTTTCTGCAGACTGAATCAGCGAAATAAAGTAAATAAGCGCAATAAACTCATAGACTGATGCGTTTGACGCATCAATTTCTGTTAACAACTGGCGGTATTAAGCGTTAACGGGCCATTAACAAAGCGCCTCGGCGTTAGCGTGTCGGTTTCGGGCAAAAAAACTGATGCGCGTTTTGTGACAGGGTTCATACCGCTTGAGGGGCTAAAAACCTTGTGCCAGGGATAAAGTGGCTGCCGGGTTTGCCGCGTAATCTGTCAGAAAGCCGGGGATGATCGGCGACTGCCTGTTACAGCCTGGGCAATTGCGGGTATAATCCTCCGCTATTATTTAATGGATTCGAGAGCGGAAATGACAAAACTCACTCTACAAGAGCAGATGCTGAAAGCGGGTTTGGTGTCCAGTAAGAAACTGGCCAAGGTAGAGAGAACGGCGAAAAAGTCCCGCGTTCAGGCGCGTGAAGCCAGAGAGGCAGTAGAAGAGAATAAAAAAGCGCAGATTGAGCGGGACAAGCAGCTCAGCGAACAGCAAAAGCAGGCGGCGCTGTCGAAAGAGTACAAAGCGCAGGTGAAGCAGCTGATTGAAATGAATAAAGTCACCGTCTCAAGAGGCGATATTGATTTTAACTTCACCGATAACAATCTGATTAAAAAAATCGCGGTAGACAAGGCCACTCAGGCGCAGCTGATTAACGGCCGTCTGGCGATTGCTCGTCTGGTCAACGACACCAGCGGTGAGAGCCAGTATGCCATCATCCCCGCCAGCGTGGCCGATAAAATCGCCCAGCGCGATGCCAACAGTATCGTATTGAACAGTGCGCTGAGCCAGGAAGAGCAGGACGAAGAAGATCCGTATGCGGACTTCAAAGTGCCCGACGATCTGATGTGGTAATGACGCAGCGTGGCTAAAACGGACTGTCACTGCGCGCTGCGATCCGTTCTCCACTTACGGGATGAACAAAATGCAGCTCGCTGGCGTGCAGCATCAGCCGTGGCGTGCTTTTAATGCCGGGCTGTGACAGGCCGCCATACAGGTCGCAGCCCAGAATAGGGTGCCCCAGCTGCTGGCAGTGAATACGCAGCTGGTGGGTGCGCCCGGTTTCCGGCATCAGCTGCACCCGCGTCACCGGCACTCTTGCCCCCTCTGCCAGTAAGTGTACCGTGCGCTCAACCACCCGATAGCGCGAGCGGGCAGGCTTGCCGCTGGTGGCGCAAATCGACATCAGCGGAAACAGCGCCGGATCTTTGGCGATCGGCGCGTCAATGATCCCTTCATCGTTTTCCAGATGTCCGCACAGCAGCGCGCTGTATACCTTGGTCACGCTGCGCTGGCTGAACTGCTGGCAGAGTGCGGCATTGATCGCTTTATTGCGCGCAATCACCATTAGCCCGGAAGTGCCGAAATCCAGGCGGTGGATCAGAGTACAGCCCGGAAAGGTCTGCACCAGCCGATAATGGACCGAATCGAGATTCTGCGGATTCTTCCCCGACAGGCTGAGCAGCCCGCCGGGCTTATTGATCAGCAGCAGATGATCGTCCTGCCAGAGGATGGCGATCTCTTCATGACAGGGCGGGGCAATAAAAGTATCGATAATCGTGGACATCAAATTGCCTGCAGAAGAAGTGGCAGCGGATGATAAAGAATTTTCAGCCAGGTTGCGAATCCCAGCGCGTCAGCAGGACAAGTCAGGCTGGTTAAGGTAAGATCGCGGCCAGACGACCCGGCCATTGTCGGGCATAAATTTACCCTAGGAGTCTGTTATGCATAATGATGTCCCGCTGAAATATTATGATATCGCCGATGAGTATGCGACCGAATGCGCTAAGCCGGTGAGTGAAGCAGAGCGTGATTCGCTGGCGCTTTACTTCCAGCTGCTGCTGACCCGCCTGATGAATAATGAAGAGATCAGCGAGGAAGGGCAGAAAGAGATGGCGGTTGAAGCCAACATCGACCCGCAGCGCATTGATGATATCGCCAACTTCCTCAATCAGTGGGGCAACGAGTAGCCTCGCGCACGGGGAATTTTTCGTCCAGACTAACAGCAAAGGCGTGGTCTGCGCGGGCGTTGTGCTTTACACTGCGCGCTGCAAAAATTGAGTAGATAAACGATTAGGTAGGCGGTAATGGCGATGAACGGAACGATCACAACCTGGTTTAAAGATAAAGGCTTTGGCTTTATCAAAGATGAAAACGGCGATAACCGTTATTTTCATGTGATCAAGGTCGTCAATCCCGATCTGATCAAGAAAGATGCGGCCGTCACCTTCGAGCCGACCACGAATACCAAGGGGTTGTCGGCGTTCGCGGTGAAAGTTGCGCCGGAAAGTAACCACATCTTTATCGCTGGCGAGCGTCTCAAGCTCACCTCAATCAAGTCCTGGCTGGTTTACAGCGAAGAAGTGCCTGCCGACACCCGTATTGATAAAGAAAATGCGGTGCTGTCCGTCGGCCTGTTGATGAACAGCATCAGGCCGAAAGCCGCCGCGGAACCTGGCGAGATGCGCTCGCTGAAAAAACTGGCGATCACCACCTTCCAGGGAACGACGCTCATCTTCTCGGAAGATGAGATAGACGTGGATGCCACGGTGAAAATGCTTAATGCTCAGGGCCTGAAATAACCCCGACTCACTCTGTGCCGAAATGCTGCGCTTAATCCTCAGCAGATTTCGGCATGGTTTAATTAACGATGCTCACCTTTCATCTGGCCTGTTGGTCACGTCCTGACGTAGTCCGCAGCCAATTTGCTTTTCCTTACAAAATTCAGATGTTATTTAATTGTTATAACTAATCCTCGCCGCAGGCTTTTTCTCCTTTCCTCTGAACTACTTACCCTCTCGCGTACCTCCACTTTGCTGCATTATTAATCACTTTCTTAGGTGTTGAAGACAGCACGATCGGTTAGGTACGAAGCAAGTTATTGATTAGCATGATAAAAAACCTAAAAATCTAAACAAAATAAATCATTGAGATGTGGGGCAAAAAGCTATATTGTGGCCGCGCTTTTTACATAGTCTTTTTCTTATTACATTTATTCAACCGCGGTACCAACGAGACCCTGGTTGTAGGAGAGATATGATGACGGATAAAGTCCGTATTGATAATTCAGGTGCGACTACATTAAACGCAAACAATGAAACCTATTTGGCCCGTCAGGCTGAATTTGAATCGAATGTTAGGAGTTATCCACGCAAATTGCCGTTTGCAATTGCGAAAGCCCAGGGCGTTTGGATCACGGATGTTGAGAATAATCAATATCTTGATTGCCTGGCCGGTGCGGGAACGCTGGCACTTGGACATAACCACCCTGATGTGTTGCAAAGTATCCAGAATGTCATTACCAGCGGCTTGCCGTTACATACGCTTGACCTGACAACCCCGTTGAAAGATCAGTTCTCAGAGTACCTGCTGTCATTGCTGCCAGGCCAGGGTAAAGAGTACTGCCTGCAGTTTACCGGCCCGTCCGGTGCTGATGCCGTTGAAGCTGCGCTGAAGCTGGCGAAAAAAGTGACCGGCCGTGCTGGCGTGATCAGCTTCTCCGGTGGCTACCATGGTATGACCCACGGTGCGCTCTCCGTGACCGGCAACCTGTCTCCGAAAGAAGCGGTTGATGGCATGATGCCAGAAGTGCAGTTTATGCCTTACCCGCATCTGTACCGCTGCCCGCTGGGTATCGGCGGTGAGGCTGGCGTTAAAGCGCTGACTTACTACTTCGAAAACCTGATCAACGACGTTGAGAGCGGCGTGCGCAAACCTGCGGCGGTGATCCTCGAAGCCGTTCAGGGTGAAGGCGGCGTCAACCCGGCTCCGGCTGAGTGGCTGCAGCGCATTCGCAAAGTGACCAAAGAGCACGGCATCCTGCTGATTCTGGATGAAGTGCAGGCTGGCTTTGCCCGTACCGGTAAATTCTTCGCTTTCGAGCATGCCGGCATTGAGCCAGACATCATCGTGATGTCCAAAGCTGTCGGTGGCGGTCTGCCGCTGGCCGTGCTGGGCATTAAGAAAGAGTTCGATGCCTGGTCTCCTGGCCATCACACCGGCACCTTCCGCGGTAACCAGCTGGCGATGGCAACCGGCCTGACCACGCTGAAGATCCTGAAGGACAACAACGTTGCGGCCAAAGTGGCAGAGCAGGGCGAGTGGCTGAAAGGCCAGCTGGCTGAGCTGCAGAAACGCTACCCGGTCATCGGCAACGTGCGCGGTCTCGGTTTGATGATCGGTATTGAGCTGGTTAAACCTGACGAAGCACCGGATCAGATGGGCTGCCACCCGGCGGACGGCGAGCTGTCTGCACTGGTCCAGAAGAATTGCTTTGAGCACGGTCTGATCCTGGAGCGCGGCGGCCGTAACGGTTGCGTGCTGCGCCTGCTGCCTTCGCTGCTGATCAGCAAAGAAGAGCTGAGCGTCTTCCTGGATAAATTTGAAAACGCCCTGCTGTCCTCTGGCGTAAAACCTGTTTGATTGGAGTAAGTTGATGTCCCGGTTAAATCCAATTCTGGCCGCTTCTGCGCAAAGTACCGAAGCGTACCAGCGGGTGATTGAACAGACCAGCAAGGCTGTGGTGCAGTGGCTGCAGCAGCCTGAGATGTATCAGGGGAAATCTGTTGCCGAGCTGCGCGAACGTATTCAGCTGGACTTTACTCCTCAGGGCCTGGGCAACCAGGCCGCGATTGAGCGTGCGGTTGAGTACTTCTTAAAGGACAGCCTGTCGGTGCATCATCCACAGTGCGTGGCGCACCTGCACTGCCCGAGCCTGGTGATCAGCCAGGCTGCTGAAGTGTTGATCAATGCCACTAACCAGAGCATGGACTCCTGGGATCAAAGCCCGTCAGCCACCATTATTGAGGTGAAGCTGATTGAGTGGCTGCGTTCCCAGGTGGGCTATCAGCCTGGCGATGCGGGCGTGTTCACCAGCGGTGGTACCCAGAGCAATCTGATGGGCCTGATGCTGGCGCGTGATGCCTTCTTTGCGCGCATCGGCCACTCGGTACAGCAGGATGGTCTGCCGGGCGATCTGAGCAAAATTAAAGTGTTCTGCTCTGAAAACGCCCACTTCTCGGTGCAGAAGAATATGGCACTGATGGGGCTGGGCTACCGCTCGGTCACGCTGGTGAAAACCGACCGCTTTGCGCGGATGGACATCGACGATTTACGCGCCAAAGTGGCGCAGGCGCAGGCTAACGGCGAGCAGATTCTGGCTATCGTGGCAACGGCGGGCACCACCGATGCGGGCGCTATCGACCCGCTGCGTGAGATTGCCGCGCTGGCGGCAGAACACCAGATCTGGGTGCACGTTGATGCGGCCTGGGGCGGTGCGCTGCTGATGTCTGAGAAGTACCGCGACTATCTGGACGGCATTGAGCTGGTGGACTCCATCACTCTCGACTTCCACAAGCAGTTCTTCCAGACCATCAGCTGCGGTGCCTTCCTGCTGAAGGACGCGCGCCACTATGAGCTGATGCGCTATCAGGCGGCTTACCTGAACTCTGAGTTTGACGAAGCGCAGGGCGTGCCTAACCTGGTGTCCAAATCACTGCAAACCACGCGTCGTTTTGATGCGCTGAAGCTGTGGATGGGCCTGGAGGCATTAGGGCAAAAGCAGTATGCCGAGATTATCGATCACGGCGTTACGCTGGCGCAGGAAGTGGCGCAGTACGTTAGCGAGCAGCCTGCGCTGGAATTGGTGATGCAGCCGCAGCTGGCCAGCGTTCTGTTCCGCTATCGTCCAGCGTCACTGGCACAAAGCAGCGATGCCGATATCGCGCTGCTGAACCAGAGAATTGGTGATGCACTGCTGGATTCCGGCCGTGCCAACGTCGGGGTGACCGAGTCGGATGGCGTGACCTGCCTGAAAATGACGTTGCTGAACCCAACCGTGACGCTGCAGGACATCAAGCTGCTGCTGGCACTGGTTGAGAAAACGGCAGAGCCGCTGCTGAGCGCATAACGCTCGACTGCAGCACGTTCGCAGATGAAAGCCGGTAACATTGCAATGTTACCGGCTTTTTTTATTACCGTTAGCGGATAAATATTTCTCCACAGCCCCGCCATATCCCGACATAATGGCAATCAAACCCGCCCGCGAAGTACAGGAACCCCCATGATGATCTCACTGAAAGCCCTGAGCCTGGTCTTTGCCTGCATTCTGCTGCTGTCGCTCGGCGTCAGCCTCGCGCAGGCTAACCGCCAGGAGAGCGCAGGCAATGAGAGCTGGGCAACGGCGCGGCGCGACTCTTCCGGCCAGGCCCCGGACCCGCTGCGTAATGCCGCCAGCGCCATTATTCAGGTTTACGTGGCCCCAACCTATGGCTGGAGAGGCGTGGTGGCGGTGCATCCGTGGATTATCTACAAGCGCGAAGGGGAAACGCATTATCAGCGCGTTGAGGTGATTGGCTGGGGGAGCGGCGACAAAGTGCGGTTTAACCGCAATATCCCCGACGGCTACTGGTTCGGCGCTCGCCCGCGCGTGCTGCTGGAGCGCCGCGGTCCGCTGGCCGCAGCGATGATCCCGAAAATCGAAGCGGCGATAGCCTCCTACCCGTGGCCGCAAACTTACCATGCCTGGCCCGGCCCAAACAGCAACACTTTCCTCGCGCACATTGGCCGCGAAGTCCCCGAGCTGAAGCTGAATATGCCCGCGAACGCCATCGGTAAAGACTACCGCTCGCTGCGCAACCCGATAGGTTTGCCGCCGTCCGGGCGCGGCGTGCAGCTCTCCCTGCTCGGCGTCGCCGGGCTTACCGTCGGCGCTGAAGAGGGCGTTGAAATCAACGTGCTCGGCCTCAACCTCGGTGTGGGCATCTCGCCGTTCCAGCTGCGCCTGCCGTTTATCGGCGGCCTCGGCGATAACAATCTGCAGAAAGAAGATCCGCAGACCTGAGGTGAAATTCGCCGGGGCTTCCGCCAACTTGAAGGCGCCGCACTGACCTTTAACCTCAGTAAAGAGCTTAAGCGCCACCGCTCTCTGCCTGATACTCCCTGACCATCTCATCGAATGAGGCATTGGCCTGGAAGCCGAGGCGACGGGCATAGTCGGCATGGAAATCACCGGGCCAGGAGTTCACGATATTGATAATCGCTTGGTCTGGCTGGTAGCTGATACGCGCCAGCACCTCATCACCGCTGATACGGCGCAGCGAGCCGAGCATCTCTTCAACCGTTACCGACAGGCCGCACAGGTTAATGACCCGGCCCTGGTCGAGCTGCGCGCGCTCCAGTTCGTGCCCGAGGATCAATGCGGCGACGGCTCTTGCCGGGGACATCAGCCACAGCCGGGTATCCAGGCTGACCGGGCAGTTGGCGGCCTCGCCATTGAGCGGCTCACGAATAATCCCGCTGGCAAAGCTGGAGGCGGCCGCATTGGGTTTTCCCGGGCGCACCACAATGGTCGGCATGCGCAGGCTGCGGCCGTCGAGAAATCCTTTGCGGCTGTAGTCCGACAGCAGCAGGTCATTCATCGCCTTCTGCGTGCCGTAGGAGCTTTGCGGCATCCAGACCTGGTCATCCGCCACTTTATCCGGCAGCTGGCCGCCAAATACCGCGACTGAACTGGTGGTGACCAGCCTGACGCACTGCGGCAGGGCGCGCAGGCGCTCCATGATCTGACGAGCGGCATCGACGTTGATCTTCATTCCAAGATCGAAATCCTGCTCTGCCTGGCCAGAAACCACCGCCGCCAGATGAAACACGCTGTCGGTTCGCTCATCAATCAGCGTTTCCAGCTCGGTGGCGTTACTGATATCCCCACTCAGCACTTTCAGGCGTGCATCCTCGATGCCGTTCAGCGGCACGATATCAATAGCGGTAATTCGTTCTATTGCCTGCAACTTGCCCTGCGCATCGCGCAGTGAGCCTTTTGCCAACAGGGCCTCAACCAGTTTTTTCCCCAGGAATCCGGCAGCGCCGGTAATGACGATATTCATAACTCAACCTCGATAAATTAGCGGTTAACAATGCGGCCGGGGATCAGGAAGATCGCAGCGGCACCGACAAACAGCGTGCAGGAAATAATCATCATGCCGGTCAACGTGGAGTGCGTCAGGTCGGTCAGGATGCCCATCATATAAGGCGCGACAAAACCGGCCAGGTTACCAAACGAATTGATCAGCGCGATACCGACAGCGGCCATGGTGCCACCGAGAAACGCGGTCGGCAGGCTCCAGAACAGCGGCAGCGTGCTGAGGCCGCCAGCGGCACCGAGCGTCAGGCCAAACATCGCCACCCACAGGTTGTCGCTGTACAGCGCGGAGATCACCATGCCCACGCCGCTCATCACCGCGATCAGCGCCAGATGCCAGCGGCGCTCACGGTGCTTATCCGCGCTGCGTGAGGCGACAATCATCGTGACTATCGCTGCCGCATAGGGGATAGCGGTTAACAGACCCACGGTAAACACATCCTCAACGCCGGCATTGCGCACCAGCGTCGGCAGCCAGAAGCTGACGGTATAAAACCCGGCAATCAGGCAGAAGTAGATAAAGGTCAGTAGCCACAGCTTGCCGTTACGCAGCACGGCTCCGAGGCTGGCCTGCGCCCCGGCAGGCTCCTGTACCGCATCCTCACGCAGGCGTTCAGCGATGAGCGCTTTCTCCTCGCTATTGAGCCAGTGGGCAGTGTCGATGCGGTCCGGCAGCAGCCAGAACACCAGCAGGCCAATCAGCAGGGAGGGGGTTCCCTGAATAATGAACAGCCATTTCCAGCCGGCGATGCCCTGAACATTATGGAAATACTCCATGATCCAGCCCGAAATCGGTCCGCCAAGCAGTCCCGATAGCGGCACGGCGGCGGCAAACAGCGCAAACATCTTGCCGCGGCGGTAGGAGGGGAACCACAGCGAAAGGTAAAGGATAACGCCGGGATAAAAGCCCGATTCGGTCAGCCCCAGCAGGAAGCGCACGGCGTAAAACTGGAACGGTGTCGCCACCAGCGCGGTCAGCGGGGCGATCACCGCCCATGAGATCAGCAGCGCGGCCAGCAGGCGGCGCGCGCCGAAGCGATGCAGCGCCATATTGCTGGGGATCTGAAAAAAGAAGAAACCGATAAAGAAGATCCCGGCGCCCAGGCCATAGACCGTTTCAGAAAATGCCAGATCGCTGGACATCTGAAGTTTGGCAATGCCCACATTGATGCGGTCGAGATAGGCAAAAATGTAGCTTACGGTGAGGATAGGCAGAATGCGCCAGACGGCGCGGCGCCAGATAGTTTCTTCCCTGTCGTCTGCGGCCGTTATCTGCGGTTGAACCGTGGCTGATGAGTTCATAGAGCATCCTTTAGCTGGGGTAGGGTGATGTCCTTTTTCAGGCAATAGCAAACCGCCTTCCGAACGCTGAGGGGATCCTCAACCTTCGGAAGTTAATTAACGTGCAGGTTTGTTATTTTTTGTTAGGTTAGGCGCTGCGGGGAATTTGTTCTGCGCGATAAGTCACAGATTAAACCATTAATTATCATTTTATAACAAAGTGCGTCACATCCTGCGATCAGGGCAGCAGGAAGATCGTGGCCAGCCCGAGGAAGATAAAGAAGCCACCGGTGTCGGTTAGCGCGGTAATCAGCACGCTGGAACCCACCGCCGGGTCGCGCTTGAATTTGGTCATCAGCAGGGGGATCAGCACCCCCATCAAGGCCGCCAGCAGCAGATTCAGCACCATTGCCAGCATCATCACGCCGCCCAGCGCCGGGTTGCCGTACATTGCCCAGGTAATGCCCCCCATGATGCCGCCCCAGAACAGGCCATTAATCAGCGCCACGCCAAGCTCGCGCCCTATCAGGAACGAGAAGTTTCCGGGTTCCACCTGATGCAGGGCGAGGGCGCGCACAATCATGGTGATAGTCTGATTGCCGGTGTTGCCGCCAATCCCGGCGACGATAGGCATTAATGCGGCCAGCGCCACCAGTTGGGAAATCGTCGCCTCGAACAGGCCAATCACGCGTGAGGCAACAAACGCAGTGCAGAGGTTGACCGCCAGCCAGGCCCAGCGGGTACGCACGGCTTTTCGCACCGGGGCAAACACATCCTCTTCAGGATTAACCCCACCCATTTTACGCATGCTGCTGTCGTTGGTTTCGTTGACCAGGTCGACGACATCTTCGATAGTGACGCGCCCCATCAGCTTGCCTTTGGCATCGATAACGGCGGCGGAGATCAGGTTATAACGTTCGAAGGCACCGGCCGCGTCTTCCGCTTTATCGTCAATCAGAAAGGTGGTGGGTTTGGCGTTCATCACCTCCGACACCAACTTTTCCGGAGTATTCAGCAGGATTTCCGTCAGCGGCAGTTCGCCCAGCAGCTTGTTATTTTTTCCGGTGACAAACAGCTTGTCCGTGCCGTCGGGGATGGTTTTCTTACTGCGCAGAAAACGCTGAACGGTCGCCAGCGTCACGTCGGCGCGCACCGTGACCAGCTTGAAATCCATGATGCGGCCAACGCGGTCGCGGTCGAAATCCACCACGTCGAGCACGCGCGAACGCAGTTCCGGATCCAGCGAGGTCAGCAGGCGCCCGGTCAGGTCGCGCGACAGATACTTAGCCAGATAAACCTGCTCGTCGATATCCAGCGGTTTGATGGCGCGCAGCAGATCGCGGTCGCTCATCTCCTCAATCAGGCTTTCCCAGACGTTTTCTGAGGCTTCAACCAGCACCCGGCCGCGGCGATCGTTGCCAATCAGCCGCCATAGCGCCAGGCGTTCATCCTCGGGCAGGGCCTCCAGCAGGTCAGCAATATCGGCCGCGTGCAGTACCGGAAGCGTGGCTTTAATCTCTTCAACCTGCTCGCGATGCGCCTCAGCTTCAGCCTCGGACTCGCGCAGCGGGCGTTCCAGCAGGGTATCGACGAGGTCTTTATCATTCAGCAGCAGGTTCAGAATACGGCTGCGAACTTCAGCTAACTGCTGAACATGAGAAGGCGCTACGGACATACAACATCCTTTTGTCAGACTGAACTTTAACCACTCCAGACGGCAGAACCGTGAGCTGCAGCCTGAGGGTTTTCAGGTATAAAGAGGGAAGCGGAGCGCATATAGCTTAGCTGATTTTGGGCATCAGCGGGTCAGCAAAAGCTCCGAAAAGCGTTTGCAGCATGGCCACCCGGCAGTGGCTATTTGTCGTTAACGACGCTGACTGGGTTCGCAGGTAGCAGTTTTTTCTGCTGATGATGCTCGATAGCACCGGGTACTACGAAGATCAGGCGTCCTAACAAGATGATAAAACTCACCAGCAAGATAACTCGCGTCATGCTTCCGGTTTTCTGACGTTTTTTAAATGACATAGCGCTATTCACGCAATTTTTCCTGTAATGTGCCCGTGCGGGCGATGAACAATTTACGCACAGCATCGCGTGCAGGTCAACGATCCTGCGCCACGATCAACAACTGGCCCGCTGAAGAATAACATCTGTTCTGGCCGATGGTGGTTTGATCAAATGGTGGGAATAGCATTTATTATAAAATAAACTGATTTAGATCAAATTAGAGTGAGATTTTAGCTCTACTATACTCAGGATTTAATAATACTTTTCACCAATTCTCAACATGATTGTTGGTTAGAATAAATAAAACCTGCTAATAATACTAAATTCTACGATACCCTCATGACTAAATTGGTAATGCTGCAAACACTCTCTCGCCGCTGGTGGGGGCTACCGCTCCTGTTCGCCCTACTGCTGATGCCTGTGGCCTCCTCAATGTCGGTCCGGTTATGGTTCCCTGAAGGTTACGTCTATCTCATCTATTTGCCGCTGGCGTTGATGATCGCCTTGCTGATGGTTTTTGACTGGGGAGCACTACCGGGTATCGTCCTCGCGCTATGCTGGCACTATTTTCATCGTTACACCGGCACTCAGGCGACGGTGATTGTTTTATTAATTATGACTACGCTGGTGCTGGGCTGGAGTGGCTATCGCGCACAGACCAAAAAGCGCTGGGGGATTAGCTTCGGAGAGGTGAGCCAGGTCTCTGCACGCCTGTTCTGGCTGGCCTTTGCCATGCCGACGATGTTTATTGCAATGATGCAGCTGGCGATGCCGATAGGCATTTTACCCGTGACGAATTCAGTATTCGCTCATGATTTCTACTCTCTGCATACGCTGCTGAACTATCAATCGGTGCTGCTGGCCTCCCTGGCTACCGTGCAGCTGTTCTACTTTATGCTGCGCATTTTTCGCAACCCCTATTATCTACGTATTCTGAGCGGCCGCTGCCAGCAGCAATTTGCTGCCGGGGTTACGCTGCGCGAGTGGTTTAGCTGGCTGGCGTTGATGCTCGCTGCGCTGATTATGCTGACGCAGTTTCGCACTACGACCAATAATCTGCTGACGACCGAGTATGGTATCCCCCTGCTTTTACCGCTGATGCTGTGGGCAGCGCTGCGCTTTGGCTATCTGTTCACCTCTTTGTGCTGGGGGACGTTGCTGGTGGTGCTCTATCAGCTGCGTGACCGCTTTATGGACCCGTTGGTTGAACCCTACAACCTCGCCGTGATCTCAGCCAATTTGCTGGTGTTTACGCTGACGATCTTATTGATGTCGGCCCTCAGCACCCGCCAGCGTCGTTTACTGGCAAAAGCTCGCGAAATGGCGCTTACCGATCCGGTCATTGGCATGCCGAATCTGCGCGCCTTAAATCAGGACCTGGCAAAAAATGCCGGTTCGGCACTCTGCTTTTTACGTATTCCCGACCTTGACCGCCTGAGCCGAACCTATGGCCTGAAGCTGCGGATTCAGTATAAACGCAGTCTGGCCAGTCATCTGCAACCCTTCCTCCTTAAAGGTGAAGGGATCTATCAGCTGCCGGGGTTTGACCTGGTGGTGCGCCTGGGGAGTATCGGCTACCAGGCTCGCATTGAAGGGTTAGAAGCGCGGTTAAAAGATTATCGTCTGAGCTGGGATGGCCTGCCGATCCATCCGCAGGTCGGCATCAGCCACTGCAGCGTTTATCCGCCCGTATCACATCTGTATGAACTGCTGGGGGAAATGAGCGCGATGGCGGAGATCTCCTTGCGCAGCGGCCATGCGGAAAATCTGCAACAGACGGAGAAGGTCCCGGTCCAGCGTCACGTCAGTGAAAAGTTGGAAATGCTGCGCGATGTTCAACTGGCGCTGCAGAGCGACGGTTTTTGCCTGGTGGCGCAGAAAATCCACGGTGTGCGCGGCGATGACTTTTATGAAATTCTGCTGCGCATGGTGAATGCGCAGGGCGAGTACATCAAGCCAGCGAGTTTTATGCCCGTCGTGCAGGAATTTGGCCTGACATGGGAAGTGGATCGCATGGTGCTGGACCAGGCGTTAACCTTTATTGACCGTCACCGCGCTGTGCTGCCGGGGATCCGTCTGGCCGTTAACCTGTTTGCCGCCACGCTTTGTCGCCCTCAGCTGGCCACTGAACTGGCTGCCCGGCTGAAAGCCAGCGATATTGAACCGTGGCAGCTGATCATTGAAGTCGCCGAATCGCCGATGCTCAGCGATCATAGCTGGGTTAATCGAACCATTGCCCAACTGCGCCAGTTAGGCTGCCGCGTGGCAATTGATGATTTCGGTACTGGCTATGCCAGCTACGCCAGCCTGAAAGTGGTGCAGGTGGACATGCTGAAGATCGACGGCAGTTTTATCCGCAACATGCTGAATAACAGCCTTGATTACCAGATTATCGAGTCAATCTGCATGGTGGCCCGCCTCAAGCGCATGCAGATCGTTGCCGAATCGGTGGAAAACGAGGAGACCGCAAGCGCGCTGCGCAAGCTGGGCGTGGATTATCTGCAGGGCGTCGCCATCGGTGAAGCGCTGCCGTTGCAGGATCTGGCGACGTCCGCCCTGAGCAAGTAATTACGCTTTCACGCTGGCCTTCTGCGCCAGCAGGGTGGCAAAGCGCAGGGAGATGCGCTGGCCATTCTCATCCTTGCGGTGCAGCTGCCCGACATGCTCGTTGTATTTCACGATGTGCCACTTGCGGTAATAGTGGCTCAGTTCACCGGACTTAAAGGCAAAGGGGAAACCCTGATCGCATGGGTAGTCCTGGGTATCCATCGCGGCGACGATCAGGTTGTAACCGTCGCGCACCGTGCTGGCCTGCATGTCGGCAATCAGCTGTGGGATCGTTTCCGGCTGTAGAAACATCATCACCACCGTCGACAGCACCAGATTATAGGCGCCGTTAAAACGATGCTGGTTGAGATCCTGAATAGAGGGATGGATACCGCTGAGGTTCTCCGCGCTGATAATCTGCTCCAGCCGCGCCAGCGAAGCCGGGTTAATGTCCCAGGCCGTGACGTCAAAGCCGCGATTGTTGAGATAAAGCGTGTTGCGACCGCTGCCGCAGCCGACGTCCAGGGCTTTGCCGCCATCCAGATACGGCATGGCTGCGGCGACTTCGGAATGCGGCGCGGTGAGCGAGTATTTTTCGCTAAAGTAGCTGTCTGTACGTAAGGTCATAGGATCAATTTTGCGTGGTCATTTAAGCCTGAGCGAAAAAAAGTTTACCTGTAGGGGCCGATCCTCTGTTCCGATCGGCCCTGGTTCTGTCGGGGCCGATCTTCTGTTCCGATCGGCCCCGTCAACGGTTACGCTTCTTCCTGAATGGTCAGCTGCCAGCCGGTGATGTCATTCCAGTAAGTCTGTTCGCGCTCAAGGTCGAGCTGAACCAGGTTGTTCTGGCTGAAGTAGTCACGCGGGAACGTCAGGGTCCAGTGACCCTCATCGGTTTCCAGCTTCAGTTCCTCAGGTTTCGAGGTCGCCTGGCGCTGGTTATTCAGCAGCGTACCCAGGCGCAACAGGAACACCAGCGGCAGAAACTGTTTACGTTTAAACAGCGTCAGGCGCGGCATCTCATCCACTTTCACCGCCTTACGGTGATAGCGTACCAGCGTGGCCAGCAGCGTCTGCTGATCCTGATTAAACCCCGGCATATTGGTGTTTTGCAGGATATAGGCGGAGTGGCGCTGCATGCCGCTGTGGTTAATCGTCAGACCCACTTCGTGTAGCATCGCCGCCCACTTCAGCAGCGCATCCAGCTGCGGATTGGCCTGCTTGCTGTTCTGGTCGCGCCACTGGTTGTAGAGCAGTTCAGTGGTTTCCAGCACGCGGCGCGCCTGATCGCTGTCGATGGCGTAGTGGTTTGCCAGGCTCTGTGCGGTACGGCTGCGGATATCCTGATGGCGGAAGCGGCCTTCCATTTCATACAGCACGCCTTCGCGCAGCGCACCGTCGGACAGGCGCAGTTCGCGGATCGCCAGCGCATCGAATACGCCACAAAGAATGGCGAGACCCGGCACAAACACCCCTTTACGCTCTTCCGACAGCCCCGGCAGGCTCAGGGCATCAAACGATTTGTGCTTGATCACCTCGTCATACAGCTTTTCCAGCCGCTCCGGCGTAATCAGCTTGTCTTTCTCGCCCATTGCCTGCAGCACTTCACAGGTCGCCTTAATGGTGCCGGAGGCACCGAGCGCATACTGCCAGCCCATCAGACGGTACTGCCATGCCAGCGTTTCCAGTTTCTGCACCGCAGCCAGGCGCGCCCGGCGGAAGTTCTCTTTGCTGATGGCGCCGCCCGGGAAGTAGAGATTGGCAAAGCTGACGCAGCCCATGCGGCGGCTTTCGACCAGTTTTGGCTCGAAGTCTTCACCAATCACCAGTTCGGTTGAGCCGCCGCCGATATCGATCACCAGCTTGCGGCCTTTTTCCGGCTGGGTATGTTCCACACCCATAAAGATCAGGCGCGCTTCTTCGTGGCCGGAGATCACCTCAATCGGGTAGGGGATAACGTCGGCGGCACGCTGCAGGAAATCTTCGGCGTTAACCGCCTGGCGCAGGGTATGGGTGCCGACGATGGTGACATTGGCCGGGCTGAAGCCCTGCAAACGTTCTGCAAACAGCGCCAGGCAGGTCAGTCCGCGCTCGATGGCTTCTTCGCTCAGCACGTTGTTACTGTCCAGCCCGTCAGCCAGGTGCACGCGCTGCTTCAGACGGCCAAGCACCTGCATCGCCCCGTCCACTACGCGGGCAATCACCATGTGAAAACTGTTCGAACCCAGGTCGATGGCAGCAAATTCCTGCGGTTTCGGCGTACTTTTATGGGAAATTGGCATAGTGATTAATCAGGTTGCTCAAGTGATTTAATGTAATCGTAGATGGCCAGCTGGGCGCGCACCTTGCGGCGGTTACCGCGTGGAACATAGCGGTTGCTCAACTCTTTATCGACGAAACGGGCCTTCAGCGTATCACTTAACAGGATGGCGATAATATCCAGGATGCGCTGTTTCAGAATAGGGTCAAGGATGGCGACGGCCACTTCGATGCGATAATCGATGTTGCGCGTCATCCAGTCAGCGGACGAGAGGAACACTTTTTTATCGCCGCCGTTATCAAAAATATAGACGCGATCGTGTTCCAGGTAGCGGTCGACAATACTAATAACGCGAATATTTTCGCTGATGCCTTCCAGATTCGGGATCAGCGAGCACATGCCGCGCACCAGCAGTTCGACCTTCACACCGACGCTGGACGCGGTATAAAGGCGGTCCACCAGGCCTTTGTCGACCAGGTTGTTAATCTTCAGCGTGATACCGGCAGGAATGCCTTTCTGCGCATTGGCGATCTCATTATCAATCAGCTGATACAGCATCTTGCGCGAGTTCTGCGGCGAGACCATCAGATGTTCGAAAGTCACCGGGCGATACGGGTTTTCGATAAAGTTAAACACCCGGCGCACTTCGTTGGTGATACGCGCATCGGCGGTCAGCAGCGAGTAGTCGGTATAAATACGTGCGGTTTTTTCGTTAAAGTTACCGGTGCCGATATGCGCATAGCGCGCAATCTCGCCGTTTTCATGGCGCGAAATGAGGAACAGCTTGGCGTGAATCTTCAGGCCAGGCGCGGAGAAGATCACATGCACGCCGGCTTCAGTCAGCCGCTTGGCCCAGTGAATATTGGCCTCTTCATCGAAGCGCGCCTGAAGCTCCACCACCACGGTGACTTTCTTGCCGTTATAGGCGGCGTGGATCATCGCATCGATAATGCGTGAGTCCTTCGCCACGCGGTAGATATTGATTTTGATCGCCAGCACCGCTGGGTCAAAGGAGGCCTGGCGCAGCAGCTCCAGCACGTGCTCAAAGGTGTGATAAGGGTAGTAGAGCAGCACATCGCGATTACGGATGGCGTCAAAGCCATTGCGGAAGCGGTCAAACCAGATATGGCGCAGCTGCGGCAGCGGTTTATTGACCAGGTTCGCTTTGCCCACGTTCGGGAAGCCAATAAAGTCTTTAAAATTATGGTAGCGGCCGCCGGGAACAATCGAGTCATAGTTGGTGATGTTGAGCTTTTTACCCAGCATTTGCACCATGGCATCCGGCATATCGCGCTGATAAACAAAGCGCACGGGTTCGGCCGTCAGGCGCTGCTTCAGGCTGGAAGACATCAGCTCCAGCAGGCTCGACTCCATCTCGGTGACCAAATCATATTCCGCATCGCGCGTCATCTTCATCGAGTAGGCGTTAAGCGCGTCGTAGTCGAAGAAGCCACGGAAAATATCGCCCAGGCAGTAGCGCAGGATGTTATCCAGCAGGATCATCGGCTTGCGGCGGCGCGGCGTCTCCGGTGGCAGATTAACGAAGCGCGGCACTTTATCGGAGGGGATCTCCAGCAGCGCATAGCGAATATCTTCGCCGCGAATAATCTCCACTGCCAGATAGGTGTAGTCGTCTTTCAGGAACTCAATCAGGTCAGTGTCGTGGTTAATCAGGATCGGAGTAATGTGCTGGCGCAGATGGTGCTTAAAGTAGTGGCGCAGCCAGCTCTGCTGATTGGGGGAGAGCTGGCGTTCATTAATCAGGAAGATTTGGTTACGCGCCATCTCCAGCAGCAGGTCATTGTAGAGGCTGTCGAACTCCTGATCGGCTTTCAGTACGCGCGCCTGGATTTTTTTTAGCAGGTGGCGCGGCGTATTTGGGGAGCCTTGCTCCTCGCCGATCAGAATGCGGCGTTTCAGGTCTGCAAAGCGGACTTTATAAAACTCTTCCAGATTATTGGAATAGATACCCAGAAAGCGCATACGCTCAATCAGCGGGTTAGTTTTATCGGCAGCTTCCTGCAACACGCGTTCATTGAAGGATAACCAACTTAACTCTTTCTCTATATACAGCTTTTCCTGACCCATTTTTACTCCGTTGGCTGATTCAGGATGAAGGTATCCATTGTTCTGCAACATTATGGCGAGAGTATGGCAGCATTGTCCAACGCCCGGTGAATGTTGATTGTCTTATTAACTACATACGGGCAACATAGCGGCTTCGAAGCACAATGGAAACCCACGTTGATATGACTGACCGCCCAATCCCTGTTCACGACAACGCCGGGCGCCGCCGCTTTATCGATCGGCTGACGCGGCGCGTGGTCACGGCATGCGGTGTGGCCATTCTACTGGTAATGATGCTGCTGTTTTTCTGGCTGATTTGGGTCGTCGTTCCGCTGTTCGTCTCCCCCGCGATCCACGCCGGAAACGAAATCAAACTGTGGCAACATCAGCCTGCGGTTGCGCTGGGGATGGACCGGCAGCAGCAGTGGGGCTGGCGCATTGATAATCAGGGCCACGGGCAGTTTATCCCGCTGAATGCTGAGCCGCCGATGAGCCCGTTCCCGCTAATGCGCAGCGCGGTCAGAGCCAGCAGCAGTAGCGATAACGGCAGCACGCTGCTGCTGTCAGCACAGGGCTCAATGGTGCTGGTAAAACCTGAGTTTATCCCCGGTGAAGCGCCGCACTGGAAGTTCCCGCTGGGCGATCTGCCGCTCTCCAGCGGTGAAACGACCATCAACCAGTTCAGCCTGGCGCAAAGTGGTGAAAACCGCTGGCAGGTGGCGCTGGCGACCCCCGACCATATCACGCTATGGCAGCTGCAATCCCAGCTCCCTGCACAAAATTATCGTCTGGACATCCGCGACGTCAGCCAGCTGCTGCTGTCACCGGATGGCCGCCTGCTGTTTGCGCTGGCCGGTTCACAGCTGCGCGTCTGGAACATCGGCAGCGGCGCGCCTCAACTGCGCGACGAGCTGACGCTGACGCAGCCGGTGAAAAGCATCGCGATGCTGAGCGGCGGCAGTTCGCTACTGATCGCCGATGAAGACGGCATCAGCCAGTGGTTTGATATCGCCAGCCCGAGCGGCCCGCACCTGCGCCAGATCCGCCGTTTTGCCGGGGCAGAGTGGCAGCCGCTGATCGTCACCGAAGCACACCGCCGCGTATTCGCCACGCTCAGCCCGCAGGGCGAGCTTAAGCTGTTTGCCAGCAAGCAGCAGGGAGCCATCCTCAGCCATCAGCTCAAACCGGGTATCACCCGTGCGAAGTTCTCTCCGGAAGGCGACGGGCTGCTGGTGGAGCGTGACGGGCGCTGGCAGCACTTTCAGCTGACCAATCCATGGCCGGACATCAGCTGGCGCAGCCTGTGGCAAAAAGTGTGGTACGAGCACTATCCTTCCCCGGACTATGTCTGGCAGTCGACCTCCGCCAATGACTACTATCAGGGGAAATACAGCTTGGTGCCGATGGTGGTGGGAACCCTGAAGGCCGCCGGGCTGGCGATGCTGTTTGCCACGCCGCTGGCGCTGGCAGCGGCAATGTACACCGCCTGGTTTATGACGCCAGCACTGCGGCGCTGGGTGAAACCGGCCATTGAGATGATGGGGGCGCTGCCCAGCGTGGTAATCGGCCTGATCGCCGGATTGTGGCTGGCACCGCGCATTGCCGACAGGCTCCCCGGCGTGCTGCTGCTGCCGCTGGCGCTGGCCGCCGTGCTGCTGCTGTGCGGTTGGGCAATGCAAAAATTACCGCCGCACTGGCGCAGGCGCTGGCTGTCCGAAGGGCGTGAAGTGCTGATTCTGCTGCCGGTCCTGCTGCTGACCGCTGCAGCAACCCTGTGGCTGGTGCCGCTGGCCGTACAGGCGCTGTGGGGGCAGCAGTTGGCTGACGTCATCAGTACTCACTATCAGCAGCGTAATCTGCTGGTGGCCGGGGTGGCGATGGGCTTTGCGCTGGTGCCGCTGATCTTCACCCTGGCGGAAGATGCCATCTTCAGCGTTCCGGCCGAGCTCGGGCAGGGCTCGCTGGCGCTGGGGGCGACGCAGTGGCAAACTCTGACGCGCGTGGTGCTGCCGGGAGCCTCCTCCGGCATCTTTGCCGCCTTAATGATTGGCTTTGGCCGCGCGATAGGAGAAACCATGATCGTGCTGATGGCGACGGGCAATACCCCGGTGACGCACGGCGGCCTGTTCGAAGGGCTGCGCTCGCTGGCGGCGAACGTGGCGGTGGAGATGCCGGAAGCCGCAGCGGGCAGCGCTCACTACCGTATTCTGTTCCTCTCTGCGCTGGTGCTGCTGGTGTTCACCCTGGTGGTCAATACCCTTGCGGAGATGGTGCGTCAGCGCCTGCGCCAGCGTTACAGCCAGCAGGAGATTCAGGGATGATCAACGCGGCACGCAATAATCACCGCTGGCGCTGGCTGACCGGGGGCGCGGTAGCGCTCAGCCTGCTGGCCTTCCTGCTGTTGATTGCGCTGCTGGCCTGGCAGGGGCTGCGCTATTTCTGGCCGCAGCCGCTGGTGCAGTTCACGCTAAAAACCCCGCACGGTGAGGTGCAGATGCTGGGCGAAGTGGCGCAACGGCAGACGGTCTCGCGCCAGCAGCTTCTGGCCAGCGGGCAGCCGCTGGTCGGGAAGACGCCGGAAAAGGTTACGCGCTATCTGATCAAAACCGGCAACCGCGATTTTAACGCCCCGGATTTTCACACGATTCTCTCCAGCCAGATTGTGCAGCAGGATACGCCGGGCCAGGCGATCGTGCTGCAGCGGCGCAGCGGCGGCAACGCCTACGGCTGGTTTGACGGGCTGCTGGAAGAGAGCCAGCCGCTGACGGCACAGGATCTCGGCCAGGCGCTGCAGCAGCGTTTAGTGCAGACGCGTCAGCGTATCGAGGAAGCGGAAAAGCTGCGCCGGGTGAATATGGCGCGGCTGAATGCGCAGATGGAGGAGCTGGCGCGCCAGCGGCAGAAGCAGCGCGACGAGCAGCGCTACACGGCGGAGGCGCAGTCGATGTATGAGGCAGACCGCGCCGAACTGCAGCGCCAGTTTGGCCGCCAGGCCGCACGACTGTCGGCCCTGCAGCGTGAAAGCAACAGTACCGTGCTGCTGTTGCGCGATGCGGGCGGCGTGCAGCATCCGATCTCGCTGGCGCAGATTGTCGCTGCCTGGCAGCCCAATGCCATGACGCTGGCGCAGAAGTGGCAGCATTTCGGCAGCCAGCTGTGGCACTTCGTCAGCGATGCTAAAGGTGACAGCCAGGGCGACGGCGGCATTTTCCCGGCGATCTTTGGTACCGTGCTGATGGTGCTACTGATGTCGGTGGTGGTGATGCCGCTCGGCGTGATTGCCGCCGTCTGGCTGCACGAGTACGCCGGGCGCAACCTGCTGACGCGGCTGGTGCGCATTGCCGTGGTCAATCTGGCTGGCGTGCCGTCGATTGTCTATGGGGTGTTTGGCCTCGGGTTCTTTGTCTGGCTGATGGGCGGCAGCCTCGATCGCCTGTTCTTCGCCTCGTCGTTGCCGAACCCGACCTTTGGTACACCGGGGCTGCTGTGGGCTTCGCTGACGCTGGCACTGCTGACCCTGCCGGTGGTGATTGTTGCCACCGAAGAGGGGCTGTCGCGCATTCCGCCATCGCTGCGCCAGGGTTCCCTCGCGCTCGGCGCAACCCGGGCAGAAACCCTGTGGCACGTCACGCTGCCGCTGGCGATACCGGCGATGCTGACCGGGCTGATTCTGGCCGTCGCGCGCGCCGCCGGGGAGACCGCGCCGCTGATGCTGGTCGGCGTGGTGAAGATGGTGCCCGAGCTGCCGATTGACTCACTGTTCCCTTATTTACACCTCGATCGTAAATTTATGCATCTCGGCTTTCAGATTTACGATCTGGCTTTTCAAAGCCCCAATGCCGAAGCTGACCGCCCGCTGGTGTTTGCCACCGCGCTGCTGCTGGTATTGCTGATTCTGGGCTTAAATTTAATGGCGATGGTCCTGCGCCATCGTCTGCGCGAGCGCTACCGTGCGCTGATGCATTAACACGGAATTCTTTATGACCAATGTCACCTTTGACGATGCGGATACCGCGCTGGAGCTGGATAAACTCAGCCTGTGGTACGGGAAAAAACCCGCCCTGAATGCCATCAGCCTGCGGGTGCCGAAAAATCGCATCACCGCGTTAATCGGCCCCTCAGGCTGCGGCAAATCGACCCTGCTGCGCTGCTTTAACCGTATGAATGATACGATTGACGGCTGCCGTATCGAAGGGGATATCCGGCTGCAGCAGCACTCAATCCTCGCCCCGCAGCAGGATCTCTCTGCGCTGCGCCGCCGCGTGGGAATGGTGTTCCAGCGTCCTAACCCGTTCCCCAAAACCATCTATGACAACGTGGTGTATGGCCTGCGCCTGCAGGGCGTGCGTGACCGACGCGTACTGGATGAAGCGGTGGAGCGGGCGCTGCGTGCGGCGGCACTGTGGCCGGAAGTGAAAGATAATCTGTGGCAGAATGCGCTGACGCTCTCCAGCGGGCAGCAGCAGCGGCTGGTGATCGCCCGGGCGATAGCGATTGAGCCAGAAATCTTACTGCTGGATGAGCCAACGTCGGCGCTCGATCCCATCTCCACGCTGGTGATTGAGGAGCTGATGAGCACGTTGAAGCAGCACTTCACGCTGATTCTGGTCACCCATAACATGCAGCAGGCTGCCCGCGTGTCGGACTATACCGCGTTTATGCATCAGGGAAGTGTGGTGGAGTTTGGTCTGACCGACGAACTGTTTACTGCGCCGCGTCAGCGCCGTACGGAAGATTATATTACCGGCAGATATGGGTAGGGGTCAGGCATGCCCGACCCGCAAACGCTTATTCGAACGCATGCCCTTCAACAGGCAGTTGCTGGCCGTCCAGCCACGCCGCACCATCGCGCATCGCCAGGCGGCCATCAACAAACCAGCTCACCACCAACGGGTAGATCGCGTGTTCCTGATGCTGCACGCGCGCCGTGACATCCTCTTCGCTGTCGTCGCTGAATACCGGCACTTTCGCCTGCAAAATCACCGGACCGCCGTCCAGCTCTTCAGTGACAAAATGCACCGAGGTGCCGTGCTCTTCATCGCCATTTTCAATCGCCTGGCGATGGGTGTGCAGACCGGGATATTTTGGCAGCAGGGAAGGGTGGATATTCAGCATCCGTCCGGCGTAGCGCTGGACGAATTCGGCGCTGAGGATCCGCATATAGCCGGCTAATACCACCAGATCGGGCGCATAGGCGTCGATCTCCAGCATCAGCTGACGATCAAACGCGGCGCGGTCAGCAAATTGCGCAGCCGCCAGCGCATGCGCCGGCACTTCTGCTGCGCGCGCGCGTTCCAGCCCAAAAGCCTCAGCTTTGTTGCTGAAAACGGCAGCGACGCTGCCGTTGATCCGTCCCTGCTGGCAGGCGTCCAGGATTGCCTGTAAGTTGCTTCCATTACCGGAAACCAGCACGACTATGCGCTTCATGCGTTAATAACCACACGTTCTTCAGAGTCAGAGGCTTTGATCACGCCGATTTTCCACGCTTTCTCGCCGGCATCATTCATCAGCTTTACGGCCTTATCGGCTTCAGCCGCGCTCAGCGCGATCACCATGCCGACGCCGCAGTTGAAGGTGCGGTACATTTCGAAGCTGCTAACGTTACCCGCCTGCTGCATCCAGCCAAACACCGCTGGCCACTCCCAGCTTGACTCTTCGAGCACGGCCTGGGTGTTATCCGGCAGGACGCGCGGGATGTTTTCCCAGAAGCCGCCGCCGGTCAGGTGGGCGATGGCGTGAACATCAACCTGTTCGATCAGGCTCAGGATGTTTTTCACGTAGATGCGGGTCGGTGCCAGCAGGTGGTCAGAGAGTGATTTGCCTGCAAGCGTCGTGGTTTCCGGGTCAGTGTTGCTGACTTCCAGAATCTTACGCACCAGCGAGTAGCCGTTAGAGTGCGGGCCGCTGGAACCCAGGGCAATCAGCACGTCGCCATCGGTCACTTTGCTGCCGTCGATGATTTCGGATTTCTCAACCACACCGACGCAGAAGCCGGCCACGTCGTAGTCTTCGCCGTGGTACATGCCCGGCATTTCAGCGGTTTCGCCGCCTACCAGCGCACAGCCTGACTGTGAACAGCCTTCAGCGATGCCGGTGATAACGCTGGCTGCGGTATCCACATCCAGTTTGCCGGTGGCATAATAATCAAGGAAAAACAGGGGCTCAGCACCCTGAACCACCAGATCGTTAACGCACATCGCGACCAGGTCGATACCGATGGTATCGTGGCGTTTCAGGTCCATCGCCAGACGCAGCTTGGTGCCGACGCCGTCAGTGCCGGAAACCAGAATCGGTTCGCGGTATTTTTGCGGCAGTGCACAAAGCGCACCGAAACCGCCCAGTCCACCCATCACTTCCGGGCGACGAGTCTTTTTCACTACGCCTTTGATACGGTCGACTAAAGCATTACCCGCATCGATATCTACGCCGGCGTCTTTATAGCTGAGAGAGGTTTTGTCGGTCACTGCGAATCCCCACGCGGTTTGCGGTTGGTGTGGTGGTAAAAATAAAGCGCCGCAATTCTAACAGTGCAGGCAAACGTTTGCGAGTGCCTTCTTGCACGCATTGCAGATAGCCGGATTTTAGCTAATCCTTAGGAATAATGCTGAGGGCGTGCAAACTATTGCACTAAGTCATATGGCGCCGAGCCTAAATGGCGCTATAATCTCGCGATTTTTTTTTGCAGCTTAACACTCCGGGAGTACAACAATGAAGATCGTGGAAGTCAAACACCCGCTGGTCAAACATAAACTGGGTCTGATGCGTGAACATGACGTAAGCACCAAACGTTTCCGTGAACTCGCGTCAGAAGTGGGAAGTCTGCTGACTTATGAAGCCACCGCCGATCTGGAAACTGAAAAGGTGACCATCGAAGGCTGGAACGGACCGGTAGAAATCGATCAGATCAAAGGTAAGAAAATTACCGTGGTGCCAATCCTGCGCGCCGGTCTTGGCATGATGGAAGGGGTGCTGGAGCACGTGCCGAGTGCGCGTATCAGCGTGGTTGGCGTCTATCGTGATGAAGAGACGCTGGAGCCGGTGCCTTATTTCCAGAAGCTGGTCTCCAACATTGAAGAGCGCATGGCGCTGGTGGTAGACCCCATGCTGGCAACCGGTGGTTCGATGATCGCCACCATCGACCTGCTGAAGAAAGCGGGCTGTACCAGCATCAAGGTGCTGGTGCTGGTCGCGGCACCGGAAGGGCTGGCGGCGCTGGAGAAAGCGCACGCGGATGTGGAAGTGTACACCGCGTCCATCGACCAGGGCCTGAACGAGAAGGGCTATATCATCCCAGGCCTCGGCGATGCCGGCGATAAGATTTTTGGTACTAAATAAACAATGCTCCAGGCTATCTTACTTGCCATTTTGAACCCGGGCAGTGCTCGGAATCCTCACGTACGTTGTGTACGCTCCGGTTCCTGCGCGCTGGCCGTGCCCAAACTGCCTGCGACGATAACGCCTGGTCTGCCTGATTTTGCCCGTGGGAAAAGCCGTGGGTCGATAGACTATTCATTTTTATAAACCGACCGCAGAGTCGGTTTTTTTATAGCAAAGGCAAACTCAAGGGGTAACAACATCATGACGCGTCGCGCAATTGGCGTAAGCGAGCGGCCACCGCTGCTGCAAACCATTCCACTTAGCTTCCAACACCTGTTCGCTATGTTTGGCGCCACCGTGCTGGTGCCGATCCTGTTCCATATCAACCCGGCCACGGTACTGTTGTTCAACGGTATCGGCACGCTGCTGTATCTGTTTATCTGTAAAGGTAAAATCCCGGCCTACCTCGGTTCCAGCTTCGCCTTTATCTCCCCGGTGCTGTTGCTGCTGCCGCTGGGCTATGAAGTGGCGCTGGGCGGTTTTATCATGTGCGGCGTGCTGTTCTGCCTGGTGGCGCTGATTGTCAAAAAGGCCGGTACCGGCTGGCTGGACGTGATGTTTCCCCCGGCAGCCATGGGCGCGATTGTGGCGGTTATCGGGCTGGAACTGGCGGGCGTGGCGGCAAATATGGCCGGTCTGCTGCCGGCGGATGGCACTTCACCCGACAGTAAAACCGTGATTATCTCGATGGTGACGCTGGGCGTGACTATCTTCGGTTCGGTGATGTTCCGCGGCTTTATGGCGATTATCCCGATTCTGATCGGCGTGCTGGTTGGTTACGCGCTCTCTTATGGCATGGGCATCGTCGACTGGACGCCGGTGCGTGAAGCCCACTGGTTTGCGCTGCCAACGTTCTACACCCCGCGCTTTGAGTGGTATGCCATCTTTACCATCCTGCCAGCGGCGCTGGTGGTGATTGCCGAGCATATCGGTCACCTGGTGGTCACGGCCAACATCGTGAAAAAAGATCTGCTGAAAGATCCGGGCCTGCATCGTTCGATGTTTGCCAACGGCGTCTCGACCATTTTCTCCGGCTTCTTCGGCTCCACGCCGAATACCACCTACGGCGAGAATATTGGCGTAATGGCGATCACCCGCGTGTACAGCACCTGGGTGATCGGCGGCGCGGCGATACTGGCGATCCTGCTCTCCTGCGTGGGCAAGCTGGCGGCGGCTATTCAGGCGATCCCGGTGCCGGTAATGGGCGGCGTTTCGCTGCTGCTGTATGGGGTGATCGGCGCTTCCGGTATCCGCGTGCTGATTGAGTCGAAAGTGGATTACAACAAAGCGCAGAACCTGATCCTCACCTCGGTGATCCTGATTATCGGCGTAAGCGGGGCGAAGGTGCATATTGGCGCGGCTGAGCTGAAAGGCATGGCGCTGGCGACCGTAGTGGGCGTTGGGCTTAGCCTGATCTTCAAGGTGATCAGCCTGTGCAGCCGCGAAGAAGAGGTGATCGACGTCCCTGACGAACGCACGGACGGTAAGTAAGGGATTGTAAGGGCGAGCTTTATGCTCGCCCTTAACGTAACGACTATTCCAGCCGCTGCTGCTGCACCACTATCCAGTTTTTATCGGCATCAGGGGTTACCCCTGCCTGCTGTTGCTCACTGACCATCTTTTTAATCAGCCCATCGAGCTTTTTACGCGTATTGTCACTGCGGCTAATCCACAGTCGCTGCCCGCCGCTGGCCACATCAGTGCTGTTGAGCAGCATGTAAGTATCTGAATAGAGGGTGTCTCCGCCAACCAGAATCGGTTTGCGCCACTGATCGATGTACGCCAGCATGCTGCCCGCTTTACCTTCATACCAGGTCATTGGGTTCATCAGATAGGAGGTCATCTGCAACTGCTGATTCTGTTCGGGCCGGTAGCGGCCCTCGCGGATCTGTTTGCGTGCGGTCGTGAGTTCGCCAGTGACGGTATTTCGTAGCAGGGTATTGATACCTAATACATTTTCCGCTTTAACGTTATAGCCATAGTGAGGGTCGCTAGCCACCATGCGCGCCAGCTCCTCATGTGCGGCGCTCATGATATACACGCGGATACCGTTCTCCTGCAGTTTGGCAAAAAGCTCCTGCATGCCGCGCAGCATTCTCGGCGGCTCTACCGCCGTAATGATCTGCTGACCCTCCTGATTAAGGGAGGCCGGGATAGCCGCCTGCTGCGCCAGCATGGCATCCACCTGCTGCTTCAGCTGCTGCAAAGTAAAACCGGAAAAAATCTGTGCTGCCCAGGGATAGCAAATCAGCTCATCAATATGACAAAGGCGGTGATAATAGCTGTAAAGGCTCTCGGGTTTGCCCGGCAGGTCGTTGAAAGGGATCAGCTTAAGCGCAGGATCGAGCGTCTCCCGCGTCAGCAGTTTCTGATTCTCCAGCCACGGTATTAACGCCTCTTCCAGATCGTTCTTATAGGTGGTGTTATCCATATCGAACACCGCATAGTTGCCTTTGTTACGATGCTGTTCGATCAGCTGATTCAGTTTGTCCGCCTGCGGCTGCGGCCAGTGCTGCAGCTCGGTGGCCTGGCTTGCGAGACAGGCTAACAGGCCGGCAGTGAGGATACTCAGGCGAATTTTGCGGGTGACCGGCATATAACGACTCCATGTTATTGAATAAAAAAACTGGCCCAAGGCTAATGATTTTTAAACCATTATGCTATCCAGTAAGCGCTAATCGCACTTTTTGCCGCGTATTGTGACGATCCGCGACGATCGCTGACCGCTAAGCGTTTCATGATCCTGACCGAGTTGTGTTAGAATTTTTCGCGATTTCTGCCTGCCAAAACCCTGAGGTGATTCTGAACACGCCGGCACAGCTTTCATTGCCACTTTACCTGCCCGACGACGAAACCTTCGCCAGCTTCTGGCCGGGGGAAAATCCGTCGCTGCTGGCTGCGCTGCAGGGCGCTCTGCATCAGGAACACGGTAGCTACTTCTATTTCTGGTCACGTGAAGGTGGCGGGCGCAGCCATCTGCTGCACGCGGCCTGCGCGGAACTGTCGGCCAAAGGCGAAGCGGTGGGCTATGTGCCGCTGGATAAGCGCACCTGGTTTGTGCCGGAAGTGCTGGACGGCATGGAGCAGCTGGCGCTGATCTGCATCGATAATATTGAGTGCATTGCCGGGGATGAACCCTGGGAGATGGCGATCTTCGACCTGTATAACCGCATTCTGGAAACTGGAAAAACCCGGCTGCTGATCACCGGGGATCGCCCACCGCGCCAGCTTAACCTCAAGCTGGCCGATCTGGCTTCGCGCCTCGACTGGGGCCAGATCTATAAACTGCAGCCGCTCTCCGACGAAGATAAGCTGCAGGCGCTTCAGCTGCGTGCCCGCCTGCGCGGATTCGAACTGCCGGAAGACGTTGGCCGCTTCCTGCTTAAACGTCTCGATCGTGAGATGCGCACGCTGTTTTTGACGCTCGATCAGCTGGATCGCGCATCAATCAGCGCTCAGCGCAAGCTGACCATCCCGTTTGTTAAAGAAGCCCTCAGCCTTTAGAACGCAATAAAATCTCCAGCACCTGCTCAGGCGGGCGGCCGATGCGCGCCTGGCCGTTGGCCACCACAATTGGCCGCTCAATCAGCTTCGGTTCTGCCACCATCGCCGCCAGCAGCTGCTGCTCGCTCAGGCTCGTATCCCCGAGTCCGCCCGCTTTGTAAGCTTCCTCTTTATGACGCATGAGCTGGCGTGCGCTGCTGAAACCCAGCTGCTGCAGGAGCGCTTGCAGCGTGGCGCTATCCGGTGGCGTCTCCAGGTAGAGGATCACTTCGGGTTCAATGCCGTGCGCCTGCAGCAGCGCCAGGGTTTCGCGACTCTTGGAGCAGCGTGGATTGTGGTAAATCTGTACTTCAGCCATTCATCCTCTCCTTATGATTTCTGATACTGGCGGAAACGTTCCTGTAAATGGCGCAGCTGATCGATACGGGCGTCGTAACGCGCCTGTTTCAGGCTGCCAAGCGGCACGGCGGCGCTGGCGCTGCTCAGGCTGCGGATCGCCTGGTCGAGCTGGCCGGCCAGCGCCAGACTCTCGGCGCGCGCGGCCTGCTCTTCATCGCTCAGACCCTGCGCGGCAGAAGCCTGAGCCAGCAGGTCCCAGCCGTTAGGATCGTCCTTATTTGCCCAGGTGTAGCGGTACAGTACTTTGCTGGCATTAGCAGGCTGTTTCGCTTCGACATAGGCGTTCGCCAGGTTGATCTGCAATACCGGGATCGTATTGACGCCTTTCACCGCCAGCAGGCGGTTAATGGCCTGCTGCGGCTGTTTCAGCCCGATATCAATGTCGGTCATGATATCGAGATACCAGACGTTATCCGGCTGCTTTGCCAGCAGCGGGGTGATGATATTGCGCGCTTCGGCAAATTTATTCTCGCCCAGCAACAGCACGGCTTTACCATACTGCGCGGCGGCCTGTTCACGGCTGTTGCCGTGCGACAGTGGGGTCAGCAGATCGTCATTTAGCTGGTTCTGCCCGGTGGAGAACATGCCCAGCGCCCTGACTTTTGCCATATAGAAATCCTGTGAGGATTGCACCACCACCGGCTTCATCTGATTGGCACGGTTGCGCGCATCGGCGAGGCGGCTGTCGGGCAGCGGGTGCGTCAGCAGTATTTCCGGTGGTTTGGAGGCGAAGCGCGACTCATCCGCCAGCTTTTGCAGAAAGTTTGGCATGGCTTCCGGGTCAAATCCGGAGCGCTGAAGCACCTGAATGCCAATACGGTCGGCTTCCTGTTCGTTCTGCTGGGTAAAGCTGATCATCCCCTGCTGAGTTCCGGCCAGCGTGCCGGTCAGCGCCGCCATTCCGGCCTGCGGGCTGGCCATCGCCAGCAGAATTGAACCCAGCGCACCCACCCAGGTAAGCGGGGCGTTGCGCTGCTGATCTTCCATCGCACGCGCCAGATGGCGCTGGGTCACGTGCGAGATTTCGTGCGCCATTACCGAAGCCAGCTGGCTTTCATTATCGGCGTAGCGGAACAGCGCGGAGTGCAGCACCACATTGCCGCCGAAGAAGGCGAAGGCGTTAATTTCATCATTACGGATCAGGAAGAAATGGAACGGGGTTTTGACTGACCAGGCATGGGACACCAGGCGCTGGCCGAGGCCGTTGATATACTGATTTAACAGCGGGTCATTGATGATTGGCGCACTGGCGCGCAGCTGGCGCACGTAGAAATCGCCCATTGCCAGTTCCTGATTAATCGACAGGGTTCCGCCCGCGGTGGTGCCAATATCCGGTAGATTATCGCTCACGTCCGCACGTGCTGGCAGCGTCTGGGCTGCGAGCAGCGTCACTATCAGGGAAGCCAGCAGGCCTCGGTTGAATCGGATTAACATATCGCAATCCCTAACAAGGAAGTCCAGATTTTGACCGGCAAAGTGCCGAAATGTTCTTCTGCGGGCATAAGATAGCCACACTAAGAAGCCATCTTAACCAGTGCCCGTGGGGAATGAAATGCCTTAATTACCGCTGTTGCACCTGCCGGGGCGAGCTGGGCGGGATTTTGCGGTAAAAAACTGAACGCAGCGGATAGCCAGCCGCAGCACTAATCGACTGCTGGCGCTAGAGAAGTTGTCGGGGCATTGCCCCTCTTTGTTTAAAGTTAGGTAAATTTATTCAAATTTACTGATAGTGGCATGCCGTTTGATAGGGGTTACTCTGAAAAATTGCCCGAGGCGGTTGCCGTAAAATTTTCTATTACTTAAATTAAATTTTATCGGCATCGCATGATGAGTAAATCATCAGATCCAGCGATTAAAACAGACATAGGGTTCAGGCATGCCTGAACCTTTCAATTAAGGTCGAGGCATGCCTCGACCCTACGGATTACATTGGCTTTATTGGCATCACTAATGAAGTCAGGAAAGGTCATTTTAGCTATACAGTAGTAAATGCATATTATTTCAATATGAAACTAATAAGCCACCAGGCGGAAAATAGCCGGTAAAGCTTTCCCTAAAGCCTGTGTTATATCTCACTCATTACTGTGCTCTTACGGAGAAGTGGTTATGCGTCCTGTGGTTTCTTATGTCCTGATTGCGGCTGTAGCTGGTTTTGTCGGCGCCAGCTTTTCTAAAGCGCCTGAACTGATCGATAAAATTGCCAGTCGTGCCGATCCGGCCAGCGACCCGGCGGGTTTCTGGTCGACGCCAGCGATTGAAGGCTATGGCAAAATGCACTACGAGCCGAACGTGGCTTACAAGCCGAACGTCAACGACAGCAATAAAATCGTCTTCCAGATAACCAAAGCGGAGAACGGCCCGAACGATCCGAACCTCGGTTTGGAGCGCGTGGCGCGCGTGGTTAATCTGTACGTGGCTTCCGGCGTTCCAGCAGAAAAACTGAAGTTTGTGGTTTCGGTCACCGGCGACGGCACGCCAGCAATGCTGAACAACGAGCAGTATCATAAGCAGTTCGGTATGGATAACCCGAACCTGAAGCTGATTGCTGCGCTGCGCGAGAAGGGCGTGGACGTATCGGTGTGCGACCAGTCGGTGGCTTTCCACCACTATAAACCCGAGTGGATTGATAAATCCGTTACCCATGCGCTCTCCAGCCCGACGACCGTTTCCACCCTCGAAAACCAGGGCTACGCCTTCCTGTCAATGTAACCCCGCGCTGCGGGCCAACTGGCCCGCTTCTTCTGATAAATTCCTTTTTCGATTTAAGTGAAATATTTCCTGGCCCTGATAGCGTCAGATTATTCCCAAAATGGCTGAGAGGTGTACAATTGGCAGGTGCTTTACCAGGGCATAACTCGCACTTTTAAACATACCCTCCATCTTGCACGTTGCAGGTGTGTTGGCTGCACTCGCTCACCCCGGTCACTTACTGGAGTAAGCTCCCGGGGATCCCCTCACTTGCCGCCTTCCTGCAACATGAAATTTTTTGGGTATCAACGCGCATAAAAAATTATAAGGCGCTGATGATGATGCTTCTCACCGAGGTGAGTCCATGCTGAGGCTTACCCGCCCCAAAACGGACTTGCGCACGCTAATAACCTTGCTGGCGGTCGCCAGCATTGTGATCACTCTCGCCAATTCTCTGTACGCCAGCTGGCGTGTGCAGCGCGATGTGCTGATCGGTAATACGCTGGAAGCCAACCGGGTTTACGCCACCAAGCTGGCGTCGACCACCGAGGTGTTTTTCCAGCTGGCGCAATCACAGCTCTCTTACAGCGCTAAAGTGCTGGGCAGCGGGCTGGAAGATGACGACAGGCTACAGCAGGAAGTGGATCGCCTGCGCGAGCAAACCAACAGCTTTAACTCGGTGGTGATTGTTGATGCTAACGGCTGGGTGCGCGCTATTTCGCCGGAATCACTGATGCTGAAGGGCATGCACCTCAGTTCAGCTGCGGCAAAACAGGCGCTGGCCGAGCGCAAACCGCTGATCAGCCAGCCGAGCATGTCTGCCGCCAATAATCTGCTGGTGTTTGTCTCCTGGCCAATCTGGTCAAAAACCGGCACGTATCTCGGCTATGTTGGCGGCTCTATCTATCTGAAGAAAAAAAGCATTCTGAACGTGCTGCTCGGTGAGCAGTTCTATCGTGATGGCTCAACGCTGTACGTCATCGACGGTAAAAATCAGGTGCTGTATCACCAGGACCGTCAGATGGTCGGCAAAACCATCAACCCGTTAATCAGCAATGACCAGCGCAGCAAAGCCAGCAACGGCAACAGGGAAGTTAGCGCTGATAATGGTGAGGCGATGCTGGCAGGTTACGCTAACGTCCCGACCGCTGGCTGGACCATCGTCACGCTCAAGCCGAGGCTGGCTACGCTGGCGCCGCTCAACAGCCTGCTGCTGCAGGTGCTGAAACATTCGGTGCCGTTTGCTCTGCTGACGCTGATTCTGGCCCTGATCCTCGCCCAGCGCATTGCGCTACCGCTGTGGCAGCTGGCGCGTAAAGCCAGCCAGATGGATACGCAAAACGTTTCGAAAGAGATCAACAGCATCCGCTCCTGGTATTACGAAGCCTCGCAGATTAAGCGGGCAATGCTGGCGGGGATCGCCCTGATGCAGGACAAAATCGGCCGACTGAAAAGCGAAGTGCAGACCGACCCGATGACCGAACTGCTGAATCGCCGTGGCCTGAATGCGGTGCTGGAATACTTCCAGGCCACCAGCCAGTCGTTCGCGGTACTGGCGCTGGATATCGACTACTTTAAGCGCGTTAATGACACCTTTGGTCATGATGCGGGCGATACGGTGATTAAAACCGTGGCGCGCCAGCTGCAGCAGGGGGCCAGACAGACTGATGTCATCTGTCGTAACGGCGGCGAAGAGTTTCTGATGATCCTGCCGGGCGCCGATCGCGAAGTGGCCATGATGATCGCGGAGCGCGTGCGCTGCCGTATTGAAGGGTTCGATCTGGAGCAGGTCGGGCATATCACCATTTCTGTCGGAGTGGCATTCTGGGCCGCGAAAAATGCCGTCGCCATGGAGCACACCTTCAAGCAGGCGGATGATGCGCTTTACCGGGCTAAAAACGCCGGGCGCAATCAGGTGATTGTGGCAAAAAACAGCACCGAACAGCCTGCAGTTGTACAGCCCCTTCCGCATTAAGCGTTCGCGCGCAGCGCCCCAGACGACACTGCAGGGGCGCTGCGTTTCAGGTACACTTTCCCCCACTCATTCTCAGGCAAGGACTTACCATGCTGGAACTTATAATGCAGTGGTATCGCCGCCGTTTTAGCGATCCCCAGGCCATTGCGCTGCTGGCGATCCTGATCGCTGCTTTCTGCATCCTGTTTTTCTTTAATGGCCTGCTGGCGCCGCTGCTGGTGGCAATCGTATTGGCTTTCCTGCTGGAATGGCCCACGGTCAGGCTCGAGCGGCTTGGCTGCTCGCGTACCTGGGCGGTGACGCTGGTACTGATCGTCTTTGCCACCCTGATCCTGATATTGCTGCTGGTGGTGGTGCCGGTCGCCTGGCAGCAGGGCATCAACCTCGCCCATGAGATGCCGACCATGCTGACGCGGCTGTATCAGTTCGCTACCCGTCTGCCGGAGCGTTTCCCAACGCTGATGGATGTCGGCATTATCGATATTGTGGTGGAAAATCTGCGCAGCCGCCTGAGCGGCATGGGCGACCAGCTGGTGAAATATTCTCTGGCTTCGCTGGTTGGGCTGATGACGCTGGCTATCTATCTGGTGCTGGTGCCGCTGATGGTGTTTTTCCTGCTGAAGGACAAAGATCAGATGCTGGACGCCATTCGCCGCGTGCTGCCGCGCAATCGCGGTCTTGCCGGGCAGGTATGGGTTGAGATGAACCAGCAGGTGTCGAACTACATTCGCGGCAAGGTGCTGGAGATGGTGGTGGTCGGCATCGCCAGCTGGATTGGCTTCCTCGCTATCGGTATGAACTATGCGCTGCTGATGGGCGTGCTGGTCGGTATCTCGGTGCTGATCCCCTACGTCGGGGCAATGGCGGTCACCATTCCGGTGATTGGCGTGGGGCTGGGCCAGTGGGGGCTGTCCGGAGATTTCTGGACCATGATTATCGTCTATCTGGTAATTCAGGCGCTGGATGGCAATGTACTGGTGCCGATACTGTTCTCAGAAGCGGTAAACCTGCATCCGCTGGTGATCATTCTGTCGGTGGTGATTTTCGGCGGGCTATGGGGGTTCTGGGGGGTGTTCTTTGCCATACCGCTCGCCACGCTGGTGAAAGCGGTGGTGCATGCCTGGCCGGATGAACTGGCTAAATTGTAGAAGGTTTATCAAGGGCCGATCGAAAAGACGATCGGCCCCGACGTTTGCGGGTCGGCCCGCAGGTTCAAATCACGCCGACTGCAGGTAATCCATCACGATATCGTGGTGGTTACTGGTCTTGAAATCATCGAAAACTTTCTCAACTTTGCCATCAGTGCCGATCAGGAAACTGATGCGGTGGATGCCGTCATAGGTCTTGCCCATAAAGGTTTTTTCGCCCCAGATACCAAACTGCTCGCATACCTGATGGTCTTCATCAGACAGCAGAGTGAAGTTCAGCAGCTCTTTCTCGACGAAGCGTGAGAGCTTCTCCGGCTTATCGGTGCTGATACCTAATACTTCAACCCCGGATTTTTTCAGCTCGTCCATGCTATCGCGCAGACCGCATGCCTGTACGGTACAGCCTGGCGTCATCGCTTTCGGGTAGAAATATACCAGAACGCGCTGTCCCTGGAAGTCGGTTAAATTTACCTGTTCGCCGTCCTGGTCGGGCAAGCTAAATTTCGGTGCAGTATCACCGGCTTTCAGTGGATTCATCACTACTCTCCATTTTTATCATCATACCAGGGTTAAAATTCACGCGCTTCCCACGTGCAGGTTAAGGATTACGCGCCGTGGTGAGAAACCGCCTTAATAGTGCCTTGAGCATGGAGTTCTGTACATAGCCGGTTGAACGCTTGCTCGATTAATGACGCATCCTGGCTGGCCGGGCTATGGGCGGTTAACTGAATATAGAGCAAAGGTGGCTGGTTTTCTTGTGCAGGCTGTGTGCGCGACACCAGCTCGGCAATATTCATCTGATGCGAATCAAACAGATCGGTAAAGCGCTCAATGATGTGCGGGGAGTCGATGACCTCCACCTGCACCCACACCGTGGCGGGCAGGGGCGGTCGCGTACTGGCGCTGGTGCGCTTCATCACAATCAGCAGCTCCAGCTCTGCCCCCTTTAACGGCAGCGTCGATTCAATCAGGGTGATGGCGTTCCAGCTGCCGGACAGCAGCATGATAAAGGTAAACTCGTCACCCAGCATAGCCAGCCGGCTATCTTCAATATTGCACCCGCAGCTGCTGACGTGACGGGTGATAGTATTGACGATCCCCGGGCGGTCAACCCCAAGGGCAGTGATAACCAAATGGTGTTGCGATGACTGCGACAAAATCAATCTTCCTGTGCAAATGCTAATAACCATAAGGTAAACATAAAAAAAACTGCTGACAAGCGCTTGAGCCGTGCTGCGCGCTTGCTTTTACTGCACGGTCAAACGTACCATGAAGCACTTGTTTGTCGAGGGGATGGCTAATGTTCACGGGAAGTATTGTTGCACTCGTAACGCCGATGGATGACAAAGGTAATGTCTGCCGTGCGAGTCTGAAAAAACTGATTGATTACCATATTGCCAGCGGCACCGCGGCAATTGTTTCTGTAGGAACCACCGGCGAGTCCGCCACCCTGAGCCATGATGAACATGGTGACGTGGTGATGTTGACACTGGAACTGGCCGATGGCCGTATCCCTGTTATTGCCGGCACCGGTGCAAACGCCACTGCGGAAGGCGTCTCTCTGACCAAACGTTTCGAAAATTCTGGCGTTGTTGGCTGCCTGACCGTCACGCCGTACTACAACCGTCCGACGCAGGAAGGGTTGTATCAGCACTTCAAAACCATCGCGGAAAGCACCGAGCTGCCGCAGATGCTGTACAACGTACCGTCACGTACCGGCACGGATTTGCTGCCGGAAACCGTCGGTCGCCTGGCCAAAATTAAAAATATTATCGGAATCAAAGAGGCCACCGGGAACTTATCGCGGGTTAGTCAGATCCAAGAGCGGGTAAATGAAGACTTTATTCTGGTGAGCGGCGATGATGCCACCTCGCTCGACTTCATGCACCTGGGCGGGCACGGCGTGATTTCCGTTACGGCAAACATTGCCGCACGTGAAATGGTCGAGCTTTGCGCTCTGGCGCAGCAGGGCAACTTTGCCGAAGCGCGCATTCTGAACCAGCGCCTGATGCATCTGCATCACAAGCTGTTTGCTGAACCGAATCCTATCCCGGTGAAATGGGCCGCGAAACGATTAGGATTAATAGCAACCGATACGCTGCGTCTGCCAATGACGCCGCTGACCGATGCCGGTCGTCCGGTTGTTGAGCAGGCACTGAAAAACGCTGGCCTGCTTTAAATTTAGGGAGAATTAATGGCTTACTCAGTACAAAAGTCCACGGTAGCGAAAGTGGTGGGACTGTCGTTGGTTATGCTGCTGGCAGCATGTTCTAACGACCAGCGTTACAAGCGTCAGGTGAGCGGTGACGAATCCTACCTGCAGGCCGCCGATCTTAGCGATCTGCGCGCGCCTGCTGGCATGATCCTGCCGATTCAAAATGGCGACTTTGATATTCCGTCGGTCAACCCTAATGGGCAGGTAGGCAAGCAGCTGGACATTCGTCCGCCAGCACAGACGCTGGCACTGATGAACGGCACCCGCAGCCAGTTTGCCGGTAACACCGGTACGCTGATGGTCGACAGCCGCAGCGCTATCTGGCCGCAGGTTGTTGACGCGGTGCAGTCACTGAAGTTCCCGATTGCCGACCGTCAGGATGCGCGTCAATCCCTGACCACCGACTGGGTACAGTGGAACCGTGCTGATGAAGATAATCAGTACCGTGGCCGCTATCAGCTGAGCGTGCAGCCGCAGGCAGGCCAGCAGGTTCTGATGGTGAAACTGCTTGAGCTGCAGCAGCAGGATAAAGTAGTGACTTCGCCAGTGCAGATCCAGCGTTACACCGCTCAGATGCTGAACGAAATCAGCGCCACCATGGATAAGGTTGAAACCACACGTGAAGATGCCGCTGCCAGCCGCAGCCCAACGCAAATTGACGTACAGAGCGGTGCCGATGATACCGGCCTGCCTAATCTGATCCTGCGTGCACCGTTCAATGTGGTCTGGCAGCGCCTGCCGGCAACGCTGAAGCGCGTTGGTATGGAAGTGACCGACAACAACCGCTCACAGGGTAGCCTGAACGTGACTTATAAAGCGCCAGGCAGCAATACCTTCGACGAACTGGGTGCCAAGGATCCTGAACTGAAAAACGGCGACTACAAACTTCAGGTCGGTGACCTCGATAACCGTAGCAGCCTGCAGTTCCTCGACCCTAAAGGTCACCCGCTCACCCAGTCGCAGAACGATGCGCTGGTGGCGGTGTTCCAGGCCGCATTCAGCAAGTAAGCCACAAGGCCGGATACTTCCGGCCTTTTTATTTACGTCTGACGTAAACGATTGCTTCGGTTTTTTACCCGCGGAACATATAATTCCGCCAGGCAAAATATTAACGGCCCGGTTCAGCCGGTCCGACAGTAACAGTTCATTATCGTTTGGAGTTAAACAAGATGCAGAAAAAAGCTGAGTTGTATCGCGGCAAAGCGAAAACCGTTTACAGCACCGAAAACCCGGATCTGTTGGTACTCGAATTCCGTAACGATACGTCAGCGCTGGACGGTGAGCGCATCGAACAGTTTGACCGTAAGGGAATGATTAACAACAAGTTCAATTATTTCATCATGACCAAACTGCAGGAAGCCGGTATCCCAACGCAGATGGAAGCCCTGCTCTCTGACAACGAAGCGCTGGTGAAGAAGCTGGATATGGTGCCGGTTGAGTGTGTGGTCCGTAACCGTGCGGCTGGCTCGCTGGTAAAACGTCTGGGCGTGGAAGAGGGGATGATCCTCAACCCACCGCTGTTTGACCTGTTCCTGAAAGACGATGCGAAACACGATCCGATGGTGAATGAGTCCTACTGTGAAACCTTCGGCTGGGTAAACAGAGAGAACCTGGCGCGTATGCGTGAGCTGACCTACAAAGCGAACGACGTACTGAGCAAGCTGTTCTCTGACGCGGGCCTGATCCTCGTTGACTTCAAGCTGGAGTTTGGCCTGTTCAAAGGCGAAGTGGTGCTGGGCGATGAGTTCTCCCCGGACGGTGCACGCCTGTGGGACAAAGAGACGCTGAACAAGATGGATAAAGACCGCTACCGTCAGAGCCTCGGTGGCCTGATTGAAGCCTATGAAGAAGTGGCTAATCGTCTGGGCGTGAAGCTCGACTAACCCGCTATTTTGAGGTCGGGTGCGCCCGGCCTTCCTCAGCCTTTTGCGCAAAATCCTCTTCCATTTCCGCGTTTTCTGGTTTTCCCCGCTGCGTCAGACTAAAATCCACATACGCTGTTTTGAGCGATCATGAGGATAACTGTATGCGTTGGCAAGGGCGTCGCGAAAGCGACAATGTAGAAGATCGCCGTAACGAGTCCGGAACCGTCGGCGGTGGGCGTATGCGTATTCCCCGTGGAAAAGGCGGAATTATTCTGCTTATCGTGGTGGTGGTGGCCAGCTATTACGGTTACGACCTCTCGCCGCTGTTGGGCGGGGACGGCACGCAGATGACACAAACTTCCCAGCAGCAGCGCAAGGCCAGCCCGAAAGAGGATGAAGCGGCGCAGTTTACCCGCACCATCTTTGCCATGACTGAAGATACCTGGCAGCAGCTGTTCCAGCAGATGGGGAAACAGTGGAAAGCCCCTACGCTGGTGATGTACCGCAACCAGACGCAGACCGCCTGCGGCGGCGGCCAGGCGGCGATGGGGCCGTTCTACTGCCCCGGCGACAGCAAAGTCTATATCGACCTCTCTTTCTATGACGAAATGAAAAATAAACTCGGTGCGGGTGGAGAATTCGCCCAGGGCTACGTGATCGCCCATGAAGTTGGTCACCACGTCCAGCACCTGCTTGGCATTGAGCAGAAAGTTCGCCAGATGCAGCAGGGTGCCAGCCAGACTCAGGTGAATCAGCTGTCGGTGAAGATGGAACTGCAGGCGGACTGTTTTGCCGGCGTCTGGGGCCACTATATGCAGCAGCAGAACGTGCTGGAAACCGGTGACCTCGAATCGGCCCTGAATGCAGCCCAGGCGATCGGTGACGATCGTCTGCAGCAGCGCGGCCAGGGGCGCGTGGTGCCGGACAGCTTTACCCACGGCACTTCACAGCAGCGCTACACCTGGTTTAAAAAAGGCTTCGATGGCGGAAATCCTGGCCAGTGTAATACCTTTGCCGGTTAAACGCGGGTGAGTGAGTGGCGCGACGGCACGGCGCGGCTGCAGTGCCAGGGCTGGCGACGACTGCTGGTGCTCAGCGGGACAGCGCAATGGAGTGAACAGCAGGCTGCAGGCTTGATGGAACAGCTGCCCGGCGACTGGTTGTGGGTTGGCGAGCCGTCGCATAGCGTGCAAAGCTGCGCGCCATCTGCTATTCGCACGCTGTTGGGGCGCGAGTTCCGCCACGCGGTATTTGACGCCCGCAGCGGTTTTCACACCGAAGCGCTGGCCGCCCTGGCCGGAACGTTACAGGCGGGCAGCTGGCTGCTGCTGCTGGTCCCGGAGTGGGACCACTGGGCGCAGCAGCCTGACGAGGATTCACTGCGCTGGAGCGAGCGCGATGCGCCGTGCGCCACCCCGCGTTTTATTCAGCGTCTGCAGCAGCTGATACAGGCCGATGCCCGGGCCGTGCTCTGGCGAGAAAATCACCCCCTGATATTACCCGTCGCTGAAGCCGTGCCGCACTGGCTGCCGGACGATGGCAGCCTGCAGCAGCAGCAAATCCTGGCAAAACTTCTGCACGCGTCTCCTGGTGTTCAGGCGATCACCGCTGCGCGCGGGCGCGGCAAGTCTGCGCTGGCGGGCATGCTGGCCGCACGCTGGCCGGGGCGCTGCCTGGTCACCGCGCCGGGCAAGGTGTCCACCGAGGTACTGGCGCAGTTTGCCGGTGATGCCTTTCATTTTATCGCGCCCGACCGACTGCTGGCCGAAGCGGCGCTGCATCAGCCCGGCGTGGACTGGCTGCTGATTGACGAGGCGGCGGCGATCCCCGCGCCGCTGCTGCACCAGCTGGTTGCGCTGTTTCCGCGCGTGCTGCTGACCACCACGGTGCAGGGTTACGAAGGCACCGGGCGTGGCTTCCTGCTGAAATTCTGCGCCGCGCTGCCCAATGTGACGCTGCATCAGCTCGATACTCCATTACGCTGGGCGGCGAACGATCCGCTGGAGTCTTTTATCAGCGATGCGCTGCTGTTTGATGACCGGGAGGTCGAGCCGCAGCATGGCAGCATGGATTACGTGGCGCTGGAACAGCCCGACTGGGGGCGGCAGCCTGCGCGAATGGCAGCGGTATATCAGCTGCTAACCAGCGCGCACTACCGCACTTCGCCGCTCGATCTGCGGCGCATGATGGATGCGCCCGGCATGCATTTTAGCGCTGCGCTGCAGGGCGACAGCGTGCAGGGAGCGCTATGGCTGGTGGATGAGGGCGGCCTGAGCGCGGCGCTGTCCAGCGCCGTCTGGGCCGGAACCCGCCGCCCGCGTGGCAATCTGGTGGCGCAGTCGCTGGCGGCGCATGCCGGGCAGGTCGACGCGCCTCAGCTGCGCTCCAGGCGCATCAGCCGGATTGCGGTCGCCGCCGCGCTGCGCGGGCAGGGCATCGGTCAGCAGCTGGTGGCGGGCTGTCAGCAGCAGGCGCAGGGGCTGGATTATCTGTCAGTCAGCTTTGGCTTCACCTCAGCGCTCTGGCAGTTTTGGCAGCGCTGCGGTTTTCAGCTGGTGCGTATCGGCAGCGTGCGCGAGGCCAGCAGCGGCTGCTTCAGCGCGATGGCGATTCTGCCGCTCAGCCCCGCTGGACAGCAGCTGGCACAGCGTGCCGCGCAGCGCTTCGAGCGGGCAGGGGCGTGGTTACGTCGTCAGCTGCCCGGAGAAGAGCTGCCGCTCGCGACACACTGCTATGCTGATATTGATGAGGATGACTGGCGTGAGCTGGCCGGTTTCGCCTGGGCACAGCGGCCGTTTGAAGCCAGCCTGGCCGCGCTGGGCAGGCTGGTCAGCCAGCGGCCCTGCGCACTGCCGCTGCTGAGTGCCGCTCTTCTGCAGCAACAACGCAGTGCTGAAGTGATAGCCAGGGCGAAACTCTCCGGGCGTAAAGCGCTGCTGGCCGCGCAGCGCCAGGAAGCCCGGCAGGGGCTGATGGCGCTGGATGCTCAGCAGGCCGATCGGTGGCGCCAGTGGCTTGACTCGTTGCAATAAATTCAACGTCATCGTCAAAAACCGTTCATTTTCTTCCGCGCTCCATCTGATCCACGGCGACGATGACAGTACGCTGCCGCTTACTCACGCGGTTGCGGCGGAAGCGCGTTTAACGGCGCTGGGAGGGGATGTAACCCTGGATATCGTCGACGATCTACCGCATGCGGTGGATGACCGCGCGATGCAGTTGGCGCTCGATCGCCTGCGGTTTACCGTGCCGCGCCGCTATTTTGACGAAGCCTTGGGCGGGGCAACGCCGGGCGAGGATGATGTGATTGCGTTGATGTAGGTTTATGCCGGGCAGTACAGCTACCCGGCATCGCTATTTTCCTTCATTGCCCATGGCTTCACGCAGAATGTTATTGATACGCGTCTGATAGCCCGGCCCTTTGCTCTCAAGCCAGTAAAGAACATCTGCGTCGATACGCACCGTTTTTTGTACTTTTTTTGGCCGATAAAACCTGCCGCGTTCAGCCGTTGACCATGCTTTGTCCTTTAACTCTGGCGCATCGCTGGTATCAATGTCTTTGGCCTGAATCGTTGCCAGCTCATTCAGTTGCTCTAGCTTTCCTACCATTGTCTGTATCTCCCGATCTCTTTTGGCAGCGCTTTACGAGCGGAAATTATCCGTATGTTGTCGTTCCGATCGGTGCTGACAACCAGCAAAACCACGCAGCCTTTAATTTCACCCAAATGCTGCCATCTTTCTTCGCCATAAATTTCAGACAGATCGCGGGTAGAGAGAATGTTGGGATCGTCAAAGACCTCACAGGCAAGCTCAAAGCTTATTTTGTGCTTATCTAAATTGTGCTGTGCTTTCTTTGAGTCCCACTCGTAAGTGTACCCATGGTGTAAGTATAGCAAAGGCATTCCCTATCCCTGTAGTGACATTCCTGTCACTACAAAATAGAGCAAATTTTATGCGCAGCAACGCCAGCCCCGGATAAAAAAAAGGGGCTGAGCGGAGTTTCACAAATTGAAATTAAATGCGGGTAGTAGGCTACTTCTTTTTCGGCCAGTCGTCTTCATCATCCCACTTATCGTTGAAATCACGATGCGGAGGCAGCTCAGGCTTGTTATCGAGAAACTTTTTATGGTCGATTCGCTTCAGGTCTTTGTAGACATTCATCAGAATGCCGACCATCAGCAGGATCACCAGTATCCACCAGTAATGCTTCAAAAATTCCATATCTTCACCCCAGATCGCTTAGGCGATCAGCTGTTCCATAATCCGCTGATACATGCGGCTTAACAGCTGCAGATCGGCGGCTTTTACACACTCATTGATCTTATGAATGGTTGCGTTCACCGGACCCAGTTCTACTACCTGTGCGCCCATGCGGGCAATAAAGCGCCCGTCAGAGGTGCCACCGGTGGTGAGCAGCTGCGGTCTGATCTCATTATAGTGCTCAACCGCGTTAACAACCGCATCCACCAGCTTACCGCGTGAGGTCAGGAACGGCTGACCGGACACTTTCCACTCAATGCTGTAGCGCAGCTGATGGCGGTCCAGCAGTTCCTGCACGCGCTGAACGATCAGCTCGTCGGTCAGTTCGGTGCTGAAGCGGAAATTGAACTGCACAAAGCAGTCACCGGGGATGACGTTATTGCTACCGGTGCCGGCCTGAACGTTGGCAATCTGCATGCTGGTCGGCGGGAAGAATTCATTGCCCTGGTCCCACTCGGTGGCCACCAGCTCATTCAGCGCGGGCATGGCACGGTGTACCGGGTTATCGGCGAGGTGCGGATAAGCCACATGGCCCTGCACACCGTGAATGGTCAGATTGGCGGTCATGGAGCCGCGACGGCCATTTTTCACCACGTCGCCCACCACTTCGGTGCTCGACGGCTCGCCCACCAGGCAGTAATCCATGCGTTCGTTGCGCGCCATCAGCGCTTCCACTACCTTCACCGTGCCGTTAGTGGCGCTGGCCTCTTCATCAGAGGTGATCAGGAAAGCCAGGCGGCCTTTGTGGTTTGGATGCGCGGCGACAAAGCGCTCGGCGGCCACGGTCATCGCTGCCAGTGAACCTTTCATATCAGCCGCGCCGCGGCCAAACAGCATGCCGTCGCGGATGGTGGGTTCAAACGGCGGGTTGATCCAGCGGTTGGCATCGCCGGTCGGCACCACGTCGGTGTGGCCGGCAAACGCCAGGGTTTCACCCTGACCGCGCCATGCCCAGAAGTTCAGGGTATCGCCGATGTTCATCGGCTCAATAGTAAAACCCAGCGCCTGCAGGCGGGCAATCAGAATAGCCTGACAACCGGCATCATCCGGGCTGAGGGAAGGGCGACGAATAAGCTGCTGCGTCAGCTCAATGACCGGACAGTACATGATTATGACTTCTCCTGAATAAACGGCTGCCAGGTGGCTTCGCTGAAGCCCAGCAGCATAGTGCCGTCCGGCGCACAGAGCAACGGACGTTTGATGATTGCCGGCTGTGCCAGCATCAGATCGCGTGCGGCTGCGGGATTATTCACCGCATTACGCACCGCCTCATCCAGCTTGCGCCAGGTGGTGCCGCGCGTGTTGAGCAGCGGCTCCCAGCCGAGCGTGTCGATAAAGCGCTGCAGCAGTTCTGCATCCAGCCCGTCAGCGCGATAGTCGTGGAACTGATAGGCCACGCCGTGCGCTTCCAGATACTTGCGGGCTTTTTTAATGGTGTCGCAGTTTTTGATGCCGTACATCGTCATCTGGCGATCTGCCTTAGTTTTCATGAGGTTTCCTATATTTTTCTAATGGTCAGTAGCATACCTGCGATCTCGATACTTGAAAACAATGTACCTGTTAATGCCGCGTTGGGTATTTGACTTGTCTGGTCTGATGATTATTATAGAAAAAATAGCTAATCTAGGATTTGCCCATAATATTGGGGTTATATAGAAGGTTGATTAGAACGAAGTGATTTCTCGGTAAGATATTAGACGTTTTTTTGAGCTATTAGAATTCGATTGTATCCTGAAATCACAACGGTCACTTGCTTGATAATGTCTCCTTTATCTTACTTGATTGGGGTTTGCAGCATATGCCATACTGCAGAGGCATTGATTTAGGCTGCTTTTCCAAGGATCAGGAAGTTAGTTTCTGACGTCGTTTATGAAAAATAAAATAATTAAATCAATGTCTTGTGTGAATTCTGAGTCACTTTTTTATCATATGGCACTCTTTTTTCACTGAAAAAATACAAAAAAACTAGTTAGGATTTAATTTTTTAGGTGGGAGTTATGCGAAACACACATAAATTTATTAAGTTTATTTTGATATTTATCAAAGGGTATATGAGTGCAGCTATTTTTTTTGTGTTTATAATATCCATTCCATTTGTATTATATTTTTATAATTTTCATTCTGGTTTTTCAAAAGAAGCTGGCGATTGGGGGGCATTTGGTTCATTTATAGGTGGGGTGGCTGGGGTGCTAGCTCCGTTGTTAACATTTATTACTGTTTTAATTTTGATTAGAACTTTAGATGAATCGATGAAATCTTACAGGCTTATTGAAAGAAAGGAGAATATTGAAATTGTTAGAAGTTTAGTAAGTGAGTTGGAAGGATCATTAAAAAAAGGATTGTATTGCCAATTAACAAATAAAATTATAAACCTTGATGCATTATGTGACGAGTGTAATGATTTTGTGGTTACTGCACTGCAGGCACATGAAGAAGGCGAGACAGAAAACGAACTTGAGGAATTTTCATATTTTGCAACAATGGAATACTCTAGTTTCGAGATCTTGGATGGCCTTTCATTATTTATTGAGGTAGTGGAAATAATAAAAATAAGTGATGATGAAGGTTGTAATTACACTTCAATATTAAAATCTATATTTATGACAAGGTTTAACTCTACTCAACGTTATTGGATTTACTATTTACTTGATAAGTTTTTATATCAACATATTATAGATTATCTTTTTTTACAGTGGAACGGTTTCCTGGTTCCACCTACTATCCTTTTGAATGCAAGGGATATAAACTAAGTTTAAAAAGTAGCTCAATGTATTTTATGTTACAAAATTGCAGTGAAATAAGGTTTTTTATTTATTTTAACAAAGGGTTTGGGTAATGAAGATCGAAGTTCTGGGCAACGAAAATTATCATGGCGCGGTCCCAACAGATTCAGGAAACTTTAGGAAGTGGGTAAAAATGAATCACCCCGAAGTTGATTTTCAAATTCCTTTGGATTCTAAAAAATATGCACTTCATGATTTTTCCTTAATACTTCCTTACGTGAATTTAGCTATTGAAGGAACATTGGGGGACTACTTGAAACTCGTTTTTGAGTATGTTCAATACTGTTTCAGAGGTAGGTTGGAAGGTGAAAGAAATGAAATAACCTTTAATGTTAAATATAAAAATGAAAAGGATGGGGTTGAAAAGGAATTTTTTTTCAAAGGAAGCAGTGATGCTCTAAAAGATACGGTTCAAAAATTCAGCGTTAATAAGTTCATGGAGTAGAAATAATGTATGAATTGAAATTGTCTTCATTGACATTACGGTTTGTGCCTCGTGAGTATGTTGAGTCTATATTTCATGAGTTAAGCCTCCGTCACTATCATAATGTTAAACTTATTGCAAAAGACGCGATTTCACAAATTAGAATATCAAAGAGTAATTCAACTGCAGAAAAAGAAAGGAATGACGGTTATATATGGGAGGTTTTTTTTACGTTTTTTGATAACTTGGCTTCTTTCTGGGGAAGTATCGAAGATAAAAAATACTATAATTCATGGGTTTCTTTGCAAGACTCTTTGGATAGCCTTAGGAGTATTAAAAAATTCTATACTCTTCAGTGTACAACTGTCTTGTTTTTTGAAAAGCAACTGTTGTCATTAGAAAGATTATATCCCTATGGTTTATTTTCAAGTGTTGGTTTTATCGAGTCAAATCATGAGTGTAGTATATGTCATAAAGACATGGATAGTGATGATTGTGAGCATTTGAGAGGTGATTTATACTTCGGTGAAATAGCTTATGCAATAATAAATAAAATAGAACGATTGGATCATATTGCATTGGTGCATTCCCCTTTAGATAAAAGGCTTGTGGTTGGAATTAACGATGATCATCCATCCTTTAAGGTTTTTATCGATATGGTGTCTTTGTTTAATGATAAAAAAATGAATCCAGTTAATTTCTCTGAAGCTATTGTTTTGGATTTTATGAAGAAGAATCCTGATTGGGTTAAAGTATCAAGAAACGAGAGGTGTTTTTGTGGTAGTGGGATAAAGTATAAGAAATGTTGTATCAAAAATGAATATGTAAAGCATCGTCATATAGAATTTAAATCATTTAAGCTGATTTGAATTATTGAGCTGTGAGTGAGTTTTTATTATAAATAAATTTCGTCTTAGTTGTTATTGGTTTTTTAGGGCTGGGGAGAAGTGCAGTAGGGTATGATGCAAATATTGCCTTATTTTTAATAAGGTATGGGGCTATTTATAGATATTATCCAAATGTTAAATATATTTTGATGCCGTACATCGTCAGCGGGGTTGTTGCTGTGTTGTCTGTCATAACGCGGTTCCCTGTACTTAAGACGCGGTGCGGCGATGGGCAGGAATGCTGCCATCGCCGATACCTTGCTAATCAGTTAATTAGCAAATAATGCCTCAGTACGGGGTTTCGATCCAGACTGCCAGCGTTACGGCCTTCTGAACAGCGCAAAGCTGCGTCCCTCCAGTTCAAAATCCTTCTCGCGGGTAATCACCATACCTGGCTTAGCGGTGGAGCTGGTGGTGATCTCCAGCACCCAGCCGCCTTCGCCAAGCTGCGGGATAAGGAAGGGAACATTGCCCTCAAACGGATTGAACAGCATCAGCACGTCATGCCAGATCCCGTCCTCCTGCTGCAGATCGGCGCGTGACAGATAGACGCCCAGCGTGGTGCCATGCTCCCAGTGCTCGGGCAGCTGGAAGCCGCCCCCGGCGTTAAACCATTTTATCTCCATGCCATCGCGCCAGCTCTCGCGCCGCAGCAGCGGTTGCGCAGCGCGCAGCGTCAGCAGATGGCGGGTGTATTCATGTAACTCATCGTCAGCTGGGCGGCGATTTTCCCAGTGGACCCATGAGATCTCGCTGTCCTGACAGTAGCCGTTGTTGTTGCCCTGCTGGCTGCGGCCAAACTCGTCGCCCGCCAGCAGCATCGGCGTGCCGTGGGAGAACAGCAGCGTGGCGAGGAAGTTGCGTTTCTGCCGGTCGCGCAGGGCGTTGATGGTCTCATCGTCGGTTGGCCCTTCGGCACCGAAGTTATATGAACGGTTATCGTTGTGGCCGTCGTTATTGTCCTCGCCGTTGGCTTCATTGTGCTTCTCATTCCAGCAAACAAGGTCATTGAGAGTAAAGCCGTCATGGGCGGTGATAAAGTTGATGCTGGCCGACGGGCGGCGCCCGCGCTGGTCGTACAGATCGCCGGAGCCGAGCAGGCGTGCGGCAAAATCGCTGGAGACATTGTCGCCGTGCCAGTATTCGCGCACGGTGTCGCGATACTTGTCGTTCCATTCGCCCCAGCCCGGCGGGAAGCCGCCAACCTGATAACCCCCGGGGCCAATGTCCCACGGCTCGCCAATCAGCTTCAGTTTTGACAGCACCGGGTCCTGCATAATGGCGTCGAAGAAGCCGCCGCGCGGGTCGAAGCCCTGCGGTTCGCGCCCGAGAATCGTCCCCAGGTCGAAGCGGAATCCGTCGATATGCATCGATTCCGCCCAGAAGCGCAGAGAGTCCAGCACCATCTGCAGCACGCGCGGATGCGAGGTATTCACGGTGTTGCCGGTGCCGGTGTCATTGATGTAATAGCGATGTTCTTCCGGCAGCGTGCGGTAGTAGGAGTAGTTGTCGATGCCCTTAAAAGAGAGCGTCGGGCCAAGCTCGTTGCCCTCCGCCGTGTGGTTATACACCACGTCAAGGATCACCTCGACACCCGCATCATGGAAGGCGCGCACCATATCGCGGAAGCCCTGAATACCCGCCGGCCCGTAATAGCGTGAGGCCGGGGCAAAGAACGCCAGCGTGTTATAGCCCCAGAAGTTTTTCAGCCCTTTATCCAGCAGGTGCTGATCGTCCGGGAACCAGTGCACCGGCAGCAGCTCAACCGAGGTAATCCCGAGGTTTTTGATGTAGTCGACGGTTGCCGGGTGCCCCATGCCTTCATAGGTGCCGCGCAGGGCTTCTGGCAGCGCCGGATTAAGCTGGGTGAAGCCTTTGACGTGCGCCTCATAGATCACCGCATCCGACCAGGCAATCGCCGGGCGATTTTCGTCGTGCCAGTTGAACTCATCCGGGTCGATCACTTTGCACTTGGGCATAAACGGCCCGCTGTCGCGCGTGTCAAAGGTCAGGTCTTTATCTTCGTGCTCAAGATCGTAGGCAAAGCAGGCTGCATCCCATTCAATGTCGCCCACCAGCTCGCGCGCGTAAGGGTCAATCAGCAGCTTGTGGTGATTAAAGCGATGGCCGTTTTCCGGCTCATAAGGACCGTAGACGCGGTAGCCATACAGCGCTCCCGCCTGCAGGCGCGGCACAAAGCCGTGCCACACCTCATTGGTGTATTCCGGCAGTGTCAGGCGTGCAATTTCGTTTTTGCCGCTGGCGTCATACAGGCAAAGTTCTACCCGTTCGGCGTGAGCGGAGAACAGGGCGAAATTCACCCCGTTCTCCTCAACGTTGGCACCCAGACGATAGCTGTAACCCGCGGTTATTTCATAAAGCTGACTGTCCGACATGCTCTCTCCCCATCGTGCAAGTTATGTAGCGACGTTGACGCTGATAGAGGTCAGCGTATGGCGATGAAAATGGCCGGGAAAAGTCCGGTCAGGGTAGTTTCTAAACGTTCGCTGCTGGTTATCTCCTCGCCGTTGAAAATATTACGGTAGCGGCGCTGGGTTAGCCCGGCAGGCAGTGCGATATCGACTCTCACCTGGCAGGTGGCGGCAAAACCGTTTTGCACGGCGCTGAACACCAGGCGCGGCGCGATGGCGATCAGCGCGTCGCTGGCGTCCACTCTTGCCCAGGCGATGAGATGATCCTGCTCAGCATTGGCGGCGGCGAGCGGCAGATAGTCACCGCGGCAAAACAGCGCCGGCAGCTGCTGGCGGATTGCCAGCAGGCTGGCGATCGCGTGCTGGTTGAGCTGCCCGCTCAGCCAGCTTGCTTCCCCGGTGGATATCGGGAACTGCTGCCCGGCCAGCATGCGCTCCAGTGCGGGATAATCCGGCTCGCGGCGGTTGTCGGGGTCGATCAGGCTGAAGTCCAGCGTTTCGCTGCCCTGATAGATATCCGGCACGCCCGGCGCCGTCAGTTTCACCACCGTCTGCGTCAGGCTGTTGACCAGCCCGGCGCGCACAAAGGGCTGCAGCGAGCGGGTAAAGTCCTGCAAAAATGTCAGGTTAGCCGGGGAGAGCAGGTGGTGAGCGTAGTCGAGCACCGCCTTTTCATAGGCATCATTGCTGTCAACCCAGCTGGTGCGCAGCTTGGCTTCGCGCAGCGCTTTCTCCACGTAGGCCTGGAAGCGTTCATCCAGCGCCCTGAGTCCGGCTTCGTCATCCGGCTGCAGCGTGGCGGGCCAGACGCCGGCCAGTGCCTGGTACAGCATCCACTCTCCGGCGGGTTTCGGCGCCGGGCCGTCGGCCAGCAGCGTGACCCGGGCCTGATTCATCTGGCGCCAGCGCATCACGCAGGCTGCCCAAACGTCCGGGGCTTCGGTCAGGGTGTAGAGCCGCGCGCGCGCATCTTCGCCGCGCTTGGTATCGTGGGTGGTGGTGCCGGACAGCGCATCCGGCTGGCGCGCCAGCCGCGTCTGCATCTCCGCGTGGAAGCGGTCGACAGAGAAGGTGCGCGGCAGCGGTTCAGCACCGACTTCGTTCAGCGCCAGCGCCATGTTCTGACGGAAGAACAGCGTATCCTCCACCGATTTTGCCATCAGCGGCCCGGTGAGCTGCTGAAAACGACTGCGCAACTCATCCGCCGTGGCGCGCTGTTGCTCTGCCACTTCACCGTTAAGCACCTGCAGCAGAAATGCCAGCGCGCTGCTGTCCGGCGCATAAGCGCTGGCGCTGAGGTGTTGCGCGGTGCGCTGCAGCAGTGCGCGGCTGTCGGTGGGCATGCCCTGCGGGGTGCCGTAAGTGCGGTACACCGGGAAGGCAATCAATAGCTCGCGCAGCGCCAGGCGCAGTGCCTGGGCATCGGGCGCACGGCTGTCGGCAGCGGCAATGTCACCGAGCAGCGCCGCCAGCCGGGTGAACTCTCCGGCAAAGTTATTCTCGACCATCAGCAGCTTGGCGGCCCGCAGTTCGGCGACCATATTGACCGGTTTGCCGACCACTTCCTGATAAATTTTGCGTAATGCGGGCAGTTTCGCATTATCGACCAGCGCATCGGAGAGCGACGCCATAAAGTCATAGCCGGTGGTGCCGGAAATCGGCCATTCGGCGGGAATATGCTCCTCCTCCGCGAGGATTTTCTCCACCGTGATGTAACAGTCCGCTCCGGCCTGCTGGCGCAGCTGGTCAAGGTAGCCTTTGGGATCGGCCAGGCCGTCGACGTGATCGACCCGCAGCCCATTGACCGCGCCGCTGTGAACCAGTTCGAGGATCAGGCGATGCGTATCGGCAAACACCTGGGGATCTTCAACCCGCACGCCCACCAGGCCGGTAATCTCAAAGAAACGTCGGTAAGAGAGGTTGCTGGCCGCCTCGCGCCAGTTCATCAGCCGCCACGGCTGGCTGTCATGCAGGGCGCTGATGGCTGCCCGATCGGTCAGCTGCAACACCTCGGCCTCGCGCCCCTGCCAGCTGGCGGGTGACAGCGGGTAGAAGCTGTCGTAGCAGGCGAGGGCCGGTTTACCGGTGGTGGGGTCTGGCTTGACCGCAATCTGGCCATTTTCCAGCTCGTGTTCAAAGCCGTCGCCGAGGAAGGGCAGCGTCAGCCGCCTTGACCAGTCAATATCAAAATGGTGGGCATAACGGCTGTCAGCGCCGTGTTCGATCACGTCATACCACCAGGCGTTTTCCAGCGAGGCGGCCATATGGTTGGGTACGATATCGAGGATCAGCCCCAGCCCGGCGCGATGCAGCGCCTCAACCATGCGATCAAATCCGGCGCGGCCGCCGATCGACGGTTCGATCTCGTTGGCGTCCGTCACGTCGTAGCCGTGCGTTGAGTCGTGCGTGGCGGTGAAGATCGGCGAGGCATAAAGATGGCTGATGCCGAGCCGCTGCAGATAGGGCACCAGCGCGGCGGCGCGGTCAAAGGTCATACCATTGCGAAACTGGATGCGATAAGTGGCGCTCGGGATAGTCATGCTGCTTCCTCCTTTGCCAGCCGGACGATAATGGCATTCGGTGCCAGTTCCTCTGCGGCTTCAGGCCAGGCGAACAGGGTGCTGCCGGGCAGTTCAGGCAGGGCGTGTGCGCGCTCTCCTGTGTTCAGCGCCATCGACAGCGTTGCCTGCGGCCACTTCCAGCTGACGGCGAGGAAGCCGGGCGCGGTTTCAATCACACTGCCGCAATTGCCAGGGGCGTGGGCCAGCAGCGGCACCAGATGCTGGTGGCGGATGGCCAGCAGCTGCCGCGTCAGCGCCAGCCACTGCGCGCCTGCGCTGCTCTCAGGCTTCTGCCAGTCGAGCTTCGAGCTGATAAAGGTTGATTCAGCGTTCGGGTCGGGCACGCTCTCATCCATATGATCCTCGTGGCCGGCAAACTCTCTGGCGCGCCCTTCGCGCACCGCTCTGGCCAGCTCGCCGTGAAAATCGGTGAAGAACATAAACGGGTTAGTTTCGCCGTACTCCTCGCCCATAAACAGCAGCGGAATATGCGGCGACAGCAGCAGGGCAGCGTACAGAACCTGAGTACGCTCGCTGCCGGCCAGGCTAATCAGCCGATCGCCGCGCGCGCGGTTGCCGGTTTGGTCGTGATTCTGAATAAAGTCGACAAAGGCCACCGGCGGCTGGCTGCGGCTATCGACACCGCGTTTCTCCCCGCTCTGCGGCGACACTTCGCCCTGATAAGCAAACCCTTCGGTCAGGACGCGGGCGAGCAGTTTCTCCGGCTGCTGGGCAAAATCCTGGTAATAAGCGTGGGTTTCGCCGGTTGCCAGCACGTGCATGGCATTGTGGAAATCATCGTTCCACTCCCCGCTGAACAGCGGCGTGGATCCATCCTGCGCCCGGCGATGCAGGAACGTGACGTTGCGGCAGTCTTCGGTGGTGAGGTGGATTGGGCGGGTGGTGATTTCAGCGCGGATGCGTTCGGCAATCTCAATCAGCACGTGCTTTGGCGAGCTATCGACAATCTGGTCAATGGCGTCGAAGCGTAATCCATCCAGCTGGTACTCCTGCAGCCACCACAGCGGGGCATCGGCAATGTAGCGCCGCACCGCGTCAACGTGATAGGCGATGCCGGGTCCCCACGGGGTGTTACGCGATTGATCAAAAAAGTCCGGGGCCAGCAGCGGCAGATAGTTGCCCTCCGGGCCAAAATGGTTGAGCACGATATCCAGCACCACCGACAACCCAAGGCCGTGTGCCGCATCGACAAAGGCTTTCAGGTCGTCCGGCGTTCCGTAGGCGGAATGCGGCGCATACAGCAGCACGCCGTCATAGCCCCAGCCGCGCTCGCCGCCAAACTGCGACAGCGGCAGCAGCTCAATCACGGTGATGCCGAGTTCTGCCAGCTGCGGCAGTTTACCCATAGCGGCCTGCAAGGTGCCCTGCGGGGTAAAGGTGCCGACGTGCAGTTCATAGAACACGCTCTCTTCCCACGCTCGCCCCTGCCATCCGGCGTTTTGCCAGCGATAGCTGTGCGGGTCGACGACCAGCGAAGGGCCGTTAACGTCCGTTTGCTGCGCGCGCGAAGCCGGGTCAGGCACGGCGGTGCCGTCCGCCAGCACAAACTGATAGGCGCTACCGGGTTTTACGTCTGCAAGCTGCAGCTCAAACCAGCCATCGCCGACGGTGTGCATCGGGTGCTCAACGTTATCCAGCTTCAGAGCGATTTTTTGCTGTCCGCTGGCCCAGAGACGAAAGTTTACCTGACCCGTTTCGTGATATTCGCTACCCCAACCCTTACCCAATGTGCTCGACTGCATTGAATCACCTCGTTATTGAGAACGCCACCAACAGCCGCTGCGCTAAAAATCAATCATAGACCAGATATGCCGACGCTGAAGTAAGAGGGGGCGTTTGATGCCCTGTATCAAAAGTCAGACTTCTGTACCCTTCTGTTATTTGTGGACTTCATCTATATTCGGAGGGGTAGAAACCCATGATAAAAGGAGGGGAGCGATGAACTATCTTAAAGAGTCGGCGGCGCACAAGGTCGAAGAGACCCAGTCAACGATTGTCCTGACGCGCAAAAAAAATTCGCGCTGTGAAGAGTTTGCCCAGATCGTCGAGGCGGTGATGAGAGAGCATCCTGATGCCAAGACGCATATCGACAGTGAAAGCGGCGGCTATGACAAAGTGATCATTCTGAAATAACTGGCCCACCCGGTGGCATTCGCGCGCCGGGTCACCTTTCTGCGGATTTGAAAAATTCCAAAACCCGGCTATCTATTGACCGCCTGATAATTACCTTAGAAATCATTACCTGAGGAGTGTGCGCCAGCACACAAATTCAGCCAAACCCGATTAATCACGCTTTTACCTATGGCAGTAACTGGCCGCAATCACTTCCAATTGACTAGGAATCGTCCTAAAATGACCCCACAAAATAAGAGAGGGCATTATGATCGATTTAGAACTAGGGAACTGGAAAGACTTTATTGAAACCATGTTACGTAAGTAATGAGTTTCATTAAGAAAAGCACGGCGAGCCTGTCAACCGGCTTGATCTTCAGTATCCCAAATAAATAAAAGGCAGCCCTTTCAGGCTGCCTTTTTGCTGCAGACAATCTTCAGGGTTTGTCTCTTACAGCGGCTTCTCTTTCAGCGGGAAGCGCCTGCGCACCACCACGAAGAACAGCGGTACAAAGAAGATCGCCAGTACCGTCGCCGAAATCATCCCGCCCATCACGCCCGTCCCTACCGCATGCTGACTGCTGGAACCGGCACCGTTGCTGATGGCCATAGGCAGCACGCCGAAGATAAATGCCAGCGAGGTCATCAGAATCGGTCGCAGGCGCTGGCGTGATGCCTCCAGCGTTGATTCAATCAGATCGCCTCCGCGGGTATTGAGATCGTTAGCGAACTCTACGATCAGAATGGCGTTTTTCGCCGACAGCCCGATCACCGTCAGCAGACCCACCTGGAAGTAAACATCGTTTTCCAGCCCGCGCAGCCAGGTGGCGACCAGCGCACCGATGACCCCCAGCGGCACCACCAGCATCACCGAGAAGGGAATCGACCAGCTCTCATACAGCGCGGCGAGGCACAGGAACACCACCAGCAGCGACAGCGCGTACAGCGCAGGGGCCTGCGCGCCGGTCATGCGCTCCTGCAGTGACGCCCCGGTCCACTGCAGGCCGATGCCGGTTGGCAGCTGGCTCACCAGCTTCTCCATTACGTCCATGGCGGCACCGTTACTGACGCCCGCGGCCGATTCACCGACAATTTCCAGCGCCGAGTAGCCGTTATAACGCTCGAGGCGCGGCGAACCGGTTTCCCAGTGGGTGGTGGCGAAGGCGGTAAACGGCACCATCTCCCCGTTGGTATTACGCACGTACCATTTACTGATGTCGTCCGGCAGCATGCGGAACTTCGCATCGGCCTGCACGTAAACTTTCTTGACGCGGCCACGGTCAAGGAAGTCATTGACGTAGGTCGAACCCCAGCCGGTTTGCAGGGTGGCGTTGATATCATCCAGCGAGACGGCCAGCGCCTGCGCCTTGCGCTGATCGATATCAATGCGCAGCTGCGGGCTGTCATCCAGACCATTGTGGCGTACGCGGGTCAGCGCAGGGTTTTTCTGCGCCATCTCCAGCAGCGTATCGCGTGCGCTCATCAGGGCGTCGTGCCCCAGCCCAGCGTGGTCCTGCAGCTCCATATCGAAGCCGGCGGAGTTACCCAGCCCGGTAATGGCCGGCGGGCTGCTGGCAATTACCCGTGCCTCCTTGATTTTACTCAAGGCTTTGGTGGCGCGTTCGATAATGGCAAAGGCGGAGTTTTCGCTGTCCTGCCGTTCTTTCCAGTCTTTCAGGCGCACAAACATACGCGCGACGTTCTGCCCGTTACCGCCCGGTCCCGAGCCGATAGTGGCAAACACCGACAGCACGTTTGTCTTCTCTTCGGTCAGGTAATACTTCTCAACTTTCTCCACCACTTTGGTGGTTTGCTGCAGCGTGGAGCCCGGCGGCAGCTGGATCTGCGTGGTGAAGATACCGCGATCCTCCAGCGGCAGGAAGGAGGTAGGCAGGCGCACAAACAGCAGGGCCATAATGGCGATCAGCGCCAGGTAGAGCAGCAGCCAGCGGCCACCTTTGGCGAGAATTCTGGCGACGCCGCGCTGGTAGCGTTGCGCTTGACTGTTGAACACGCGGTTAAACCAGCCGAAGAAGCCGCGACGACCGTGGTGATGCCCCTGCGCCAGCGGTTTCAGCAGGGTGGAGCACAGGGCAGGGGTAAGGATCATCGCCACCAGTACCGACAGCACCATGGCCGAAACAATCGTCACGGAGAACTGGCGGTAAATCGCACCGGTGGTGCCGCCGAAGAAGGCCATCGGCACAAAGACTGCCGACAGCACCAGCGCAATACCCACCAGCGCCCCCTGAATCTGGCCCATTGATTTGCGCGTCGCTTCCCGCGGTGACAGACCCTCCTCACTCATGATGCGCTCAACGTTCTCCACCACCACGATGGCATCGTCCACCAGCAGGCCTATCGCCAGCACCATCGCGAACATCGTCAGGGTGTTGATGCTGTAGCCAAAGGTGTAGAGCACGCCAAAGGTGCCCAGCAGCACCACGGGAACGGCAATGGTTGGGATTAGCGTGGCGCGGAAGTTTTGCAGGAACAGGTACATCACCAGGAACACCAGCAGCACCGCTTCGAACAGGGTTTTCACCACGTCCTCAATCGAGGCTTTAACAAATGGCGTGGTCTCATAGGCGATTTCGGTTTTCAGGCCGTGCGGAAAATAGTGTGACAGCTCTTCCAGGCGGGCGCGCACCAGCTTGTCGGTTTCCATTTCGTTGGCGCCGGATGCCAGCTTGATACCGAGACCAGAAGCGGGCAGGCCGTTGTAGCGGCTGAGGAAGTCATATTTTTCGGCGCCCAGCTCGACTTTTGCCACCTGGCCGAGGGTGACCACCGAGCCGTCGGTATTCACTTTCAGCGTAATTTCGCGGAACTGCTCCGGGGTTTGCAGCAGCGACTGGGAGTTGATGGTGGCGTTCAGCGCCTGGCGATCAACGGAGGGCAGGCCACCGAGCTGGCCGACGGCGACCTGGCTGTTCTGCGATTCGATGGCGCTGACCACATCGGCGGTGGTCAGCGCATAGTTAATCAGCTTATCCGGGTCGAGCCAGATACGCATCGCATACTGCGAGCCGTAGGCATCCACCTGACCGACGCCGTCAATACGGCTGAGGGGATCCTGGATATTACTGGCAACGTAGTCGGAGATATCCTGCTTGTCCATGCTGCCGTCGGTGGAGACAAACGCCACCATCAGGATATTGCTGTCGCCGGTTTTATTGACGGTAACCCCCTGCGACTGCACGTCCTGCGGCAGTTTACGCAGGGCGGCCTGCAGCTGGTTCTGCACCTGCTGGCGCGCTTCATCCGGGTTGGTCCCGGCGCTAAAGGTGAGGGTGATGGTGGCCTGGCCGGTGTTACTGCTCTGCGACGACATGTACATCAGATTGTCGATGCCGGTCATGTTCTGTTCAATCACCTGAGTCACGGTGTTTTCCAGCGTTTCGGCAGAAGCACCCGGATAGTTAGCCGTAATGCGTACGTTGGGGGGAGCCAGATCGGGATACTGTTCAATCGGCAGCGAGACAATCGCCAGGCCGCCGGTTAAGCACAGCAGGATCGCCAGCACCCAGGCAAAAATGGGGCGGTCGATAAAGAAATTCGCCATCTCGAGCTCCGCAGCGTGTTATCTGAGTAAAGAGTAGAAGAAAAGAGTGCCGGTATTTCCTGCGGCGTTAGGCATATTGCGTCCAGCGCGGAGCAAAATTTTTAATTTATTCAACACGCTCCGGCAGTTAATCACTTTACCTGCCCGTGTGTCAGTAATCGTGGAGAAAATGAGGAGAATATGTAAATTATCGTACGAAAGCGGCCCCGGCCAGTTACAGGTTGGCGTGCGGGCTGGATAACCAGAGCACGGTGGCGGCCACGCGTGAGTGCACGTTTAGCTTACGCAGCACATTGCGGATGTGCACCTTCACGGTCTGCTCTGAAATCGCCAGGCAGTCGGCTATCTGACGGTTCGCCAACCCGCTTGCCACCTCACGCAAGACTTCACGCTCGCGCCCGGTGAGAATACTCAGCCGATCGGCCTGCTGTACTGCGGCGCCATAAATCCCCTGCAGAGCCGCGCTCCAGGCCTTACCGCCCTGCGCAACCTTGACGATCTCTGCCAGCAGTGGCTCCGTTTCGGTGCGTTTTAGAATCACTCCCTGAACGCCGGAAGTCATCAGTGCCGAAAAGTCAGCGCACTGCTGGTTTATTAACACCGCAATCTGCGAATCGGCCGAAGCGCCGCGCAGCGCACTGATCGCATCAGGGTAGGGCATATCGCTGATTTCACGCTCCAGCAGGATCAGGGTGGGGCGCAGGCTGCGCGCTCTGCTCACCCCTTCGGCACCGCTTTTTGCCTCTACTATCAGCTTAAAACGCGGGTCTTGCGCCAGCAGGCTGTGCAGTCCGTAGCGTACCAGCGGGTGGCTTTCGATAATCAATACGCTGAAATCGTGATCTTCCATAACCTTCACTCCTTGCCTGCGGACGGCGAATTGAGGGCAACGTACTCTCATCACCCTTTCAATCAAGTGGGTAGTGTAATGCCGGCAGGGAGTTTGCAGAAGTAGCAAAAGCGGGCACTTTCACGCCCTGTTACATCAGTTGGCTTTTGACATACTTCTTGACGTTTGGCGCCAGTTGGCTGGTTTTTCGTTGACAATGCTTTAACGCTTTTACCTAACCCTCACCCTGCTTTTCATTGAACCAGGCCATAATTAACCCATCAACCGCGTTAAGTAGTGAGATTGACCGCAAGACCCCAGCATTACCCTCATCCCTGTATGTCCCTGTGTAGTACTTAGTGTTTTCACTGACCGACCGCAAATTGTGGTCGGTTTTTTTATGCGTTCTCCGACAAAAATCACAAAAGCTCACGATTTCGGTCGTGGATTTTTTGCGTCAGTTAATCAGAACGGTTAGGATGCATCGCCGCATTTTCCCTGCCTGCGTCAAGAATATAACTACAGCTGGCAGGGGAGTTGTTCAGACATGCGACAGTGTACGCAATCGTTTGGTCGGCATCTTCGAAAACAGATAAGAAAACAGGATACCCGGGACAGGTAGCCGCATCACTCTTTTGTGGACAGGACAACTAGGATAGAAAATGAAAGCTGATAAAAAATCTGGCGCAGACAAACGCGCTGCAAGAAGACGTTGGTTAAATTCTCATGATTCCGGCTACCATAAAGCTATGGACAACCGTCACGTTCAGATGATTGCCATCGGCGGCGCGATTGGTACGGGTCTGTTCCTCGGAGCAGGCGCCCGCCTGCAGGCAGCGGGGCCGGCGCTGGCGCTGGTCTATTTAGTCTGCGGTATCTTCTCCTTCTTCATTCTGCGCGCGCTTGGCGAACTGGTACTGCACCGCCCGTCAAGCGGCAGCTTCGTCTCCTACTCCCGTGAGTTCCTCGGTGAAAAAGCCTCTTACGTGGCGGGCTGGATGTACTTCGTCAACTGGGCGATGACCGGGATTGTGGATATCACCGCCGTGGCGCTCTACATGCACTACTGGGGCGCGTTTGGTGATGTGCCGCAATGGGTGTTTGCCCTTGGCGCGCTGGCCATTGTCGGCACGATGAATATGATCGGCGTGAAGTGGTTCGCCGAAATGGAGTTCTGGTTTGCGCTGATTAAAGTGCTGGCGATCGTGATTTTCCTGGTGGTCGGTGTGGTGTTCCTCGGCAGCGGCAAGCCGCTGGACGGTAACGCGACCGGCTTCCATCTGATCAGCGACAACGGCGGCTTCTTCCCCAATGGTCTGATGCCGGCGCTGGTGCTGGTGCAGGGGGTGGTGTTTGCCTTTGCCTCAATTGAGCTGGTGGGCACCGCCGCGGGGGAGTGTAAAGACCCGAAAACCATGCTGCCAAAAGCGATCAACAGCGTGATCTGGCGTATTGGCCTGTTCTACGTCGGCTCGGTAGTGCTGCTGGTGCTGCTGCTGCCGTGGAATGCCTATCAGGCCGGTCAAAGTCCGTTCGTGACCTTCTTTACCAAGCTGGGCGTGCCTTACGTCGGCAGCATTATGAATATCGTGGTACTGAGCGCAGCGCTTTCCAGCCTGAACTCCGGCCTCTATTCAACCGGGCGTATCCTGCGCTCGATGTCGATGGGCGGATCTGCGCCGAAGTTCATGTCGAAAATGAGCGGCCAGCAGGTGCCTTATATGGGGATTCTGGTCACCATCGGCGTATACATCATCGGCGTGTACCTGAACTACGTGGTGCCATCGCGCGTGTTTGAGATCGTACTGAACGTTGCGGCGCTGGGGATTATCTCTTCCTGGGCATTTATCGTGGTGTGCCAGATGCGCCTGCGTAAAGCGATCAAAGAGGGTAAAGCGGAAGATGTGAGCTTTAAAATGCCGTGGGCGCCGTTTACCTCCTGGCTGACGCTGCTGTTCCTGGCCAGCGTGCTGGTGCTGATGGCGTTTGACTACCCGAACGGCACCTACACCATTGCGGCTATCCCGCTGATTGCCGTGGTGCTGGTACTGGGCTGGTTTGGCGCCCGCAAGCGTGTGAATGCGCTGGCGCAGGAAGAACATAACCACTAATCGCCATCGGCGAAGTGCTCAGGTCATCACGGTAAGGGTCAGGCATGCCTGACCCTTTGTCTTTCAGATAGTTTTCCCTCGCGTTGCGTTCTAAGATGGCAGACTCCCGATTCATCTCAACGGAGCCTGTATGTCAGCCAAGATCGACGTCATCAAAAATAAAATCCTGTCAGAAAACTGGTTCACCCTGCGCAACTTTACCTACGAGATCACCGCGAAGGACGGCTCCACCCTCCGCCACAAGCGCGAAGTGTACGATCGTGGCAACGGCGCCACTATCCTGCTGTACAACCGCGATAAAAACAGCGTGGTGCTGACGCGTCAGTTCCGCATTGCCACCTGGGTTAACGGCAATCCCAGCGGCATGCTGATTGAAGCCTGTGCCGGGCTGCTTGATGATGATTCGCCAGAAGACTGCATCCGTAAAGAAGCCATTGAAGAGACCGGTTACGCGGTGGGCGAAGTCGAAAAGCTGTATGAGCTCTACATGTCGCCGGGCGGCGTGACCGAGCTGATCCACTTTTTTGCCGCGGAATATAGCTATGCCCAGCGCGATAACGCCGGGGGCGGGGTAGAGGATGAGGATATCGACGTGCTGGAAGTGACCTTCCCGCAAGCCTGGGCGATGGTCAAAGATGGCCGCATCAAAGATGGTAAAACGGTAACCCTGTTACAGCATGCCCTGATTGAAGGCTGGCTGCGTCTGAGTTGAATCTGACCACGACTGTCCGATAAATCCGATTGAGGCCCCGGGCGCAGCAACGCATGATGGAATCAGTGCACAGATCGTCTGTGCTAATATTCTTCTTTGCCTCACATCACCGGGACCCCTCGATCAATGCCTTACTGGACGAAATGGTCAGTGCTGCCCCTGTTTTTGTTTGCGGCAGCGTTGCAGGCCCAGCCGTTACAGAAGACTTTTTCTGACTGGCAGATTACCTGCAACAACCTCAACAGCTGCGAAGCGCGCAGTTTCCCTGGCGATAACGGGCTGGCAATGACGCTGGAGCGTGCGGCGGGGAATAATGCCCAGGCCGAACTGCGCATCGATTATGGCAACCGCTACAGTGGCGAACTGACGGGCGGCGCGCTGCGCGACAACCTGCTGCTGGATGGACGACGGCTGCAGCTCGACCTTAAACACTGGGATGTGGAGCCGCACCACCTGCTGACCCATCACGCTATCTCTATCGATGAATTCCTCGCTCAGGTGATGGATGCCGATGCCATCCAGCTGCTCTACCGGGCGGATGCCACGGTGTCGCTGCACGGCCTGAAGGCGGCGCTGCTGCTGATGGATGAGGTGCAGGGGCGCGTCAACGGTGCCAGTGCCTGGATTAAGCGTGGCGACCGCGCCGCCTGGGATGTACCGCCGGTGCCGGCGCTGCCGCAGGTTGCCCCGCCGCCGCGCCCGCCGCTGGCACTGACGCACGATGAAACCAGCGGGCTGATCGATTTCGGCACCTGGCGGGTTAACAGCGATAGCTGTTCGCTTAATCCGCAGCGGCGCGAGGTCAGCGTTTCTCCCTTGAACGATGAGAAGGCACTGCTGCTGGTGAGCTGTGAAATGGGGGCGTATAACACCATCGATCTGGCGTTCGAAGTGACGCGCAGCCAGCCTTATGTCTCCAAAAGCGTCACGCTGACGCTGCCGTTCGCACCGCCCGAGCAGAGCAGTAAACAGCTGGAGCTGGTCAATGCCGACTTTGATGCGGCACGCGGTGAGCTGCTGACCTACAGTAAGGATCGCGGCTTGGGCGACTGCGGTGTGGCGACCCGCTGGCAGTATAATGGCCGCGAGTTTGTGCTGGCGGAATACGCCCAGGAGAGCACCTGTGACGCCTGGCACAGCAGCGACCAGTGGCCGACGCTGTGGGTCAGCAATAATACGCCACCGCCCGCGACTGCCAGCGTGGAGATGCAGCCTTAACGTTCTTTTCTTTATTCCCCGCTTAATTTCGTGCAGCCCATTGATGTGTCATGGGCTGCACGCCTGCGTCTGCTTATCCCCGCCCTGAAACTCTGTTGATATTAACGCTCTGAAGTACTGAGCACCTGGCTATTCACTTTCTCATTTTTCAAACCAGATAACTGGAAGGGCTGTTCACACCGCAAAGACGCGGGACATGGAGTAAAGATGAAAGGAAATAGAATAAAGTTTTATTGCGGGCATGCAGGTATTCATTCCCAGGATGGGGGAATTACCTTTACTGCCGGGCTTACCGCTATTACCTCTAATGATGGTCCGGGGTGGGGCAATACCACCGATCCCGGTGGTCACACGATCCATCATTATACCGGCGGCAAAGGGGGTAATTCACATAATACCGGTAATGCGGGCGGAAATGGGGGGAGTCATACTTCATCATCAGAAGATGATTTGAAAAGTCACCCAGAATTACAGGCGATGATGTTGCCCGGCGTGCCGATGTCGCTGGCTGTTATTAGCGGCGGATGGGGAACCACGCTGAATACCAGCACTTCTGTCAGTGCGGCGATGGATGAGGCTTTAGCCCGACTTGGAGCGTTGGCCGTGGATGCTTTACCCTACGCGGGGCGTCTGGCGGGCATGGTGGTTGGCATGTTGATCCCTTCCTCGCTCAGTGGTAATGACATGGTGTCGGTGGTCGATACTTTGCCCGCAGGCCTGCTGACTAAAGAAACGATTACCACCCAGCCAGCCGTCAGGACTCAGTTACGGATTCAGGATGTCATTGTTGATGGTAAGCAACAGCTGGCGCTGGTGAAGCCTGCTCCGGCGCAGTCTCAGGTCTAAGTTGTGCAGGCGACGGCAACCAGCCGACCGGGGGTATTTACCGCCAGCGTGGTGCCGGGTAAACCCGCTCTGACGATTAAAATTGATACCTCTCCGGCAAAAAATGTCACGCCCAGCAGCTCGAAAACCGTCACCGCCAGCACGCCTGCCAGTGTTGAACTGCTACACGCGGTGCCGGGCAATCAGACTCACGATGCCATCATCTCCTTTCCGGTTGGCAGCCATATTGCCCCGATCTATGTCACGGTCACACCCGCTCTGCCGCAAAAACAGCTGGATGAAAAAAAGCAGCAGTTAGCGGCGCAGCAGGCCGCCTGGGATAAACAGCATCCCGGCGAGACGCTGCAGATGAGGCTGAAGCTGGCACGTAGCGATCGCGAAACGTGCGTCAGAGCGCTGGCGGCAACCAGAGCGCAGCAGCAGCGCTGGGCGCAGGAGCTTGACCAGGCCAGGGCGACATCGAAAACGAGCCAGGCGACGATAGACCAGATAGCCGCTGAGATGATCGACAAATTTTACCAGACCCTGACTGGAAAAATGACGCTGGCGCAGTTCAAGACACTTTATGAGGAGAAACAAAAGATTGTCGAATCGTTGAAGGCGCAGCATGACAACGCTCCGGCAGAGATTTTCCTCGCCCAGGCTAAGCTGGCTGTCATTGCACCAAAGCTTGAGTTACTAAATCAGACTAAAGTCGCTGCCGATAAGACGCTAGGGCTGCTGCTGCAACAGTTACGCGACAGCGCTAACAAACAGTTGGCGGGCGCGAATGTTTTCCCGCTGCGCGGCTACGGCAGCAACACGCCGCCGGGCTTTAGCTATCTGGGAAATGGTTACGCCGGGCCGACGGCGGCGCAGTCCGCTGCCTACACGCAAAACCTGCTGGCGGCGGCTGCACGGCTAAAACCGCAGCCGCACGGGGATATCAGCATCACCACCACCGGGCTGGAGCTGGATACCCAGGCGTTATGGCAGTCCGGCAAGCTCAACAGCACGGATTTCAGTCAGGTATTTCTGGCGGCGATTTCCCCGGTGGTGATTGGCCTGACGAACGCAGGCGCACTGCGGGCCGCAGTGGGTAAAAGCGTCAATACGTCTCTGCGCGGGCAGCTGGCAGTTTACGCGGGGGCGGCGTATCTGCAGCTGGTCAGAACGCAGACGCCGCAGCCGCTGCGCGTGCTGTCAGCCACCCTCGATCCGCAGAGTGACTATTACCAGTTCACGCTGCCTGCGGATATGGCTGCCGGTCGGCCGCAGATTCTGGTCAGCCCGGCAAATGCTCCCGGGGCTAACGGCCCGATTGTGCTGGACGGCCCGGCGCCGTTACCGAGCGCGTTTATTCATACCGGCGGCAATATCATCAGCCTGCCCGCGCTGAGCGCCACGGTACTGCCGCTACCAACGGTGAAAAGCTGGCGCGACTTTATCCTGGTGTTCCCGGACGGTTCCGGCATTCAGCCGCTGTATGTCATGTTGCATAGCCCCTATGGGGAGTGGAATACCCAAGGTAAATACAGTGGCCGTAAATATAACAGCGAAAAGTGCGGTGGGCCGATACGCGACCTTGACTGGCGCACGGCAGATATTGATGCTGCTGGAGTGGAGCTGGTGAAAATACACGTGAAGCGTTTTGGTGCATCATCGGGTAATGATGTAATGGTGCAACGTTTAACGGATATTACTGGTGGCAAGATCGCCGCCACGGATACCGATAAACGTTTTTACACTCATGAAATTCGCGAGCTTGAGCGCTACCGTGCGTTGGGCTATGCCGATAACGAAACGGATGGTGTAACATGGAATAATACCCACTCGGCAACTCTTGAAGATTATAAAATTTCTGATAAGGGTAATGATCTTTATACAAATGAGGCATTGGATGCTTTCGAAAGAGAAGAGGAGGAGATAAAGAAATGATTGACCTTAAAAGTTTGATTGAAAATGAATCTTTAGCAGATGTTGCCTGTGCATTGGCTGGAAGTGGAGGCGAGCAAGTTTTTTCCTACGTAAGTTTAGATCGACTTTATAGTAGATATAAATTTGAAGTTATTCAAAGTTTTGAGTTTCAAAATACATTGGGGGTGTTGATTGAAAAGCAAATTCTTAATATGTCATCCACAATGGGCCTTTCACGTGGTATTAACTGGAAGATGCCTCAGTGTCGTAAGGATAAAAAATATGGCTTTGAATGAGTTTATATAAATTCAGCATTATTTGACTAACAGAACCCCCGTAGTACCATTTAGTTTAAATCGCCCCAAAGGGGGCGATTTTTTTGTGATTTATTTTGAGGAGATTGTTCACTCTTTCCCATAAAATTTCTACACCCATGAAATCCGCGAGCTGGAGCGTTACCGGGCGCTGGGCTATGCGGATAACGAAACGGATGATGAGGTATGGAACAATACCCATTCGGCAACGCTGGAGGATTATAAGCTTGCTGATAAGGTTTTGAATTTCTATACACAAGAATCCCTGGATGCAGATCTTAAGGACGAGTTGGAGAGAAACAAATGATTGATGTAAAATCTCTTATTACGAACGAAACTATAGCTGATGTAGCATGTTGTCTGGCAGGTACTGGAAGTGAACGTACAGTATCTTACATTTTTTTGGATAGGCTTTACTCGCAATATAATCCCAAGGTGCATGAAACTCGAGAATTTCGTGATGTTATTCGCCAATTGGTTGATAAACAAATTCTGGATATGTCTCCTCAAATGGGCCTTTCTCGCGGAATTAACTGGGAAATGCCACAGTGCCGCAAGGATAAAAAATATGGCTTTGAGTAAGTTAGCATTAAGTATAGCAAGGTTTATCTAACGGTATGCAGCTATACGCTTTAGCCTGAATCGCCCCATGTCTGGGGCGATTTTTTGTTATTTATATCCAGGTGGTAGTTAATCATTCCGATAAACGCTTTTACACTCGTGAAATCCGCGAGCGGGAGCATTACCGTGCGTTGGGCTATGCGGATAGCGAATCGGATGATGAGACATGGAACAATATCCATTCGGCAACGCTGGAGGATTATAAGCTTGCTGATGATTATAAATTGCTTTATACGCAGAATGCTTTGGATACTGAGGATTCAGATACGGATAGGGGGAGTAAATGATTGATTTTAATAGTCTGGTGATTAATGAATCAATATTCGATGTTGCTGCATCGTTGGTTGGAAACAGTGGGGAAGGTCTTTCATATATTACTTTGGATAGGCTATATTCCAGATTTAAACCTGAAGTTCACCAAACCGGAGAGTTTCGATCTGCAATTCGGTTGCTTATTTATTTGCAGGTGTTAACTATGTCGAAGCAGATGAAGTTAACTCGTGGTATTAACTGGAAGATGCCTCAGTGTCGTAAGGATAAAAATATGGCTTTGAGTGATCAATTCCTGCGATATTTTGAACTGTTCAATCTGCGCTAAGCAGAAAAGCCGCCCAATGGTGTTTTGCTGCTTTTTTCACAAGAAGTCTGGTGTTTCTCTCTGCGCAGGAATATATTTCCTCCCGCTGCTCTGCCTGTCTTTTCCTGCAGGACATGTGAACAATAATGTCTGCTAACATGATTGTTCACACCATAAAAAAACCGCCTTCCGGCGGTTTTTTTTTTCACACTTATTTCGCTATCAGTGCGGTTTCAGCAGCGCTTCGGCATGGCTGACGATGTTTTCCACCGTAAAGCCAAATTCCGGGAACAGCTTATCAGCGGGAGCCGACTCACCAAATCCGGTCATGCCAACAATAGCGCCGTTCAGGCCGACATATTTATACCAGTAGTCAGCAATACCGGCTTCCACCGCGACGCGTTTCGTCACGCCGGAAGGCAGTACGGATTCACGGTAGGCGACATCCTGCGCGTCGAACAGGTCGGTAGAGGGCAGGGAGACTACCCGGACTTTATGACCGCTTGCCGTCAGTTTTTCAGCTGCGCCCAGGGTAATTTCTACCTCGGAACCGGTGGCGATCAGGATCACTTCCGGCGTGCCGTCGCTGTCTTTCAGCACATAGCCACCGCGTGAGATATTCTCCAGCTGCGCTGGAGTACGCTCCGGCTGCGCCAGGTTCTGACGCGAGAGGATCAGCGCGGTTGGGCCGTGATGACGCTCGACGGCATGCTTCCACGCCACGGCGGTTTCTACCTGGTCGCACGGGCGCCAGACGCTCATATTCGGCGTGACGCGCAGGCTTGCCAGCTGCTCGACCGGCTGGTGGGTTGGGCCATCTTCGCCCAGGCCGATGGAGTCGTGGGTATAAACCATAATCTGGCGCGCCTTCATCAGCGCCGCCATGCGCACCGCGTTACGCGCATATTCCACAAACATCAGGAAGGTGGCGGTATACGGAATAAAGCCGCCGTGATGAGCCAGACCATTGGCAATTGCCGTCATCCCGAACTCACGCACGCCGTAGTGGATATAGTTACCGGCAAAGTCCTCTTTGATCGACTTCGAGCCTGACCAGATTGTCAGGTTGCTCGGTGCCAGGTCAGCGGAGCCGCCCAGGAACTCTTTAAGCAGCGGACCGTAGGCTTCCAGCGCGTTTTGTGAGGCTTTACGGCTGGCGATTTTCTGTGGATTAGCCTGCAGCTGTTCAATGTATTTCTGGGTCTCTGCCTGCCAGTTATCCGGCATGCCGCCATCCATACGACGAGTAAACTCTGCCGCCAGTTCCGGGTGCGCAGCCTGATAGGCGGCGAACTTTTCGTTCCAGCTTTTCTCGTGTTTCGCACCGGCTTCTTTCGCATCCCACTGCGCATAAATCTCTTTCGGGATCTCAAACGGCGGGTAGTTCCAGCCCAGTTCTTTGCGCGCCAGCGCCACTTCTTCCACGCCCAGCGCAGCACCGTGCGACTCTTCCTTACCGGCTTTATTCGGTGAACCGAAGCCGATAATGGTTTTACAAACGATCAGCGACGGTTTATCGGTGACGCTCTGCGCCTCTTTGATCGCCGCGGCAATGGCGTCCGGGTTATGGCCGTCGATGTCGTGGATCACATGCCAGTGATAGGCTTCAAAGCGTTTCGCCGTGTCGTCAGTAAACCAGCCGTCGGTTTCACCATCAATCGAGATGCCGTTATGGTCATAGAAACCAATCAGCTTGCCAAGGCCGAGCGTACCCGCCAGAGAACTGACTTCATGGGAGATGCCTTCCATCAGGCAGCCATCGCCCATAAATACGTAGGTGAAGTGGTCGACAATTTCGTGGTCAGGGCGGTTGAACTGGGCGCCCAGCGTGCGTTCGGCGATCGCCATCCCCACCGCATTGGCCAGACCCTGGCCCAGCGGGCCGGTGGTGGTTTCCACGCCCGGCGTATAGCCGATCTCCGGGTGACCGGGGGTTTTGGAGTGCAGCTGACGGAAGTTTTTCAGCTCTTCTATCGGCAGGTCGTAGCCGCTGAGGTGCAGCAGGCTGTAAAGCAGCATCGAGGCATGACCGTTGGAGAGGATAAAGCGGTCGCGGTCGGCCCATGTTGGGTTGGCCGGGTTGTGATGCAGGAATTCACGCCACAGCACTTCCGCAATATCCGCCATGCCCATCGGTGCGCCAGGGTGGCCGGAATTGGCTTTTTGCACGGCGTCCATACTCAGTGCGCGGATTGCGTTAGCCAGTTCTCTACGTTGAGACATAATTTTCTCCCGAAAGTGGTGGAGGCGGGCCAGTGGCCCGCCTTAATAGAGGGTGTAAAGAGGTTACAGCTTAGCGGCGAGCACATCTTCCAGCTTCTGCTGGTCGACGGCGAACTGACGAATACCTTCCGCCAGTTTTTCTACTGCCATTGGGTCCTGATTGTGTTCCCAGCGGAATTCAGATTCAGACAGCGAGGCTGGCTGATGAAAAGCTTCGGTTGATGGGGTCAGCTTGCGCTCCAGCGGCGCGTTGCTGGCCTGCAGTTCTTCCAGCAGATTAGGGGAGATGGTCAGGCGGTCACAGCCTGCCAGCGCAACAATTTGCTCGGTCTTACGGAAGCTGGCACCCATGATCACGGTGTTGTAGCGGTGCTGCTTATAGTATTCGTAGATCTTACGTACCGACTGCACGCCTGGATCTTCATCCACGTTATACGGGTCCAGCGGCTTGCGGCTGTTGTACCAGTCGTAGATACGGCCAACAAACGGGGAGATCAGGAACACGCCCGCTTCGGCACAGGCACGGGCCTGGGCGAAGGAGAACAGCAGCGTCAGGTTACACTGGATGCCGTTCTTCTCCAGCTCTTCCGCCGCTTTGATGCCTTCCCAGGTGGAAGCCAGTTTGATCAGGATGCGCGAGCGGTCAATGCCGTTCTCTTCATACATTCTTACCAGCTTCTCGGCTTTGGTCACGCACATACCGCGGTCAAAGGAGAGGCGCGCATCCACCTCGGTAGAAACACGGCCGGGAACGCTTTTCAGAATTTCCATACCGAGGTTGATGGCGACTTTGTCGCTGGCGTTAATGATCTGGGTCTCTTTGCTGCCGCCCTGTTTTTTGGCGTAGTCGATGGCGTCAGTAATCAGATGCTTATAAGAGTCGAGGCCGGAGGCTTTCAGGATCAGAGACGGGTTAGTGGTCGCATCCTGCGGGTGGTAGTTACGAATCGATTCAATATCACCACTGTCTGCCACCACGGTGGTGAATTGTTTTAGTGCGTCTAGCTGGTTCATCTCTTTAAGCTCCTTGAATACCCTTGATACTTCAGGTTGCACAGGCGCTAAGTGCCTGCCTGCAACCCCAACTATTTTGGGTGTAACGATGATAAGAAAAATATCTCAGGCGGATCACAGTGCATCAGGCGCTGTCGAATAGGAATGCGCTTTTTCTGATTGTTGCAATGGGCCCGCCCAATGGGTGATGCCTTATCACTCTTAGCGGAAGTTTACGCCATCGCGGCGCTGACCTTTAACCGCCTGTAAGCTGCTCGTAGTAACCAATTCTTTCGATTTTAGGCGCCGAACGGCCCCCTTCAAATTCGGCTTTAAGCCAGGCTGCCACAATGGATTTTGCCAGCTCCAGCCCAATTACGCGGGCGCCCAACGTGATGATTTGCGCGTTATTGCTTTTACGCGCGCGCTCAGCTGAGTAAGTGTCATGACACTGAGCGGCGCGGATGCCGGGCACTTTATTCGCCGTGATACTCATTCCTATGCCCGTACCGCACACCAGGATGCCACGTTGATGCCGGCCAGTCTTGATGGCTTGTGCCACTGTCCAGGCAATATCAGGGTAGGCGCAACCGCTCTCCTGCTGCATGTCAGCACTGTAATCAGTGGTGGCAAAGCCCGCCTGCTGCAGGTAGTTGACCAGGATGTTTTTTAACTCAATGGCGGCATCATCAGCGCCAATTGCAATAGAAAGCATAGCAGATCTCCAAAATAACGTGACGGAAGCGGCGTGATCCCTGGGATCGCACCGGCACAGAAGTACCCTAATCGCAATAAAACAAATGTTCAATAGAAGTTCATTTGATTATTTGTTTTCTGGCTGTTCACAAAAATAAAATAGGGTCTTGTCACATATTCAGGATCTGAAAACGAGTGCTGACCCACTAATTACGCGTTTTATGCACCAAATCACAATTTAAGCTCTCTCCGGTTGGCTTATCCATAAGCCCTGCGTACTGTTCAATTGTTACTTGGATGTGTAAATGATCAAACGTTGAGGAGAGGATTATGTGCCAGCAGTGTGAAGTGCAGAACCGCCGTAAAGAGGGAATTCCGTCACGGATGAAGGCTGTTGTGGCATTTGCGCCCGGAGACTACCGCCTGCAGGAAGTGGAGGTGCCGTCCATTGGCCCAGGTGAAATTCTGGTGAAGGTTGAGGCTTGCGGGATATGCGCAGGCGATGTCAAAGCCTGGGAGGGCGCGCCGAGCTTCTGGGGCGATGACAAGCAGCCTGCCTATATTAAGGCGCCAATGATCCCCGGCCATGAATTTATTGGTCATGTCGTGGCGCTGGCCGACGATGTTGAACAGTTTGCGCTGGGCGATCGGGTAATCTCCGAGCAGATTGTGCCGTGCTGGGGCTGCCGTTTCTGCAACCGCGGTCAGTACTGGATGTGTGAAAAACACGATCTGTACGGTTTCCAGAACAACGTCAATGGCGGTATGGCGCAGTATATGAAGTTCACCAAAGAGGCGATCAACTACCACGTGCCCGCTGAGCTGCCAATTGAAGATGCCATTCTGATTGAGCCTTACGCCTGTTCGTTCCACGCCGTGCAGCGTGCCAACATCAAGCTGGGCGATGTGGTGGTGCTGGCAGGAGCGGGGACGCTGGGCCTGGGAATGATCGGGGCAATCAAGAAATCCGGCCCGGCGAAACTGGTGGTGCTGGACCTTTCTGACGACCGTCTGGAACTGGCAAAGCGCTTCGGCGCCGATATTGTGATTAACCCCGCGCGTCAGGACGCGGAGAAAATCGTTAAGGAGATGACTGAAGGATACGGCTGCGACATCTATATCGAAGCGACCGGTGCAGGAAAATCTGTTGAGCAGGGGCTGGCGATGATCCGCAAGCTCGGCACGTTCGTCGAATTCTCGGTATTCAAAGATCCGGTCAGTATCGACTGGAGCATTATCAGCGATCGCAAAGAGCTTGACGTGCTCGGTTCCCACCTTGGTCCTTACTGTTACCCGCTGGTCATTGAGGGCATTCGTGACGGATCGCTGCCGACCCGTGGCGTGGTGACACACACCTTGCCGCTTGAACGTTTTGCTGAAGGATTTGACCTGATGAAGCGCGGTGTTGATTCCATCAAAGTGGTGCTCAATCCCAATCTTTAAACCAAATCTTACGGTGCGGTCGTCCCGCTTAATCCGGGCGCACTTCCTGACATTTTTTTCCAGGGGGTTGTATGTTGCAACGAATGATTGACCGCATTGGCCTGTCGCCGAAGCTGCTGTTGGGCTATGCCGGGGTACTGATCTTTATGATGGGTGAGGGGCTGGAGCAGGGCTGGCTGTCGCCTTATCTGATTGAGAATGGCATGACCGTTCAGCAGTCTGCGCTGCTGTTTAGCGTTTACGGTTTTGCCGCCGCGATTGCCGCGTGGTTCTCTGGCGTGCTGGCAGAGATCTTCACCGCCAGGCGGGTGATGCTGGCCGGGCTGGTGATGTTTATGATCGGCTCTGTGCTGTTCCTCACTTTCGGCCTACCCAGCCATCATCTGGCAACCATGATCCCGACTTACGCGTTGCGTGGCCTGGGTTATCCGCTGTTTGCCTACGGTTTTCTGGTGTGGGTCGCGTATGAGGCACCGAAAGAGCGCCTCGGCTCGGCGGTGGGCATCTTCTGGTTTGTCTACAGCGGCGGCCTGAGCGTGCTCGGGGTGCTTTACTCCAGCATTGCCTTGCCCTGGCTCGGGGAGATCCACACGCTGTGGAGTGCACTGATTTTTGTCATGCTCGGTGCGATGATCGCCCTGTTCCTCAACCGCGGCGGTGAGACGGTAGAGGAAAAACGCGAGAAACCGTCGCTGGCATATGTATTGAAGGGCATCACCATTGCCTTTGAAAATCCGAAGATTGGCCTTGGCGGTATCGTGCGCACTATCAATACCTCGGCGGCGTATGGCTTCGTGGTGTTTATGCCGACCTACATGATGGACCTGGGCTTTACCCGCACCGACTGGCTGCACATGTACGCCGCGCTGTGGGGCGTCAATATCATCTTCAACCTGCTGTTCGGCATTGTCAGTGACGGTTTAGGCTGGCGCAACGTGGTGATGTGGTTTGGCTGCATCGGCTGCGCGATGACGACCCTGTTGTTCTTCTATATGCCGCAGTGGGTTGGCCCCAACTACTGGGCTACCGTCACCATGGCCGGGCTGTTCGGCGCCTGCCTGGCGGCATTTGTGCCTTTGTCAGCCCTGATGCCCACCCTGGCACCTGAAAATAAAGGTGCCGCGATGTCGATTCTCAATCTGGGCGCAGGGCTGAGTACCTTTGTCGGCCCGGCGGTGGTCGGGCTGTTTATCGGTTCGCTCGGCGCTAGCGGAGTGATCTGGATTTACACCGGTCTCTATCTGGTGGCGGCGCTGCTGATGAAGTTCGTCACGCTGCCTGCGAGTTCATCGCACCCGATACCCTCGCCCTCCGGCCCGTTGATGAAACAAAAAGGAGCTTCATGATGAAACTGCCATTAGACGGCAAAGTTGCGCTAATAACCGGTGGGGCGGCAGGCATTGGTTATGCCATCGCCCAGGAATTTTTGCAGCAGGGAGCACGGGTCGCGCTACTGGACCGTGACGACCGTGTGGTACAGGTTGCCGCCGCGCTAAACGCTGAAAGCGCGCTGGGTATTGCGCTGGATGTGACTGAACGTACGGCGGTTAACGCGGCGGTGGCAGAGGTGATTAGCCACTTTGGCGCGCTGGATATTGCCGTCAACTGTGCCGGCGTGGCGCTGCTTGGGCCGGCAGAGGCACTCAGTGAAGCAGACTGGGACCGAACGCTGGATATCAATCTTAAAGGCACGTTTTTGGTGTGTCAGGCGGCGGGGCAGCATTTCCTGCGTCAGAACAGCGGCAACATTATCAATATGGCCTCGCAGGCAAGCCGGGTGGCGCTGCCGCAGCACATTGCCTACTGCGCCAGTAAGGCGGCGGTGGTGGGGTTAACCCAGGTGCTGGCGCTGGAGTGGGGACCGCACAATATCAACGTCAACGCCATCTCTCCGACCGTGGTGCTGACCGAGCTGGGCGCGAAAGCCTGGGCAGGAGAAGCCGGGGAAGCCCACAAAAAACAGATCCCGCTGCGGCGCTTTGCTGAGCCAGCGCACATTGCCGCTACCGCACTGTTCCTTGCCAGCCCCGGAGCGGCAATGATGAACGGCGCCAATGTGGTGGTCGACGGTGGTTTCACCATCTGCTGAGGTGCCACAGGCGCATCAATAATAAGGAGTGACAATGAATCGCATTATTAACGACCCCGATTATGTTGTAGAGGATGCCATCCAGGGCTATCTGAAAGCGCATCCAGCGGTGTATCAGGCGACTGAAAATCCGCGCGTACTGAAGCGCCCGCAGGCCCCCATCAAGGGGAAAGTCGGGGTAATCACCGGCGGAGGTTCCGGGCATGAACCCGCATTCCTCGGCTATATGGGCGAGAACATGCTCGATGCCGTGGCGATTGGCGAAGTCTTCTCCTCGCCAACCGCAGGTGCTTTCCTCGACGCGTGTAAAGCGGCGGACGGGGGGGCGGGTGTCGCCTGTCTGTACGGCAACTATGCGGGCGATAATATGAACGTCAAAATGGCGATCAAAAAAGCGACCGCTGCGGGCATTGAGGTAAAAACCGTGGTGGCGAACGATGATGTCGCCTCCGCTCCGGCCAGTGAAAAAGCACGACGTCGCGGCGTAGCGGGCGAAATTCTGATGTGGAAAGTCGGGGCGGCGGCGGCGGCTCTGGGATATGACCTCGATGGCGTGATCGGCGTAGCGCAAAAGGCGATCGATAACTGTCGTTCCATCGGCGTCGGTTTGAGTTCCTGCACGATCCCTGCAGTGGGTAAACCGAATTTCCATATTGAGCCGGGCACTATGGAGATTGGCATCGGCCATCACGGTGAACCTGGGATCGAAGTGGTTCCGACTCAGAGCGCACGTGAGATCGCGGCCACCATGCTGAACTTTGTGCTGGAGGAGCCTGTAAGCGGCCCACACCCGGAGGTGGTGGTGCTGGCGTCCGGTCTTGGGGCCACGCCGGTAATGGAGCTCTACATCTACTACGCCGAAGTGGAGAGGCTGCTGACGGAAAAAGGCATTCGGGTCCACCGGGCGCTAGTCGGTAACTACTTTACCTCGCTGGAGATGATGGGCGTGACGCTAACGGTGATGACGCTGGACGATGAACTGAAGAAACTGGTGGACCTGCCAACGCAGGCGCCGGGTTTAACCCACATGGAGTGAGATCATGACACAATTTTCGACGCAGCACGGCGACATCCTCGTGAACGATCTGGTTAGCGTTATTCGGCAAAATCGTGATTACCTGAGCGAGATTGACGGGGCTATCGGCGATGGCGATCACGGCATCAATATGGCTAAGGGATTCACTCAGTGTGGGGAGAAACTCTCGCCACAGCATTCGCTGGCGCAGGCGTTCGACAAGCTTTCAGATGCGCTGATGGAGGGGATCGGCGGATCGATGGGGCCGTTATACGGTAGCCTGTTTATGGGAATGGCCGACAGCATCCGCGACAAGTCCGCGCTGAGCGCCCCCGAGTTTGCCGCCATGCTGCGGGCTGGGCTTAGCGAGCTGCAGGATATCAGTGAGGCGGGCGTTGGCGACAAATGCCTGATGGATACGCTGATCCCGGCGGTGGAAGCGGCAGAGGCGACGGCAGCAAGCGGTTATCCTGCCATGTTAGCCGCGCTGACGCAGGCGGCGGTTAAAGGGCGAGACTCAACCAAAGATCTGGTGGCGAAAATTGGCCGCGCCAGCCGTCTTGGTGAACGCTCTCGCGGCGTGCTGGATGCTGGCGCAGTCTCCTGCTGTCTGCTGTTGACGCAGATGGCAGATTGCGTCGAGCGCGCGTTAAGTACGGAAACAGCCTGATTTGACGAGAGAGAAATCCGCCCGGTCAAAGTAAAAAATGGTGTAAATTGTTGCCTGAGGCGCGGTGAATTCTTCCGCGCCAGCACCTCAAACCGACAAGAGAGACGACTGCCCGGATGGAAAAAAACACGCTATCTCAGGACACTGAACTGCTGACGGAAATTGCCGTTGCATATTATCAGGATGAAATTACCCAGGAAGAGATTGCGCGTAAATTTGGTATCTCCCGCATTAAAGTGGGGCGCCTGCTCAAGCGGGCGAAAGAAGAGGGCATCGTTGAGATTAACGTGCGCTATCACCCGGTGTTCAGTACCCGGCTGGAGCAGCAGCTGCTGGAGCGCTTCCCGCTGCAGCGGGCGCTAATTGCCCTTGACCATCAGGATGAAGAAGAGCAGCGCCGTCAGGTGGCAGCGCTGGTGGCGATGCATCTGTCGCAGTCGCTAAAAGACAACGCGGTGGTGGCGGTCGGGCAGGGGCGCAATATCGCGGCGGTGGCGGACCACCCTGGCAGCGTTCCCACCCGCAGCTGCCACTTTATCAGCGGCATTGGCGGCACCCACCGTCCCGGTGATGCCATCAACGCCGACCATATTAGCCGCCGCCTGGCGAAAAAATTTGGCGGGATCAGCGAAACGCTTTACGCCCCGGCCTATGTGGAAAACCGGGCGTTGAAAGCGGCTTTTATGCAGAACGGCACCATTAAAGAGACGCTGGACCGCGCCCGTAAGGCGGATGTGGCACTGGTCGGTATCGGCGATATGAACGAAAATAGCTATATGGTAAAGCTCGGCTGGTTCACCCCGCATGAGATCATTGATGCCAGCCTTAATCAGGGCGTGATCGGTGACATTGCAGGTTATGACTTCTTCAACGCGCACGGTCAGCATGTGGATACGGTAATGAACGATCGGGTGATTGGCCTGAGCATTGATGAACTGCGTAAAATTCCCTGCGTGATTGCCATCGCCTCCGAAAACACCAAAGCGATGGCGATTCTCGGTGCATTGCGCACTGGCGCGATCGATATCATTGCCACTTCCGCACAGAATATCCGTACGTTATTGAATATGACCAAATAATGTTTCGCGGGCTGAGCGAAAAAGAGGGTCAGCCCCTGATGTATCCCCACAAAAATTGATTTGAATAATGTTGCGGGATGACAGGTGCCCGGTTTCAGGAGGGAGGGCTGCTTTCCGCACCGGCATGAATACATCCCTGTAGCCTGGCTCACGGCCATCCCTGGCCGTGGGCCTGCTGCAATCAGCCCTCCCTCCTTGCACCCAAAGCCGCAGCGTCGCGGTTTAAAACTTACAGCGAGCACGATGCGAGTGGGGGATGAGCTTGGCCTGAGGTAAGCCGGACGTCACGCGGCAGGGATGCCGCGTGCCGAGGCCCGCAGGGAGCGTCTTTTGCCGTTCCGGCGTGCTCAGGCTGAGCTCAGACCGGTTTGCGGACGTTTAGCGATGGAGGTTATTTCTGGGGATACCTCAGGGGTCACCCCCTACTGTAGGGGGCGATCCTCTATTTCGATCGGCCCTTATCATGCGATTGCCAATTCTATGCACTCCCTCAAGTTTTTCCCCCGTCCGCCCCTTCTATACTGGGATGTTTGTACCCTCAGAAAAGAAAAGGATCCTGCTAATGGACGATCAGTTAAAACAGAGTGCGCTCGATTTTCATCAGTTCCCGGTCCCGGGAAAAATTCAGGTTTCCCCGACTAAGCCGCTCGCCACCCAGCGCGATCTGGCGCTGGCCTACTCTCCTGGCGTGGCTGCGCCTTGCCTGGAGATTGCCGCCGATCCGCTGGCGGCGGATAAATACACCGCCCGTGCCAACCTGGTGGCGGTGATCTCCAACGGTACGGCAGTGCTCGGGCTGGGCAATATCGGCGCGCTGGCGAGTAAGCCGGTGATGGAGGGGAAGGGCGTACTGTTTAAGAAATTCGCCGGGATCGACGTGTTTGATATCGAAGTGGACGAGCTGGATCCCGACAGGCTGATCGACGTGGTGGCGGCGCTGGAGCCGACTTTTGGCGGTATTAATCTGGAGGATATCAAAGCGCCAGAGTGCTTCTACATCGAAAAGAAACTGCGCGAGCGCATGAATATCCCGGTGTTCCACGACGATCAGCACGGCACGGCGATCATCTGTACCGCCGCGGTGCTTAACGGCCTGCGCGTGGTGAAGAAAAACATCTCCGACGTGCGGCTGGTGGTCTCCGGCGCCGGCGCATCTGCCATTGCCTGCCTTAACCTGCTGGTGGCGCTGGGTATGCAGAAGCACAACATCGTGGTGTGCGATTCAAAAGGGGTGATCTACCAGGGCCGTGACGCCAACATGGAACAGACCAAGGCAGCCTATGCGGTAGCCGACAGCGGCAAGCGCAGCCTGCTCGAGGTGATTGCCGATGCCGATATCTTCCTCGGCTGCTCCGGGCCAAAAGTGATGACTCAGGAGATGGTAAAACGGATGGCGCGTGACCCGCTGATCCTCGCGCTGGCCAACCCGGAGCCGGAGATCCTGCCGCCGCTGGCGAAAGAGGTGCGCCCGGATGCCATTATCTGCACCGGCCGCTCGGACTTCCCCAACCAGGTGAATAACGTGCTGTGCTTCCCGTTTATCTTCCGCGGGGCGCTCGACGTGGGCGCGACGGCAATTAACGAGGAGATGAAGCTGGCGGCGGTGCACGCTATTGCCGAACTGGCGCTGGCGGAGCAGAGCGACGTGGTTGCCTCGGCCTACGGCGATCAGGAGCTGTCGTTTGGCCCGGAGTACCTGATCCCCAAACCGTTTGATCCGCGTCTGATTGTGCAGATCGCCCCGGCGGTAGCGAAAGCGGCGATGGAGTCCGGCGTGGCGCGCAGGCCGATTGCCGACTTCGATGCCTATCGCGAAAAGCTGATGGAGTTCGTCTACAAAACCAACCTGTTTATGAAACCGGTGTTCTCGCAGGCGCGTAAGGATCCGAAGCGGGTGGTGCTGGCCGAAGGGGAGGAGGCGCGCGTGCTGCACGCCACGCAGGAGCTGGTGACGCTCGGCCTGGCAAAACCGATCCTGATTGGTCGCCCAAGCGTGATCGAGATGCGCTTGCAGAAGCTGGGGCTGAAAATTGAGGCGGGCAAAGACTTCGAGGTGGTGAACAACGAATCCGATCCGCGCTTCAAAGAGTACTGGAACGAGTATTACCAGATCATGAAGCGACGCGGCGTTTCACCGCAGCAGGCGCAGCGGGCGGTGATTGGTAATCCGACGCTGATTGGCGCGATTATGGTTCATCGCGGTGAAGCCGACGCGCTGATCTGCGGCACCGTCGGCGACTACAAGCAGCATTACGACATTGTGGAGAAGCTGTTTGGCTTCCGTGCGGATGTGAAAGTCGCCGGAGCGATGAATGCGCTGGAGCTGCCGAGCGGCAATACTTTTATTGCCGATACCTACGTCAACGAAAACCCGACCCCGGAACAGCTGGCCGAGCTGACGCTGATGGCGGCAGAAACCGTGCGCCGCTTCGGCATTGAGCCTAAAGTCGCCCTGCTGTCGCACTCCAGCTTTGGCGCTTCCGATGCGCCCGCCGCCCGCAAGATGCGTGACACGCTGGCGCTGGTGAAGGCGCGTGCGCCAGATCTGGAAATCGACGGGGAGATGCACGGCGACGCCGCGCTGGTGGAGAGTATTCGCCAGGATCTGATGCCGGACAGCCCGCTAAAAGGCTCGGCCAACATTCTGATTATGCCGAACGTAGAGGCAGCGCGTATCAGCTACAACCTGCTGCGCGTCTCCTGCTCCGACGGCGTGACGGTTGGCCCGGTACTGATGGGGATTGCCAAACCGGTCCACGTGCTGACGCCGATCTCTTCGGTGCGGCGCATCGTCAATATGGTGGCGCTGGCGGTGGTGGAGGCGCAAACCGCACCGCTCTGATCCTCAAAAAGGCCGGGTGTGATGCCCGGCCACTTCATTTAGATCCACTCGCGGGGAACGATAAAATCGCTGTACAGCGCGGCTTCCGGCGTGCCCGGCTGCGGCTGATAGTCATATTCCCAGCGCACCAGCGGCGGCATCGACATCAGGATCGATTCCGTGCGGCCCCCGGTTTGCAGGCCAAACAGCGTGCCGCGATCCCATACCAGGTTAAACTCGACGTAGCGCCCGCGGCGATAGAGCTGGAAATCGCGCTCGCGTTCGCCCCACGGCATCGCCTTGCGGCGCTCGACAATCGGCAGATAGGCGTCGCTAAAGCCATTGCCTACCGCCTGCATAAAGCCGAAGCTCTGGTCGAAATCCGGGGTGTTCAGGTCGTCAAAGAACAGCCCGCCAATGCCGCGCTGCTCGTTGCGGTGCTTGAGATGGAAATAGTCATCGCACCACTTTTTATAGCGTGGATAGAGATCGTCGCCGAATGGCTGACACAGGTCGGCAGCGGTCTGATGCCAGTGCACCGCATCTTCTTCGAAGCCGTAATAAGGGGTCAGATCGAAACCGCCACCAAACCACCACACCGGGTCGGCGCCCGGCTTCTCGGCAATAAAGAAGCGCACGTTGGCGTGGCTGGTCGGGATATAGGGATTTTCCGGATGGATCACCAGCGATACGCCCATCGCCTCGAAGCTGCGTCCCGCCAGCTCCGGGCGGTGAGCGGTAGCGGAAGCCGGCATTGCATCACCGTGGACGTGAGAAAAATTAACGCCAGCCTGCTCGAACACCCGACCCTGGCGCAGTACGCGACTGCGCCCGCCACCGCCACCTGGGCGATCCCAGCTGTCTTCAGCAAACTCAGCCCCGCCATCGGCGGCAGCCAGTTTGCGACAAATTTCATCCTGCAGGTGGAGTAAAAATTGCTTAACCTGGGCGATATCCGGAGTGTTCATCAGCAAATCCTGTGGCAAAAAGACGCGCGGATTATACGCCATTTGGCTCAGCCTGTGCGCCTGGTCGCATCATACTCGTCAAAAAAGCTGACGATGCCGTCGGCGATCGCCCCGGCAATTTTCTGGCGAAACGCGGTGGTGCCGAGCAGGCGCTCCTCGTCAGGGTTGGTGATAAATGAGGTTTCCACCAGCACTGACGGGATGGAGGGCGACTTCAGCACCGCAAACGCCGCCTGCTCGGTGTGCTGGCTGTGCAGATGGTGTACCGGGCGGATCTGGCTCAGCACATGCTTGCCGAGGGTCAGGCTATTTTTAATGGTATCGGTCTGCACCAGGTCGAACAGCACCTGCTGCAGATAGTGATCTTTCGCCGCCACTTTGACGCCGCCGACGTCATCTGCCGCGTTTTCACGCTCGGAGAGGTAGCGTGCCATGGTACTGCTGGCGCCACGATTTGAGAGGGCGAAGACCGAGGCGCCGTTAGCGCTCGGGCTGGTAAACCCGTCGGCGTGCACCGACATAAACAGGTCAGCACCGTGCTGATGGGCGATCTCCACGCGCTCGCCGAGCGGAATAAAGCGATCGGTTTCGCGCGTCAGGCGCACTTCAATACGCGGATGGTCACCCAGCAGGTGACGAATATGGTTGGCGATCTCCAGCACCACGTGCTTCTCCTCCGAGCCTTCGTGACCGACCGCGCCGGAGTCAATCCCGCCGTGGCCGGGGTCAATCATCACGATACGTTTAGCGTTTTTCGCGCGCGGCGGCGGTGGAGAAACCGGCCTCGGCAGAACTGAACTGCCCCGCAGCGTGGCCTCTTCTTGTTTTGCGCGGGCCGGTCTGTTCGCCAGCAGCGCCAGCGCCAGGCCGGAGAGCAGAAGCTGACGGCGGCTGGTGAGCGGCGTCAGCTGAGAAATCTTTTTCATAAGAAGATCCTGAAGCATTAAGTGCTTAGTGTTATATCGTAACAATGCGTCGACAGCGAGGGGGGAACTATTTCAGGTTTTTACCAGTTATTTCAGCAGACTAATTGCACAACAGCCGTTTTTTTTCTTTCAGGTGCGTTAACAGACTTGCACCTGCAGAAGAAAGCGTGATAATCAGCAAATTAGCCTTAACATCAGGTATATCCCATGGAAATCCGCGCATTCCGACAAGATGATTTTGAAGAAGTGATCACCCTTTGGGAGCGTTGCGATTTGTTACGTCCGTGGAATGACCCGGAAATGGATATCGAGCGTAAGCTCAATCACGACCCGGACCTGTTCCTGGTGGCGGTGGTGGGGGGCGAGATCGTTGGCACGCTGATGGGCGGCTACGACGGACATCGCGGCTCTGCCTATTATCTCGGCGTGCATCCTGATTATCAGGGCCGTGGCTTTGCCAACGCGCTGATTAATCGCCTGGAGAAAAAACTGATTGCGCGCGGCTGCCCAAAAATCAATGTGATGGTGCGCGAAGAGAACGATGCGGTAGCGGGCTTTTACGAAAAGCTGGATTATGAAACTCAGGACAGCCTGCTGCTTGGCAAGCGTCTGATTGAAGACCGCGAGTATTAAATCCCTCGTCATCCTTGACGCCGTGGCGGCGTTAGCGGCAAGCCTTCACCCGAATCACTTACTTATGTAAGCTCATCGGGATTATGAGCTTCATTGATGAAGCTCACCCTGCGGGCCAGCGCAGGCGCTGTTCAACTCGCTCATTGAGCGAGTTGTCACGCTTTTGCTGCCTTGCCACAACGCCAATGATTTTGAGGAATACGGTGCCTGATTTGTTAAGTAATTAATGTGAATTATTCCCCTGATGATTACGACGCCAAAGGCCAGCTGCGACTGCCGCTGAGCTTTTGGGCAATCTTACTGCTGCAGGCCCGCACCTGGGTGATGTTTGTTATGGCCGGTGCGTCGCGCCAGCAGGGCACGCAGCTGCTGGAGCTATTCTACCCGGATACTCACTCGTTTTGGCTTGGCCTGGGTTTTGGCATTCCAGCCGCCATTGGCCTGCTGCTGACCGGTTATCGTCAGCGCCTGCCGCGCCTGTGGCAGGCCTGGCGCTGGGTGCTGATTATCACGCTGGCGGTGACGATGCTGGCGCCGCTGCTGATGCAGTGGCAGGAAGAGGATCCGCTCTCCGAACTGCTGCTGATGGTGACGCTGCTGGATGGTCTTGCGCTGCTGGCGCTGCTGTTCTCCCCACGGCTGCGCGACTGCTTCGACCCGGCAAAAAATCATTAAATAAAACTTTTTTGCCTGCCGGTACTCCAAGCAGGTAATTAAGGACCCCGTTTATTCACTGGAGTTGTCATGAAAACTTTTCGCCCGGCGCTGTTAATCGCCACCATCATGCTGGCTGGCTGCGCCGGTTCCTCTTCTTCGCAGCCGCAAAGCGCCTCGTCATCCACCTGGTGGAATCCGATTTCCTGGTCGTGGTCCAGCCTGTCCCCCACGCACTGGTTTAGTTCTTCGCTGCAGGTGAGCGAGCAGGGCGTGGGTAAAGTCAATGGCAGCACCGCCATGCAGCAGGAGGCGATAGAGGATGGCCTGAGCGGCAACTATCAGCTGCGCCAGGGGATGCGCACCGCCAACGGCAATATCGTGCACTTCTGGCAGGCGCTGGACAGCGACAAACAGGTCAAGATGGTGCTGACGGGGCAGACGACCGTTAACCAGATTGAGGTCAGCGACAGCGATGTGGCCACTGAGAGCGGCGTTAAGATCGGCACGCCATTCAGCGATCTCTACAGCAAAGCGTTTGGCGCCTGCCAGCAGACCAGCGCAGGCGACAGCGCCAGCGTGGAGTGTAAGGCGCCGGGCAGCCAGCACATCAGCTACCAGTTCAGCGGCGAATGGCACGGGCCGGAAGGATTGATGCCGTCTGACGATGCGCTGAAAAGCTGGAAGCTGAGCAAAATTATCTGGCGCCGCTAACGCCTGGCGACAAAGACCCCAGTAATACTGCGTATAAATAGTCTCCTGGCGGTACGATTTAAGGTATGATACGGCGCAAAATCGAGCAGAAATAACCTGAACGCCAGGAGAGCAGTATGTCCCATTTCCAGAGCGGCATTTTGTTAGAGCATCGCCGTTTTGCTATTTACCTTGAAGCCATGGTGGCGGGCGATATTGCCGTTCTGCGCCGCGCCGTGACGAACTTCTTACAGCAGTTAGCAGCACTGCAGCAGCAGTACCCGGATGCCGGCCTCGGTGCCGTGATGGCTTTTGGCAACGGCCTGTGGAGCGACCTCAATCCGTCACAGGTCAGCGAGCTGAAAGATTTCCTGCCGCTGGGCAAGGGCATGGCCCCCGCCACCCAGCGCGACCTGCTGATCCATATTCAGTCGCTGCGTCACGATGTTAACTTTAGCCTTGCCCAGGCTGCGCTCGCGGCCTTTGGTGACACCCTGCGCATTGCCGAAGAGACGCACGGCTTCCGCTGGACGGAAGACCGCGATCTGAGCGGCTTTGTTGACGGCACTGAAAACCCTCAGGGTGAAAAGCGCCAGCAGGTGGCGATTATTGCCGCGGGCGATAATGCGGGTGGTAGCTACGTGTTCAGCCAACGCTGGCAGCACAATCTGAAAATGTTTAACCGCCTGACGGTGGATAAGCAGCAGCAGATCATGGGCCGTACCAAAGTCAGTAATGAAGAGCTGGAAGGGGATGCCCGCCCGGTGACCTCACACGTGGCGCGCGTTGACCTTAAGGAGAACGGGGCAGGGCTGAAGATCCTGCGTCAGAGCCTGCCGTACGGCACGGCCAGCGGCACCAACGGGCTGTTTTTCCTCGCCTACTGCCATACGCTGCATAACATTGAGCAGCAGCTGCTGAGCATGTTCGGCGAAACCGACGGCAAGTTCGATGCGATGCTGCGCTTCACCAAGCCGGTCAGCGGCAGCTACTTCTATGCACCGTCGCTGGAGCAGCTAGCGGCGTTGTAATGTCAGTTAGCCACGCGTAGGGTCCAGGCATGCCTGGACCGGGCGGGTCATGACCCGCCCCGACCTTCATTTCCCATCCCCTGCATAACCAATTCCATACCCTTATAGCGTTTTCTACTTGCAAAGCACCAAACGGTATATAAAACCGCTACAGCTTTCACCCGGGTTATAAATAAACTGAACGCTCTTATGGCCTGGCTGGCGGGCAATCTTTCAGGGTGCAATATGACGTTACCGACGGTTAAAAAATTAGTGAGCGCTACCGCACTTTCTATACTGCTGGCAACAGGCGCGCAGGCCACAGAACTTCTCAACAGTTCGTATGATGTGTCACGCGAGCTGTTTACCGCCCTGAATGCACCGTTTGAGCAGCAGTGGGCGCAGCAGCATCCGGGCGACACCCTGACCATAAAACAGTCCCATGCCGGTTCCTCCAAGCAGGCGCTGGCAATCCTGCAGGGGCTAAAGGCGGACGTGGTGACCTACAATCAGACCACGGACGTGCAGATCCTGCATGACAAAGGCAACCTGATCCCGGCCGACTGGAAGCAGCGCCTGCCGAATAACAGCTCGCCGTTTTACTCCACCATGGCCTTCCTGGTGCGTAAAGGTAACCCGAAGAACATCCACGACTGGAACGACCTGGTGCGTGACGATGTGAAGCTGATTTTCCCGAATCCGAAAACCTCCGGTAATGCGCGCTATACCTACCTGGCCGCGTGGGGGGCTTTCGATCGGTCCGATGGCCAGGATAAAGCCAAAACCGAAAAGTCGATGACCCAGTTTCTGAAAAACGTCGAAGTGTTTGATACCGGCGGACGCGGGGCCACCACCACCTTTGTGGAGCGCGGGCTGGGCGATGTGCTGATCAGCTTTGAGTCGGAGGTGAACACCATCCGCAACCAGTACGCGAAAGACGGTTATGAAGTGATCGTACCGAAAACCAATATTCTGGCGGAGTTCCCGGTGGCGTGGATCGATAAAAATGTCGAACACAACAAAACCGAAGACGCGGCCAAAGCCTATCTCAACTATCTCTACACGCCGAAGGCACAGCAGATAATGACCCAGTTTTACTACCGGGTGAATAATCCGCAGCTGATGGCCGAACAGAAAGATCGCTTCCCGCAGACCAACCTGTTTAAGGTTGAGGAGTCTTTCGGAAGCTGGGATCACGTGATGAAAACCCATTTCGTCAGCGGTGGCGAGCTGGATAAGCTGTTAGCGGCGGGGCGTTAAAGATGTTTGCAACCAGTAGTAAGCGCGTACTGCCCGGGTTTGGCATCAGCCTTGGCAGCAGCCTGTTTTTCACCTGTCTGATCCTGCTGCTGCCGATCAGCGCGCTGCTGATGCAGCTGTCGCAGATGACGCTGGCGCAGTACTGGGAAGTGATCACCAACCCGCAGGTGGTTGCAGCGTATGAAGTGACCCTGCTGGCTGCCGGTGTGGCATCCCTCTTCAACGCGCTGTTTGGCATGCTGATGGCATGGATCCTGACGCGCTACCGCTTCCCGGGCCGCGCCATGCTTGATGGCCTGATGGACCTGCCGTTTGCGCTGCCAACCGCGGTAGCGGGTTTGACGCTGGCCGGGCTGTTCTCGGTCAACGGCTGGTACGGTCAGTGGCTGGCGCAGTTCGATATTAAAGTCTCTTACACCTGGCTCGGTATTGCCGTGGCGATGGCGTTTACCAGTATCCCGTTTGTGGTGCGTACCGTGCAGCCGGTGCTGGAAGAGTTAGGACCAGAGTATGAAGAAGCGGCTGAAACCTTAGGCGCGACGCCGTGGCAGAGCTTCCGCCGCGTGGTGCTGCCGGAAGTTGGCCCGGCGCTGCTGGCCGGAACCGCGCTGTCGTTCACCCGCAGCCTCGGCGAGTTTGGCGCAGTGATCTTCATCGCCGGGAATATCGCGTGGAAAACCGAAGTGACCTCGCTGATGATTTTTGTGCGCCTTCAGGAGTTCGATTATCCGGCAGCCAGCGCGATTGCCTCGGTTATCCTCGCCGCCTCGCTGCTGCTGCTGTTTGCGATTAACACCCTGCAGAGCCGCTTTGGCCGTCGTATTGGAGGCCACTAATGGCAGACGTTACCGATTTTAAAGGGGCAGATCGTACCCGCTTTCAGTGGGGTAAGTGGATCCTGATTGGCCTGGGGATGCTGATCTCCCTGCTGCTGCTGGTGGTGCCTTTAGTGGCAATTTTCACTACCGCATTTTCTGAGGGGCTGATGGCCACGCTGAGCAATCTTGGCGATGCCGATATGCTGCACTCGATCTGGCTGACCGTGCTGATTGCGCTGATCGCGGTGCCGGTCAACCTGGTGTTCGGAACCCTGCTGGCCTGGCTGGTGACGCGTTTTAGCTTCCCCGGTCGCCAGCTGCTGCTGACGCTGTTTGATATTCCTTTCGCCGTGTCGCCGGTGGTGGCAGGGCTGATGTATCTGCTGTTCTGGGGCGTGAACGGCCCGGCAGGCGGCTGGCTGGATGCCCATAACATCCAGCTGATGTTCTCCTGGCAGGGCATGGCCATGGTCACCATATTTGTCACCTGTCCGTTTGTGGTGCGCGAACTGGTGCCGGTGATGCTGAGCCAGGGCTCGCACGAAGATGAAGCGGCGGTGCTGCTGGGCGCCTCCGGCTGGAAAATGTTCTGGCGCGTGACGCTGCCCAATATCCGCTGGGCGCTGCTTTATGGCGTGGTGTTAACCAACGCCCGTGCGATTGGTGAGTTTGGTGCGGTCTCGGTGGTATCGGGATCGATTCGCGGCGAGACCTACACGCTGCCATTACAGGTTGAATTACTGCATCAGGACTACAACAGCGTGGGCGCATTTACCGCCGCGGGCTTGTTGACTCTGATGGCGATAGTGACGCTGTTTCTGAAAAGTGCGGTGCAGTGGCGGTTAGAGAGCCAGCAGAAGCGCTTGCAACGGGAGGGGAACCATGAGCATTGAGATCGGTAACATCAATAAATCCTTCGGCAAGACGAAAGTCCTGAACGATATTTCCCTGGATATCCCTTCCGGGCAAATGGTGGCGCTGCTGGGGCCGTCTGGCTCCGGCAAAACCACGCTGCTGCGTATTATCGCCGGGCTGGAAAACCAGAACAGCGGGCGCCTGAGCTTCCACGGGAAGGATGTCAGCCGCGTGCATGCCCGCGATCGCCAGGTCGGCTTTGTGTTCCAGCACTACGCGCTGTTCCGCCATATGACGGTGTTCGACAATATCGCCTTTGGCCTGTCGGTGCTGCCACGCCGCGAACGCCCGTCAGCAGCAGAAATTAAGCAGAAGGTCACCCGCCTGCTGGAGATGGTGCAGCTGGGGCATCTTGCCAGCCGCTATCCGGCACAGCTGTCAGGCGGGCAGAAGCAGCGTGTGGCGCTGGCGCGTGCGCTGGCCGTTGAGCCACAGATCCTGCTGCTGGATGAGCCATTTGGCGCGCTGGATGCGCAGGTGCGCAAAGAGCTGCGCCGCTGGCTGCGTCAGCTGCATGAAGAACTCAAGTTCACCAGCGTCTTCGTGACCCATGACCAGGAAGAAGCGATGGAAGTCGCCGACCGCGTGGTGGTGATGAGCCAGGGCAACATTGAGCAGGTGGGCACGCCGGACGACGTCTGGCGCGATCCGGCCACCCGTTTTGTGCTGGAGTTCCTCGGTGAAGTGAACCGCTTCGACGGCGAAGTGCACGGCTCCCAGTTCCATGTTGGTGCCCATCACTGGCCGCTGGGCTACGCGCCGGCGCATCAGGGAGCGGTTGAGCTGTTCCTGCGCCCGTGGGAGATTAACGTCAGCCGTCAGAGCAGCCTGGAAACGCCGCTGCCGGTGCAGATTCTTGAAGTCAGTCCGCGTGGGCATTACTGGCAGCTGGTGGTTCAGCCCGCAGAGTGGAGCGGTGAGCCGATTACCGTGGTCATGGAAGGGGACCAGGTTGCACCGATCCGCGGTGAGCGCCTGTTCGTCGGCCTGCAGCACGCGCGCCTGTATCACGGCGATACGCCGTTACGCCCTGTTGCCTTTGCGCAGAGCGCCTGATATTTTTTGTGCTGACATCTTTTGGAGAGAGGCTGGGTAATTCCGGCCTCTCTCATTTCATGCCGGGAATCACACCTTGACCACACTCGAAAATACCATCGGCAATACGCCGCTGATTAAGCTGCAGCGCCTGGCGCCGGACAACGGCAGCGAAATCTGGCTAAAGCTGGAGGGAAATAATCCCGCTGGTTCGGTGAAAGACCGTGCTGCGCTGTCGATGATCCATCAGGCTGAGCTGCGCGGGGAAATTCGCCCCGGCGACGTGCTGATTGAAGCGACCAGCGGCAATACCGGTATCGCGCTGGCGATGATCGCCGCGATGAAAGGGTATGTGCTGAAGCTGCTGATGCCGGAGAATATGAGCATTGAGCGCCAGGCGGCGATGAAGGCCTACGGTGCCGAGCTGATTCTGGTCAGCCGCGAGCAGGGCATGGAGGGCGCGCGTGACCTGGCCGCCGCGATGGCGGCACGCGGGGAAGGCAAAGTGCTGGATCAGTTTAACAACCCGGATAACCCGCTCGGGCATTATCAGACGACCGGGCCGGAAATCTGGCAGCAGAGCGCTGGCCGCCTGACCCATTTTGTCTCCAGCATGGGCACCACCGGGACCATTACCGGCGTCGGCAGGTATCTGAAAGAGCTGAGTAGCTCGGTGGAGATTGTCGGGCTGCAGCCCTCGGAAGGCAGCAGCATTCCCGGCATTCGCCGCTGGCCTGCCGCCTATCTGCCGGGCATCTTCCGTCCTGAGCTGGTAGATCGGGTGATCGATATGTCACAGCAGGAAGCCGAAGAGACGATGCGCCAGCTGGCACAGCGCGAAGGCATCTTCTGCGGGGTCAGCTCCGGCGGCGCGGTGGCGGGAGCGCTACGTATTGCGCGTGAACAGCCCGGCAGCGTCATCGTGGCGATTATCTGCGATCGCGGCGACCGCTACCTCTCAACCGGCGTCTATTAGCCTCCCTTTTTCTCAACGGCGGCAGAACCTTCTGGCGCCACGCCTATCAAATCCTTCCGCCCCTTTTTTCCGCCTTTGTTAGACTGTAAGGATTGGGTAAAAGCGGCTGCTAATTCGTCGGTTTAAGGCGAAAATGGCGGCTATATCATTGAGAGATCCTGTATGAAAATTTTACTGGTCGATGACGACCTCGAATTGGGCACCATGCTCAGTCAGTATCTGATTGCGGAAGGTTTTGACGCCTCGCTGGTTCTGACCGGCAAAGCGGGCGTGGATGGGGCGCTATCTGGCCAGTACCACGCGATGATCCTTGATATTATGCTGCCGGATATGAGTGGGATTGACGTGCTGCGCCAGGTACGACAGAACAGCCGCCTGCCGGTGATTATGCTGACCGCCAAGGGCGACAACATCGATCGCGTGATCGGCCTTGAGATGGGTGCGGATGACTATATGCCGAAGCCATGCTACCCGCGCGAGCTGGTGGCGCGCCTGCGGGCGGTGCTGCGCCGCGTGGAGGAGCAGCCCGTGGTTATTGAGAATAAAGATGTTATCGCCTGGGGCGAGCTGACGCTTAATCCGGCCACGCGCATCAGCGAGTGGCAGCAAAAGCCCTTTGACCTGACGGCATCGGAGTTCAACCTGCTGGACCTGCTGCTGCGCTCGCCGGACCGCGTGGTGTCGAAAGATGAACTCTCTGAAAAGGGGTTAGGCCGCCCGCGTGAAGCTTACGACCGCAGCGTGGACGTGCATATCAGTAATATCCGCCAGAAGCTGGCCGCGCTGACCCATGACACCATCAATATTGAGACGGTGCGCAGTATCGGCTACCGTATCCGATGAAAACCGGCTTCCGCGGCTTCCTGTTTTGGAAGATCCTGATCGGCTTCTGGCTCACCTATATCGCTATTACCCAGCTGCTTTGGCTGGGTTTTAGCTTATATGGCAAGCATCATGAGCCGCCAGAAAACATGGCCACTAAGCGCATCGTTAATTTGCAGATGACGTCGGCCGTCTCGGTGCTGCAGCGCGGCGGGATGGAGGCGCTGAACGATATGATGGTCGACTGGCCGCCTAACGACCGGCGTTTCTTCTCGGTCAAAGTGGTGGCGTCACCGCCGCCGCAGCTTCAGCCGCGCGATGAACTCAACCGCGATCTGGGGCCGGGTGAGTTTCCCAAAGAGGTAACGGAGTGGGTCAAAGGGGCCGATGGCCGCCAGTATCAGCTGAGCTACGACGTGGCGGGGCTGCGCGCTGACAGCTCCATGGGCAGGCATCCTCACAGCATCCTGAACATGCCGGAACCGCTGTTTATCGTCGGCATGGTGTGTGGCCTGCTGTTCAGCCTGATCCTTGCCTGGAACCTGACGCGCCCGATGCGCCAGCTGCGCGCCGGCTTTGCCCGCGTTTCAAAAGGTGACCTTTCGGTGCGTCTGTTCCCGCAGATGCGCCGCCGCCACGATGAGCTGTCGGTGGTGGCGCAGGACTTTGATGCCATGGTCGAGCGCCTGTCGGTGCTGGTCAGCGCCCGTGAGGAGCTGCTGCACGATGTCTCGCACGAGCTGCGCTCACCGCTGGCACGTTTGCAGCTGGCGACCGGGCTGGCGCGCCAGACGCCGGAATCGGTTGGTGCTTCGCTCGACCGCATTGATGAAGAAGCCCGGCGCCTGGATAAAATGATCGGCGAATTGCTGACGCTGTCGCGAGCAGAGCATCAGGCGCTGCCGGATGAGCAGTATTTCGACCTGCTGGGGCTGCTGGAAGCGGTGGCGAACGATGCGCGTTATGAAGCACAGGTTCCCGGCGTTGAAATCCTGTTGTACGCTGATGAGCAGCAGGATTACACCGTCAAAGGGGATGCTAATCTGATCCGCTCGGCGGTGGAGAATGTGGTGCGTAATGCGCTGCGCTTCTCGCTGCAAGGCCAGCAGGTGCAGATAAACCTGCGCCAGGAGCAGGGCTGGCTGATTATCAGCGTGCGCGATCGCGGGCCGGGGGTGGAGGCGGATAAGCTTTCCAGCATTTTCGACCCGTTTGTGCGCGTAAACTCGCCCCTTTCAGGTAAAGGCTATGGCCTTGGGTTATCCATCGTGCGTAAAGTCGTGGCGGCCCATCGGGGTGACGTCAGCGCAATGAATGCCCGTGACGGCGGACTGGAAATCACTCTTCGCCTGCCGCACTGGGTGGTATAAGTATTTAAAGAGGAAACGTCATGAGCGGTGTGAGCAGCGCCAGACAACAGGAAGTGCAGCGCATAGTCGATGCGTTATCAGTGGCTATTGCACAGCATCGGTTAAAACCGGGAGTACGTCTGGTTGAGTCACAAATTGTGGAGGCGTTATCGGCCAATCGCAATCACGTCCAGGCCGCGCTGCAGCGGCTGGCGCTTCAGAAAATTGTGACGATCGCGCCAAATCGCGGCGCGCGGGTTGCACGGCCGCAGGCGCGTGAGGCCAGAGAAGTGTTTATTGCCCGTCGAGCGATTGAAGGCGCAATGATTGCCGCAATTACCCCCGAAAAACTGGCGTGCCATCAGGCCGAAATCGATGCCCATATGCAGGCGGAAAAGCGCGCCATCGCCGGTGAAGATCGCCGTGATATCGTGCGTGAACTGAGCCAGTTCCACCTGCTGCTGGCGAGGATCAGCGATAATCAGGTACTGATTGAGATGCTGGAAAACCTGATGGTGCGCAGCTCGTTAATCGTGGCGTTGTATCAGCGCAATGACAGCCCCGCCTGTCAGTGTCAGGAGCACAGTGCAGTGATTAACGCGTTGAAAGCAGGGGAGGTGGCAGATGCTCAGGCGATGATGAATGAGCACCTGCTTCAGCTGGAGCACCAGCTGGATCTGGATGACACCCCGCTGAATGCCCTCAGCCTGCGTGATGCGCTGCTCTCCAGCTCTTAACCCGGTATCACTGGCATAAAAAAAAGCCCCCCGCAGCTGCCTGCGGGGGGCTTTTGACGTTAACGATAGCGTTACTTCTTGATGCGGATAACCGGAGTTTCACCCACTACAACGCTACCCGTCAGCTTAACCAGCTCTTTGATCTCATCCATATTGGAGATCACCACTGGCGTCAGCGTCGATTTTGCTTTCTCTTCCAGCAGAGCCAGATCGAACTCAATCACGACGTCGCCTTTTTTCACTTTCTGGCCTTCTTCAGCGATGCGCTTGAAGCCTTCGCCTTTCAGCTCAACGGTATCGATACCGAAGTGGACGAACAGCTCAATGCCATTGTCAGATTCGATGGAAAAAGCATGATTGGTTTCGAAAATCTTACCGATGGTGCCATCGACCGGCGCAACCATTTTATTGCCAGTAGGTTTGATAGCGATACCGTCGCCAACAATTTTCTCCGCAAACACGACGTCCGGTACATCTTCGATATTAACGATTTCGCCAGACAGCGGTGCTACGATCTCAATGGCACCAGATGCGGAATCTGACTTATCGCCAAAAAGTTTTGAAAACAAACCCATGTTCTTCTCCTAAGCAGTAATATTGGGCCAGCGTGTCAGGCTTCAGCAGAGTGTTTTTTCTTCAATGAACTTGTTGACCAGGTTCATCAACTCGTCCGCTGTCGGTTGAGCCAGAGCCTGCTCTGCCAATGCCTTCGCATCTTCAAAATTCGTATTACGAATAATTTTCTTGATGCGTGGGATAGAAATGGCACTCATGCTGAATTCGTCCAGCCCCATTCCCAATAACAGTAGTGTAGCACGTTCGTCGCCTGCCAGCTCACCGCACATACCAGTCCACTTGCCTTCGGCATGAGAAGCATCAATAACCTGCTTAATCAGCGTCAGAACGGAAGGAGACATTGGGTTGTAGAGATGGGAAATCAGGTCGTTACCACGATCCACGGCCAGAGTATACTGCGTCAGGTCGTTTGTCCCAATACTAAAGAAATCAACTTCTTTTGCCAGATGGTGAGCGATAACGGCCGAGGCAGGGGTTTCCACCATAATGCCGACTTCAATGCTCTCATCGAAGGATTTGCTTTCAGCACGCAGCTGAGCTTTCAGCGTTTCAAGTTCGGCTTTCAGGAAGCGTACTTCTTCAACGGAAATCACCATCGGGAACATGATGCGCAGCTTGCCAAAGGAGGAGGCACGCAGGATCGCGCGCAGCTGGGCATGCAGAATTTCTTTGCGGTCCATGCAGATACGGATTGCGCGCCAGCCGAGGAACGGGTTGTCTTCTTTCGGCAGGTTCATGTACGGCAGATCTTTGTCACCGCCGATATCCATAGTACGCACGATCACCGCCTGAGAACCCACAGCTTCCGCGACGGCTTTATACGCCTGGAACTGTTCTTCTTCGGTTGGCAGTGAGTCACGGTCCATAAACAGGAACTCGGTGCGGTACAGACCTACGCCTTCCGCGCCGTTGCGCTCTGCACCGGCCACGTCGCGTACGGTACCGATGTTGGCGCAGACTTCAACCTGGTGACCGTCAAGCGTCACGGCAGGCAGATCTTTCAGCTTCGCCAGCTCGTTTTTCTCGCTGAGATACTGGTGAGCGACCGCTTTCAGCTCTTCGATTTTCTCAGGCGTTGGATTCACGTACACCTGGTTATTAACGCCATCGAGGATCAGGAAGTCGTCGTTTTTTACCTGGTTGGTCACATCGCCGGTACCTACGATAGCGGGCAGCTCAAGTGAGCGGGCCATAATCGAGGTGTGTGAGGTGCGGCCACCGATATCGGTGATAAAGCCAAGCACTTTATTCAGGTTCAGCTGCGCGGTTTCTGATGGCGTCAGATCTTTCGCGATCAGTAGAACTTCTTCGTTGATAGCGCTGAGGTCAACGATATGCAGACCAAGGATATTTTGCAGCAGGCGTTTACCGATATCACGGACGTCGGCAGCACGCTCTTTCAGATATTCGTCATCGAGCTCTTCCAGCGCTTTCGCCTGGCCTTCGATCACGGAAAAGGCAGCGGCATCCGCTGTGGCATGCTCGTCTTTAATCAGGGCAATGATTTCCTGCTCAAGCTCTTCATCTTCCAGCAGCATGATATGCCCCTCGAAGATCGCTTCTTTCTCTTCACCGAAGGTTTCCCCGGCTTTGATTTTGATCGCTTCCAGCTGCACGGCAGCCTTTTTACGACCATCAAGAAAACGCTGAACTTCCTGATCGACCTGGTCGGCAGTAATCTTCTTCCGGTTGATGATAATCTCATCTTCTTTCAGCAGAAGCGCCTTGCCAAAAGCGATACCCGGTGATGCTAAAATGCCTGAAATCATAACCCTACCTTTTCTTTCTCTGATAATCATCTGAAGCAAAGTAGCCCAGATGACTGCATCGGTTGATCCACTCAGCGAGCCGGAACAGAATGCAATGTGAGTTGACTACTTTCGGCTACTTTACGAAAGCAACATCGCGGACGTACTGTCCGCGATCAATATTGCAATCATCTGTCCTGAAACACTGCGCTGGACAGCTGGAAAGTGTGCTGATTACTCGAGTTCAGCCATCAGTTTAACCAGATGCTCAACGGCTTTCTGCTCATCTTCGCCTTCTGCTGACAGGGTAACAACGGTGCCCTGAGTCAGACCCAGCGTCTGCAGCTTGAACAGGCTTTTGGCGCTGGCAGATTTGCCGTTAGAAGTAACGGTGATTTCGGAAGAGAAGGCTTTCGCTTCTTTAACGAACTGAGCTGCTGGACGAGTGTGCAGGCCGTTTGGTGCGGTAATGGTGACTTCTTGCTGGAACATTATGTTTCCCCAACTTCATGGTTTGGTGTTGTTGATCCAAAGTCTAGCCTGGGGGCATGACTTTAGCCTGTATTGAGTCGCGCTGGCATGGTATGAAGACTGGCCAAAAAATGCGCTGGTAAGGTGGAGTTAAGATTGAGTGAAAATCCGGGATTTCCGCCTCGCTTTTCCGCCTACCATTATGCCGCGATTACCTTTCAGCGCCAAACCAGTAAATCGATTCAGCTTGATCCAGTTCACGCCGCGATTAATTTTACGGATCGAAATAATTGGCAGTCTAAATACCAGACACACGAGGGTAAAATCAATCTGCAGGGTGACAAAAGTTTGACGCAGTCCACAAAAAAGCACCCGTTCGGGTGCTTTTTCAGACAATTTCATCCAGCCGGCATTACTGCTGCAATTCTTTCTCAGTAAACAGGTCCGCAAACAGGGCGGTTGACAGGTAACGCTCGCCGGAAGAGGGCAGGATTACCACGATATTTTTGTTGGCGAACGCCTCGTCTTCCTGCAGTTTCAGCGCGGCAGCAACGGCTGCCCCGGAAGAGATACCGGCAAGAATACCTTCCTCTTCCATCAGACGACGTGCGGTGGAGATCGCCTCTTCATTGGTGATGGCGACCACGCGGTCAACCAGGTTGAGATCGAGGTTGCCAGGAATGAAGCCAGCGCCGATACCCTGAATTTTATGCGGGCCAGGTTTGATCTCTTCACCAGCAATTGCCTGAGCAATGACCGGCGAGTCGGTCGGTTCCACTGCCACGGTGATAAGGTCTTTTTTGCCTTTGGTGTTTTTGATGTAGCGGCTCACCCCGGTCAGGGTGCCACCGGTACCAACACCGGCAATAAAGACATCCACTTCGCCATCGGTATCTTCCCAGATTTCCGGGCCGGTGGTTTTTTCGTGGATCTCCGGGTTTGCCGGGTTGCTGAACTGCTGTAGCAGCACGAATTTATCCGGGTCACTGGCAACAATCTCTTCTGCCTTGCTGATTGCCCCTTTCATGCCTTTCGCACCTTCGGTCAGCACCAGGTTAGCGCCGAGTGCTTTCAGCAGTTTACGGCGCTCAACGCTCATGGTTTCCGGCATGGTTAGCGTCAGCTTATAACCGCGTGCTGCTGCCACATAGGCCAGCGCAATACCGGTGTTGCCGCTGGTCGGCTCCACCAGTTCGATGCCCGGTTTCAGAATTCCCCGTTTTTCCGCGTCCCAAATCATATTGGCACCGATACGGCATTTGATACTAAAGCTAGGGTTACGCGATTCAACTTTAGCCAGAATGCGTCCATTACCGATGCGGTTCAGTCGAACCAGCGGCGTATGACCGATTGTTAAAGAGTTGTCTTCATAGATCTTGCTCATAGCCTGTCCTTAACTGTCTGAAATTTTGGGATTGGCTTAGAGCATACCTTGTTCAATTTCACAAGGAAGTGAAGAAATCGTATATAGATATGTTCGCTGGAAATAAGCCCTGCCGAAATGGCATAAGGGGCATCTGTAAGCATGAGGAATCAATGCGCAGAGGGCGAACACTGAAGTTTTACCAGGAATATTGGGTTGAATATCATCGCGCCATGACAGGTTTCAGGAGGGAGGGCTGCTTTCCGCACGGCCATCCCTGGCCGTGAGCCTGCTGCAATCAGCGGGGGGAGAGAACGTTTAGCGATGCAGTGCCAGCTGCGCGCGGTAACGATCGACCCACATCGCGGTAGCGCCGCAAACGGCGACGGGCAGGATCACCAAATTCAGAACAGGGATGAGGGTAAACAGGCTGACCAGCGCGCCGAACTGCATATTGTCGGTCTTATTTTGACGCAGGGCAGAGCGCATCTGGCGGAAACTGACCTTGTGGTTATCAAACGGATAGTCGCAGTACTGAATCGATAGCATCCAGGCGCTAAACAGGAACCACAGCACCGGTGCAACGGTTTGACCAAAACCTGGGACAAAATAGAGCAACAGCAGGACCAGCGCACGCGGCAGATAGTAAGCCAGTTTCTGCCATTCACGCTTCATTATGCGCGGCAGATCTTTCACCAGCCCGCTCCAGCCGCTGTCCGGCAGCGGTTTACCGGTCAACCTTCCTTCCAGCTGTTCCGCCAGTAGCCCGCAGAACGGTGCAGCAATCCAGTTGGCAATAGTGGAGAAAAAGTAGCTAAAGACTAAAATGATCGACAACACCACCAGTGGCCAGAGCAGATAGCTCAGCCACTGAAGCCAGCCGGGAACCAGCGCCATCAACTCTGGTATCCACTGGCCCATGCGGTGGAACAACCAGACAAAGGCGCCACCCATCAGGACGATATTCACTAACAGTGGAAGAATGACAAAACGACGGATGCCAGGCAGGCGGATCAGTTTCCATCCCTGAGCAAAATAGTGCACGCCGTTGTATGCGGGGTCGGAATTGTGATGTGACATGGACGGTTTTTCTCCATTATTCGGGCAGGCTGAGGCTATCATAACCCAGCTTTTTCTACTTACCAGGTGCCCTTTGCGCGAAAAAACAGCAAAAAAGCACACCTGGTACGTGATATTTGTCAGAAAATACTGCACGGACTTGCACTTGTGTACTCGGGCAAATACAGTTAGAGGATAAAGTTTGCCGCGGTGGCAAGGTATTGGAACAACAGAGAATACAATGATGCAGGATTTGCGTCTGATATTAATCGTTGTTGGCGCGATCGCCATAATAGCGCTTTTACTGCACGGCTTGTGGACCAGCCGTAAAGAGCGCTCATCGGTTTTTCGCGATCGCCCGCACAAGCGTTTAAAGCAGGACAGAGAAGAAGCGTTCGAGGATGATGAAGAGGGCGTGGGTGAAGTGCGCGTACAGCGTAACCAGCCTGAGCCAACGGACACCTCCCTGGGTGGATTTAATGCCGGGGATGAGCCGCCGCGTCAGCCCAAACCACGTCAGCAGCCAGAACCTGTGCGTCATCAGCCACAAATTGATGAGCAGCCAGAGCTGGATCCGCTGTTTGGCGGTGAGTTGCCGCACGCGCCGGAACCTGAATACGATGAACCGGAAGTTTCAGCGCCGGTGCGTCAGCCTGAGCCTGCTCGCCCGGCCGTCACGCGTGAGCCTGTTAGCCCGCCCGCTGCGCCTGTGCAGCCAGCAGTGACGGAACCGACGGTTGAAGAGATTGCTGAGCAGAAGCGTGAAGAAGCGCGGCGTAAAGAGACCGTTCTGGTACTGCACGTTTCGGCCCACGCCGGTGGCGTGATCAACGGTGAAGCGCTGCTGCAGGGCGTATTGCAGGCTGGCTTCCAGTTTGGCGAAATGAACATCTTCCATCGTCATCTGAACCCAGCGGGCAGCGGCCCGGTCCTGTTCAGCCTGGCGAATATGGTCAAGCCAGGGTCGTTCAACCCGGATAACATGTCCGAGTTTTCCACCCCGGGGGTCTCTATCTTTATGATGGTGCCGTCGTACGGTGATGCCCATCAGAATTTCAAGCTGATGCTGCAATCCGCACAGCGCATCGCCGACGATGTTGGTGGCGTGGTGCTGGATGATGAACGCCGCATGATGACGCCGCAAAAGCTGGAAACTTACAAGGCGCGCATCCGCGACGTTATTGACGCTAACAGCCTCTGAGTTTCCCGCTATAATCGAACTCTTCCCAAACCCCCGTCTTCGGGGGTTTTTTATCTTTGATGGTGCCGCTATGGAATCCGTACAACAACAACTCACCCATCTGCGAACCCAGCTTCGCCACCACGAATACCAGTACCACGTGCTTGATGCCCCCGAAGTCCCCGATGCGGAATATGACCGTCTGATGGCGGAGCTGCGCGCGCTGGAAGCTGAGCATCCTGAACTCATCACCAGCGATTCCCCGACCCAGCGCGTCGGGGCTGCGCCATTAAGCGCCTTCGAGCAGGTGCGTCATGAAGTGCCCATGCTGTCGCTGGATAATGCCTTTGATGAAGAGAGCTACCTGGCATTTAACAAGCGCGTGCAGGATCGCCTGAAAAGCGTGGATGAGATCACCTTCTGCTGCGAGCTGAAGCTCGACGGACTGGCGGTCAGCCTGCTGTATGAGAACGGCGAACTGGTGCGCGCTGCCACCCGTGGCGACGGCACCACTGGCGAAAATATCACGGCTAACGTGCGCACTATTCGCGCCATCCCACTGCGCCTGCGCGGGGAGAATATTCCAGCCCGCGTCGAAGTGCGCGGCGAAGTGTTTATGCCGCAGCCTGGCTTCGAAAAGATGAACGACGAAGCGCGCCGCACCGGCAATAAGGTGTTCGCCAACCCGCGTAACGCCGCCGCCGGGTCGCTGCGCCAGCTTGACCCGCGTATCACCGCCAAACGCCCGCTGACCTTCTTCTGCTACGGTCTTGGCCTGCTGGAAGGCGGTGACATGCCGCGTAGCCATATCGGGCGCTTGCAGCAGTTTAAAGCCTGGGGATTACCGGTCAGTGAACGCGTGCGCCTGTGCCACACCGCGGAAGAAGTGCTGGCGTTTTACCATCAGGTGGAGGCCGACCGCCCGAATCTCGGCTTTGATATCGATGGCGTGGTGATCAAAGTCGATTCGCTCGATCTGCAGGAGCAGCTCGGCTTTGTGGCACGCGCACCGCGCTGGGCGGTGGCGTTTAAATTCCCGGCGCAGGAGCAGATGACCGTGGTGCGCGACGTTGAATTCCAGGTGGGCCGCACCGGCGCGATTACTCCCGTAGCGCGCCTGGAGCCGGTGCTGGTCGCGGGCGTGATGGTGAGTAACGCCACGCTGCATAACGCCGATGAAATTGAACGCCTCGGCCTGAAGATTGGTGACCGCGTGGTGATCCGTCGCGCGGGTGATGTGATTCCCCAGGTGGTCAGCGTGGTGGAGAGCGCGCAACAGGCGCGTGAAGTGCAGTTCCCGACGCACTGCCCGGTCTGCGGCTCGGACGTTGAGCGCGTTGAGGGAGAGGTCGTTGCCCGCTGTACCGGCGGTCTGATCTGCGGCGCGCAGCGCAAAGGGGCGCTTAAACACTTTGTGTCGCGCCGGGCGCTGGATATCGACGGCATGGGCGAGAAGATCATCGACCAGCTGGTGGATAAAGAGTACGTGAAAAATCCGGCGGATCTGTTCGATCTCACCCCCGGCAAGCTGACCGGGCTGGATCGTATGGGGCCGAAGTCGGCACAGAACGTCGTCGACGCGCTGGCGAAAGCTAAACAAACCACCTTTGCCCGCTTCCTCTATGCGCTGGGCATCAGTGAAGTTGGTGAAGCCACCGCTGCTAACCTCGCCGCGCATTTCGGTACCCTGGAGGCGTTAATGGCCGCCGATCTGGAGGCGTTAATCGCCGTACCGGACGTGGGCAAGGTGGTCGCCAGCCACGTGCGTAACTTTATGGATGAAGAGAGCAACCGTGAGGTGATCCGCCTGCTGGTCGAGAAAGCCGGCATCCACTGGCCGGAAGTGGTAGTGGTGAAAGCCGAAGAGATCGACAGCCCGTTCGCCGGGAAAACCGTGGTGCTGACCGGCTCGCTCAGCATTCTCTCGCGCGACGAAGCGAAAGACCGGCTGGTGGCGCTGGGGGCGAAAGTCAGCGGCAGCGTGTCGAAGAAAACCGATCTGGTGATTGCCGGGGAAGCCGCCGGCTCCAAGCTGGTCAAAGCGCAGGAGCTGGGGATTGAGGTGATCGACGAAGCAGAAATGATCCGCTTACTGGGCGAGTGACATGGAAAAACAACACCTGATTGAGATCGCCAATACCGTCATGCCCTACGGCAAATACAAAGGGCGGGTGCTGATCGACCTGCCGGAAGAGTATCTGCTGTGGTTTGCGCGTAAAGATGAGTTCCCGCAGGGGCATCTGGGGGAGCTGATGCAGATCGCGCTGGCGATTAAAATCGAAGGTCTGGAAGGGCTGGTGAAACCGCTTAAGCGCTAGCTTAAACAGTTGATTTGCACCTTAAACAACCTTAGCCATGCGGCAACTGGCACTTTTTACGCGATATCATCGTCAGCTAATGATGATTTTAGCTAAAAGGAACGTTAATGCCGCGTTTAAGTGCTTATATTCTTACTCTGGCTGGCCTCACCGGCGCTGCTTGCTCTACCGCTGCCTGGGCTGATTGTGGTAATCCGCAAGACAGCTTCAGCAGTGTTATCCCCTGCTATCGTGCAGCGCTGGCATCCGAACCGCTGGACTACCACTGGCTAGGCAGCGAAAATCTCGAGCAGCTGGAACTGCGCCACTATTCACTCAACTCTCAGTCCTGGTCACCGGCAGGGTTGGTTCAGCCTGCAGTATGGCAGCACGATGTTGATATCTATATTCCGCAGAATGCGCTTTCCGCCCGGGCGGTGGTATTTATTAATAACGGCACCAATAATCCCGAACCGGGTAAGCCGGCCAAAGCCTCAACCGATATGACCAGAGAGAAATTAGCCTCGCTGGCGCGTAATACCCGCTCGATTATTGTCTCAGTCAGCAATGTCCCGAATCAGCTTCTCACTTACGCTAACGATGCGCAGGCTAAAGCGGAAGATGACAGCGTGGCGCACAGCTGGTCTATTTTTATGCAAGATCCGCAGGCAACGCCAACGATCCCGCTGCACGTACCGATGGCGGCCACGGTGTCGCAGGTGATGAATCTGGCAGAGCGCGAGCTTGATGAGTGGCAGGTGAAAAAATTCATTGTTTCCGGTATTTCAAAACGCGGCTGGACCACATGGCTGGCGGCGATAGCCGATCCTCGCGTTGAGGCTATTGCACCGTTTGCCATTGATTTACTGGGTATTCGCCCTGCGCTAAAGCATATGTATCGCAGCTATGGTAATAACTGGCCAGTGGCATTTTATCCCTATTTCCAAAAAGGGGTGGATACCAGCGTGGAAACGCCACAGTTTGCTGAGTTAATGAAAATTGAAGACCCGCTGGAATATAAAGACAGCGCGTACGGTCAGCGTCTGGAGATCCCTAAATATATTATCAATGCCAGCGGTGATGACTTCTATGTCCCTGATAATAGCCGTTTCTACTTTGACCAGCTGCCGGGGCAAAAATCCCTGCGTATGGCACCCAACAGCGGGCATGCAGGTATCCGTGACTTCGCCGAGCAGTCATTAACCCATTTTGTGAATCGAATCCAGCAGTCGCAGCCGCTGCCGGTGGTAACAACGGCATTGCAGGAGAGCCAGCTAAAAGTAACATTCTCCGAGTCACCCAAAGAGCTTAAGCTCTGGCAGGCAGTAAACCCGGAAGCGCGTGATTTCCGCCACTCCTGTCAGATTGAATACCAGGCAGAAGCGCTGCCGATTAGCGAATCGCTGAATATCAAATTAGCATCACCGGAGAAAGGCTGGCAGGCAACCTACGTTGAAGCCATCTTCGCAGATGGTTTTGTTGCCACAACGCCGGTCTATATTACTCCGGATGATAAATATCCGACGGTTGCGCCAGCGGAGAATGGCCCGGCCTGTAAGACGCTGCCGGGACGTGGCCTGGGGGAAAGTCAGGAATAAAGAGGGGTAACCGTCGCAGCCGCTCGGTCTGCGACGGTAAGTGTGGCACGTTACTTCTGCGATTCAACCACCGCTTTACTACTCGTGGTGGCTTTTTCCCCGGTGGCCAGCTTCTCTCCCGCCTTCTTATAGCGCTGCGCCAGCATTGAACAGACCATCAGCTGCACCTGGTGGAAGATCATCAGCGGCAGAACGATAATCCCCACCGCCGCGGACGGGAACAGAATGTTCGCCATCGGTACGCCGTTTGCCAGGCTCTTTTTCGAGCCGCAGAACAGAATGGTGATCTCATCCGCCCGATTAAAGCCGAACAGCTTCGCGGCGGCCAGGTTAACGGCCAGCACCACAAACAGCAGGCCAAGGCTGCCGACCACAATCCATACCAGGGTCATCGCCCCCACGCGGTGCCAGATACCGTTGACCACCGCTTCACTAAAGGCGGAGTAAACTACCAGCAGAATCGACGCCTGGTCAGTTTTACCAATCAGGCCACGGTTGCGCTCAACCCATCCGGCAATCCAGCGGCGCGACAGATGACCAATCACGAACGGCACCAGCAGCTGCAGCATAATGCGACCGATCTGCGCCAGGCTGCCGCCCGGGACGTCGCTGTGGACGTTCATCAGCAGGCCAACCAGCAGAGGAGAGATAAATACCCCCAGCAGGCTGGAAGCCGAAGCGCTGCACACCGCCGCCGCAACGTTCCCCCCGGCCAGAGAGGTCAGGGCAATCGATGACTGAACGGTAGCCGGCAGGATCGACAGATACATAAAGCCGGTATAAATCTCGGTGCTGAGATTAAGCGGATGCCACCAGACAAACAGCATGCCCAGCGCCGGGAACATGACGAAGGTGCTGAACATTACCCACAGGTGCAGACGCCAGTGGCCGCCGCCGGCGATGATTTTCTCCCGCGACAGCTTGGCGCCGTGCATAAAGAACAGCAGGGCGATCGCGGCGGTAGTCAGCCACTCAAAGAAATCAACAAAATGGCCGCGCGCAGGCAGGAAAGAGGCCAGCAGCACGGTGATAATCAGTTTCAACATCAGTGGGTCGATACGAAAAATACGCATGTTAATGCCCGGTTAAAAAAACATGCGGCTATTGTGCGCTGAGGAGGTTTAGAAATAAAATTGATTTATTGAATTCATATATGAGAAAAATCGATGAATTATACGCTTCGTCAGCTGCGCGTGTTTGTTGCCGTGGCCCAGCAGGGCAGTTTCAGCCAGGCGGGGCAGCTGATTGGCCTGAGCCAGTCTGCCGTCAGCCATAGCATTAAAGAGTTGGAAAACGAAATGGGTATTCGCCTGCTGGATCGCACTACCCGTGAAGTGCTGCTGACCGAAGCAGGTGAGCAGCTCGCCAGCCGCCTTGAACGCCTGTTAGAGGAGCTGAACAACACGCTGCTGGATGTGCGCAGCTACGGGCAGCAGCGCAGCGGGACGGTGCGTGTGGCAGCCAGCCAGACCATCTCCGCACACCTGATGCCGCAGTGCCTGGCGGCTGGGCAGCTGCATTACCCGGAGATCAAAGTGATGCTGCGCGACCGCCCTCAGCAGTGGGTGCTGCAAAGCATTCGCAATGCGGAAGTGGATTTTGGCATTGTCGTCGGGCCACTGCAGGCCGACGATCTGGAGTCGGAGGCGATCCTCGATGAACCCTTTCTGCTGCTGTGCCGTCAGGATGACCCGCTGGCAGCGCAGGCGACCATCCACTGGCATATGCTGAATCAGCGCACGCTGGTATTACAGGATTATGCGTCCGGTAGCCGGGTGCTGATTGATGAGGCACTGCGCGTGCAGCAGGTGCAGGCGGAAATCGCCCAGGAGATTGGCCATCCGGCCACGCTTTACCCGATGGTGGAAGCAGGGATTGGTATCAGCATTTTGCCTGCATTGGCCCTGCCGTTACCGCAGGGCAGGCCGCTGATGGTCAAGCGCATTCTGCCGGAAATAAATCGCACCATTATGCTGATACGGCGTAAAAACCGCTCGCTGACGCCTGCGGCAGAAGCTATCTGGCAGGAAGTGCGTCAGCAGGCGGAACTGCTGACGCAACAGCGGGCCAGTGCGCCGCCGTTTTAGATATAAACGTTCAGCGTATTGGTTGCCGTTGGGCGGTTAACGCCGTCAGCAACTTTACTGCTGCCGCTATCAGGCTGCTTACTCGCTTCCTGCTTTTCCGCCGCTTTTTCCGCCTGCTGCTGCTGGATTTGCGCCAGCTGTGCCTGCAGCATCGCGATCTGGCCTTCGATCATCTGCTGCTGCTCAGACTTCTGCTCATCCGTCAGCTCATGGTCATCACTCAGGCTTTTAAGCTGGTTTTCCAGCGCGATGATTTGCTTGGTGATGCTGGTGGTTTGTGAAGCTGAGCTGCCGCTGCCTGAACTGCTGGCGACGCTGCTACTGCTGCCGATAGTGCTCATCTCTGTCTCCTTTGTCATTAACCAATACGGGTTATCGGACGGGATCGCATAAGACTTGAGGCGTTAAAGCGTAAAAGGAGTGATAAGAAAGTGCAAAGAGGGGCAGGGTGACCAGTAAAGTTGGGGGAATTGCGCGGCAAATACGGGACGACCAGAAAAGCGGTCGTCCCCTACGAAACCCGGCGCGATATGCGACTTACCAGCCTGTAGTGGCTGACCCTCTTTTTCGGTCAGCCAGAATCGCACAGAATCGCACATAGCAAAAAGGCGCCTTTGGGCGCCTTCTTACATTGGTGGGTCGTGCAGGATAACTCGGCTTCGCCTCGCCCTTCGGGTCGTTGCTGGCGCAACGCTGTCTCACTGCGTTCGACCCGAACCTGCTGCAGGTTCGAACCCCGCCCGAATCGCATATAGCAAAAAGGCGCCTTTAGGGCGCCTTCTTACATTGGTGGGTCGTGCAGGATTCGAACCTGCGACCAATTGATTAAAAGTCAACTGCTCTACCAACTGAGCTAACGACCCGATATGGTGGGTGATGACGGGCTCGAACCGCCGACCCCCTCCGTGTAAAGGAGATGCTCTACCAACTGAGCTAATCACCCATATCGTCACGCGGGCCAGAAATCTTACTGAGATATGGTGGGTGATGACGGGCTCGAACCGCCGACCCCCTCCGTGTAAAGGAGATGCTCTACCAACTGAGCTAATCACCCATATCTCGAATCTCTGGGTACTGCATTTTCGCGGGCATCATTCATCAAATGATGGTGGGTGATGACGGGCTCGAACCGCCGACCCCCTCCGTGTAAAGGAGATGCTCTACCAACTGAGCTAATCACCCCCGCTGTGTGGAGTCGCATTATAGGGAGTCGCCGAAATGAGTCAACGCTTTTTCAATGTAAAATGTGTGTTCGTCGTAAAAATAGTCAGGAAGTGGTGATTTCAGGCAAAAACAGCGGGTTGCTGAACGAAATCAAGGCAATGTTCCCCCGGCAGACGGGGAATGGCGTTGAGGATTCGACGACAGATGGTAGAATGTGCCCCACAAAAATCAGAACGTGACAGCACGCTTCTGACACTGGCCAAAGCATCCGCGTAATAAGGCATTCATTAATGAAAATCAAAACCCGCTTCGCTCCCAGCCCAACTGGCTATCTGCACGTTGGCGGCGCTCGTACCGCACTTTACTCCTGGCTATTTGCCCGCAATCACGGCGGCGAGTTTGTGTTGCGTATTGAAGACACCGATCTGGAGCGTTCAACTCAGCAGGCGATCGATGCCATTATGGATGGCATGAACTGGCTGAATCTCAACTGGGATGAAGGCCCTTACTACCAGACCAAGCGTTTTGACCGTTACAACACGGTGATTGACCAGATGCTGGAAGCGGGTAGCGCGTATAAGTGCTACTGCTCTAAAGAGCGTCTGGAAACGCTGCGCGAAACCCAGATGGCAAACAACGAAAAGCCACGCTACGACGGCCGCTGCCGCGACAGCCATGAGCATCATGCGGATGATGAACCTTGCGTGGTGCGTTTCCGCAACCCGCAGGAAGGTTCGGTTATTTTTGACGACCAGATCCGTGGCCCGATCGAGTTCAGCAACCAGGAGCTGGATGACCTGATCATTCGCCGTACCGATGGTGCGCCGACCTATAATTTCTGCGTAGTGATTGACGACTGGGATATGGAAATTACCCACGTTATTCGTGGTGAAGACCACATCAACAACACGCCGCGTCAGATCAACATCCTGAAAGCGATTGGCGCGCAGGTGCCCGTGTATGCCCACGTTTCAATGATCCTCGGCGATGACGGTAAGAAACTCTCCAAGCGCCACGGTGCGGTCGGCGTAATGCAGTATCGCGATGACGGCTATCTGCCGGAAGCGCTGCTGAACTATCTGGTGCGCCTGGGCTGGTCACACGGTGACCAGGAGATTTTCACCCTTGAAGAGATGACCAAACTGTTCGATCTCGATCAGGTCAGCAAATCTGCCAGCGCGTTTAACACCGAAAAGCTGCAGTGGCTGAACCACCACTATATCAACAGCCTGGCTCCGGAATACGTGGCTACCCACCTGCAGTGGCATATCGAGCAGGAAAACATTGATACCCGCACCGGTCCTGAGCTGGCGCAGCTGGTAAAACTGCTGGGTGAACGCTGCAAGACGCTGAAAGAGATGGCGGCGTCCTGCCGCTATTTCTATGAAGAGTTTGCTGAGTTTGATGCTGATGCCGCGAAGAAGCACCTGCGTCCGGTTGCGCGTCAGCCGCTGGAAGTGGTGCGTGACAAGCTGGCTGCTATCAGCGACTGGACGGCGGAAAACGTCCATCAGGCGATTCAGGCGACGGCGGATGAGCTGGAAGTCGGCATGGGCAAGGTTGGCATGCCGCTGCGTGTCGCGGTGACCGGTGGCGGTCAGTCTCCTGCGCTGGACGTGACAGTGCATGCTATTGGAAAGTCACGCAGCGTGGCGCGCATTGAGAAGGCGCTGGCGTTTATTGCCACCCGCGAAGCCTAACCCTCCGCCATTAAAAAACCCGGCCGCCAGGCCGGGTTTATAGTATTAACTACTGATACCCAATCGCTGCAAAATCCCCTGAATTCCCTCGCGTAGCAGCATCGCTGCCAGCTTCTCCTGTTCCTCATGGCTCAACTGCTGCAATGAAGTCACTAAAAGTGCGGGAAGAGAATTTTGATTGACGCGGTACTGGGCATTAGGCTCTGCAGCATGACGTGTCGATTTCAAAAAGAGCTTTACGCGTTCATCAATATGAATCATGCGTGCTTTTCCACCTTGAACACCGGGCTTCGGTGCGGTCGTCCAAGCCTCTTTCTTCACCCATTTATTTATGGTCTGTCTGCTAAAACCTGTTTGCTGTGCCAGTTCTTCCGGCGTTAACCAATCCTTTTTCACTTTACCATCCCTTTTGCCGAATAAAGTCATTGTGCATATTACAACAATTCATCACATGAACAACTAACACAAATTACTAACTCTGGCAGAACGAAGAGTAAAAAAGTTGAGGAGGATCTGAAATACCCCTGCATAAGCAGGGGATAGCACGATTAGCGGGAAGTCGAGCTTGCTGGCTGCGGTGCACGAAATGCAACAAAGTAGGCCAGACCCACAAAAATAGCACCGCCGACGGCGTTACCAAGGAATACCGCAATAAAGTTTGGCAGGTATTCGCCCCAGCTCAGGTAACCGGCAAAAATGGCCGCAGGAACGATAAACATGTTCGCGACAACGTGCTGGAAGCCAATAGCCACAAACGCCATCACCGGGAACCACATGCCAAAGATTTTGCCCACCACGTCTTTACTGGCAAAAGCCAGCCAGGTCGCCAGGCAGACCAGCCAGTTACAGCCCACGCCGGAGATAAACGCGTGCATGAAATCGGCGTTAACTTTGGCGCTGGCAATAGCGACGGTTTTTTTCAGGTAGTCGCCTTCGGTCATGCCGAGCATATGGCCAAAGAACCAGGCGATAGCCACGCTGCCAATAAAGTTAGCAACGGTGACCCAGAACCAGTTACGCATGACGCTCAGCGCACTGATTTGACGTGCGAACCAGGCGACGGGCATCACCATCATATTTCCGGTCAGCAGTTCACCGCCCGCCAGCACGGTGATAATAATCCCCACCGGGAATACCGCTGCGCCCAGCAGGGTGCCAAAAGAGCCCCAGTCTGCTGGAAGCTGGTTAACGACGTGAATATAGAGCAGGAAACCGAATGCAATAAACGCACCGGCAAGAAAACCAAGGATCAGTAATGAGGAAACCGGGGTGCGGCTTTTAACCACGCCAGACTCAACGGCAACGGCCGCAATTTCTTTTGGTGTGTGCAATGACATAATAACTCTGGTGGTGTAGTGACAAAAAGGGCCGGATTCTGCGGGCGGTTAAATACGCTTGTATCCAGCGCACAAGGGGATCCGGCAACAAAAAACGCCGCAGTTTTGCACGCTCAATTAACAAAAACAAGTAGCTTTTAGGAGTGTTTTAACCTGCGCTTAACAGAAAAAGTGCTCAGGCAGATATAGAGGCATGAGACCGCCGCAGAAAACAGAGAGTTAGCGCTTTCTTGCCCGCTTTGACGGCTTTTTCAGCGATCGATCTCAGATTATCATTTTGCCGTTGACACCAACCCCACCGTTTCATATTATCCCCGCCGTCAACACGACACGGTTTTTCGGCTTGGGGGTATAGCTCAGCTGGGAGAGCGCTTGCATGGCATGCAAGAGGTCAGCGGTTCGATCCCGCTTATCTCCACCAAATCTTCACCAGCAGATTGGGTGGCACCGAAAAATCGCAGAGTTAGTAGTGGGGGTATAGCTCAGCTGGGAGAGCGCTTGCATGGCATGCAAGAGGTCAGCGGTTCGATCCCGCTTATCTCCACCAAATTCTTAATGATGTGAACAATAATCTGCTCAGGCGGATTTTTTTTCGTCTGCGTTTTATCAGGGGCAGGCTACAACTACCGGCCAGAAACCGCTGTCGCGGTCGGTCTGGACGTACGCCCGCCCCCTGTTTCGGCATAGCGACGCGACGAATTTTACCCCGTCAGCACGCTAAACCCATGCGTGCCGTCGCGCTCCAGCTGCGCCACCAGACCATACTCCCAATCGAGATACGCCTGCATAGCCTCGGCGGAGTTATCCGTACCCTCATAAGGGCGGCGATAGCGATCGATGCGCGGCAGCAGCAGGGCTGTTTCCCCAGCTTCCACCGGCAATTCCGCCGCTTTCCATGCCGTATTTCCGCCCTTCAGCACGATAACCGCTTTACCCGTCAGCGCTTCCAGCTGTGCCACTGCATAGCGTGCCAGCATACTGCTGCCGCAGGTCACCACGTAACGCTGCGCGGCGGGCAGAATGGCCGCACCCTGCTGCGTCAGTGCCGAGCGCTGAAGCCAGGCCGCACCGGGAATATGCGCGTTGACGTAATTGGCGCTGGTGGTGAAATCCAGCACCTGCGTATCGCCCTCTGCAAGCCAGTTGGCCAACTGATGCGGTTCAACTTCCTGCTGAGCTGGCAGAGGTGGGATAAGCGGTGCCCAGCCGCCGCTGGCGCTGAAATCTTGCGCGCACAGGTCGTCCAGCACCCACACCTGCCAGCCCAGCTGTGCCAGCCACGAGCCGGTGCTGTTGGCGCGCACGCCGTCATCGTCGATTAGCACGATCCACCCGCCGCGCACGCTGGCATAGTGGTCCGTCTCCTGCACCAGCTGGCCACCGGGCACATGACGGCTGCCCGGCAGATGGCCGTGTTCGTATTCGCTGGCGGCGCGCACATCAAACAAATAAACGGTGTGCTGCTGCTGGCGCTGCCACAGCTGTACTTCTTTCAGCGTGGTGCGCTGCACGCCGGCTTTATCTGCCAGCGTCCTCGCCTGGCGCGCCGCCTGCACTCGCGCGGTATCGCTGGTGCCTGCATACTGGCGTGACTGTCCGTGCTCCAGCGCCAGGCCGGCCAGCGTCCAGCCGATGGTGCCGTTGCGCAGGGCGAAAAGCGGGTTACGTACGCCGGCGTTGACCAGCGACTGCGTGCCGATAATGCTGCGCGTGCGTCCGGCGCAGTTAACAATAATAGTGGTTTCCGGTGAAGGGGCGAGATCGCGCACGCGCAGCGCCAGCTCGCCGCCCGGCACGCTGATGCTGCCGGGAATGCTCATGGTCTGGTACTCATCAAAGCGGCGCGCGTCGAGCACCACCACCGGTTTGCCGCTGCGAAGCAGTGCATCGACCTCTTCGGCACTGAGTGAAGGGGTTGCGGCGCAGCTTTCGACCAGCTCGCCAAACGCTTTGCATGGCGAATTGACGTCGATGAACAGTTCGCCTCCGGCTTCACGCCAGCCTGCCAGATCGCCCGCCAGCAGGGCAATATCCTGATAGCCAAGCTCGTGCAGCCTGAGCGCCGCAGCCCGCGCCAGCCCGCTGCCATTGTCATACAGCGTCACCGGGGTATTCAGCCGCGGAATGCGGTTAAGGATTTCGATATCCAATTTGGAGTACGCGATATTCACCGCGAACAGCGGGTGCCCGCTGGCGTAGTCGGCCTCTTCGCGCACATCGACCAGCGCCACCTCCTGGCGATTAAGCAGCGCGTGGCGCAGCTGATGATAGTCGCGGGTAAGCGGATTGAATTCAGTCATGTGAGAGATCCCAGATATTTGGTAAATGCGTGTTGTTGTAGCCGGAAATAAACGGTTTTTCACTGCCGTCATCAAGGTAGACCGCCCGGCGCACGCCGCCGATATTGCCGCCGTAGACGTGAATGCTGACCGAGGTGCGGTCACCCCAGGCATTGCTGACGCGGTGGATATCGCCCACCTGCGGCGACACCGCCTCAACCGTACCTGGCTCCAGCCGCACAGCGTGGCCGTCGGGTTGCAGGCCGCTTTCCGTCAGGCGATAGCCTTGCGAAACCTCGGCACCGCGCAGCATGCCGATCAGCCCCCAGACGCGGTGATCGTGTACCGGCGTGGTCTGGCCCGGCCCCCAGACAAAGCTCACCACTGAAAAGCGCTGCTGCGCGTCGGCATACAGCAAGTATTGCTGGTAGCGCGCGGGATCGGGCTGGGCGAACTCATCGGGCAGCCAGTCATCAACGCGCACCAGCTCTTTAAGCAGTGCACTGCCGTGCAGCAGGATCTCCTGCTGCTGCGGCTTCTCGTCGAGCAGGCTCGCCAGCCCGGCGAGAAAGGTACGCAGTCGTTGTGGATTACTCATGGGGGTTCTCCCCGGCGGCGATGCGGTTGGCCGCGTCGGCCAGCGAATAATCGAAGGCGTTATGCACATCGATGGCTTTTGGCAGTACCTTATAGCGATAGAAGAAGTCCGCTGACTTTTGCAGCGTTGCCGCCAGCTGCGGATTAAAATGGGTCGGGCGGATCTGCGCAGAGGCGATCCAGCGCTGGGTAATGCTGACCGGCATGTTGAGTGATTGACTCAGTGCCTGCGCAAACTGTTGCGGATGCTGCTGTGCCCAGATTTGCGCTTTCGCCAGCCTTGCCAGCAGGTCACTAATAGCCTGGCGTTTACCGCTCTCTTTCAGCGCCTCTTCACGCGCCAGCGCATAGGAGTAACCGGAAAGAATGCCCTTGCCGCCGCCCTGCGGTACCAGCACGGCGTGGTCGACCACGATAGCGGAGGAGACATACGGCTCCCAGGTGGCCCAGGCATCAACCGATCCGGTCGCCAGCGCGGCGCGCCCGTCCACCGGCCCAAGGAAGCGCATCGTGACATCCTGCGGTTTCAGTCCGGCACGCTCCAGCAGGCCAAGCAGCAGAAAGTGCCCCCAGCCGCCGCGATTGACCGCAATCTGCTTACCTTTCAGATCTTGCAGGCTGTGGATGCCGCTGCCGGGGCGGGCCAGCAGGGCGATGCTGTCGGCGTTATTCTGCCAGGCACCGACCGCTTTCACCGGCGCGCCGGCGGCATAGACGAACAGAAACGGCAGGTCGCCGGTAAAGCCAACGTCAAGCGCCCCGGCATTGAGCGCTTCCTGCACCGGCGCACCGGAATCAAACGAGCTGAGCTTGAGCTCGTAAGGCAGATTATCGAGCTGTCCCGAGGCGCGCAGCGAGATAAAGCGGTCGCCTTTGACATCGCCCAGCCGCAGCGTGACTTTTTCCGCCGCCAGTGCCGAGGTCGCCACCGCCGCCAGCAGCAGGGCGTAAAGTGCATGACGTCTCATCAGGCGCTCCTTGCCACGCGGCGAGCCGCCACTTTTTCCCGCGTCAGGGGGATCAGCTCGCGGCCATACTCCAGCGCATCATTGAGCGGGTCGAAGCCGCGTATCAGCACGCTCTCAATGCCGAGATCGTAATATTTGAGTAGCGCATCAGACACCTGATCCGGCGTGCCGACCAGGGAGGTGGAGTTATAGCCGCCGCCGACCAGCTGTGCGATGCCGGTCCACAGCACGCTGTCGAGACGCTCACCTTCACTGGCGGCGGCCATCAGGCGCTGCGCCCCCACGCTTTGCGGCTTGGTGGAGCCAAAATTGTGGCCGCTCTCATGCAGCCTTTTGCGCGCCTCTTCGCGGATATATTCCGCTTTCTCCCAGGCTTCTTTTTCCGTGGCGGCAATAATCGGGCGGAAGGAGATATTAAAACCGATCTCACGCCCGTGGCGGGCGGCTGCGGCGCGCACGGTGCGCACGGTTTCCGCCGCGCCTTTCAGCGGTTCTCCCCACAGCGCAAACACATCGGCGTGACGAGCCGCCACGCCGATCGCTTCGTCGGAGGAACCGCCAAAATAGATCGGCAGCTTACCCTGCACGGGCTTTACCGCCGAAAATGCCTGCTCCGCCTGATAATACTCGCCCTGATGATCGTAAGGCTGCGCGGAGGTCAGGCTGCTGTTCAGCACGCTGAGGAAGTCGTCGGTGCGCGCATAGCGCTGGGTTTTATTCAGATAGTCACCGTCGCGGCGCTGCTCGGCATCGCTGCCGCCGCTGATGATATGCACCGCCAGGCGGCCGTCGGTTAACTGGTCAAGCGTTGCCAGCTTGCGCGCCGCCAGCGTTGGCGAGACGAAGCCGGGGCGATGCGCCAGTAAAAACTTCAGCGTTGAGGTATTGGCCGCCGCATGGGCGGTGACCAGAAAACCGTCGGGTTGATCGGACCAGTAGCCGATCAGAATGCGGTCGAACCCCGCGTCCTCGTGGGCGCGGGCGAAGTCGGCAATATACTGTTTGTTAAACACCGGGCCGCTGGCGCTAATGGTTTCCGAGGCCAGGCGGTGGCCAATCATACCGAGGAACTGAATGCTCATGCTGTGCTCTCCGTGGTGAACGCCGCGCACTGGCGGGGTGAGAGCCAACCCTAAAGCCGAAAACACTATGTGTGAAATTCATAATTCTTCGTTGTTAATATAAAAATCAGCAATGCTCGCTGAGACCAAATCCACCTGCCAGCGTCGTGGCGAACAGATTGACGGCGGCCTGATGGCTGGCCGGGAGCGCCGGATGCACCAGCCACAGCTCGCTTTGCGGGCTGAAGTCCTGCAGCGGGACTTCCCGCACCCGCAGCTGCTTTGCGGCACGCGGCAGCAGCATGCGCGGTAAAATGCCCAGCCCGCTGCCCCCGGCAATTAACCCCAGCTGCAACGCGGTGCCCTGAACTTCCATATTCAGCTGAAGCGGCAACCCCTGGTCCGCCAGCGCGCGGGCAATTGCGGCACGAAAACCGCAGCCGTCCGGATTGAGGATCCAGCCCCGGGCATAGCACTGTGCCAGCGTGCGCGGCAGCGGCTGTCCGTCATCGGCGGCCACCACCACCAGCGGCACGGCACCCAGACCGCGCGCCTGCAATCCACCGTCAAAGATTTTCCCCGCCGGGAACAGCAGCAGGGCGGCATCCAGCTGGGCCTGATCCAGCTGCTGCAGTAGCTGATTACCCCAGCCGCTGCTCAGGCGTGGCTGTAAATCGGGGTAGCGCTGCTGTACGGCGGCCAGCACCGGAAGCAGGCTATCATCGGTCAGACTGTGCGGCAGGCCAAAGCGCAGCACGCCCTGCGGGGCGGCATCACCAGAGACCAGCTGCGTCAGGGCCTCTACTTCAGCGGCGATGCGCTTGCACTGCTGATACACCAGCAGGCCAAGCGCGGTCGGTTTCAGCGGTTTGGTCTGGCGGTCCAGCAGCAGCACGCCCAGCGCCTCCTCAAAGTTTTGCACCCGTCGCGTCACGGCAGGCTGAGTCAGCCCGAGTCGGCTGGCGGTCTGCTGCGTGGACTGCAGCTGCACAAGGGTGACAAAGGCGTGAAGATCTTCCAGTTTCATCGCAGTTTTCCAGCAGTAAAAAACGTCAGCATAATGGCTCGTTATGGAATTTAATATGCTCATTATGCATATTTATTGCCGATAAAATGCGTTCAGATTATAAACAGCGCGGTGCTAGTCTCAGTTTTTTCCACTTGCTGAGACACCCGATGAAATCACGCTATCTGCTTCCTGTTTCCCTGCTGCTGGCCGCCGTCAGCTCCACCAGCTTTGCCGCCACGCTGTCGGTTGGCGATCAGCGCGGCAATGCCCGTGCCATCCTTGAAGCCGCTGGCGAGCTGAACAATCTGCCGTATACGCTCGACTGGCACGAATTTGCCAATGCCGCTCCGCTGCTGGAAGCGATGCGCGCCGGCTCGATTGATGCCGGTTCGGTCGGCGATGCACCGCTCACTTTTGCCGTGGCCGCCGGCCTGGATGCCAAAGGCATTCTTGCCACTCAGTATGCGGGTAACGCGATTATCGTCAAAAAGGGCAGTGCTATCACCACGCCACAGCAGCTGGCGGGCAAGCGCATTGCCACCGTCAAAGGTTCGTCGGGCCATAATCTGGCGCTGCAGGTGCTGGAACGCGCTGGTGTCGCGGTTAAAGCGGTCAATTTTGTGTTCACGACCCCGGCAGAGGCCACGCTGGTGCTGGATCAGGGCGGGGTGGATGCGGTTTCCACCTGGGAGCCTTACGTCTCGTTCGCCACCCAGCAGTCCGGCGCGCAGATTATTGCTGACGGCAAAGATTACCCGGCGCTCAACTACCTGGTCGCCAGCAACAGCGCGATTGCCGCCAGGCGCAGCGAGCTGTCGGACTTCAGCCAGCGGCTGACGCGCGCACGGGCCTGGGGGGCGCAGCATCCGCAGGAGTACGCCGCGTCAATTGCTAAGCTGCTGCGCATCCCGCAGGACGTCGCGCTGCAAAAGGTGAAGCGTGAGATCAATACGGTGGTCAGCGATAAGGCGCAGGTGCTGGCTATCCAGCAAAATACCGCTGATTTCTACGCGAAAAATGGCCTGATCCCGAAACCGCTCAAGGCCGAATCGTTTATCGATCTCTCCTTATCGGCGGGGAAATAGTTATGCACCTGGCACTCTACCTGAGCGACACCGGGCTGCATGCGGGCGGCTGGCGCCATCCTGACGCCGAAAACCCGGACCCGATGCAGCTGGAAACCTGGCTGAAGCTGGTGCAGAAGGCCGAGGCAGCAAAATTCGACTTCGCCTTTATTGCCGATAAGCTGTCGATCGATGATATCTACGGTGCGGACATCGCCACTACCGTGCAGTATCGTCCCGGCTATGCGCGCCCGGAACCGATGGCGCTGCTGACCGCGCTCAGCCTGTTCACCCGCCGCATCGGGCTGGGGGGTACGCTGTCGACTACCTATGGCGAACCGTTTCACGCGGCGCGCACGCTGGCGACCCTGGATCACTTCAGCCACGGGCGCGCCGCCTGGAATGCGGTGACGTCGACTAACGACGGCGAAGCGCACAACTTCAGCCGTCAGCAGCTGCCCCCGCACGGCGAACGCTATCAGCGCGCGGCCGAGTTTATCGACGCGGTGCAGCTGCTGATGGCGAGCTGGCAACCCGGCGCGCGCGTGGCTGATAAAGCCAGCGGCGTGTATGTCGATGCCAGCAAGGTCAGCTACAGCCATTTCCACGGCAAACATTTTCAAATCAAAGGTCCGCTGACGGTCAGCCAGCCGCCGCAGGGCAGGCCGGTGCAGATCCTTGCGGGCGTCTCGGCGGATTTCCAGCAGGTGGCGACCCGGCTGGCGGAGGTGATCTTCACCGTGCAGCCCGAGCTGGCACGCGCGCAGCTGTTCTATCAGCAGTTCAAACAGCAGATGGCCCTGCACGGTCGCCCGCCCGCCGCCTGCAAAGTGCTGCCGGGAATTATGCCAGTGGTGGCCGCCACGCAGCGGGCGGCTGAAGAGAAACGCCGTGAGCTGGACGAACTGGTTAACCCGCTGGCGGGCCTGAGCTTTATGTCGGCCAGCATGAATTACGATCTGTCACAGCATGACCCTGATGAGCTGTTCCCGGATATCTTTGCGCAGATCAGCGGCAGCAAAGGGCGCTTTGAATATGTGATCAGGCAGGCGCGGCAGGAAGGGAAGACGCTGGCGCAGGTGGCGAAAACCTATGCCGCCAGTGCCTCATTCCCGCTGCTGGTGGGCACACCACGCTCGATAGCTGACGAGATGATTCGCTGGGTAGAGGAGAGGGCCTGCGATGGATTTGTGCTGATGCCGGCCGATATGCCTGCGTCACTGAATGATTTTGCCGATTACGTGGTGCCGGAGTTACAGCGGCGCGGGGCCTTTAGAAAGGAGTATCAGGGGAAAACGCTGCGCGAGCACCTGGCGGTACCGTTGTGAATCGAAGGGGGATTTGGCACAGGGCTGACCTTTTTTTCGGTCAGCCCGCAAACCTATTACAGCACCAGACCCGTAATCGAGGCCGACAGCACGCTGACCAGCGTTGAGCCGTACAGCAGCTTCAGGCCAAAGCGGGAAACTACGTTGCCCTGCTCTTCATGCAGGCCTTTGATGGCACCCGCCACGATACCGATCGAGGAGAAGTTAGCAAACGATACCAGGAACACCGACAGGATGCCTTCACCACGCGGTGACAGCGTACCGGCGATTTTTTGCAGATCCATCATTGCCACAAACTCGTTTGATACCAGTTTGGTCGCCATGATGCTGCCGACCTGCAGCGCTTCATGAGCCGGCACGCCCATCACCCACGCGAACGGGAAGAAGACATAGCCAAGAATGCCCTGGAAGCTGATACCGAAAATAAAGTCGAACAGCGCGTTAATCCCGGAGATCAGGGCGATAAAGCCAATCAGCATCGCTGCCACGATCACTGCCACTTTGAAACCGGCGAGGATATATTCGCCCAGCATCTCGAAGAAGCTCTGTCCCTGATGGGTATTCCCCAGCTTGAGGTCTTCTTCGCTATCAACGCGGTACGGGTTGATCAATGACAGCACGATAAAGGTGCTGAACATGTTGAGTACCAGCGCGGCGACCACATACTTTGGCTGCAGCATGGTCATGTAGGCGCCGACAATCGACATTGAAACGGTCGACATCGCGGTCGCTGCCATGGTGTACATGCGGCGTTCGGACATTTTTCCAAGGATATCTTTATACGCAATAAAGTTTTCTGACTGTCCCAAAATCAGAGAACTGACGGCGTTGAAAGACTCCAGTTTGCCCATACCGTTGATTTTTGACAGCACGGTACCGATGGCACGGATGACGATGGGCAAAATGCGGAAGTGCTGCAGGATGCCGATCAGCGCAGAGATAAAGACGATAGGGCACAGCACATTAAGCCAGAAGAAGGCCAGACCTTTATCGCTCATATTACCAAAGACGAAGTTGGTCCCTTCCGCCGCGTACTTCAGTAATTTTTCGAACAGATTTGAGAACCCCTGGACGAAGCCGAGACCCACTTCCGAGTTCAGGAAGAACCAGGCGAGGGCGACTTCAATCACCAATAGCTGTATGACAAAGCGGACACGGATGTTTTTACGGTCACGGCTGACTAACAAGGCCAGCAGAGTCACCACCACCAGTGCCAAAGCAAAGTGAAGAATGCGGGACATATTTGCTCCAAATTTGAGGGCTGTTATATTTCGTTGCACATTCTATGTAACAGGAACCGGAAAAACGAGATCTATGCCTCAATATAACAATTCCCTATTGCAGCAGATTACAGAAAAGCTTGAGGCGTCACAGGTTTTCACTCTTTTTTAACAGCTTACGCGTAAAGTTGCGCTTACCGACCTCTTTATTAAAACAATCCTGGCTGAATTGCGATGAAAAAATCACCGCACAAGTGGTAAGTGAATGCCAGATACCCTACAGTGAAAAAGGTTGCTCATTTTTTGGCGTTGCCGTACTTTATCTAAAAGTATAGCCATTGCTATAACTCATAGCGCTGGCTATCACAGCGATAAAGATAACCATTTTAAATGCACTTGATAATCATTATCACTTAAAGGCATGATAATTGTCAGGTGTTTAGCAGCAGGGGTAACAGCTATGTCGGAAAGCCGCACTGCGGAGCAGAACGTCCGCAGTAGTCGTAAAATCAAATTTGCCTTGATGGGGCCAGCCTTTATTGCGGCGATTGGCTATATCGACCCCGGCAACTTCGCCACCAATATCCAGGCAGGTGCTTCTTACGGTTACACCCTGCTGTGGGTCGTTGTCTGGGCCAACATCATGGCGATGGTGATCCAGCTGATGTCTGCCAAGCTGGGTATCGCTACCGGCAAAAATCTGGCCGAGCATATCCGCGATCGTTTTCCGCGCCCGGCGGTGTGGTTTTACTGGGTGCAGGCGGAAATTATCGCCATGGCAACCGACCTTGCCGAGTTTATCGGCGCGGCGATAGGCTTCAAGCTGGTGTTTGGCGTCAGCCTGTTGCAGGGGGCGATGCTCACCGGTGTGGCAACGTTTCTGATCCTGATGCTGCAAAGCCGTGGTTCAAAGCCGCTGGAGTTGGTGATCGGTGGCCTGCTGCTGTTTGTCGCGGCGGCCTATGTGATTGAGCTGTTTTTCTCGCAGCCGAAGGTGGTCGACCTGCTGCAGGGTATGGCGGTGCCATCACTGCCAACCGCAGATGCCGTGCTGCTGGCGGCGGGGGTGCTTGGCGCGACCATTATGCCGCACGTCATCTACCTGCACTCCTCGCTGACGCAGAACAGCAGCGATGGCGGTACACGGGAGCAGCGCTACTCTTCAACCAAGCTGGATGTGGCGATTGCCATGACTATCGCCGGCTTTGTGAATCTGGCGATGATGGCCACGGCGGCTGCCGCATTCCACTTTAGCGGCCACAGCGGGATTGCCGATCTCGACCAGGCGTATCTGACGCTGGACCCGCTGTTAGGTAAAGCCGCCGCGCTGGTGTTTGGCCTTAGCCTGCTGGCAGCAGGATTGTCCTCTACCGTGGTCGGCACCATGGCCGGGCAGGTGGTGATGCAGGGCTTTATCCACTTCCATATTCCGCTGCTGGTGCGACGCGTGATCACCATGCTGCCCTCCTTTATTGTGATTATGGCAGGCTGGGAACCCACGCGGATACTGGTGATGAGCCAGGTACTGCTCAGCTTCGGTATTGCGCTGGCGCTGGTGCCTCTGCTGGTCTTTACCGGCAACCGTGAGCTGATGGGGGATATGGTGAACTCGCGCCTGATGCAGAACGTTGGCCGCCTGATCGTCGCGGTTGTGGTGGTGCTGAATGGGTATCTGCTGGTATCGATGGGAATGAATTTGTAAAAAACCGGGCGGGGCATGCCGCCGCCCCTACGCTTAACGTTATGCATGCGGCCTATGCCGCAGCATTCAAATGGATGTTTTTCGTAGGGGTCAGGCATGCCTGACCCGCCAGGATGGTTACCAACGGTCGTGGCCGTGATGGCGACCGTGGTCGTGACGCCATTCACGATGGCGCTCGTGGTCGCGCCAGCGGCGCTCCCTTTCCCTTTCATGATGTCGGCGCTCTGCTTCATGGCGTCGCCACTGCTCGTGTCGCCACCAGCGCCCTTCATTGTAGCGATAATTATTACGCCACCAGTGGTTGTCGCGCCAGCGGCCGCCGTCCCAGTAGCGTCCGCGATCGTCGCGGTCGCCCAAATGCAGCGTCACTCCCGGGGCTAAAGTAATACGTGCGCTGTCGGCATAAGCTGTGTGTACCGCCAACGGGGACAAACTTGCCAATAAAGTGGCAACAAGCAATAAGCGTTTCATATTATCTCCTTTATCAGCGGTCTGCCTTCTCCGCTGTAGCAGCACAATATAACGAGATTGCTGGCTTAACGCCTGGTGAATTCTGATAAACGCGCAAAAACGGCGAATTGGGATTTTTCTGCAGGGGGGAAAGGGGCAATTCTCGTTGGGGCCGACCCTCTCTTCCGGTCGGCCCGCATGGCGGGATTAAGCCAGAATTGACTCTATACGGGCTAACTCATCTGCGCTGAAATCACGCTTGTTGAGCATCTGCACCGCATCATCAATCTGCGCAGTTTTACTGGCGCCAATCAGCACCGAGGTGACGTGGCCGCCGCGTAAAACCCACGCCAGCGCCATCTGCGACAGCTTTTGCCCGCGCTGCTGCGCCAGCGCATTCAGGCGCTGAACCTTCTCCATTTTCTCCGGCGTCAGCTGATCGCTGCTGAGGAAACGGCTGCCGCTGGCTGCACGGGAATCTTCCGGGATGCCGTTGAGATAGCGGTCGGTCAGCACACCACCGGCCAGCGGGGAGAAGGCAATGCTGCCCACACCCTTCTGCGCCAGCACATCCAGCAAGCCACCTTCCGGTGCGCGCTCAAACATCGAATATTTCGGCTGGTGGATCAGGCACGGCGTGCCGAGATCCTGCAAGATAGCAATCGCCTGCGCGGCCAGCTCTGCCGGGTAGTTGGAAAGCGCCACGTACAGCGCTTTGCCCTGGCGCACCAGATGGTCAAGCGCTGCCATGGTCTCTTCCAGCGGCGTTTCCGGATCCGGGCGGTGATGGTAGAAGATATCCACATACTCCATCCCCATGCGTTGCAGGCTCTGATCCAGGCTGGAAATCAGGTATTTGCGCGAACCCCAGTCGCCATAAGGTCCTGGCCACATGGTGTAACCCGCCTTGCTGGAGATCACCAGCTCATCGCGATACGGGCGAAAATCTTCGCGCAGAATCCGGCCAAAATTCTCCTCGGCCGAGCCGGGAGGCGGACCGTAATTATTGGCCAGATCAAAATGGGTGATACCGTTATCAAAAGCATGGCGCAGCAGGTCACGACTGTTATCCACGCGTGTGCTGTCGCCAAAGTTGTGCCATAAACCCAGTGAAATTGCCGGGAGTTTCAGGCCGCTGCGCCCGCAGCGGTGGTAGGTCATTTTCTCATAACGCTGGGCATCTGCTTGATAAACCATGAGTAAATCCTGTGATTGAAACGGTAAGGACGCGGGATAGCATAGCAGTGTATACGGTTACACTAAGCGAAAGAGCGGGATGGATCGCAACTTAAAGATAAATCTGAACGGCGTAACGATCTGTTGCCACGCGGTCAAAGGAGTTTCCTATAACAGAGTGAAAATAATCGCTAATACTCAATTCATACCGCCATGAGGAGCCGAATGATGAGCAGTTATACCGTTGGGGATTATCTTCTTACGCGTTTAAATGAGATCGGTATCGATCATCTGTTCGGCGTGCCCGGGGACTACAACCTGCAGTTTCTTGACCACGTTATCGACCATCCGCGTCTTGCCTGGGTGGGCTGTGCCAACGAGCTTAATGCCGCCTATGCGGCGGATGGTTATGCCCGCTGCCGCGGGGCAGCGGCGTTATTGACCACTTTTGGCGTGGGTGAACTGAGCGCCATCAATGGCGTGGCGGGCAGCTATGCCGAGTATCTGCCGGTGGTGCATATCGTTGGCGCGCCCTCACAAACCTCACAGAATAAGGGTGAGCTGCTGCACCACACGCTGGGCGATGGCGACTTCCGCCACTTTATGCGTATGCATCAGGAAATTTCCGTCGCCAGCAGCGTGCTGACGGCAGAGAACGCGGCCGCAGAGATTGACCGGGTGCTGATTGCCGCGCTGACCGGGTATCGCCCGGTCTATCTGCTGCTGGCGACCAACGTGGCAGAAAGCCCGCTTTCACCGCCTTCAACCCCGTTATTGCTGCCCGTCACTCACAACAGCACACAGCGGGCGGCCTTTGCCGATGCCGCAGAGCTGAAGCTGGCCCCGGCCGCCAGCGTGGCGCTGCTGGCTGACTTCCTCGCCGATCGTGCCGGGCAGCAGCAACCGCTGGTGCGCTGGCTGCGCGAGGTGCCGATGCCATTTGCCACGCTGCTGATGGGAAAAAGCCTGCTGCCGGAAACGCTGCATGGCTTTGCCGGCACCTATGCCGGGGCCTCCAGTGCGCCACACACTCGACAGGTGATCGAGCAGAGCGACGTGCTGGTTACCGTGGGGGTAATGTATACCGATACCATTACCGCCGGCTTTACTCAGCAGATTGACAGCGCAAAAACCATTGACGTCGGGCTATATCGCAGCCGCATCGGTGACCAGACGTTCGAGCTGCCCATGGCGACTGCGCTGGAAGTGCTGCACCAGCTGGCACGTAAGCATGGTGCAGGCTGGCAGCGCGCCATTGTTGCGCCGCCGCAGCTGGAAGGGGACTGCTCAGACAATCTGACGCAAAACAGCTTCTGGCCGCTGATTCAGGCGTTTCTGCGCCCCGGGGATATTATTCTGGCCGATCAGGGAACGGCGGCATTCGGTGCGGCCTCTCTGCGCCTGCCGCCGGATGCCCGCCTGCTGGTTCAGCCGCTGTGGGGATCGATCGGCTACACATTACCGGCGGCTTTTGGCGCGCAAACGGCAGAGCCTGCCCGCCGCGTGGTGCTGATAATCGGTGACGGTTCGGCCCAGCTGACGGCGCAGGAGATAGGATCGATGCTGCGCGATGGGCAAAAACCGGTGATTTTCCTGCTCAATAATGATGGCTACACCGTCGAGCGTGCCATCCACGGCGCAGAGCAGCGCTATAACGATATCGCTCACTGGGACTGGACGCGGCTGCCGCAGGCGCTGAACGTCGATTGTCAGGCCCAGAGCTGGCGCGTAACGCAAACGGTGCAGCTGCAGGAAGTGATGAAGCTGCTTGAGGGGAACTCGCGCCTGTCGCTGGTGGAAGTGGTGCTGCCGCAGCAGGACATTCCGCCGCTGCTGGCCGCCGTCACCCAGGCGCTGCATCAGCGTAACAGCAGCTAAACTGCCATTTAGTGCGCAATTCAGACTGTTGCCCGTGGGCAAAAAGCACTAACCCCGTTAAGGTAACGCTCGCGTAGGTTTTACTTCCGCTGATCGTTGTCGTTTTAACGGGGGGAATTTATAGTGTGTCTAATTGACGTAAGTGGAGCAAAACAATAATGACTAAGTATGCTTTGGTAGGTGATGTCGGCGGCACCAATGCGCGCCTGGCACTGTGTGAAGTTGAGACCGGTGCTATTTCACAAGCCAAAACGTTCCCCACGACAGATTATGCCAGTCTGGAAGCGGTGATCCGCGCTTATCTGGATGAACAGCAGCAGGATATTAAGCATGGCTGTATTGCCATCGCCTGCCCAATCACGGAAGACTGGGTCGAAATGACCAACCATGACTGGGCATTTTCCACCAGTAAAATGAAAGCCAGCCTGGCCTTCGAGTCGCTGGAGATCATCAACGATTTTACCGCCGTGTCGATGGCGATCCCGATGCTGTCGCCTGACGACGTGCTGCAGTTCGGCGGCGAACCGGCGGTGCAGGATAAGCCGGTTGCCGTGTATGGTGCGGGCACCGGGCTCGGCGTGGCGCATCTGGTCCACGTGGATAAGCGCTGGGTGAGCCTGCCGGGCGAGGGCGGCCACGTTGATTTCGCTGCTAACAGCGACGAAGAAGATATGATCCTTGAGGTACTGCGCGCTGAGCTCGGCCACGTTTCTGCCGAGCGTATTCTCTCCGGCGGCGGGCTGGTAAACCTGTATCGGGCGATTGTTAAATCAGATGACCGGGAGCCAGAAAACCTCAAGCCGCGCGATGTCAGCGAGCGGGCGCTTGACGGTAGCTGCACCGACTGCCGCCGTGCGCTGTCGATGTTCTGCGTTTGCATGGGCCGTTTTGGCGGCAACCTGGCGCTGAATCTCGGCACTTTTGGCGGTGTCTACATCGCCGGAGGCATCGTGCCGCGTTTCCTGGAGTTCTTTAAAGCCTCCGGGTTCCGTGCGGCGTTTGAAGATAAAGGCCGCTTCCGCGACTACACCTCGCGCATTCCGGTCTTTATGATCACTCACGATCAGCCGGGCCTGCTGGGCGCGGGCGCGCACCTGCGTCAGACCCTGGGCCGCGTGCTGTAATCTCCAGGCTGATGCGGCGCTACAGCCGCATCAGCTGGCGAAACTCCTTCACCTTGCTGCGGCTGACCGGAACCTGGAACTCCATATCGCGCAGCTTGAGAATATAGGTGTTGTTAAACCACGGCTCAATCTCGCGGATCTTACTCAGATTGACGCAGTATGAGCGGTGGCAGCGAAAGAAATACGCCTCCGGCAGGCGGCTGCAAAATTCGGTGATATTCATCGACATTACATACTCTTCCCGCCGCGTATAGACAAACGTCAGCTTTTCATGGGCTTCTGCGTAATAGATATCGTTGATATCGGTGACGATAATGCGTTCGTCCTTCACCAGATTAATGGTGTACGGAGCAGGGCGCGCCGCCGTGCTGCTGAGCTGTGCGCTGCTCTGCGCATGGTTTTCCAGCTTGCGCAGCAGCGTGACGATGCGCATCTCTGACCATGGCTTGAGAATGTAGTCAAATGCTTCCAGCTCAAAGGCATCTACCGCGTACTCTTTATAGGCGGTAATAAACACGATCAGCGGCTTAGTGGCGAACTTACTGATGTTCTGCGCCAGCAGCATGCCGTCCAGCGACGGAATATTGATATCGAGAAATATCACGTCCACCTGGTGACTCTGCAGGTACTTCAGCACGTCGAGGCCGTCATCAAAGGTGGCTTCAATGACAATGCTGCTGTGCTGGCGGATCAGCCAGCTCAGCTCCTGCTGGGCAAGAAATTCATCTTCAACGATTATTGCTTTCACATCGGTTTCCCATCTCAGGCAGTCAATGAAACACTCTGGTTTTCCGGCAACATGGCGCCGTTCTTACTGATGTAGAAGGTGATTTCGGTACCCGGATTAAAACGGTGGATATGCAGCCCCTCGCCGTACAGCAGCTTCACCCGGTGATGCACGTTCAGCAGGCCGATCTTGTTGCCCGGCATTTCGTTGCGCTTCACGCGCGCCATCACCTCTTCGCTGATGCCGTGGCCGGTATCGCGCACCGCAATACGCACGCGATGGCCCTGATCCTTAATGCTCAGCGTCACCACGCCTTTACCCCGGCAGGGATGGATGCCGTGGACAATGGCGTTTTCCACCAGCGGTTGGATCAGCAGGCTGGGCAGCGGGCAGTTGACATCTTCATCGATATCGTAAATCACCGTCAGCTTGTCGCCGAAGCGCGCCTGCTCAATGGCGATATAATCTTTCACCTGATACAGCTCTTTTTTGATGTCGATGGTTTCATCGTCATTCAGTTCGAGGTTATAGCGCAGATAGCGCGAAAGATTGGTAATCAGCTGGCGCGCAGTATCGGGATTAATGCGAATAGAGGAGGAGATGGCATTGAGCGCGTTGAACAGGAAGTGTGGGTTGATCTTGCTTTGCAGGGCGCGCAGCTCCGCCTTATTAGCCATTTCGCGCAGCTGCTCAGCGCGTGAAACTTCCAGCTGGGTGGAAATAATTTGCGACAGCCCGACCGCCATCTCTTTCAGTGACCAGGTAATGCGGTGCGCATGACGATAGTAGATCTTCAGCGTGCCGGTCACTTCGCCTTTTTCCCACAGGGGGATGACAATCATCGAGTGAATTTCCGGGGTGCGGTGCGCCTCATCATTATTTTTAATGATGATTTTACCCTGTGAAATCGCCGCCAGCGTGGTCGGGCTGATGCCGTCATCGCCGTCACGATAGTTGCCTTCGCCCACGCCAACGTAGGCGAGGATCTGGCGGGTATTGGTCATCGCCACCGCATCGGCGTTGATATCGCTGCGGATGATGTCACACACCTGGCGCAGCGACTGGCTGTTGACCTGGCGGAACAGCGGCAGAGTTTTATTAGCAATATCCAGCGCCAGCTTCGCCTGGCGGGCGGCAATAGCCTCTTTTTCCCCCTCCACGCTCTGCACCAGCAGCACGATCAGACCGATGCTGACCGCGCCGAGGATCATCGGAATGGCAATCTCAGAGACGATATCGACGCCCAGTGAGGTCGGTGACGCCCACAGCACAATCAGCACCATGGTCAGCGTTTCACAGGCCATCCCGCCGATAATGCCGCTGCTCCAGCGCTTCTCTTTCACCACTTTGAGATTGATCCAGCCGGAGACGATCCCGGCGGCAATGCTGGTGATCAGGCACGGTACCGAAGTCACACCGTCAATGTCGATCAGGAAGCGGTGCAGCCCGGCAATCACTCCGGTGGCGATGCCGACCCACGGGCCAAACAGGATGCCGCCGGACATAATGGCGATGGTGCGCACGTTGACCAGCGACCCTTCAACATTGATGCCGGTCCAGGTGCTGAACAGGGCAAACAGCGAGAAAATAGCGGTCACCGCCAGCAGCTCCTGGCGCGAGTGCTCGTCCTTCTGCAACAGCTGCCGGAAATGACGGGTACGGGTAATAAAGAACAGGCAGATAAGCATCAGCGCTGCGCGATCAAACACGGCGAGCAACATCTCAAACATCGAATGCACGGGCATCTCGGCTGGCGGAAAACAGTGGCGCTATGATAGGGAAAGCGGGCGGGATGTGCCAGGGATCACAGCGTGGCAATCGGTTAATCCCGGCCTGGATCAATTTTTCCCGGATAAACAGGGGGCAACCACTGGGGTATTCCCAGAAACGACTTACCTCGCTAAACGTCCGCTAACCGCCTCCTGAAACCTGACACCGGTCACCCCGCGACAATATCCAGGCACAATGTTTGTGCAGATCCCTCACGGGGGACCTTTTTTCGATCGCCCCGCAGGGTTACTCCAGCATCTGCTGCTTGCCCAATGGCGTCAGATCCTGCGCGGTGGCGCGCCCGACGAAATCGACTTCGAAATCGTCGGCGGCGAAATCCGGTGGCGAACGCCCCTCAACAAAGGCGGGCCACTGGCGCTGTAAATAGGCGACATTTTTCTCGCACCACGGCGCGGCGGCAATGTACATCACGTTGCTGTCGAACTCGCCCTGATGCTCATTTTCCACGGCGTGAACCACGTCGCAATGCCAGAACACCGTGTCGCCCGCTTCCATATCGGGAATAGAGGAAAAACCTTCAAGTAAAAGAGGATGAAACTTCTCGCTAATCGATAAAGCGCGCCCCGGAGCGGCACCGCACAGGTCATCCTCCGCGACATCATCCTGCAGCGCGCGCAGTAAAATCCACGCCATGGCGTTGGCGATCGGCAGCAGCTGCAGGGTGCCGCCGTGCTTGCGCTGCGGCGTCAGCGCCGTCCAGCCCTGGAAAGTGCGAAACATCGAGCAGACGGCAGGGGAGGGAAATTCGCGTACTTCGCAGCGTTTCTCGGCATCAAACGGATTGTACTGCTGCCAGTTGCCGCTAAACACGTGTCGGTAGACGTGACGGAAGTTCTCATCCAGCCAGCGCTCCAGCGACCCGCCATCCACGTGCGGCGACAGGCCGAGTGAACCCGAGTTCGGTGGGCGGCGGCGCGTGCGGTCGGCGTAGCTGACGATGCGCGTCGGGTCGAAGTGCTGCTGGCCGTGGCTTTCGCTCTGCCACAGCGAGTTAAGGAATGCCTGCACCGCCTGCATGCGTGCATCCTGACGCGCCTCCACCTGGGGTCTGGACCAGTAAATGCCGTAGATTTGCGGCTTACCCTGCTTCAGGTCGCCAAAGTAATTGTCCTCGGCGGCATGTTTTAGCTTTTCCACAAACTGATTCTCGTCGAGGTAATCGCCAATCTGCTGGTTCCAGTCGCTGGCCTGCTGGCGCGTGAACACGCCTTTGATGACGCAGCAGCCGCGCTGGCGGATCAGATTTTTTTGCTGTTCCGTCACGCGCTGATTCAGGATATCGTTGGCCTCAAGCTGCGGTACCGGATGCTCACCGCGCTGCTGCTCATGGTTGAGCGTGGCAATCTGGCGGCGCATATCGGCATCCAGTTCGGCAAACACCTGGCGATAGTTGGGAAGCTGCTGGCGCAGCTGCGCTTTAATCTGGCGCACTGCGTCGGGAATATTGTCGATTTTGAGAGGGGCCATGGTCGTTCTCCAGTGACAAAATTGTTATCGTTTTGCTGTAGGGCAGGACGATTACACGGCCAAAAAGCGGCAGATAAAAGAGATGACTATTTTGTGGTTTTTCCCCTTTTAGTGAGCGAAACGATGCAACTCACCACGCAACGACTGGTACTGACCCGGCTGAAGCCGGAAGACTGGCAGCTTTTTTTACAGGTCCACACTGACGAAACCTGCATGGAGTTTATCAGTGCAGTACCGCAGCTGGCCGATATCCGCCAGCGTTTTCAGGACCGGCTGGCGCCCTGGCAGGTGACCAGCTTTCACATGCTGTGCCTGGTTATCCGCCGCAAAGAGGACAACCAGGCGATAGGCATGATGGGGGCGAACCCGGAATGGGCTCCCCATCGGCAGGTGGAAGTGGGCTATTCGCTGCTGAGCGACTATTTCGGCCAGGGCTACGGCAGCGAAGCGCTGGGGGCGCTGTGTGACTTCCTGCTGGCGCAGTGTGAGTTCCACAAGCTGAAAGCGCAGGTGGTGGAGGGCAATATCGCCTCGCGCCGGGTGCTGGAAAAAAACGGCTTCGTGCTGGAGGGGACGCTGCGGGATAATTATCTGCTGCGCGGCCAGTGGGTGAATGACTGGCTGTTTGGACGCATTAATACGGCCAGATAAAAAATTTTATTCTGCCTCTCGACAGGTTACAGAAATGTACGTTATGGTCATTCCTCGACCACTACGGTGGTCAGCGTCGCTCGGATGGTCCGGGCGCTTACGTTAATCAGAGGTTACTATGGCTGACAATCATTCCGCTCGCCGTTTTTCCCGTATCGAACGTCTTCCCCCCTATGTATTCAATATCACTTCCGAACTGAAGATGGCCGCACGCCGTCGCGGGGAAGATATTATCGATTTCAGCATGGGCAACCCGGACGGCCCGACGCCGCCGCACATCGTGGAAAAACTCTGCACCGTGGCGCAGCGTGATGACACCCACGGCTACTCGACGTCGCGCGGCATTCCGCGCCTGCGTCGGGCGATTTCCCGCTGGTATGCCGACCGTTACCAGGTGGATATCGACCCGGAATCGGAAGCGATTGTCACCATTGGTTCCAAAGAGGGGCTGGCACACCTGATGCTGGCAACGCTCGATCACGGTGATACCGTGCTGGTACCGAATCCGAGTTATCCCATCCATATCTACGGTGCCGTGATTGCCGGGGCGCAGGTACGTTCGGTGCCGCTGGTGGCGGGCGTGGACTTCTTCAACGAGCTGGAGCGTGCGATCCGCGAAAGCTATCCGAAGCCGAAGATGATGATCCTCGGCTTCCCGTCGAACCCCACCGCGCAGTGCGTCGAGCTGGACTTCTTTGAACGGGTCATCGCGCTGGCTAAGCAGTACAACGTGCTGGTGATCCACGACCTGGCTTACGCCGATATCGTTTACGATGGCTGGAAAGCGCCGTCGATTATGGAAGTGCCGGGCGCGCGCGACGTGGCAGTGGAGTTCTTCACGCTGTCGAAAAGCTACAACATGGCGGGCTGGCGTATCGGCTTTATGGTCGGTAATAAAGAGCTGGTGGCGGCGCTGGCGCGCATTAAGAGCTATCACGATTATGGCACCTTCACCCCGCTACAGGTTGCCGCGATTGCCGCGCTGGAAGGGGATCAGCAGTGCGTGCGCGACATCGCCGAACAGTATAAACGCCGCCGTGATGTGCTGGTGAAAGGGCTGCACGAGGCGGGCTGGATGGTGGATAACCCGAAAGCCTCGATGTACGTCTGGGCGAAAATCCCCGATCGCTATGCGCACCTGGGTTCACTGGAGTTCGCTAAACTGCTGCTGCAGGAAGCGAAAGTCTGCGTCTCGCCGGGGATTGGCTTTGGCGATTACGGCGACACCCACGTGCGCTTTGCGCTGATAGAGAACAGCGACCGTATTCGCCAGGCGGTAAGAGGGATTAAGGCGATGTTTCGTGGAGAGGGCGTGAACTAACCAGGCTGGGGGTCAGGCGCACCTGACCCTTTTCTTTATCCGGCCAATCATTACAGCATCAGATAGAAAGTGCCAACCCAGATTAACAGGATAAAAGAGATCCCCATAAAAGCATATTTCACTGCAAAAACCCTCTGAACACCCATGATCGAACGCTAATCTACCGCTATTTCCCGGCAAAATAAAGACGCTTGTTCTGAGACCTTTCTTACATTAATGGCTTTCCAGTTGCGGCACCACCGACATGCCAACGCGCAGCCTTGCCAGCTCAGGCTGGCCCGGTTCCAGCACGATTTTAACTGGAAGACGCTGAACCACTTTAGTGTAGTTTCCGGTCGCGTTGTCGGCGGTAATTGCGGCAAAGGTCGAGCCGGTCGCCGGTGCGATACTGTCGATATGGCCGCGCAGCGTAACTCCGGGCAGGGCATCCACCGTTATTGAAACGGCCTGGCCGTGGCTGACATGCGCCAGCTGGGTCTCAAGAAAATTGGCCACCACATAGCTCTGCTGCAAAGGCACCACCGCCAGCAGACGCGTTCCGGCCGACACCCACGCCCCCTGGCGCACCGCGCGCTGCCCAACGCTGCCGTCAATCGGTGCGGTGATGCGGGTATACGAAAGGTTAAGCTGCGCCTGATCCACGCTGGCGCGCATCGCGGCGATATCGGCCTGCGCCTGCTTCTTGCTGGCCTGCAACACGGCCACTTCCTTACGCGCGGCCAGCTCGGCCGCCTGGCTCTGCTTTACCTGCGCTGCGGCGCTTTGCATGGTGGAGCTGGATTTTTGCTGTTCATCCGCCGTTGCGGTGCCGCTTTTCAGCAGGCGGCGATAGCGCTCGGCATTCTGCCCGGCGTAGCTCAGGGTCGCCTGGCTGGCGCTGACCGCGGCGGCCGTCTGGGCGATGGTTGCCTGCTGCTGTTCAAGCTGGGCATCAATGCTGCTCAGCTTCGCTTCGCTGACCTGTAAATTGGCCTGGGCGGTTTCCAGCGCGACGCGATAGTCGCGATCGTCGATGGTTGCCAGCACGTCACCGGCTTTCACCTGCTGGTTATCCGCTACATTTACCGTGCTGATATAGCCAGAGACTTTCGGGGCCACCAGCGTATAGTCCGCCGTGACGACCGCGTCATCGGTGCGTAGCGAACGGTGGTTGATCGCCGACCAGACGAAAAAGGCGATAGCCAGCAGGATCAACAGCAGCAGGAGCAGCAGAGTGGTACGTTTGGCAGGTGTGAAGCGCATTATAATTTTCCCGGAGTAAGCGGAGCAGAAGTGAGTAAGGTTTGCGGTGGCCAGACGCGTTTCGGCAGCCAGGCGGTCAGCAGCACCAGCAGCAGAGCGAAGCCGATGATCAGCAGGTAGCCGTCGCTGATGCTGAGGATCACCGCCTGATGTTTTACCAGCGTGCTGAAATGGCCAAGGTTCTCGCCGGAGCTGATTGAACCGTCCGGCAGCAGCGGAGCCAGAGCACTGGCGCTGTCGCTGCCGGGGGCGGTCATCAGCCACGGACGGTTGCCGAGCTGATCGACCAGCACGTGCGAATGGAATTTTTCACGATGGGTGAGGAAGTTTTCCACCAGTACCCCGGCGGCGACGCTGGAAAAGCCGCGTACGGTATTAAACATTGCGGAAGCAAAGGGGCCTTCGGGCGGTAACACGACGCTGGTGGCGCTCATCAGTACCGGCAGGATCATCATCGGCTGACCGAACGCCTGCAGGCTCTGGATCAGCCAGAAGTTCTGCCGCGCCCAGTCGTCGGTCAGCTGCATTCCCAGCAGGCAGGAGAGCACCATCAGCGCCGCGCCGGCGGTCAGCATCCAGCGGCAGTCTACCCAGCGCAGATTAAGCAGGGCTGCTATCAGCGGCGCAATCAGCAGCTGCGGCAGGCCAATGGTCAGCGCCAGCGGAGCAAACTGCGCGGTGCGAAACCCGTCAATCTGCCCGAAGTAGGCAGAGGGCAGCGCAGATCCGGAGAGTGCCACCATCAGCACGCCCGCTAACACCAGCAGTCCGTGGGTCAGGTTTTTACGCTGCAGCATTTGCAGCTTGAACAGCGGCAGCGGGTGATACCATTCGTTAATCAGGAACACCAGCAGCAGGGCAGCCGCAGCCAGCAGCATGGCGCTAATCAGCGGTGACTGCAGCCAGTCAAGGCGCTCGCCCTGGGTCAGCGCCAGCACCAGCAGCGCCATGCCGCTACAGCCGGTCAGCATGCCGAAGGCATCAATCTGGCGAAAGCGCTCAAGGCGCAGCGGATCCTGCGGCAGTCCCCAGCCAATCAGCGTGGCGGCCACCAGGCAAGCCGGGATCACCTGCCAGAAAGTAAACTGCCAGCCGACGGAATCGGTCCAGAACGCCGCCAGCGAGGCGGCCATATTCGGGCCAAAGGTGGCGGTCAGCGCATAGGCGGCCAGGCCATAGAGTTTGATGCCCGGCGGCAGAAAACGCAGCGCCACCGTCATCAGCAACGGTGGCAGCGCCCCGCCAAACAGCCCCTGGATTGTGCGCAGGGTAATAAAGGTGCTGGCATCGCGGGCTAAGGGCTGGATCATGGCGATCAGCGCAAAACCAAAGGTTACTGCCAGCGCAAAGCGGCGCAGGGAGAAGGTCACGGCAAACCACGGCGCAATCATCATGGCCGCCACTTCTGCGGCCTGGTAACTGGAGGTGATCCAGCTGCCGCTGTCAAAATCGATACCGATCGCCGCCCGAATGTCGGCCAGCGCCAGATCGGTGACGCGATCGTTAAGTCCTGAACTGAGCGCGGCGATCAGCACGCCGACCAGCCCCAGCGCCAGGCGCAGGGTAAATGGGTGCGGTGCGGGCATAGCGGCAGGCTGGGAGTTCATAGCAGGGGGCTCCGACATCATTCATCGTTATTATTATCGATGCACTGTATTGCATCGTGATACATTTGCGGCAATAGTACAGGGTGATGCACTGTATTGCAATGCGATACAGCGTGTCCGCTAAGCCAAATAGTGCTAAAGTAATTGCCGATTACAAGGAAAGAGAATCCCTATGTCTGAACCCCTACACTGCCGCGATGATGAACGGATCGGCGGCATTCAGGTCATCACACGCGCCGCGAAAATATTAGATGCGCTGGGGGCCACACCAAACGGCATGAGTCTGGGCGAGATCGCCCAGGCCGTCGATTTGCCGCGATCGACCGTGCAGCGCATCGTCGGCGCACTCGACTCGGTGCAGCTGGTGCGCAGCCACGGCGTGGGCGGCGTGCGCCTTGGCCCCGCGCTGCTGCGGCTGATCGCCAACGTGCATACCGACGTGGTGGCTATCGCTCAGCCCTGGCTGCAGGCGCTGTGCGATGCCACGGGCGAAACCGTCTCGCTGGCGCGCGCCAGCGGGCTGCAGCTGGCCATCGTGCACTACGTGGTGGCCGATCGCGAGCTGCGGGTCGTGCCGCGCATCGGCATGAATCTGCCGCTCTACAGCACCTCCGGCGGGCGCGCTCTGCTGGCGCTGGACAGTGATGAAGCGGCAAAAGAGCTGGTGGGCGAGGCCTACCAGGCCATGACCGAGCTGACGGTGCGTGACTTCCCCGCGCTGCTGGCGCACTTAAATGAAATTCGTCACACTGGCCTGGCCTACGATCGCGGCGAAACGCTGGAAGGGATCTCCACCATGGCCGTGGCGATCGATACCATTCTTGGCCGCTTTTCCATCAGCCTGTTGATCCCCAGCGCACGCTTTCAGCTGAATGAGGAGCGCAATCGCGCTGAAATCCTCAAGTGTAAAGACGCGCTGATCGATGAGATTGGAAAAGCGGCATTACGTGACTGACAGGAGAGGGATATGAAAACGCTTTTAGTCGCTGTAGATAATTCAGTTATTGCACGTAAAGTGGTGGCGCTGGCCACCGAACAGGCGCTGGCTTTACAGGCGGAAGTGGTGGTGGTGTGCTGTGTTGATGCCAGCTACTCTGCTTCCGGGGCGTTTGATATTGAAGCCGGGGAGGACCCGGGTGATTTCGGCCTGGCGCTCGATGAGCAAAATACCGCTGAAGCCGTAGTGCGCATGGCGCTGGCCGAACTGCAACGCGCGGGCGTTAAGGCGCGCGGCAAGGTGGTTCCCGGCGAGTCGGCACAAAGTATTGTCGCCCAGGCCAACGAGCTGAACGCCGCGATGATCATCATGGGCCGCCGCCATCTCTCCTCGTTCAACCGCCTGCTGAAAGGATCGTGCAGCGCCGCCGTGATTGAACGCGCCAGCTGCCCGGTGCTGATTGACGTCCGCGCTGATTAACCCACCGACGAACCTTAGACAGGCCGGCAACCCGGCCTGATGATTTCAGGAACCTGTTTTGAACTCTCACGCTATTCTCGCCTCGCTGTTCTCCGCTCTGGTCTGGCTGCTGGTTATCGGCTGGCTGCTAAAACGCCAAAAATTGTCGAAACTAACCGGCGCGCTGCTGTTTGTACTGCCGCTGCTGTTGGGGAATCTCTACTACTACGGCTGGATAGCCCCGCGTCAGCAGCAGGAAGCGGCTCTGGCTGCCGCGCAGGACAGCCTGGCGGTGCAGCCCGTCTGGCGCACCATCAAAGAGCAGCAGCCCACGCTCTACCGTCAGGCAAACGATCGGCTGCTCAGCAGCCTTGAGGCGGGCGTACCCTTACAGCAGGCGATTGATCGCCTGCGCCCGCTGGCTGCCGATCTGCTAAATCAGCGCATCAACGCCGCGCGCGATGAAGATCTTATCCGCTATATGCAGATTTCCCTTGAGGAGATGAAAGCGATGCGTGAAAGAGGTGCCGCTGAATGTTTCCGCTTTCTGTTCCCGCAGGTGAAGGGGGGGATCAACATCAGCGATGTGCTGCCCAAGCCGCTGACCGACAGCGAACTGCTGGCGATGGATACGCTGTTTAAGCACAGCAATGGTGCTGACCAACCGGTTGATTTACAGCAGGGAAGAGTAAAATTGCAGGGGGTGGTGCGCACGCTGTACGCGAAGTGGGGCAGTGACTTACAAACCCTCAATACGCCTGCTGAAGTGGGCGTTGACGAAGCGAAGCTGTGCGATATGACCATTGATCTTTATCAGTCGGTTCTGGCACTTACTGATAAGGATTCGGCAAACGTCTTACGTATAATTATTAGCGGAACAGGTAACTGACCTGCAAAAAAAAGCCCGCTCGCCGCGGGCATAAAATATTGTAATTATTAATAAAAATCCTGGTGTTGTGCAGACATGTCGCGATGTCTGTAAAGCATATTCGCACCTAACAGCAGATAACGCTAAGCGTCTTCCTGAATCGATTCAATCGGTAGAACATTGCATAACGTAAGTAAAATTATGCAAATGCGCCGGAATCCGATAGTCACGGAGGGGGAGCTTGTTATTATGCGGCACCGGAAGAGGGGAATCAGAATGAAAACGAAACTGTTCGGCGCTCTGGCGCTGTTATTGCTGGCGGGCTGTACTTCCAGCAAACCAGGGGCTTTTGAGAAAGTCGATGAAGATCCGGCGGTGAATACCGTGCAATATCGTTTTAACCCGACAAGCGTGGATAAGACCGCCATGTTGGAAGATGTTGAGCGCTACTGTAATGAGCGCGGGTTCGATAAGGTAGAAGCGCTTGACCCGCAGGACAGCCACGTCCCGGGACTGAAGAAAGCCTGGTATCAGTGTAATTTCAGCGTTAAAAGCTAAAAGCAAAAAATAAGGGCGGGGAAATCCCCGCCCAATTTATTTCAACTTCTCTGTTTTTATTATCTTGCTGTGTGCAGGCTTTGCCCGCGAAGGTGAGAAAACCTCACCTGACTTCCTTACCAGCCACGGTGTCTGCCGTGGTCATGATGATACCCTCCGCCGCCGTGATATCCGCCGCCGCCGTGATAAGGTCGGCCAACGATACAACCACTCAGCATGACAATCAGTGCAGCTACGGTCGCTGCTTTAATTATGTTTTTCATTATGTCTCTCCTTCCCTTTTCTATAGCTACAACTCTACGTGGGAAAAGTGGAGGAATAATGCGTCGATTGTAGATTTATTTAATAAGGTATTTCAAAATAATTCCAATAGCAGAGTTATTTATTAAGCTGCTATTTATTAAATAAGATATAGCCTAAAAACAGGCCTTTCGATTGGGAATTGTCTCAAACATTAAATGAGGTAGGGAATTTTGCCTGCGATGCCGCGGATAAAATCACGTACACTTAAGGTAAATAACCGTGCAAGGAGCTGAGATGAATTATCAGGTGAGCAACGTATTACCGGTACAGGCGGAGCTGGGTGAGTGCCCACTGTGGTGCAGCGAGCAGCAGGTGCTGTGGTTTGTCGATATCCTCGCGCCAGCATTGCACCGCTTTGACCCGGCCACAGGCGAGCATCAGCGCTGGCCGGTGGCGGAAGATATTGGCTGCATCGGCCTGCGCGCAGAGGGCGGGCTGATAGCCGCACTGCGCAGCGGCGTCTGCTTCCTTAATGAGCAGGGGCAAATTACCCAGCGCATCGCGGATAATCCCGGTGATGCGCCGCGCAGCCGCTTTAACGACGGCCGCGTCGATCCTTTTGGGCGCTTCTGGTGCGGCACGCTGTGGGAACCGCAGGATCGCAACGGCGCGGCGCTTTACCGCGTCGATAATCAGCTGAACCTGAGCAGGCAGGCCGACGATATTAAGATTTCCAACGGGCTGGCATTTTCTCCCGATCGCCGCTGGATGTACCACACCGACACGCCAAACGGCGTGATGTACCGCTACCCGCTTGACCCCCACAGCGGGGAGATCGGTAAGCGCCAGGTAGTGCGCCGCTTTATTCAGCAGCAGGGGGGGATCCCCGACGGCGCGGCGGTCGACAGTGAAGGCTATTACTGGTCGGCGATGTTCGACGGCGCCCGAGTCATTCGTCTTGATCCGCACAGCGGGGAGATTGTCGATGAGATCCCGCTGCCGGTACGCTGGCCGACCATGGTGGCATTTGGCGGGCCGGATCTGAAAACGCTGTATATCACCAGCTCACGCGAAAATCGTAGCGCTGAGGAGCTGGCGCAATATCCGCAGTGCGGTGACCTGTTTGCGGTGCGCGTGGCGGTGGCGGGCCTGCCGGAGCCGAAGTTTCGCCATCAACAGGCATAAAAAAAGCCCGCTGTGTTCAGCAGCGGGCCACTCTTGCGTGCCGTCAGGCGTGCTGCAGCGTCTCTTTGCGCGCTGCCGGCTTGTGCGGCATGCGGATGGTGGCGGAGAGCATCAGGGAGATAACCAGCAGCGCCATAATCAGGCTGAAGGTGATGGTAAAGCCGCCAAACAGTGAGGCGATCAGTGAACCCATCACGCTGCCGATACCAAAGCCGAGGTAAATCACGCCGTAGTTTTTTGTCAGGTTGTTCAGGCCGAAGAAATCACTGACCAGCGACGGATAAACGGTAATGGTGCCGCCGAAGCTGAAGGCGACGCAGGCAATGGCAATAAAGAAGCTGCTTTCACTCATATGGCTGAACAGCAGAATGCTCATGCCGACCAGCGACACCACCTGCGCCAGGGTGATCACCCGAATACGCGCCACTTTATCCGACAGCACGCCAAGCACCAGGCGACCGCTGAGGTTGGCAATCGCAATGATGGTCACTGCATTCGCCGCCGTCTGCGCGCTCAGATGTACCATGCTCTCGCCGATATCCTTCGCCACACCAATCACGTACAGGCCGCTCATGCAGGCGGTCAAAAACATCAGCGCCAGCATCCAGTACTGCGGCATGCGCATCGATTCGCCCAGCGAATAGTCACGCGCCTGGCTCGCCATTTTGTTACCCGCCGCCTGCTGTTTAGGGGCATCTTTCATCATCAGCGCGCCGAGGATCATCATGGTCATTGCCACGCCGCCCCAGATCATAAAGGTGGTTTCAAGGCTGTAGACGCTCAGCAGGTAGCTGCAGATAAACTTAAAGCCCAGGCTGCCGAGGCCGTAAGCGCCGATAGCACAGGCTGAGATCACCCCTTTACGCTCCGGGAACCACTTCACGCAGTTGGACAGCGTCATCAGATAGCCTGCCCCGTCCGCCAGACCGACCAGTACCCCGGCGCTGAGGTAAAGCATAAACAGATTATCCGCCTGCGAGGTCAGCATCAGGCCAATCGCCATCAGCAGGCCGGCACCAATAGTGACGTTGCGCACGCCAAAACGCTCCTGCAATTTCCCTGCTACCGAAGAAGCCAGCGCCAGGCCGAGGCTCAGCAAACCAAAGGAAAATGCCACCTGGCTGATGGGCGCGTCCAGCTTCATAGAGAGCTGGCCGTTGAACAGGCTCCAGGTGTAGACCGAACCCAGCGCAAACTGGGTGATGATAGTGCCTATCAGGGTTAACCCGCGGGTGCGATTAACGCTGCTGCTGACGGTTGCTGTGCTCATGGGGCTCTCCCGGTGGGAAAATTAACAATATGGAATTGCAGCCATAGTAAGACCGGCTTCTTTATGGCGGGAGAAAAGGGCATGAGCTGCCATTAGCAGGGAATGAAATGCACTGAGAGCGACATGAACGGCAGTCTCAGGGATCGAACGCAGAATACCAGGTAGTGGAATATTTTGATATATATCAAGTTTTTCCCACAAGTTAAAGTTTTATGACGGCACGGCCGATATTAACCGGATAAAGCGTCTTTAGAACGCAGCTGCATAACCTTAATCAATATTTAGCGTTGAGCTTATCTCTGATAGTCGCTGTGCAATTCCATTTTGAGGATATTCATTATGTCGTGGGTTCCAGTTCGTTTATCAGGGAAATTGATGTCAGGTGGCGTCTTAATGCTGCTGCTTACCTGCATCATGGTCTATCTGGCTATCTCACTGCGCGGCCAGCCGCGCGTGATCGAGGCCAGTAACAGCTTAATTCAGCAAACCGGAGAGAATATCGTTGGCCAGCTTAATCAGCAGCTGATCCGCGTAGAGGGTGAGGGCGTGAGCCTGGCGCGGCTGGCCGAAGTGTTGCCGCACGATGAAGCGCTGTTTCGCCAGGTGTTGCCGCAAATTATCGACAGCAAGGGCGACAAAAGCATTGCCGGCGGTGGAATCTGGCCGGAGCCGAATGCATTCAGTGACGGCGTAGCCCGCCGCAGCTTCTTCTGGGCGCGCAACGCCAGCGGCAGCCTCGACTACTCTGACGGCTATAACGACCCTGCCGGAACCGGCTATCATCACGAGTTGTGGTACACCTCGACCCGCACCACTTCCCCCAATAAGTGCAACTGGTCGGAAGTTTACCAGGACCCGGTATCCAGGGTAAATATGGTGACCTGCAGCGTGCCTTACCGCAAGGGCGATACCTTTGCCGGCGTCGCCACTTTTGACGTGCTGCTGGACAACCTCTCCGGCTTTATGCAGCGCAACGGCGCCAGTACCGGCGGCTATGCTTTTGCTCTCGACCAGGCTGGCAACGTGCTCTATTTCCCGGGTATCAAAGATAAGGCGCTGAAGAAGTTCAGCGATCTGGCGCAGCAGCAGGCGTGGCTTGCTCCGATGGTGGCAGCAGTGAAATCCGCCAGCGCCAGCCAAGGCAGCGCCACCTTCAGCAACCTGAATGATGAGTGGCTGCACACCCGCAGCCAGCTGACCCTGTTTCGCATGGCGGATACCGGCTGGACGATCGGCCTGGTGACGCCGGAATCCCAGGTGACCGCGCTGGCCGATAATATCATGCAGGACATTTTCATCCTGCTGATCCCGGCACTGCTGCTGCTGCTGGTCATCTTGTGGTTTGTTGCCCGCCAGATCTCCGGGCGGCTGGAATCCACGCGTAAAGCGCTGGACGATATCGCCCACGGCGACGGTGACCTGACGCGCCGCCTCGATACCTCCGGCCGTGATGAAATTGCCGATATTGCCGTTTCCTTTAACCAGTTTGTCGACAAGATTGCCGGGGTGATCACCAACGTGCAGTCGAGCGGCGTACAGGTGGCGCACAACGCCAGCGGGTTGGAGCAGAGCAATCAGGAGCTGAGCGGAAAAATCAGCGAGCAGGCGGCAGCGGTCGAACAGAGCGCCGCGGCGATGGAACAGCTCAATGCGACAGTACAGCAGAACGCCGAGAACACCCGGCTGGCCGATGCCTTTACCGAGCAGACCGCAGAGATCGCACGCAATAGCAGTGATGTGATGCGTCAGCTGATTGATACGATGGAAACCATCCGCACGTCATCCAGCCGCGTCGGTGAGATCCTCAGTGTGATCGACGGTATCGCCTTCCAGACCAATATTCTGGCGCTGAACGCGGCGGTGGAAGCAGCCCGCGCCGGCGAGCAGGGGCGCGGCTTCGCCGTGGTGGCCTCTGAAGTACGGGCACTGGCCCAGCGCAGCGCGACGGCGGCGCACGAGATCAAAGCGCTGATTGGCCAGTCAGACAGCAATGTGCTGACCGGCAGCAAGCTGGTGGAAGGGGCAGGGCGTCAGCTGGAAGAGCTGGTGAAAGATGTGCTGAAGGTGAAAGAGGTGGTGGGTGAGATCCGCGTGGCGGGCGATGAGCAGAGCAAAGGCATTGCCGAGGTCACTCAGGCCGTGTCGCAGATGGAGCGCAGCATCCAGCAGAACCTGATGCTGGTTCATCAGACCGCTGAAAACACTCACGCCCTGCATGCCGAAGCTTCGCAGCTGGCGCAGGATATCTCAGTGTTTAAAGTGGCGTAACAGGCTGGCAGGCCCCGGCGTGATACCGGGGCTTTGTCGCCGCACTTAGCGAATATAGGTGCGGATCACATCGGCAATCGCTTTATTCGCTTCGCGCCCGTCGCGGTGCTCAACGTCTTCTGCCACCTTCTCAAGGTACTTGTTCAGCTTACCGCCGGTCGGCACATTGCCGTAGGCGATCAGCATCTGCACAATATTGCGCAGTGCAACTACCTCAAGGGAGAGGCGTTCAACAACGGGGTCTTTATCTGGCATAGGGTGCTCCGTACGGCTATCAGTTATTCCACCAGCTTAGCCCCTGTGCGCACAAATCAATTCGTCGAATATCGCCGATTTCTGCCGCGATTCTGCTGCAGGTCGCTAAATGCGCCATCATGCTTTGGCATATCCAGCCCAATGATCTACAGTCTGCAGGTCAATAAACGGGAACAGGGAAGCCACATGTCAGCAAAAATTCTATTTACTCTGTTATGCCTGAGCATCGGCAGCGCGCAGGCCAGCGATCTCGCCGCCTCGGTTAATCAACGCCTGAGCTATATGAAAGATGTGGCGGCGTTTAAGGCCGACAAGCACCGGCCAATAGAGGATCTGCAGCAGGAACAGAAGGTGCTGGCTGCCAGCAAACAGCGCGCGACGCAGTTCTGTCTGGATGAGAACTCGGTAGTGCCGTTTATTCAGGCGCAGATGGACGCGGCCAAAGCGGTGCAGTATCGTTTTCGTGCTGACTGGCTGGCTACGCCGATTCATGGCTGGCAGCCCCGACCGCTGGAAGAGGTGCGCGCCCAGCTCGCCAGACTCAATGACGTTATATTGCAGCAGATTGCGCAAGGCTTGCAGCAGAAGACACTCAACGCGCTGGATGAAAAGCAGTTTGTCGGGCAGCTTAATCAGCCGAACCTGAGCGATGCGGATAAATCGCGCCTTTATCGCACGCTCCGGGAGGTCAGATTATGGTCAGGTGACTGCCACGCCGCGAGTAAAACCAAGACCTGAGCACGGATAACCAGGGGTTGAACCTGGATGCCGCAGCAGGCATGATCCCTCCTCGTTCGAAAAGGAGGCGTCATGCAGCAGTTACTCGCATTATTAAAGCAATATGGAATAGAACCCGACCACACCACTTCGCTTATTGTTATTTTTGGCATTATTTTCCTCACCGCCATTATTATTCACTTTATCCTGCACCGCATCGTCCTGCGCACCTTTGAGAAGCGTGCGCAGGCCAGCAGCCACCTGTGGCTGCAAGTCATCACGCAAAACAACCTGTTTCACCGGCTGGCATTTACCCTGCAGGGGGTGATCGTCAACGTGCAGGCGGTGCTGTGGCTGCAAAAGGGCAGCGATGCTGCCGCCATCGTCACCACCTGCGCCCAGCTGTGGGTGATGCTGTACGCGCTGATGTCATTCTTCTCGCTGCTGGACGTGATGCAGGGCCTGGCGCACCGTTTTGCCTTCTCCTCACAGTTTCCCCTTAAGGGCTTATTGCAGGGCGTGAAGCTGCTGAGCGCGATCGTGATTGGCATCATGATGATCTCGCTGCTGATTGGTAAATCTCCGGCCATTCTGATCAGCGGGCTGGGCGCGATGGCCGCGGTGCTGATGCTGGTATTTAAAGACCCGATCCTCGGGCTGGTGGCGGGAATACAGCTGTCGGCCAACAGCATGCTGAAAATGGGCGACTGGCTGGAGATGCCGAAATACGGCGCCGACGGCGCGGTGATTGACATCGGCCTGACCACGGTAAAAGTACAGAACTGGGATAATACCATTACCACTATCCCAACTTATGCGCTGGTTTCCGATGCGTTTAAAAACTGGAGCGGCATGTCCGCTTCCGGCGGCCGCCGTATCAAGCGCAGCATTAATATCGACAGCACCAGCATTCGCTTCCTTAGCGCAGAGGAGCAGCAAAAGCTGGCGCAGGCGCGCCTGCTGCAACCCTATATTGCCGAGCGTCAGCAGGAGATTGACAGCTGGAATGGCGAACACAACACCCGTGATTCGGTACTTAACCAGCGCAGGATGACCAACGTGGGCACTTTCCGCGCCTATCTCACCGAATATCTGCGCCAGCATCCGAAAATCCGCAAGGATATGACGCTGATGGTGCGCCAGATGGCACCGGGCGCAGAGGGGCTACCGGTAGAAATCTACGCCTTTACCAATACCGTGGTGTGGCTGGAGTATGAAAGTATTCAGGCGGATATCTTCGACCACATCTTTGCGGTGGTGGATGAATTCGGTCTGCGCATTCATCAGGCGCCCACCGGCAATGATGTGCGGGCAATAGCGGAAGGGTTCAAGGTGCAGTAACGGCACATCCGGTGTGGGACTGACCACACCGGATTGCCCTGTCTTAATGCGCGGTGCCGTTACGCTGGCTGCCCGGTACGAAACACGGCCACCAGCTCTCGTAGCTGTATCGCGCGCGCGGCCAGCTCATCGGCAGAAGAGGCGGACTGTTCTACCAGCACCGCATTTTGCTGAGTCACCTGGTCCATCTGATTGACGGCGATATTGATTTGCGACACGCCGGCGCTCTGCTCCTGGGAAGAGGAGGAGATTTCGTTGACCAGCTGCGCAGTCTGTTCAATCGCACCCACGCTTTGCTTCACCTTTTCTCCGGCATCCTCAGCCATTGAAATACCCTGGCGCGCATTTTCCACCGAGTGTGCAATTAACTGTTTAATCTCTTTCGCTGCAGAGGCAGAACGTTGGGCTAACGCTCTGACTTCAGCGGCGACCACGGCAAACCCCTTACCATGTTCCCCGGCTCGGGCTGCCTCAACGGCGGCGTTTAACGCCAGAATATTTGTCTGGAAGGCAATACCGTCGATAACGCTGATGATCTCTTCAATCTGACCCGCGCTGGCGCTGATTTTCTGCATGGAGACCATGACGGATTGCATCGCCTCTCCCCCTAACAGTGCCGCATCGGTGGCCGATGTAGCCATGCCTGCGGCGTAGCGGGTATTCTCGGCGTTTTGCAGAATGATGGATGACAGCTCTTCCATGCTGGCCGCCGTTTGTGCCAGTGAAGCAGCCTGCTCCTCTGTGCGCGCGGAGAGGTCGCCATTGCCTTGAGCAATTTCTTCAGAAGAGGTGGCAATCGTCGTGGCGTTATCCTTGATATCCGCAACCAGCAGAGAAAGGCGCTGGCGCATCTCCATCAACGAGGCGATCAGGCCCGCCATTTCATTACTTCCGGTCACCACCAGGTGCGAGGTTAAATCACCGGCAGCGACATCTTTGGCAACTTTTGCGGCATCACGTACCGGCCCGGTGATGGAGCGAATGATAAATACCGCCAGGAAGATGATAAGCCCCGCCAGCAGTGCCAGCACGCCCAGCAATTCAAATTGAGCGGTGCGATGCTGACTAATTTGCTCAGAAAGCATGTTGCTGAGCTGGTTACTCGCGTCGTTAGCAAATTGATTGTACTGATTGATCGCAGCGGTAAAGCGTGCCACGAACTCCGTGGGCGGGAGATCGTTTTTCGTCCGCTTAATAAAGACGTCCTCAGCGAGGGCTAAGGCTTCACCCGCCTGTTGCAGTGCGGCATTAGCCTGACCACTAAACTTTTCGCGTACGCTGCTATCAGTGTTAAAGGACTTTAAAAGATTCGCGTTATACAGACGCAGAGCATTCTTACCGTTAAGGATCTGAAACTCCATACGGGCGTAATCGCTGTCCTGAATCGCCTCTTTGCTGGCCAGTAGTGACGTACCCCGGGCACGAATCTGACCCAATGTTTCTGTCAGTTCTGGCAGGCGACTGAATGTACTGATAATAAACTGGTAAGTATTTAAATCTGGATCCAGCGACAGGCCAAAATAGTCGATCACTTCAATATTGGCATCAAGCAGCGTCCGAATCATTTCGGCGTGGCGCGAGAGGTTGGTTTGCAGCGTCAGGTTACGGCTGTCAATGTCGCGCTGTAGCTGCTGCCACTGTGCTGTCACCTTGCTAAAATCTTGCCAGGCCACATTGTCCTGACCGGTGGCGGCCAGCGTGGTCTGAAGAGTGCTAATAGACTGTTCTACCTGCTCTTTCAGCGCCAGACGTGCAGGAATAGCGGCATTTTGCTGTGCCACGGCGATTGCCGCTTGTGCGCGATGGAGCTGCATCATATTGAGCAGATTCAGCATCTGTTTTTCAACGGGAATTCCCTGCAATTCTCGCTCTTTAGCGTTTATCTGTTGATTACCTTCATTGACAAAAAGCCATGAGGGTACGGCAAACAGCAGCAAAGCAAAAAAAGCAAGAATGAGAAACTTTGCAGGCAAATTAATCGTATTCAGGATTTTTTTCATTTTTTTAATTTCACTTAAGTTGAATATGGCTGTTCGTTATTTCACTGGTGGGTGAATGACAATTTATATCTGAATGCCAAATGTGCTTAAAAATTCATACTTAGGGACAACCACTGCATGACTCAATAATGAGAATGAGATTTGTTATCTAGGTATAAATAAATCTTTTGCATAGCGAGTTGAAGTATAGGTTCAAGTGAGTGATTGTCCATGAAGGAAACTGGTAATATTTATTAATGATAGGTTTATTTTTAAGCTATTATAAATTGTTGTTTTTATTGTTATTTTTATATTATTGCTACTCTTGTGGTATTTAATTGAACGCTATAAATGCATTTTTATTAACGATGGAAAAAGAGGTTAAAGTTTGCAGGGAATATGCCGATAAGGGGGTTTTTGATACTGCTATCTCAAGAAAGAGCTCATTTCAGCAAGGACAAGAGCATATTTCTCAAGGAGTTAAGACTGCTAAATAAATAACCCGATTGGTTTTTTAACTTACTTTATTGCATCCTGTCTATTTATCTCTAAGGATGTATGTTATGGAGTGTTTGGCTATCAGGTCGTAAAAAGATAGTGCTGGCAAAACAGATTCGTGCGTTAACTGGCCCAATTCCAGAGGGTAGATTTATTGACTTGTTTTTTACCTGCTGCGCGCCTTACTGCTTAATGCGGCCTCTGAATCGTTAGATGTATTGCCCGCAAGCCGTCGAATTCGATCTAACAATGCTAAAGACGGCTGTTCATAATCGTAATTATAAGGTGGCTGAGGCACACGATCTGCGCGAAAGTTATTGAGCACCTGACGGGCATCCGCCAGGTAAAGATTATCTCTGACCTTTAAAAAAGCCTCTACGCGATGTCTGTAAGCATATCGTTTTTTTGTCCGCTCATAACTTCGCCGATCTGATTTACCATTTTCCAGTGCGCTCCTGGCAGGGGCGCTTTTAATATACTGACAGTATCTGGCTTTAACCCCCTCAACCGTGGGAAAATATTTGGGTTCTTTACAAGGTCTTTTGGCACGGTTGATAAATATATTTCCTTCAATCAATGCAAGGGCTTCAAGGCTGAAACTCATACCATAAAAATCCCAGTTCTCCAGTGCGTTGTTATAAAGATGGAATGTGCCAAATTGTGCCCGTGGATTACGCTGCACCGTATTGAAGAAATAGTTGTGATGCAGCGTGACCCGAGCCTGTGAGTCGCGATGATAATGTTTAAACAGATTGGCCGACGTGATGTTATTGAGCAGCATGACTTTGTCGTCATCATGGAAGCGGGTCCAGGACAGTGTGACGTCCGTTGCACCATTTTTGACGTTGAGCAGCCGGTCGGCAAAACGGGAGAGATCGAGATGATCGATCCAGACATCGTGCGAAAAATTTGCGATATTGATGGCTTGAGAGAAAGTGCGTAACCTCCCGTCAATCGTCAGATGAGTGACGATGACATTGTGACTGTGATAGATAGCGAGCCCATAATCCAGCAACTTCACGCGTTTATCTCGGCCGTCAATTGTCACATTGGAAGGCACCCGAATCTGTGAATCAAGCCTGATCGTCATGTCGGAGGCAAAACGTACCCAGAGAGGGACATTCAAGTCGTGTGCCTGTTTGAGGATATCTCGCAGTGTCCCCGGACCGCTATCTGCCATTGATGTTACCTGCACAACGTCCCCCTTTACGCCTCCCTGCGCCATGCGACCATATCCCTGTCGTTGTTTCAAAAGAGACTTCACCAACGCACAATCCTCTAATGCCCTGTCGCACCGATGGGGTGAGGCCTGGGATATCGGTACAAAAAAACCGATCGCACTGCCCATGCCCAGTAGCGTGACAGATGCACGTGCAAGCATACGTTGAACCCGACGGCATGCCCCCCCAATCCTTCCTTGCTTAGTCATGCTTAATACGCTTATCAATGAGCAAGCGCACGTACCATGGCACGGTTTCTTTCAGGCCTGCTTTTAGATCCACAAGAGGTACATAGCTCAGTTCGCTCTGAGCTTTAGATATATCAGCCTGAGAATGGCGCACGTCGCCCGGCCGTAGGGCTTTATAGCGTGGTTGTCGGCCATACTCAAAGCCCAGCAATTTCAAATTATTGCTGATGATCTCGAACAGTTGGTTAAGCGTGGTTCTCTCGCCAACAGCGACATTATAAATCGTGCTCGCTCCCGGCCTGAAGTTTAGCGCAGCGCGAAGATTGGCTTGCACGACATTGCCGATATAACAAAAGTCCCGACTGGTCTCGCCATCACCAAATATTTCGACATCTTGCCCGTCAAACATTGCGGAGATCCATCTTGGGATGACAGCTGCATAGGCGCCGGCCGGGTCCTGGCGCGCACCAAAAACATTAAAGTAGCGTAGCCCGGTCGTGCCAAAACCGTAGGTTCGCGCATATACCCCGGCATAAATTTCGCTAATTAGCTTGGTTGCTGCGTAAGGTGATAGAGGCTGACCAATGCGATCCTCACGCTTGGGCAAATTCGGCTCATCACCATAGGTCGAACTGGATGCGGCATAAACGAAGCGACGTACCTGTGCACACCGTGCAGCATCAAGCATGTTTAGGAAACCTGTGATGTTCACCTCGTGGCTTGCCACCGGGTCATCCACCGAACGCGGGGCAGAGCTCAGGGCTGCCTGATGCAACACGTAATCAATCTGCCTGACCGCTCTGCTACAGTGGCTGCGGTTTCTGATGTCGGCTTCAATAAAACGAAAATGGCGCCAGCGTTCTGCCCCCACGCGATCCCTGACTTCATCCAGATTACGCTGGTGTCCCGTTGAGAAATTATCTAAACCCCGCACGTCCTGTCCGAGCATCAGCAGCGTCTCTACAAGGTTGGAACCAATAAATCCTGCGGCTCCGGTGATTAGCCAGTGGCACCGTTGTGCAAGTAATTTTGTGCACAATGCCTGCTGGGTAGGGTGCTGTGCCCAGGCGGGCAACAGAGAATTTTGGTTAATCGCTATTTTCATATCAGAATCCTTTGAATGAAGAATAAAAGCATGGCAATGCTCATCTAAAGCGCAATGCGCGTGATACTCCTGCAGCAATCCGATAAATGAAGACCAGTAATAAACCCACCACCAGAGCTTCCGACAGGATGATGGATGCATTGGGGCTGTCAGGGCGAACGCCAGGCTCAGGGTTGACGACAATGCTAAGATAGCGGCGCAACTGCAGCGTACTGATAAACGACTGATGATAATTCTGGCGTGCGGTGACGAGATTAGCGTCCGCAAACTGCTGTGCATTCTTGAGGACCTCATAGGTTTTCATCCGATTGACTTCGGAATCTCCCAAACCACTCAGATGCTGGCGAATTTCGACGAGCCGCTTTTGTCGGGCGTCTACCTCTGTTTTTGCTGCCTGCATCATTGGATGATGGGCATTGCCCAGTGCACGAATTTTGTAAAGATTGATGCTGGCTGTATTGAGTTCGCCTTCAAGTTGAGCGATCAGCGTGAGTCGCATTGCCGCATCTGCGGTAGGATCGATATTGCCGTTTGTGATACGCCAGTTCGTCAGTTTCTCCCTCGCATGCCGGGCCTGTTGTTCGGCCAGAGTGACTGCTTGTTGGGAAACTTTCAGCGCATCGGCAATGCCTTTTTCATCCATGTTGTGTACGAATTGCTGGGCTAGCTCCAGCAAAGCAAGCGAAATTATTCGCGCATCGTTTGGCGAAAAAGCGCTGATCCTCATCAGGTTGAGCTGCTCGAGCATGTTGTAGGAGACATTTATCATTGATTGATAGGCCTTATACAGTGCATCGTCATCCGCTTCAGGCATCAGTCTGTTCACCGGGTCGCGCGTCGTGTTGGTGAGATGTCGGCGCAGTCCAATTTTCCTGTCAAGCTGATGCATGGCATCGCGTGAATTCAGAAAGCTGTTAACAGCCCAACCGTCCACTAAACCATTTGCAGCGCTGCCGTCCGTTGAAATCAGGCTGGTGGCGTTGTCAGGTGAGGCATAGCTTTGCCGATCGCTGGCTCGCACCGAAAAGCTAGACTCGGCGGTGTAGCGCGGCGTCGCCAAATTCGTCAGATACAGCGTTGCCAGCAGTACGGGTAGTAAAATGAATGTTGCGATAACCCAACGCTCCCTGCGCAGCTTGCGCAAAGCGTCGGCCCGGAGACGGAGTAGATAAGTCTCTTCCTCCTGCGAGTGGGTCTCAATATATGAAGGGGTCTCCTGCAGAGGAGCTGAAGTTGGATACGTCGATTGACTGTGCAGAGGCGTCGCTGCTGTTTTGCCTTGCAGGGAATTTCCCGATGCAATCTGTGAGGTTTTCTTCGATGCGGAGTCCATTTCGCTCATAGATCATTGCCTTCGTACAATAGTCCGTCATCTGCGAATGACGATATGTGGAAAGTATCAACGTGCGGTTTGCCAGCCGCTTCTCAAACAGCGCTCGCCATAATCTTGTAAAACGGCAAGGCTGAAATGGCATTGCTCCATCAACCAGGTAGATATCGAAATCGGGTATCAGAGCTAATGCAAAAGAAAATTCCTGTCGCATAAAAAGCGGCCAGTCAGACATTGGCCTGGACAGATACTCAGGGTGGGTCATCAAGTCGGCTAACCAGTCGATCGAAGAGTGCACATCCAGGCCAAAAAGGTTGCAGACAAGCCGCACCATTTTCAGGCCTGAGCCTTTACCACGGATGAAGCCCTGGCGGCCCATCGGCCATGAAACCAGACCGCGATGCTGTACCAGCCCGCGCTGTGGGGGGCGAATTCCGGCTAGCACGTCTAACAGCGGACGATGACATTCAGGCTTGCTTGAAAGCAACGCATAGCGGCCGGGCGCAAGCACCAGATCAACATTCGATAGCAGCAGTTTTCTTTCGCCAAATACTCGCGGACAGTCGGTCACACCAGTCAGATGGATCATGGGTCCTCACATTGGCTGCACATTGCAGCGCAACAGACGTTCAGCGAGCAAGCTAATGGCGACCATGATCACCAGCATGATAAAAAAATAGTTAAGGCTTGCATCTTGTGATGTGTAGTTCTCGAAATAAGCCTGCCGCATTAACTGCATGCCGTGCGCAAATGGCGACCACAAAAAATATCTCCGATATGCTTCAGGTAACTGTTCTGAAACAAGAAAAACACTGGAGAACACCTGAAGGAAACGCTCGATAACAGCAGAGAAACGCAGGAAATAGGGCCAGATTGAGGCGATGCTGCCAAACAGGATACCGATTGCGGTTGCCCCCAACGCCATCATCAGCACATAAAAAAGAACCATCATCCACTGGTCGGGGGGAGTGATAAGGTTCAGATAAGCCCCGGCAGGCAGCAGCACCAGATATACCACCAGATAGATACCGAGCTGGATCAGCGCATAAGCCAGAGAACACAGCAGTGGCGTGATGACACTCAAATGAACTAATACGCGCGATGCGACATAGTGGGTACTGCTGCGAAAGACGATCTGCCGAACCATAATCCACGTAATCGCACCCAACAGTGCGAATGTCGCGACATCCATACCCAAAATATAGCGAACGCCTGTCAGGAAATAGGGGGTTGAAATCAAGCCAAGCAGTAAGGCAGGTGCAAGCATCGCCCACAGTAACGCCACCCGACTTTCATTGCGAATAACATGCAGAAGAAAACAGATTAAAGGTATCAGTGTGGTTGGCCACGAAGCACCACGTTCCAGCGGCCGTAGCTGTTGAGCGGCATGAATGCGATTCATGCGTATCCCCAGTGACGAACACTGCTCGGCCTCTTGAGGGGTGAGTAACTCAGCCGCAGATGCGTTGGACTTCGCTGCACGCGCAGCCCGACTCTTTTGCTGTGCAACCCTTATGGCATAGCCTGCCTCCAGCCGCTGGTAATCTCGCTCAAGATCTGTTGAATGAAAACCCTCAGCCAGCACGTCAACGCCAGCCCGGATATCCTGTTCGAGATAGCGCATGATCATGCGAAGCTGGCGGTAACGAACATTCACCAGCGCATCCTCAGCGCCAATACGGGTGAGGCCACTTTTCTGCCCGGTCTGGATCGCCTCGTAGATTGCGCGTCGTTGACCGATCGTGGCATGTGGTAGACGCGCCAGTGAGCTGAGGAATATCGCCAATGAAACTTCAAGCGGTTCCAGCGCCAGGCTCGTGGCGGCATCTACCTGCTGACGCAATAAATCAAGGTCGCTATCAGCAGACTCCGCGGCTGGTTGTGTTAACTTCTCATGATGAATATCCGCTCTCATTGCTCTATGCCCGTGACAGAGCGAACGGAACCCAGCGTTGAGCTGAAGGCAGAAAGTACTTTTTGTACTTGAGTAAATGGTGCGTCCGAAATGTAAATCTGGTCACCTTCGTGCACCACGAAGTGGCTGGCAAGGACCAGCTGCTCCGGCCGAGTAAAATCAAATTGATAGACAACTGGCTGCGCTTCCGTTCCTGAAGCAAAGCTATCTGCATCAGGTGTGTGCATCAGGAATACAGCACCAGGGTTTGCCTGGCTGTCGTTCAGGCCACTGGCATCACCAAGGGCATCGGCAACGCTATAATTACGTTTACTCAGCCTGAGACGTTTTTGCCCGTTGGCAGCGCCCAATACAGTGAAATATTGAGTCACGTTATGCGCAACGACAACATCCCCTGGCTGTAACGCAATATTCTGAGCTGGATTACGATAGATATCGGCCAAACGAACAGAAGCCGACTCCCCGGAACGTTGCACCGTGATTGCCATTTGTTCAGGATTACGCTGATCCGGTGCGGCCTGTGCAAGTAACCCGCTCAATCTGCGGGTTGCCTGATTGAGCGGATATGCGCCAGATTTAGATAAATCGCCCTGTGCGATTACCATCTGGCTACTCCGTGACCCTGCCTGTACGTTCACAGCGGAAGCATTCACGATGCCGTGTAGATGTCTCATGATGGCATCGCGTAATTGTGCGATGGTGAGTCCTTTCGCCGGAATTTTTCCCACATAGGGCAGATAGATTGCCCCCTCGTGGTCAAGGACCAGTTCTCCCAGATCGGCCCTGCCGCCAGTGTCCGGCATAAACAGTTGCAGGCCGTCTCTTTCCCAGAGGATGACATTGACACTGTCTCCCGGGGCCAAACGGGTGAGGTCGGTTTCCGTCGCAGTGAGAAAGCTTTCGGGAAAGCTGGCATGTTGTGCATCTCGGCTGGCTGTTGCGAGTGATGGCGTCACGGGTAGCAGTTGGATGCCTCCCTGGTTGTACGACTTTTCTATTTCGCTGAGCAGGGGGCCACCGCGTGGTAAGCCACATCCCTGTAGTGTCGTGCAGGCCAGAAGTAACAACATCAGTGTCTCCTTAACGCGTATCTTCCTCACACAATCCTCCCTGAAACGCATTGTTTTTCTTCTTAAACACCATCCTGAAATGAATCAGCGTAATCTCAGTTAAAGGCAGAGATTTCTATACCGTAGTCAGCTGGTCATGCATGACTGAAGAGCGACATAAGTCGATGAACGTATCGCGCATCGCGTTGACAGCAAACAGCTTACGTGCGCGTGTTTTTGCCATTTCGCGCACCTCTGCATTGGAATGGAGGCTATCCACCAGCAATGAAATTTTGTCGCAGGCTTCATCAAGATCGGGATTTTCTGCCCGAGAGAGCAGATGTCCGGTCACGCCATCAATAAAGCATTCGCCAGAGCCACCCGCAGGTGTTGACACGGTTAACACGCCCAACAGCTGCGCCTCAATAAGCACATTCGGTAATCCTTCATACAGCGAAAGGAGTACCTTTACGTCCATTTTCGAATACCAGAATCCGACGTGCCGGGATAATCCCACCAGAAGCACATGCTGTTGGATCCCCAGTTCGTTCACTAAATTGCGTGTGCTTTCCAGTAATCGGCCATCGCCCACCATGACAAAGCGTGCATTTGGGCGACGCTGCAAATAGTGATGTGCCAGCCTGACCCATATGTGTGGCTGCTTATCGGGTTCATGACGGAATACTCCGCCGATGGTTTCGGTGGCATCCTTGGTATGTTGCGAAAATTCCTGCCATTTGCTTTCCTCTTTGCCCGGAGCGCCGATGGCTGGCACTGGCACACCGTTATAAAGAATATGGAAACGTTCGATAGGCAAATCCAGCCACTGAGCATATTCCCGGGCAATCACTTTGCTGTTACTGATAAAACAGACCCCCGGAATTTCAGCCAGCGCCTGGTACAGTAAACGATATTCAGGTTTGTAGCGTGCGCCACGCAGATTAGGCGGCAGGCCGCGAAACACCAGATGAATGACGGGCACGCCAGCCAGTAGCGCAGCCAGCGCGCCAAAGAAACAGGTTCCGTCCTGCCACAGGCTGGCAACATCAAAACGATTTTCAAGAAGATACGGATACAGACGTGTTAAGCCATAACGCACTTGAGCCGGGAGATGCTCCAGTAGTCTGAGAAAATCAGGATCGCCGTTTGTTAAAGCGAACAGGTTATTCACTGGCAGATTGTTTATCTCTGTCACTTTGATTCCAGCGTCAAGGAGGTCATGGAGAAAAAAATCCAGCTGCTTATGTGTGTTCGTTTCAGCAACCGTTGCGGTATAGCGCTTGACGATGACATTGATGAGAAGTGGATGTTGAAGCGGGTATTCTGCCCCTTCTTGCAGTTGGCGGGGAGACGTCAGGCAGCAGGCCAGTCTGGCCAACTGGCGTTCGGCTCCCCCGGGTCCGAGGCTTCCTGTGATCAAGGCGATGCGTGATGATTGCGCCTTCCCTGCGACAATTTCCCGATAACGGAAATGGAGCAATGCATGCTTCAGTGACAGCATTGAGATGTGCTGCCCGACAATACTGCCGCTGGGCTCAAGCCGACAGAAAAAATCGTAGTCATCCATGAGCCGAATATTGAACTCTCCGATCGGGCTATCCGGATCCTGACCCTCAGCGACTGGAGCGAGCACCTCAATCGCTTCATACAACAAACCGCGCTTGTGCAAATTTTTGGCGAATCGTACCCGTATGGTCGGATGATCATAGCGGTCAATCAGTCTACGAAATAGGGTATCTGACCTGTCGTACAGATGGGCATCCACCATTATCCCTGCGCGTGCCAGGGCAGAGTGCATATCTTCCATATTTTCTGGCAGATGTTGGTCAATCAGCGCGGGGATTTCCCCTTTACGCTGCGCCTTCATCAGGTAACGGACATAGAGACGTAAAAGAGCAGGATCCTGTGGGCAATTGAGCAAAAGCGCAGCCCATTGCTCGCTCAAACCCGTGCTGTCTCCCGTTCGCTCCCTGATTTGCAGCCAAAACGCTTGCACCTTAATATCATTACAATACCTGAGCGCCAGATTTTCAGCCTCTTTCAGATGACGATGTGCCGCGTCATCGGTGAGGCAAAGCTTGAGTATTTCTGCCAGACGAGAACGCGTATTCTCAAGCTCGCGGAGCGTCGCAATATGCAGATCCGAAACTAATTTGTTCGATTCGGTCATAATGGTTGGTCCATTACCCACTCAGAGCGGGAACATGGGCTATCGATAGCAGGCAAAACGGAAAGAGTTGGCATAAAAATGTCAGACTGTTTTTTGCGCCGCGCCCGGTCAATCCATAAATGACATTTATTGATATTGGCATCGATCAATTCTGGTTTTTCAGAGTGCGTCCGTAATAAAGACCAGTAGTGCAGGGCTTCGGTAAATCGGTGGGTTCGCATTGCCGCCGTCGCTGCGGCTTTAAGTCCTACCGTATCTTCGGGGGCAAAACGCAGGATCGTTTCGCCAATCATCAGTCGCTCAGAGACATTGTCAGGAGCCAGGGACTTAAGTCTGGAATAGAGTGCCGAAATTACGCGTTTTTTCTCCCGTGAGACCGCCGGGTTATTCGCATCAACATTTTCAGCGCGTTTGAGTAGCTCCCATGCTTTGTCATATTCGCCTTGCGTCAACATCTCACGCGCCACGCGCGTCAGGCGACTCTCCAACCGGGGAATGTGCCGCTTTGCTTCATCGCTGACCCATGCCTCCGTCGGATGACTTCCTAGCAATTCCTGGTAGGTGTCAATGGCTTCTTCGATATGTTCTCCGCTGCGTGCGGCAGTACGCGCCAATAAAACCTTCGCCACGACGGTCGCGTCTTCTTCGCTGGCGGCCCGTCTCAAGTACAGCAACGCTGTTGTGATGTCTCCCTGCGCATACGCCGCCCGGCCCGTGAAACTATTAAGTTCGGGAAAACTTGTCAGAGTCTGGCTAGCGATAAGTGAGATCTCCATGACCTCTTCATAACGTTTTTGCTGGAAGGCACGGCGTATATCAACGCGCATCTTCTGTTCCAGTGAACGCCGTGCACGTCTGAGCGTATTGTTGATTGCAGGTAGACAGGCTCGTGCCTGAATATTATCCGCAGCTTTTAGCAGCTCCCCTTCATCAAGCTGGCTCATACCCTCCTGCAACCATTTGCCAGCTTGATTTTTGATCCATGTCGTTACCCCAGGGTCATGGCTCTCAGGTAGTGCATGCGCTACGACGAGTAACGCTGCCGGCAGGGCAAAACCCTGTTCAGCAGTGCGGCATGTCAGATTGAAGGCCTCCTGTTCGCTCAAAACGACGGGTCGGGATGCAAGTTCGAGCAGGCCCGCCCGATCTGCCTCTGCCAGCCGTTGGTTCCACAACACAACAAAACAGGGACCATGCGTTGGCAGTACCTCAAGCACTTTTTCTACCCAGTCAAGCACAGCATCTTTATCTGCCATCGCTTCCAGCAGGCTCAACACTGCCTGAGCAGCTTCGGCTTTGTCATCGCTCAGGCGAAACAGCTGCTTCCACTCACCGAGCGCAGCAGTATGCTCGCCAAGATGCGTTGCCGAAACTGCACAGACATGCATAATTTCCAGCGTGACGGTTTCATCTGACAGCAACGCTTGCGCGCACAAACGGGCCTCGCGATATTGACCTATTCTGAAATAGGCCCGCATTAGCATCAGATCGTTTTTTTCATCATTGGTGTCGCCCTGCTCTTTGGCCGACTGCAGATGACGGATGGCATTCTCAAAGTCGCCCAGTTCATACTGCATGCGCCCGAGCAGAATACGGTGACGACGTGAGGCGAATTGATTACGCAAAGCCTCATGTAATTGTCGTGAGGCACTAAGGTGCTTTCCGGCGTTCCATAGAGCCTCGATTTCGGCAAGCTGGCTCTCTTCGGGTGAGGGCACATCATGAAAAGTCGAGGCATCGAGTCGCGGCAAGACAAAAATTTTGTACCAGTCTTCACCCAGCCGCTCATTAAACAGATCGGTATAGTGCGCTAAATCCAGCCCGTCATTGGCAATGGCGTTGATCTGCCCGAGCCGGCGCATTAACGGTGTTGGGTCATAGCAGGCGACGTCCAGGTGCTTACCCTTCTCACGCACCAACTTGATCAGTGCGCTTCGCCGATTAATGACAGCACTGTCTGCGGTACAAGCGTTAACATGTGTGACAAACACCAGCTTATCGCGGCCGATGATTTGTGTGATTTCTTCCATATCGCGTGCAATCTCATCGTCAGCAAGATTTCGCCTTTGGATGCGGGCAAGAAGTTCACGATCGTCCGACGACAGGCGCTGAAACACCGGCATTTCCTCAAGGACTTTACGTCGGGCGTTGATCTGATCATCTCCCGCCATTGACCAGAACAACTTTGCGCGCTCACTGTTGGCAAAGAAATCACTGAAATAGCGATAGGTATAATTACACTGGATCGGTTGATCATCGATGTAATGCAGCTTGTTTGATGAAATCTCCACCATATAGATATCTGCTTGATGGTGAGGGGTTAAGACAAAACTGGCAGATGTACCTGGCCGGAAAATAAGTGGTTTTATATCGTCGGAAAATTTTTTTTCTCCTTTCATAAAATGTAACTGCTGCAGTGCTTCGGTGCTGGTATGGATATAACCATAGTTGCGCCCATGCTCTAACGCTATTGGATAGTGCTGAGTGCAGATACGCAAAGGCTGATGGATACGGCAGGTTCCTATCGGACAAATACTCAGGGAAGTCATAGGATGATTACTCCATGTTGAACCAGGTATTACAGCGTCCAGTGAAGAATGTCTGAACGTAACCGGGACGGTTCCAGTACTGAACGGAGGTCGCATAACACGCCACCTTTCGCCACCATTTGATCGAGCCTTCGATAAATGAGTTTCACCGACTGGGTATGGGGAACGGCGAGTATCAGCATGTCGAGGTCTATCAGTAACGAAGGGTCAACTAAAGTCATCCCGTATGCGCGCTCCGTCTGAATTGGGTCGGCAAGAGGGTCGCTTACCAGTGAATTGACGCCATAACGTCCTAACTCTCTATAAAGATCGATGACTTTCGAGTTGCGAATATCTGGCACATTTTCCTTAAACGTGATGCCAACAATACCGACACGAGTTGACGATGCGAGCCGCTTGCTACAGGCCAAAATTTGGATCAGTCTGGAGGCAACGTGCTCAGCCATGCTGTCGTTAATATGCCGTCCTGCCAGGATGACTTCGGGATGATAGCCATATTGCTGAGCCTTAGATGTCAGATAGTAAGGGTCTACGCCAATACAGTGCCCTCCCACTAAACCTGGTGTGAAATGCATGAAGTTCCACTTCGTACCCGCAGCCTTTAGCACGTCAGAAGTATTTATTTTTATCAGTGCGCAAATCTTAGATATTTCATTCATCAAGGCTATATTAATATCGCGCTGGGTATTTTCTAAGACTTTTGCAGCTTCAGCCACTTTGATTGATGAAGCGCGAAAAACGCCAGCTTCGACCACGGTTTCATAGACGCTGGCGATTCGCTCCAGCGTATCCTCATCCTGGCCTGCTACCACCTTTATAATTTTTTCGAACGGGTGTTCAGTATCACCTGGATTAATTCTCTCAGGGCTGTAGCCAATTTTGAAATGAATACCACAACGAAGCCCCGAACTTTTTTCCAGTTCAGGAGCACAGATTTCCTCCGTGGCACCCGGATATACTGTCGACTCAAAAACAACCGTACTTCCTTGTGTCAGCACCGAGCCTATCAAACGACTCGCCTCTTTCAACATGGTAAAATCTGGCGCGCAGCGTTCATCTATTGGGGTTGGTACTGCGACGATAAAAAAATCGAAATCTTTAATATCTTCTATCTTATCAGTGAGTTGAAGTGTTGAGTGAGCGAGTATTTCTTGACTAACTTCCCCAGTCCAATCATTAAAGTCCCGTAAATGACTTATCCGCTCGGTGTCTACGTCAAAACCCATCACATTAAAATGTTGAGCAAGTGCTACAGCAACAGGCAGGCCAACATATCCTAACCCGCATACAGCGATATTCTGAACATTCATAACGAAATCCTTAAAAAGTTATCCTAATTTGATATGAACAATACGTGATTTTTTCTACAGCTAATAAGCTATAGTTTTTTTATTAATTTCACTCCTGATTCTTACTGGTAAGAGCCAGTGTCCGGTTATTTAGGGTGGGGTGGTGGTTAGTTTATAATCATTGAATCGATCGATTTAAATAGATATTTATCGATAATCATTAAATTTTCAGGATTCTGCGGGAAGTTAAGCCTCTGGTGGTGATTTTACTAAAATCAATAAAACCATTTTCAATATGTATCTTCAATGTTATCAAGATATAGTGTTTATTGCAGGTTGAAATTTAGGTGAAATATACATTTTTTATAAGCGTAAGTCAGGCGAGGTTTTATGAAAAAATTAAGCGTCTTTACGAGGTTTTAATTCCAATATGCAACAATATATTAAACAGGAAAAATATCTTACGGAATTATTGATTCTGCGAATCAATAACTTAAGCACTACTTTTTTTAACCGTTGTGGAGCATGTTTGCCAACGAACCATCGCGAAAGAGTGTCTTAAGTTGAGCCTGACTTTTAAGCGTTTTTGCGAACCACGAAGGAGGGGGCGAACTGTGAAATGGTGTCCCCTGCAGGAATCGAACCTGCAACTAGCCCTTAGGAGGGGCTCGTTATATCCATTTAACTAAGGGGACCGCGGCGCGCAGTATAACGCAATTATCGCCGCGGATTAACCAGTTACCTGACTGACTGCGCGTTTAACCATCAATCCGCGCAATCCTTCTTCTCTTTATGCTGCTTACGCTTCGCCTCGGCCTGCGCTTTAGCTTTGGCCTCGGTGCTCATATCGTTGCGGATCTGCGCGTGGCTGATCAGGGCAAAGATAAAGGTGCCGCCGATGATATTACCCGCCAGCGTCGGCAGGGCAAAGGGCCAGATAAACTGCTGCCACGGGATCTCACCGTTGAACACCAGATAGAAGATCTCTACCGAACCCACCACGATATGCGCCAGGTCGCCGAGCGCTACCAGCCAGGTCATCAGGATAATAATCCAGATTTTCGCGCCGCCAGCGGAAGGGAACATCCATACCATAGTGGCGATAATCCAGCCGGATACCACCGCATTGGCAAACATCTCTCCCGGCGTATTCTCCATCACTTTCTGACTGATGCTGACAAAGGCGCTGCGCACCGCATCGTCAAAAATGGGCATATGGGTAAAGGCCAGCGCCGCCAGCGCGGTACCTACCAGGTTCCCGACCAGAACCAGCCCCCAAAGGCGCAGCAGCAGCAGCAGGTTACTGCCGCTAGGTTTATGCATTATCGGCAGCACGGCCGTCACGGTGTTTTCAGTAAACAGCTGCTGGCGCGCCATAATGACGATAATAAAGCCGAAGGTGTAGCCGAGGTTTTCCAGCAGAAAACCACCGGGCACGTCGTGCAGATTGGCCTGAAAGATCCCTTTTGCCATCAGCGATGCGCCCATCGACAGCCCGGCCGCGATGGCGGAAAACAGCAGCGCCAGCCCATCACGCTCTAACTCCTTCTCACCTTCCTGGCGGATCTGTTCATGGACCGCAGCAGCGCGTGAGGGCAACGCCTCCTCATCCACCTCGATCTCTTCGCCCTGTTCGCTCTCTTCGCTCTCAACCTGATTTTCAGTCTCTTTTTGTGTGTTATCCATTTTTCCCCCCAGTAATAAAGTGTCCTGATAAGCGTAGCGGGTATTGTCGCTAAAAAGTGAAATGTAAGTAGATTTTATAAGAAGAGTAACAAAGCTTTAACCGCAGCGATGTTTTCAGCTGTTTTTGTGCGCTTTACGGCGTACAGAGCCGCAAAACCGCGCCGGGCGCGACCTGCCGCGTTTCAGCGAACGTAAAGCCTGTGGTACTATTCGCCATCAAATTTAACAAAGTGTGATCTTCCTCCCATGCTGGCAGCCAGAAATCTGACATGTGTTCGCGACGAAAGGGCGCTGTTTCGCAATCTCAGCTTTACCGTTGCGGCGGGTGAAATTGTGCAGGTTGAAGGGGCGAATGGGGCAGGGAAAACCTCACTGCTGCGAATTCTTGCCGGCCTCAGCCGGGCGGAGCAGGGAGAGATCCTCTGGCAGCAGGAAAGCATCCAGCGCCAGCGCGAAAGCTATCATGCCAGCCTGCTCTACCTCGGCCATCAGCCGGGGGTGAAGGCGGTGCTGACGCCGTTTGAAAATCTCAGTTTCTGGCATGCCGAACGTACGGCGGATGAGCTGTTTCAGGCGCTTGAGCAGGTTGACCTCACCGGTTATGAAGATGTGCCCGTCGCAGCCCTTTCCGCCGGGCAGCAGCGGCGCGTGGCGCTGGCGCGGCTGTGGCTGAGCCAGGCCGCACTGTGGATCCTCGATGAGCCGCTGACGGCAATCGATAAATCCGGCGTGGAGAAACTGATGGCGCTGTTTGTGCAGCACGCAGAGCAGGGCGGGGCAGTGATCCTCACAACCCATCAGGATCTGCCAGGGGCCGCTCAGCGCGTCAGCCGTATTCGTCTCACTTACGCAGGGGAGCCGTGATGTTCTGGCGCGTACTCAAGCGTGAACTGCGCATTGCCTTTCGCAGCGGCGCGGAGATTATCAATCCGCTGTGGTTTTTCCTGATTGTGATTACCCTGTTTCCACTCGGCATCGGCCCGGAGCCGCAGCTGCTGGCGCGAATTGCCCCCGGGATTGTCTGGGTTGCGGCGCTGCTCTCCTCGCTACTGGCGCTGGAAAGACTGTTTCGCGATGATTTTCTCGATGGTTCGCTGGAACAGCTGCTGCTGCTGCCCGCACCGCTGCCGATAACGGTTTTGGGCAAGGTGGCGGCGCACTGGATCGTCACCGGCCTACCGCTGCTGCTGCTGTCGCCGCTGGTGGCGCTGCTGCTGTCGCTGGATTTTGCCAGCTGGCGGGCGGTAGCTCTGACCCTGCTGCTGGGGACACCCACCCTGAGCTTCCTCGGTGCCATTGGCGTCGGGCTGACGGTCGGGCTGCGGCGCGGTGGCGTATTGCTGAGTTTACTGGTGCTGCCGCTGGCGGTACCGGTGCTGATTTTTGCCAGTGCGGCGATTGATGCTGCCGGGATGGGCTTGCCGATTGATGGTTACCTGGCCATTCTCGGCGCGCTGCTGGTGGGGAGCGCCACGCTGGCGCCGTTTGCCACCGCAGCAGCTTTACGGGTAAGCGTGCACTAAACGGCTAACAGAGACCGGTGCGCGCGGCAGTTCCGATGCAGATACCAGAACGATTTCTTTTATTGTGAGCAAAATAATAATGTGGAAATGGATACATCAACTGGGCCAGCCCGAGCGGCTGTACCCGTTATGCGGCCGTTTTGTGCCGTGGTTTGCCATTCCCGGCATCGCGGCGCTGCTGCTCGGCTGGGCATGGGGATTCGGTTTTGCCCCATCAGATTATCAACAGGGTAACAGCTACCGCATCATCTATATCCACGTGCCTGCCGCGATGTGGTCAATGGGCATCTATGCCTCAATGGCGATTGCGGCCTTTGTCGGGCTGGTGTGGCAGTGGAAAACCGCCGATCTTGCCGCCGCCGCAATGGCTCCGGTGGGGGCAGTATTTACCTTTATTGCCCTGGTGACGGGTTCCGCATGGGGTAAGCCGATGTGGGGGACCTGGTGGATCTGGGATGCACGCCTGACCTCGGAGCTGGTGCTGCTGTTCCTTTATATGGGCACTATCGCGCTTTATCACGCCTTTGACGACCGCCGCATGGCGGGCCGCGCGGCCAGCATCCTGATCCTCGTTGGGGTGGTTAACCTGCCCATTATTCACTACTCGGTGCAGTGGTGGAACACGCTGCACCAGGGGTCTAGCGGGGTGTTGCAGCAGGCGATAGACCCGAGTATGCGCACGCCGCTGCGCTGGTCAATCCTCGGTTATCTGCTGATATTCGTTACCCTGACGCTGATGCGCCTGCGCAATCTGCTGCTGCTGAGCGAGCGCCACCGCCCGTGGGTGGCTGCCGTGGCGGCAAAAGGGGGGCGTAAATCATGACGCCGGCATTCTCTACCTGGCACGACTTCTTTGCCATGGGCGGCTACGCCTTCTATGTCTGGCTGGCCGTAATCTGTACGCTGGTTGCCCTTGGCGGCCTGGTAGTGCATACCGTTTTACAACGTCGTCGGCTGCTGGCGGATATTCGTCAGCGCCAGGCGCGTGAGCAGCGCATTCGTGCGGCAAAAGTGAAAAAAAACGCCGGTGAAGCGGCAGGAGAGCCATCGTGAATCCCCGTCGTAAAAATCGCCTGATGCTGGTGATGGTGGTGCTCGTCGGGCTGGGGCTGGCAACGGCTTTAGTGATGTACGCACTGCGTTCTAATATCGATCTGTTCTACACTCCTGGTGAAGTGGTGTATGGCAAAGGTGAAACCCACGTTAAGCCGGAGCCGGGGCAGCGGCTGCGTATTGGCGGCATGGTGATGCCGGGCAGCGTTAAGCGCGACCCGGATACCCTGAAAGTCGCCTTCCAGCTGTATGACAACAGCGCGGTGATTAACGTCAGCTACGAAGGTATTCTGCCGGACCTGTTCCGCGAAGGGCAGGGCGTAGTGGCGCAGGGCGTACTGCAGGACGGTACGCACATTATCGCCAAAGAAGTGTTGGCCAAGCACGATGAAAAATACACGCCACCGGAAATCAGTGACGCGATGAAGAAGAATCACACCCATCCTGCCGCTAACGACAATAACGGAGGCCAGTCATGATCCCCGAAATCGGCAGCTTCCTGCTGTGCCTGGCGCTGGCGCTCTCCCTGCTGCTCAGCATCTACCCGCTGTGGGGCGCGGCGCGCCACGATCGTCGGCTGATGGGGCTGGCCCGCCCGCTCTCCTACGGGCTGTTTGCCTGTATCGCGGCGGCGTTTATTATCCTCGTTCACGCCTTTGTGGTGAATGATTTCAGCGTGGCGTATGTGGCCACCAACTCCAATACGCTGCTGCCGGTTTACTACCGGGTGGCTGCCACCTGGGGCGCGCATGAGGGCTCGCTGCTGCTATGGGTGCTGCTGCTGAGCACCTGGACGCTGGCGGTGGCGCTGTTCAGCCGCGCGATGCCGCTGGAGGCGATTGCCCGCGTGCTGGCGGTGATGGGGATGATCAACCTCGGCTTCCTGCTGTTTATCACGCTAACCTCGAATCCGTTTACCCGCACGCTGCCGGACTTCCCTATCGACGGCAGCGACCTGAACCCGATGCTGCAGGATATTGGGCTGATCTTCCACCCGCCGCTGCTGTATATGGGCTATGTCGGCTTCTCGGTGGCGTTCGCTTTTGCGATTGCCTCGCTGATGGCCGGACGGCTGGATACCGCCTGGGCGCGCTGGTCGCGTCCGTGGACCACGGCGGCCTGGGTGTTCCTCACCATCGGCATCGTGCTCGGTTCCGCCTGGGCTTATTACGAGCTTGGCTGGGGCGGCTGGTGGTTCTGGGATCCGGTCGAGAATGCCTCGTTTATGCCGTGGCTGGCCGGAACGGCGCTGATCCACTCGCTGGCGGTTACCGAGAAGCGCGGCACCTTTAAGGCCTGGACCGTGCTGCTGGCGATCGCTGCCTTCTCCCTCAGCCTGCTGGGCACTTTCCTGGTGCGCTCCGGGGTGCTGGTGTCGGTGCACTCGTTTGCCTCCGATCCGGCGCGCGGCATGTTTATCCTCGCCTTCCTGATTATTGTTATCGGCGGTTCGCTGCTGCTGTACGCCATCAAGGGCAGCAAGGTGCGCAGCCGGGTGCAGAACGAGGTGTGGTCGCGGGAATCCTTCCTGCTCGGCAACAACGTGCTGCTGATTGCCGCGATGCTGGTGGTGCTGCTCGGTACGCTACTGCCGCTGGTGCATAAACAGCTAGGGCTGGGCACCATCTCCATCGGCGAGCCGTTCTTTAATACGCTGTTTACCTGGCTGATGGCTCCGCTGGCGCTGATGCTCGGCATCGGTCCGCTGGTGCGCTGGCGTCGCGATGAGCCGCAGAAGCTGTGGAAGCGCCTGGCGATTGCCGTGGTTGCTACCCTGCTGCTGTCGATACTGCTGCCGTGGCTGATGCAGGACCGCATTGAAGCGATGACGGTAGTGGGGCTGATGATGGCGGTCTGGGTGATTATCCTGACGCTGCTGGAGCTGCACGAGCGCGCGACTCACCGCCACAGCTTTCTGCGCGGGCTGCGCCATCTGTCGCGCAGCCACTGGGGCATGGTGCTGGGCCACCTCGGGGTGGCGGTAACGGTGATCGGCATCGCCTTCAGCCAGAACTACAGCGTGGAGCGCGACGTGCGTATGAAGGCGGGTGACAGCGTGGATATCCACAACTATCACTTCACCTTCCGCGACGTGCAAAGCCTGCAGGGACCGAACTACTCCGGCGGCGTGGGCATTATCGACGTGACGCGCAACGGCAAACATGAGGCCACGCTGCACGCGGAAAAACGTTACTACAGCGTGGCGCGTACCATGATGACCGAAGCGGCGATCGACGGCGGCTTTACGCGCGATCTCTATGCGGCGCTGGGCGAAGAGCTGGGCGGTAATTCGTGGGCGGTACGCATCTATTACAAACCTTTTGTGCGCTGGATCTGGTTTGGCGGCGTGTTTATGGCGGTGGGCGGCATTTTCTGCCTGCTCGACCCGCGCTATCGCGCCAGTAAGAAAGCGCAGAAGGAGCTGGCATGAGCAAGAAAATCCTCTATATCCCGCTGATCCTGTTTCTGCTGCTGGCGGCGGCGCTGCTGTGGCAGCTAACCCGTAACGCCAACGGCGATGATCCGACGCGGCTGGAGTCGGCGCTGGTCGGCAAGCCGGTGCCGGTATTTAAGCTGGAATCACTCGACCAGCCGGGCAAAACCTTTGACCAGTCAGTGCTGACCGACGGTAAACCGCTGCTGCTGAACGTCTGGGCTACCTGGTGCCCAACCTGCCGCGCGGAGCATCAGTACCTCAACACGCTGGCGACCAAAGGCGTGCGCGTGGTGGGCCTGAACTATAAAGACGACCGCCAGAAAGCGATTAACTGGCTCAATACGCTGGGTAACCCGTATGCGTTGAGCCTGTATGACGGCGACGGGATGCTGGGGCTGGATCTGGGCGTGTACGGCGCGCCGGAAACCTTCCTGATCGACGGTCACGGGATTATCCGCTATCGCCACGCGGGCGATCTCAACGAGCGCGTGTGGAATGACGAAGTCAAACCGCTGTGGCAGAAATATAGCCAGGAGAGCGGTTCGTGAAATCTATCCTGATCCTGCTGGCGTCACTGCTGTTTAGCAGCCTGGCGCTGGCCGATAATATCGATACTTATCAGTTTGATTCAGTCACCCAGGAGCAGCAGTACCGCCATCTGACCGAATCGCTGCGCTGCCCGAAATGCCAGAACAACAGCATTGCCGACTCAAACGCGATGATCGCCGGGGATATGCGCCTCAAGGTGTATCAGCTGCTGCGCGCAGGGCAGACGCCGGAACAGGTGAAGGCGTATATGGTGGCGCGCTACGGTAATTTTGTCTCTTATCAGCCGCCGCTGACTGCCTCCACCCTGATCCTGTGGGCTGGCCCGGCGCTGTTTGTGATCATTGGCGCGCTGGTGATTATTTTGCGCAGCCGCAAACGCACGCCGCATGTCGAGCTGGATGCCGCCGAGCAGCAGCGGCTGGATGCGTTGTTAAATAACAGGAAGCAACCATGAGCGCACTTTTGCTAACCCTTCTGGCGCTGCTGATCGCCGCCTGCCTGCTGTTTGTTCTGGCCTGGCGCAGAAATAGCGGCAGCGTGAGTGACCGCGATACGCTGAACCAGACCTTTTACCATCAGCGCCTGCGCGAGCTGGAAGAAGATGAAGCGCAGGGCGTGGTGGCCGAGCGACCGGAGATGGTGCGCGAACTGCAGCAAACGCTGCTGCTGGACGTGCCGCCGCAAACGTCACTGAGGGAACGTCCGATCGGCCGCTGGGTGCTGCTGCCGGGCGTGCTGCTGCTGCTCGGCGTCAGCATCGGTTTCTATCTGAAAACCGGTGGCCTGTCGCAGGTGCTGGCGTGGCAGCAGGTGAAGAACGAACTGCCCGCGCTGCGTGCCCAGGTGATGGACCCGCAGGCCCGCCCGCTGAGCATGGAACAGCTGGCGCGCCTGGCATTAGGCATTCGCAGCGAGCTACAGCGCGACCCGACAAATCTCAACGACTGGATGATGCTCGGCCGGCTGGGCATGGTGCTGAACAACGCCAGCACGGCCAGCCAGGCGTTTCGTCATGCATTACAGCTGGCGCCAACCGATGAGCAAGTGCGCCTGAGCTATGCTGAAGTGTTGACCCGTTCTGAAGATCCGCAGGACAACAGCCAGGCAACGGCAATGCTGGAAGAGATGGCGCGTCATGACGGCAGCGATTTGCGGGTGCTGGGCTTATTGGCATTTAATGCTTTTGGTCAGCAGCGCTATGCGGAGGCGATTAGCGCCTGGCAAAAGATGTTACAGTTGTTACCGGCTGACGATCGGCGCGTGCTGATGATCCAGCGCAGCATCGAGCAGGCCAAAAGCGCATCCGGTAAGCAAAATAGCCAGCTGGCACTAACGGTCACTCTGTCGCCTGCGGCAGAAAAAATGTTACCAGAGGGCGGAGTGTTGTATATTTCCGTGTCAGACGGGAACTCACCGGTCCCCGTGGCGGTGAAAAAGTTACCGCTGAGCCATTTTCCTTTATCGCTCACGCTGGATGACAGCAATGCCATGATGCCGCAGCGCCTGTTATCCGCGCAGCACCAGTTACAGGTCCGCGTGCGTATTTCACGTGATGGCAGCGCCAATCCGCAGCCGGGCGACTGGTTTGGGCTGAGTGCGGTCACCCCGTTTGCCGGGCAGCAGCAGATGGCTGTTGAAATTAACCGGCAAATGTCATCCGCTGGGCGATAATTTATAAAACAGTACAGGGAGAAAACTATGAACTATCGCCTGACGGGCTTAGTGCTGGCGAGCGTACTGATGGTGGGTTGCGCTAGCTCTAAACCGGGGGATGAACCACAGGGGCGTTCCGATCCGCTGGAAGGTTTCAACCGTTCAATGTTCAACTTTAACTACAACGTGTTGGATCCTTATGTCGTGCGTCCCGTCGCGGTGGCCTGGCGTGATTATGTGCCGGTGCCTGCGCGCACCGGTCTGGGGAACTTCCTCAGCAACCTCGATGAGCCTGCCACCATGGTGAACTACTTCGTGGAAGGGAATCCGTACAAGGCGATGGTGCATTTTAACCGCTTCTTCCTGAACACCCTGCTGGGCATGGGCGGCTTTATCGATGTTGCCTCCATGGCTAACCCGAAACTGGCAAAAGAAGAGACGCGCGCCTTCGGCAGCACGCTCGGCCATTACGGTGTGGGTTACGGAACCTATGTGGAGCTGCCGGGCTACGGTGGCTTTACGCCGCGTGAAGATATTGGCGGGCTGGTCGACGATGTGTACCCACCGCTCAGCTGGCTGACCTGGTGGATGTCGATTGGTAAATGGACGCTGGAAGGGATTGAAACCCGTGCCCAGCTGCTGGATTCCGACGCTATGCTGAAAAACTCGAAAGATCCTTACGCCTTCGTGCGTGCGGCCTATTTCCAGCATCATGATTTCCTTGCCAGCGACGGCAAGCTGATCCCGCAGGAAAACCCGAACGCGTCGGCGATTGAGGGCGATCTGAATTCTATCGACTCCCAGTAAATACCCGATTAGCTTCAGGCAATAAAAAACCCCACTGATGTGGGGTTTTTTGTACTTAGAGCCTGCCGGGCAATCAGAACTTGTAGTTAAAGCTCGCGCCGTACAGCCACGCTTTACCTTCAGAATTAAAGGTATAAGGGGTTGCTACGCCGCCATTTCGCGCGGTGGCAACCGGGTCGGTACCCTCTTTAATCGTTACGCTCTGGCCGTGCATGTAGGAGACGCCGACATCGACTGAAGCATTATCGTTAAACGCGTAGGACGCGCCGGCGCTCAGCCACAGGCGATCCTGATCGGGAATCGAGATAGAGCGTTTGTCAGAAGGGACCGGGCTGTCATCAAAGGCGATACCGGTACGGAAGGTCCAGTTTTTATCGTAGAAGTAGCTGGTACCCAGCGCGATGCGGTAGGCATCATGGTAGCTCTCATCCTTCAGGAACAGATCATTGCCGTTGCTGTCGGTGGCGCGCAGTTCCTGGAACTGGCTCCAGCTGGTGTAGGCCAGGCTGTAGTGCACCGCCCACTGAGGCGCGACTTTGTGATAGCCGGAAACTTCCCACATCTCTGGCAGATGCAGCGACAGCGACCCCGGAATTGTCTGGCCGCTGGTGCCGGTTGGCAGGCCGAACTGACCGCCAATCGGGTTATAAGCTACCGGGATATCGCTGCGATAATCGCCGTCGAAGTCGATTTTAACTTCAGAACGGTAGGTCAGGCCGAAGCGGTTGTTGTCATCTACTTCATACAGGATACCGGCGTTCCAGCCGTAACCCCATTCGTCACCTTTAAGATGGGCAATCTGCGTGTCGGCCGGTGCAGCAGGTAATCCTGCGGCAGGCAGTAGGGCACCAAGCTCACCGATATTACGTTCGATTTTGGCACGGGCGTAGACAGCATCAAAACCTACGCCAAAGCTGAAGTGCTGATTAAGACGATAGGCGGTGCTTAAATTCAGGTTCATGGTCATTAAATCGGTTTTACCCGCAAACGGACCGCCGGCATAACCATCATTAAATTCTGTTGCCAGACCGTAATTAGAGGTGGCGCTGGCGCCAACCCACCACTGGTCGTTTATTGGCTGAACGTAGTGAATATTAGGAACCCACTGCGTTGGTGCAATATTATCGGCGTTCAGGCTGTTGCCGGAACCGGATTCACCGCTAATATTCACGTCCGGGTCGATAAATACCCCGCCGATGGAAAACATCGGGCGGTCCATCAGTGCCATGGTTGCCGGGTTACGACTGGCGGACGCGGCGGTATCACCCATCGCGCCTTCACCAGAATAGGCACGACCGAGGCCAATCGTAGAAAATTCGTTTAGCTGAAAGCCGGCTGCTACGACATTCGAAGAAACAAGCGCCACTGCTGCTGCGAGTGCAGACTTAGCAAACAGGTTTTTATGGTTCATGACCACAACCTCATTATCGGATTTTTATTAAACTCTGTTACTTAGCGTAACAAGGGATCGCGAATTCTAGGGACTGACAGACAACCAACAAATCAGACCAGTGGCGCAAGTATAGGTCTGACCTGTATATGTGTTGCAATAATGTTTTTTAAATATTGCGGAAATGATGCTGGAAAAGAGATCTGGCTAACAAAAAACTTACACTTGATATTTACTGGTCTTAGTCTGACTTGTTTTGGATCAAATAATAGTGTGATTTTCGTCACTTAACACGCTGTTTTTGCCCGATGGCTGGAGCTGAAAACCGGGCAAGCGTAGACTGACGCCAGTCTAAATAATCTGCCGCCGTATCTGGGTGGCATGCCGGAGGATGTATGAGCGATGCCATTAACCGCTGTAGTGCCAGTGAAACGGCGGCCTGTTGCTGTGTGGATGTGGGCACGATAATGGATAATACCGACTGTACTGCCACATTCAGCCAGCTATTTAGCACCCATGCTGAAGCCCAGGCGATGCTGCAATCGCTAAGTGAAAAAGCGCGGGCGGTGGAATCTGAACCCTGCACTATTGACAGTCGCATCAGCGAAACGCCACAGGGCGTACAGCTGGACTGTGATTTTACCTTCAGCTGCCAGGCTGAAACGATGATCTTCCAGCTCGCTCTGCGTTAATCCCCGTGGCGGAGGAGCTCTCCTTCGCCAGATTCGTGTTTCCACTCGCATTTTTCTCTTCCCGTCGTAGCGCCTGCATCAATTCTGATTACACTTATCAGGTCCGACCTCTTTGGCAATGATGCCTCTATCGACACGACACAGGTGAGAATAATGAGCAAAGCATTACCTTTGCTGACCCGTCAGGGCGATCGTATCGCCATTACCCACGGTTTACGTACCCCCTTTGCCCGCCAGGCAACGGCTTTCCACGGTATTCCTGCGCTGGAGCTTGGCCGTATGGTGGTGAGTGAACTGATGGCGCGCAGCGAGCTGCCGGCTGACATCATTGAGCAGCTGGTCTTCGGCCAGGTGGTGCAGATGCCGGAAGCGCCGAATATTGCCCGTGAAATCGTGCTGGCCAGCGGACTCAACGTCAGCACGGATGCTTACAGCGTCAGCCGCGCCTGCGCCACCAGCTTTCAGGCGGTAGCCAACGTGGCGGAAAGCCTGCTGGCGGGGACGATTCGGGCAGGCATCGCCGGCGGGGCTGACTCCACTTCCGTGTTGCCGATTGGCGTCAGTAAAACCCTGGCGCGCACGCTGCTCGACCTCAGTAAAGCACGCAGCGTCGGGCAAAAGCTCAGGCTGCTTTCCCGCCTGCGCCCGCGTGATTTAATGCCGGTGCCGCCTGCGGTTGCGGAGTATTCAACCGGGCTGCGCATGGGCGATACTGCCGAACAGATGGCGAAAAGCCACGGCATCACGCGTGAACAGCAGGATGCGCTGGCGCACCGTTCTCATCAGCACGCCGCGCGCGCCTGGCAGCAGGGGCTGCTGAACGCAGAAGTGATGACGGCGTTTGCGCCACCGTGGAAGCAGCCGCTGGAGCAGGACAACAACGTGCGCAGCGACTCAAAGCCGGAAGATTATGCGCGCCTGCGCCCGGCCTTTGACCGCCAGCATGGCACGGTGACGGCCGCCAACAGTACGCCGCTGACCGACGGTGCGGCGGCGGTGATCCTGATGACGGAATCGCGCGCGCGCGAGCTGGGCATAACCCCGCTCGGCTATCTGCGCAGCTATGCCTTCACGGCGATTGGCGTGCGCGAAGATATGCTGTTAGGGCCATCTTATGCTTCACCGCTGGCGCTGGATCGTGCCGGAATTACCCTTGCCGACCTCAGCCTGATCGATATGCATGAAGCCTTCGCCGCCCAGACCCTGGCTAATCTGAAAATGTTTGCCGATGAGCGTTTTGCCCGTGAGGTGCTGAACCGTCCGCACGCGCTGGGGGAAGTCAATCAGGAACAGTTTAACGTGCTGGGTGGCTCCATCGCTTATGGCCACCCGTTTGCCGCCACCGGGGCGCGTATGATTACCCAGACGCTTAACGAGCTGCGGCGGCGCGGCGGCGGCTTAGGATTAGTCACCGCCTGCGCGGCAGGTGGCCTCGGTGCAGCCATGGTTCTGGAGGCGGAATAATGGAACAGACAAGCGCATTTAGGCTGACGATGCGCCTGGATAACGTGGCGGTGATTACCCTCGACGTACCGGGCGAGAAGATGAATACCCTGAAAGCGGAGTTTGCTGCGCAGATCCGTACGGCAATCCGCAATGCGCGCGCCAATCCCCGGCTGGCTGGCATCGTACTGATTTCCGGCAAGCCCGATTCCTTTATTGCCGGGGCCGATATCAGCATGATCGCCGCCTGTGAAAATGCTCAGCAGGCGCAGTCGCTGGCCGAGCAGGGGCAGAACGTGATGGCCGAGATTGAAGCGCTGCCGGTTACGGTGGTGGCAGCTATCCACGGTGCCTGCCTGGGGGGGGGGCTGGAGCTGGCGCTGGCCTGCCACCGCCGGGTTTGCACGCTCGACGACAAAACCCGCCTTGGCCTGCCGGAAGTGCAGCTGGGGCTGCTGCCCGGCTCCGGCGGCACCCAGCGCCTGCCGCGCCTGATTGGCGCCTCGACCGCGCTGGATATGATCCTTACCGGCAGAACGCTGCGCCCCCGCGCCGCGCGCAAATGTGGGCTGGTGGATGATGCCGTCGCCCACAGTATCCTGCTGGATACCGCCGTTAAGCTGGCGCTGCAACCGCGTACCGCCCGACAGCGTCTTCCGCTGCGCGAACGGCTGCTCGCCGGCCCAGCGGGGCGTGCCATCCTGTTCCGTCTGGCCCAGCGCCAGACGCAGGCGAAAACTCACGGCAACTATCCGGCGGCGGATAAAATCCTCAGCGTGGTGCGCTGCGGGCTGGAGAAGGGCAGCAGTAGCGGTTATGCCGCCGAAGCCCGCGCCTTTGGCGAGCTGGCAATGACGCCGCAGTCTGCCGCACTGCGCAGCCTGTTCTTTGCCACCACCGCAATGAAAAAAGAGCGGGGCGCACAGGCTCAGCCGCGCGCATTGCGCAGCATTGGCGTGCTCGGCGGGGGGCTGATGGGCGGGGGAATTGCCTGTGTGACCGCCACGCGTGCCGGATTACCGGTGCGCATCAAGGATGTCAGCCCGCAGGGTATCAATCACGCGCTGAAAACCAGTTGGGATCTGTTAAGTAAAGGCGTTAAAAGACGCCGGATAAGCGCGGCCGAACGCCAGCAGCAGATGGCACTGATCAGCGGTAGCACGGATTACCAGGGGTTCAGCCAGCGCGATATGGTGATCGAAGCGGTGTTTGAAGATCTGGCCTTGAAGCAGAAAATGGTGGCGGAGATTGAACAGCACTGCGGCGCAGAAACGCTGTTTGCCTCCAATACCTCTTCGCTGCCGATTGCCGAAATCGCTGCCGGCGCGCAGCGTCCGCATAACGTTATTGGTCTGCACTACTTCAGCCCGCCGGAAAAAATGCCGCTGGTTGAGGTGATCCCTCATGCGGGAACCGCAGCAGAGACGGTGGCGACGGCAGTCTCTCTGGCAAGAAAGCAGGGTAAAACCCCCATTGTGGTGGCGGATAGCGCTGGCTTCTACGTTAACCGCATTCTGGCGCCCTATATGATCGAGGCGATGCACTGCCTGCTGGAGGGCGAACCGATCGAATCTATTGATGCGGCGCTGGTTAAATTTGGCTTCCCGGTCGGTCCGGTGCAGCTGCTGGACGAGGTCGGTATTGATGTTGGCACCCATATTATGCCGATCCTCGAACAGGCCTGGGGAGAACGTTTCGCCTTGCCGCCAGCACTGGTTGCGGTGCTGAATGACGACCGCAAAGGGCGCAAAAACGGGCGCGGCTTTTATCTCTATCCGCAGAAAGGGCGAAAAAAACAGGTGGACAGTGCCATTTACCGCCTGCTGAACATCACGCCAAAACACCACCTTGACGCACAGAATATCTCGCAGCGCTGTGTGATGATGATGCTGAATGAAGCGGCGCGCACCCTGGAAGAGCAGGTGATTGCCAGCGCGCGCGACGGTGATATCGGCGCGGTATTTGGCATTGGTTTCCCACCTTTCCTCGGGGGGCCGTTCCGCTATATGGACCAGCTGGGCATTGCTGAAGTGGTTAACAGTTTAGAGTTGTTAACGCAGCGTCACGGTGCGCGTTTTGCTCCCTGCGCGCTGCTGAAAAAAATGTTGGAACAGCAGCAAACGTTCTATAAACCGGACGTAAATCTGAATAGTTTTCGTGATTCAGCGGGTTAGTCTGGTCACGGGGTGAGTTACTTATGGCGGGTGCCCACCAGGGCGCTCAATAAGTAAACAATCGGTTGACTATACTCAAGGCATTGGGGTACAACACAGCGTTCATTCTCTGAATGAAGAGTCGGTTGGCGTTGTCCCCCGGCGTTTTTGTTTAACAACAGCGGTGCTATATGCAAGTTTTCATAATGCGTCACGGCGATGCGGCTTTAGATGCAGCAAGTGATTCAGTTCGACCTTTGACTCACTGCGGCTGTGATGAAACCCGTCAAATGGCGACCTGGCTTAGCGGTCAGTCGGTTGATATTGAACGGGTGTTGGTCAGTCCCTATCTGCGCGCCCAGCAGACTCTCAGCACGGTGCGTGAAGCGCTGCCTCTGCCGGAAGGTGAGGATGTGCTGCCAGAATTAACCCCGGGTGGCGACCCCGGGCTGGTGGCGTGCTACCTGCACGCGCTGGCGAATGAAGGCGTGAAGTCGGCGCTGGTGATTTCACATCTGCCGCTGGTGGGCTACCTGGTGGCAGAGCTGTGCCCGCAGGAAGCGCCGCCGATGTTTGCCACTTCCGCCATTGCCTGCATCGACTTCGATGCGGAAAATGTGCTGGGCAAGCTCGAGTGGCAGGTCTCTCCGGCGAAATTAGCCAAGGCGATGTAATCGCCTTGCGGGCCGACCGAAAAAAAAGGTCGGCCCCTACACTATTCCGCGTCACCTGTAGGGGCCGACCCTTTTTTCCGGTCGGCCCGTGTCAAATCAGCCATCCAGGCTACGGTAATTCCGGCGGTAACCACTCTTCCACTTCAATCAGCACCAGCAGCGCGGCATCGCCGCCAAATAGCTTGGGTGCCTGATGAAATGCCATTACGTGCGGATGCTGTGCCAGCCACAGCGGTGTCTGCTGCTTCAGAACGTGTTTACCGTGCCCGTGCATCACGCTGGCACAAAAAATATGCTCACGGCGACAGGCGGCAATCAGCGCGCCCAACTCCTGCTTAGCCTGATTCTGCGTTAAACCGTGCAGATCGAGGAAAATCTCCGGGCTGAAATCACCGCGGCGCAGCTGCTTCAGCTTGTAATGGTCAACATCCGCACGCACATAGCGCACCGCGCCTTCGCTGGCCAGCAGCGGCTGAAACTCGTCGGAAAAATAGTGGCTGTTATCTATCTGTTCCGACAACAGGCGTTTCTGCGGGACTTCACTTATCTTTTTACGCAGCGGTTTATGAACAATGGTGTCCTGCGCCAGCTTGCGCGTGCCGCTCATCAACCCGCGAAACAGCGCCTCATCTTCCGCGCTCAGCTTCTCTTTTTTGCTCATCTCTGTAGGTCACTATTTTCCTGGCTGCTGTTTCGCAACCGCTTTAAAGGGGCGTTTCAGTCATTTTCTGTCGCCAGTCTACCTTTTCCGCGCCCGCGGCTGAAACAAATCTCAGCTTTTTCACCCCTGCGCGCTGAATTATCACCAGCTTCATGGCAAACTAACGCCCGGGTTTAACAGAACGGCCTGCGGAGGGCACTTTGGACAAAATTTTCGTCGAAGAAGCAGTCAATGAACTGCACACTATTCAGGATATGTTGCGCTGGTCGGTCAGCCGTTTTTCTGCCGCTGACATCTGGTACGGCCACGGCACCGACAATCCCTGGGACGAAGCCGTTCAGCTGGTGCTGCCAACGCTCTATCTGCCGCTGGATATTCCTGAAGATATGCGCACGGCGCGCCTCACTTCCAGCGAGCGTCACCGCATCGTTGAGCGCGTGATCCGCCGTATCAACGAGCGCATTCCGGTCTCCTACCTGACCAATAAAGCCTGGTTCTGCGGCCATGAATTCTACGTCGATGAGCGCGTGCTGGTGCCGCGTTCACCGATTGGCGAGTTGATCAACAATCGCTTTGCCGGTCTGATCGCTGACGAGCCGCAGCACATTCTTGATATGTGTACCGGCAGCGGCTGTATCGCGATTGCCTGTGCTTACGCCTTCCCGGATGCGGAAGTCGATGCGGTGGATATCTCCACGGATGCGCTGGCGGTGACTGAACAAAATATCAGCGCGCACGGCCTTGACCACCACGTCACGCCGATCCGCGCTGACCTGTTCCGCGAACTGCCTAAAACGCAGTACGATTTGATCGTCACTAACCCGCCCTACGTTGACGCCGACGATATGGACGACCTGCCGAACGAGTACCGTCACGAGCCGGAACTCGGCCTGGCTGCGGGTCGCGATGGGCTGAAGCTGGCGCGCCGTATTTTGGCCTGCGCACCGGATTATCTCAGCGAGCAGGGCGTGCTGATTTGCGAAGTGGGCAACAGCATGGTGCACATGATCGAGCAGTATCCGGATGTACCGTTTACCTGGCTGGAGTTTGATAACGGCGGTGACGGCGTGTTTATGCTGACCAAACAGCAGATTATCGACGCACAACATCATTTCAAAATCTATAAAGACTGATTTTTAAATTTTAGTGAGGAAGCCGTATGGCGGGTAATACCATTGGACAAGTATTTCGGGTCACAACGTTCGGCGAATCGCACGGCATCGCCCTCGGTTGTATCGTGGATGGCGTACCGCCGGGGATCCCGCTGACCGAAGCCGACCTTCAGCACGATCTCGATCGTCGCCGTCCGGGCACTTCACGCTACACCACCCAGCGCCGCGAGCCGGACCAGGTGAAAATTCTGTCGGGCGTGTTCGAAGGGCGCACCACCGGCACCAGCATCGGACTGCTGATCGAAAATACCGATCAGCGCTCGCAGGACTACGGCGCGATCAAAGATCTCTATCGCCCGGGTCATGCGGATTACACCTACGACCAGAAGTACGGCTTCCGCGACTACCGCGGCGGCGGGCGCTCTTCAGCGCGTGAAACCGCGATGCGCGTGGCGGCCGGTGCGATTGCTAAAAAATACCTCGAAATGAAGTACGGCATCAAAGTGCGCGGCTATCTGGCGCAGATTGGTGACGTCGCCTGCGAGCTGAAAGAGTGGGACCAGGTTGAACAGAATCCGTTCTTCTGCCCGGATCCGTCAAAGCTGGAAGCGCTGGACGAACTGATGCGCGCCCTGAAAAAAGAGGGCGACTCCATCGGGGCGAAAGTCACGGTGATGGCAGAGAATGTTCCGGCGGGTCTCGGCGAGCCGGTGTTTGACCGCCTGGACGCTGATCTGGCGCACGCGCTGATGAGCATCAATGCGGTGAAAGGCATAGAAATCGGTGATGGCTTTGCGGTCGTCGGCCAGCGCGGCAGCGAGCACCGCGACGAAATCCGCAGCAGCGGTTTCCAGAGCAACCACGCGGGCGGCATCTTAGGCGGGATCAGCAGCGGTCAGACCATTGTTGCCAACCTGGCGATGAAACCGACTTCCAGCATTACCGTGCCGGGCAAGACGCTGACGCGTAGCGGGGAAGAAGTGGAGATGATCACCAAGGGCCGTCACGATCCTTGCGTGGGGATCCGCGCCGTGCCCATTGCGGAAGCGATGATGGCGATTGTGCTGATGGACCACCTGCTGCGCCACCGCGCGCAGAACGCCGATGTTGAAACCACTTACCCACGCTGGTAACGCCATGAAGAAGACGCTGATTGCCTTAGGCGCGCTGCTGCTGACCAGCGCCACCGTACAGGCCGCCACCCCGTGGCAGACTATTCGCCAGCCGGTCAGCGGCGCGCCGCAGTCGATTGGTGGCTTCGCCAACGGCTGTATTATCGGCGCTCAGGCGCTACCGCTTGAGGCATCGGGCTATCAGGTGATGCGCACCGATCAGCGGCGCTATTATGGCCACCCGGATCTGATCGCCTTTATCCAACGGCTCAGCACGCAAACCCGTCAGCTGGGCCTCGGCGAAGTGCTGGTCGGCGATATGGGCATGGCGGCCGGTGGGCGCTTCAGCAGCGGTCACGCCAGCCATCAGTCCGGCTTGGACGTGGATATCTGGCTGCAGCTGCCGAAACAGCGCTGGACGCAGCAGATGTTGCTGAAGCCTCAGCCGCTCGATCTGGTGGCTGCCGACGGCAAAAATGTCGTGGCGCGTCACTGGCAGCCAGAGATCGACAGCCTGATTAAACTGGCGGCGAAAGATAACGACGTCACGCGTATTTTCGTCAATCCGGCGATTAAAAAGCAGCTGTGTGCCGATGCCGGTAGCGATCGCGACTGGCTGCGCAAGGTGCGACCGTGGTTCCAGCATCGTGCGCATATGCACGTGCGCCTGCGCTGCCCGGCGGGTAGCCTGGAGTGTCAGGATCAGCCGCTGCCACCGCCGGGTGACGGCTGCGGCGCCGAGCTGCAGAGCTGGTTCGCTCCGCCAAAACCGGGCAGTACGCCGCCGGTGAAGCGCGAGCCGCCGCCGTTGCCGCCGTCGTGTCAGGCTCTGCTGGATAAACACTTACTGTAAGGCGTTAAAATGGAATGGGTTAGCGTGGCGCCGTGGTTGCTCGGCGTGCTGTTTCTGGTGGCGTTACTGGCGGGTTTTATCGATTCTATTGCGGGCGGCGGCGGGCTGTTAACCGTTCCGGCGCTGCTGGCGGCGGGGCTGTCACCGGCCCAGGCGCTGGCGACGAATAAGCTGCAGTCGGTGGGCGGATCGTTTTCCGCCAGCCTCTATTTCATCCGCCGTAAAGCGGTCGATCTCAGCCAGCAGAAGCTGAATATTGCGCTGACTTTCCTCGGCTCAATCAGCGGGGCGCTGCTGGTGCAGCACGTCAAGGGCGATATTTTGCGCCAGCTGCTGCCGCTGCTCGTGATTGCCATTGGCCTCTATTTCCTGCTGATGCCGAAGATTGGCGAAGAAGATCGCCAGCGGCGTCTGCACGGCTTGCCGTTTGCACTGGTCGCCGGGGGCTGCGTGGGCTTCTACGATGGCTTCTTTGGCCCCGGCGCCGGGTCATTCTACGCGCTGGCGTTTGTCACGCTGTGCGGCTATAACCTGGCGAAGTCCACCGCGCATGCCAAAGTGCTGAACTTTACCTCCAACCTCGGCGGCCTGCTGCTGTTTATGATTGGCGGCAAAGTGGTGTGGCTGGTGGGGTTGGTGATGCTGGTCGGCCAGGTGTGCGGCGCGCGCCTCGGGGCCAGGATGGTGCTGAGCAAAGGGCAGAAGCTTATCCGCCCGATGATCGTGATTGTCTCTGCGGTGATGAGCGCCAAACTGCTGTATGACAGCCACGGCGCAGAGTTAGTTAGCTGGTTTCATCAGCTCACGGGCTGATGCGCGCGGGGTGAGAATAGTTCTCGAAACCCGCCGTACAAAATGCGACAATTGCGCGTTTTTTTACTTTGACGACAAACAGCTATGAGCGCGCAACACCACTATCAGGATCTGATCGACATCTTCGATCGCTGCTTTATGGATGATTTTCAGACCCGCCTGATTAAAGGCGACGACGAACCGATCTATCTTCCTGCTGACGACAGTTCACCGTGGAACCGGGTGGTTTTTGCCCACGGTTTCTACGCCAGCGGCATGCATGAAATTTCCCACTGGTGTATTGCCGGTCCCGAGCGCCGCAAGCGGGTGGATTTTGGCTACTGGTACTGCCCGGACGGCCGTGATGAAGCCACCCAGAGCCAGTTTGAATCCGTGGAGATCAAACCGCAGGCGCTGGAGTGGATGTTTAGTGTTGCAGCGGGCTTTCCGTTCAATGTAAGTTGTGACAATCTTGAAGGTGATTGTGAGCCGGATCGCATTGCGTTTCAGCGTAAGGTCCATGCTCAGGTGATGGAATATCTGGAAAAAGGTATTCCCGCGCGCCCGGCACGACTGATTGCCGAACTTCGCTCGTTTTACTCAACTCCCCCGCTAACGGCGGCGCAGTTTCCCTGGCCGGAAGACTTGTGCTAACGGCCGCGCGAATTGCTTACAGAGGAAAGATATGATCGATGAATTTGAGGCGCGTATTCTTGGCCTGATTGATGACATGGTGGATCACGCCAGCGACGACGAGCTGTTTGCCGGTGGCTATCTGCGCGGTCACCTGACGCTGGCCGTGGCCGAGCTGGAGCTGAGCGGCGAACATACCCCGGAGGCACTGCAGATTCAGGTACAGAATAGCCTGCAAAATGCTATCCAGGCGGGTGAACTGTCGCCGCGTGACCAGGCGCTGGTGATTGGCATGTGGGACAACCTGTTCCTGCAGGCGCGCCAACCGTCGTAACCTCCCGCTTACCTGTGGGCAGCACTCTCGCTGCCCTCAGCGCCCGTTTTTTACCCGCACAATATCCGCCATAATCGCCAGCGCAATCTCCGGTGGCGTTTTACTGCCAATTGGCAGGCCAACCGGGGCTGCGATGCGCGCCAGCTGCTCCTTCGTTAAATCCCCGCACGCCGCCAGCCGTGCCAGCCTGTGCATGCTGTTGCGCGGTGAACCCAGTGCGCCAATATAAAACGCCGCACCGCGACAGGCTTCCATCAGGGTGAGATCGTCGATGCGCGCATCGTGCGTCAGGCAGAGGATGGCCGTGTGCGCTGCGCACTGATGCTGTTCAAGATAACGCGCCGGGAACTGCTTTATCACGGTGACGCCATCGCTCAGCGTGCTGTTGGCGAGGAACGCTGCCAGTGGCTGCTCACGATGCTCACAAAGCACAACAGCGTAGCCCAGCATCTGCGCCAGATGAATGCAGTAGTCAGCGACCGGCGACAGTCCGGCTATCAATAGCGTGGTCGAGCCAGTAAGTTTCAGGCTGACCTGCTGGTCATCAAAGCGAATTTCAGACTGCGGCGTGGCCTTTTCACAGGGAGTCAGCCGGGCAAACTGGCCTGTCACGACGCGTTTCTGTAATGAGCACTCCCCGCGCTGCGCGCTCAGCAGCTGGGCGAGATAACGCTCCGCTGCGGCCGAAGGGGGCAGGTACTCGATGAGCACCTCAAGGCTGCCGCCACAGGGCAGGCTAATATCGGGTTGCAGTCCACCTGCACCATAGCGCACGCGCTGGCTGGGCTGGCGAAATTCTCCTGCCGCCAGGCGGCGCAGGAAACTCTCTTCAATACAGCCGCCAGAGAGTGAGCCGCTTACCGCACCAGCATCAGAGGCCGCCAGCAGCGCGCCGGGCGCGCGCGGGGCCGACCCCCAGGTGTGCAGAACGGTACACAGCCAGATGCTGCGCTGCTGTTGCAGCCACCCCAGCGCACTTTCCAGCACCGTAATATCCAGTGAGCGCATGCTTAACTCCCGCTGAGCCAGTCGGCGGGCCTGTCAATATCACGCACGCAGCCGGGGTCATCGACATCCAGCAGCAGCGGCGGTGCAGGAGAGATGACGTGGCGCCCGCCGTCTTCCCCCTTCAACGCCAGCAGCTGCTCGCGCAGACTGGCGTTAAAACCTACCGGATGCCCTCTGCGCCCCTGCCATAGCGGGCGTACGACATCAGCTAACTGCAGCCCGGCATAAACCTGCTTAACGGTGCTGAGCTGGAGCCAGGGTAAATCAGCCAGCATCACCAGCCAGCCCGACCACTGGGGTTGTGCTGCAACACCGGCGGCAATTGACGACCCTAACCCATCACTTTCAATCAGGGTGGTGGCGCAGCGATAACGCTGTGCCAGCTCAATAATTTGACGGTCTTCGGGGCGTGCCACAACGTTTACGCGTTTTCCACAGGCGGCGATAGCCAGCTGTAGGGTATAGGTCAGCAGCAGCAGATTGTGACAGGTGGGGTGACGGATCAGCAGCTTATGCTGACCGCTTTGCTCGATATAGCGCGAGCTGCGACCGGCAGCCATCACCAGAATTCCAGTTTTCATTGCGACTCCCTGGCGCTTTGCTTACGAATTCCTGCCACTTTATCCTGCAGCCCCTGCCACGGGGTCTGCCCGGCAAACTCCGTGCGTAGCCAGTTGAGCAGCATGGCAATCTGGCTGTCATTAAGCTGGTGACGAAAACCGGGCATGGTGCCGAGATTGTCACTGGCTGGATGGTCGATGCCATCGAGTACGATGCGGATAAGATTGTCCGGCTCGCCAAGATAGAGATTGCTGTTGAGCGCCAGCGACGGGCGAACTCCCGCGAGCTGCGGGCCTTTTTGTTGAGAATGGCAGGCCATACAGGAACCGGAATATTGTCTGGCTCCGGGTGAGTCGAGTCGTTCACTGCGCTGGTCGGCCGCTGCCGTCAGCGCTGCCGCCTGCTGCGTTTTCGGCGGCTGGAAGCTGCTTAACCAGCTGGCAAGCGCTTGCAGATCTTCGTCTGGCAGCTGGGATAATCCCCCGGCTATTACAGGCCCCATCGGACCGGTTGCCACCCCGTGTTCGGCGGAAAAACCGTGGCGCAGATAGCGCATCAGCTGCGGTTTATCCCATGCAACCGGCGCCGGAGAGCTACCGTTGAGTGCCGGCGCGGTCCAGCCCTCGGCAACGCCGCCTGCCAGACGATCGCGCCCGGTTTTTTCGGCCGCCGCGAAGTTGCGCGGCGTGTGGCAGGCGCTGCAGTGTCCGAGGCTTTCGGCAAGGTAAGCGCCGCGATTCCACTGCGCATCCTGTTGAGGATTGGGCGGTAGCGCCCCCGGCTGCAGATAGAGCCAGTTCCAGGCCGCCATGCCCCGGCGAATATTAAACGGGAACCTGAGGCTGGTCTGCGGCGGCTGATAGCTGACGCGGGGCTGGCTCATCAGATAAGCATATAAATCCCGCAAATCCTGGTCGTTGGTGTGGGTGAAGGCGGTGTAAGGAAACGCCGGATAGAGGTAATTTCCCTGGCGGTCAATGCCATGACGCATGGCGCGTTCAAACGCCGGATAGGACCAGGCGCCTATTCCGCTGTCCATGTCCGGGGTGATATTGCTGGTATAGAGAGTGCCAAACGGACTTGCCATTGCCAGTCCACCACTGTTGGTTGCACCGCCTTTGCGGGTATGACAGACAGCACAGTCGCCAAGCGCGGCCAGCGTTTTGCCGCGTGCGATGCTCTGCGCGGAGAACGAAGGGGTTTGCATTGGTGAAATCGGCGCTATCTCGGGCTGCATGCTGAGCAGTGCCGCAGCGCTGCCCGCCAGCAGCAGGAGCACGCCCAGTGCGATCGGCTTTTTTTTGCCATTTTTCATGCTTCACTTCCCTGTAGTTCACGTAATACCCGATCCGGAGTAAACGGTGGCGCACGGAAGCGCACGCCGGTTGCGTCAAACAGCGCATTGGCAATCGCAGCCGCGCCCGGTACCGAGGCAGACTCACCGGCCCCCATTGCCGGTTCGTCGGGATAATCCAGCAGATTGATCTCCACCTGCGGCAGTTCATCGAAGCGCAGCAGTGGGTAGCTGCCCCATTCGAGTGAGGTGGTGCCGCTGCCATCAAAAGTGGCGAACTCTTTCAGCACTCTGCTGGCGCACTGCACAATATTGCCGTGGACCTGGTGGCGTACCCCGGCCGGATTGACCATCTGCCCACAGTCGTGGCTGACAAAAATCTTCTCGAGTTTGATCTCACCGCTCAGGCGGTTCACCCGCAGGTCACACACCCAGGCAGCCCAGGCGGCACCGAAGCCGGGAAATTGACTGTGGATGTATCGTGCCCAGGCAAATCCACGCCCGTGCAGCCAGTCACCCTGCTGCTGCTGGCGATGCGGCGGGCCAGGCTGCCAGCGCGCCATTTTTTTGACCGCATCAATCAGGGCCACGGCACGAGAATCAGTGAGATAGCCCAGCCGCAGATCGATCGGGTCGCGCCCGGTGCGCCACGCGATTTCATCCATCCAGCTCTCATGCGCGAAAACGTTCGGCAGGGCCGAAACGCCGCGCATCCAGGAGGCGCGCACCAGCGGGGCGGCATCCTCACAGATCATACGCATGTGTGGGAAATGATAGGCCGGAACGGCCGTGCGGTCCCCCATCGACTGCACCACGGGCAGGTTAGGGACTTTACCGGTCAGCAGCAGCGGCAGCGTGGTAGCGTTGTTGGATGGATAGCAGGTGCGCAGCTCGTAGCTGGAGATATTCATCATGCGATCCAGCCCGCCGCGCACGCGGATCAGCTGACCGGTGCCTTTCGGCTCCCATGCTGCTTCCTGCTCGCGCATCAGCTGCACCCGCACCGGCACGCCCGTTGCCTGCGACAGCAGCGCAGCATCGGCGGCGACGTCATCGGCACAGTTGCGGCCATAACAGCCAGAGGCTTCCATACGCTTAATTTCAACTGCCGCGGCATCGCGCCTCAGCAGCAGGGCAATATCTTTGCGCAGGTCGTGCGGGTTCTGCGTGCCGGACCACACCCGTGCGCGGTCGTCAGTGATGTCGGCTACCGCGCAGGAGGGACCAATGGAGGCGTGCAGCTGATAGGGCCAGACGTAATCGGCATCCACGCTAATATGGCGCTGTTTCAGGGCAAGATCGGTTCCTGGATCGTCGCGCAGCACGCGCGCTGTTTTGGCACAGTTACTCAGCGTCTGATGCAGCTGGTCCAGCCCGAGCTCCGGCAGCCCGGCCCAGGGCTGCCAGCGTACTTTCAGCGCGTACATCGCGGCGATAGCCTGCTCCTCTCGCTGGGCCACCACGCCGACAAAATCTCCGTTAACCACCACTTTGACGATGCCCGGCAGATGAGCAATCGAATGTTCATCCACCGCCAGCAGGCTATTGCCGAGTGGGGCGCTGCTGTCGGCGCCGCCGTAGGGCGGGCGGATAACGCGGCCGTGCAGCATGCCCGGCACGCGCAGATCGTGAATCCAGGTGAGCTGGCCGCTCACTTTGGCCGGGATATCCACGCGCGGCACCGATTTGCCCACGTAGCGAGGCTTGGCAGTATGTAGCGTAATGGAAGTGTCCAGCGGCAGATGAGTGTCTTCGCGGCTGGCAAGCTGGCCATAGCTCAGGCGGCGTTGCGGATGGCTGCTGTCGAAAACCCAGCCGGCTTCGCTGCGCAGCTGGCCGGGCGCAACGTTTAACACTTTGGCTGCCAGCTGCATCAGCTGTTGACGTAGCTGGCTGGCGGCCTGGCGCAGCGGCACGGCCGTAACCTGCAGCGTGGCGCTGGCGATGGTGGGCCCCTGATCCGGCGTCAGTGCGGTATCGCCAAGGATCATGGTGACAGAGTGGAAGGGCACGTCGAGCGCATCGGCAACGTATTGGGCTAAGGCAGTGCGCACGCCGGTGCCGAGATCGACGTGGCCGTTAAAGGCGGTGACTTTGCCATCGGCAGCCAGCGCGATAAAGCTGTCCATGCGATTAAGCGGGCGCTCAGGGAGCGTTAACGATTGTGCCTGCGCGAATGTTGTCTGGGGTAATAGCGTGCTGACGCTGATGACGCCCCCGGCCTTTAACAGGCGGCGGCGGGTGAGATTAAACAGGTTCATGGCTTCTGCTCCCCGCTGATAATGTCACGGGCTTTCTGCGCGGCGCGCAAAATTTCCAGATGCGTACCGCAGCGGCAGAGGTTAAACGCCAGCTCATTTTTTATTTGTTGTTCACAGGCCTGGGGCTCGCGCCTGAACAGCGCGACCAGCGTCATGATCATGCCATTAGTGCAGTAGCCGCACTGCGCAGCCTGTTCATCGATAAAGCTCTGCTGCACCGGGTGCAGCTTGTCGCCATCGGCCAGCCCTTCCAGAGTGGTGACCTGTTTTCCGGCCACGGTGTGGGCAGGTACGCTGCAGGAGCGCGCAGCGACGCCATCGATAGTGATAGTACAGGCGCCGCATTCACCGATGCCGCAGCCGTATTTCGGGCCGTTAAGCTGGAAGTCGTTGCGCAGAATATAGAGAAGCGGGGTGTCTGAGTGCGCGTCATCAAGAGTGACGTGCTGGCCGTTAAGTGTGAAATACATAGCTTGAATCATCCGTTGATTACCCCGGCGGGGGAGCGAATTGCCCCTGAAGAACTCAAGGGCAATTACGGATTTTATGCTATTTTTTGTGCTTTAGTTAAGCTGGTTTGCTGGCGATAGCACCTTAGCGCAAAGATAATTCTTACCCTATTCCACGGGGCGCCCTTTCAGCAGTCGCCGTACCCAGAAACGATTGGGGCTGGTGGCCGCCAGCGTGGCATTATCGAGCGGGATAGGTTCATCACACAGCTGAGCCGCCAGCACTTCGGCCGCCAGCGGTCCGCTGCATAACCCGCGAGAGCCCAGCCCTCCCAGAATAAACAGCCCCTGATGGGCCGGTGCAGTGCCTGCCTGCTGCGGCTGCTGAGCAAGCGTGACATACTGCGCCAGGGTGGCGCTGTAGTCCGGCAGTGCGCCAATCATCGGCAGATGATCGCGCGTGGCGGCACGCACCCCGCAGCGGGCCTCTGCGCCACTGATATCAATCTCTTCAGGCCATTGTTCCCCGGGCAGGCAGCGCAGCAGGCGCTCGCGGTTTTCCTGCTGGTCCTCTGCGCGGTATTCGGCGTCAGTGGCGCCACGATGATAGCTGGCGCCAATACAGTGCTGCTGGTAGTGCGGGCTGACGGGGGTGAGATAACCGTCGTAGCACAGCACCTGCTGCAAAGAGGTCAGGGCAGGCGTGGTCGGCACGTGGCTGACCTGGCCACCGACGGCATTCACCGGCAGTTTTTCGCTCTGCGTGAACTGCGCCAGCCGGTGACCGGTCGCGAGCACCAGGTTACGGTGATGGCGTGCAGGCTGGGCGGCAAAGTGCAGCTGCCAGCCCTGTTCAGCTTCATTCAGCTGCGTGATTTCGTGCTGCCAGTTGAGCTGCGCCCCCTGCTGCTGCGCCAGCTGCCACAGCGCGGCGGTCAGTTCAGCGGGGGAGAGCCAGCCACCGAGGGGATAGGTGATGCCACCACAGCCGGTCGGCACACCGCAGAGCGCTTCCGCTTCCACCCGATCCACCGCGTGCGCGATGCTGTGCGGCAGGCCCATCTGCAGCATTTTTTCAATCTTCTGCGCGCTTTTCTCATCCCACGCCAGCTGCGTCACGCCGCACCAGTCGTGTTCGAAAGCGAGGTCCAGCTGGTCATACAGGCGCCGTGCAAAGGTAAAGGCGGCAGGGAACAGCTGCGCCAGCGCCGGGTCGTGGTCGTTGAGCAGCGGGTAGAGTGCGCCCTGACGATTGCCTGAAGCACCCTGTGCCGGCAGGGCATCGGCGCAGTAGAGCGTCACCCGTTTGCCGCGCCGCAGCAGCGCCAGCGCCAGCAGCGCACTGGCAATACCGCCTCCGGCGATCGCAATATCATCGCCATCGGCGGCAGGGCGGGCATACCACGGAGCCTGCGCGGTGGTGACCACCGCTGCGGGCAGATAGCCTGCCAGCATGTCGCGTTTTTCACCAAAGCCTTTGCATTTGCGCACCGCGAACCCGGCCTGATTCAGCCCACGGCGCACAAATCCGGCGGCGGTAAAGGTCGCCAGCGTGCAGCCAGGGCGCGCCAGCCTAGCCATGCAGTCGAACAGCTCCTGAGTCCACATATCGGGGTTTTTCGCCGGGGCGAAGCCGTCGAGGAACCAGGCATCAACTTGCTGATTCAGGGTGTCATCAAAAGTGTGAATAAGCTGGTTAATATCGCCAAACCACAGGTCAAGCGTGATGCGGCCGCCGTCCAGCAGCAGGCGCTGACAGCCCGGCAGCGCTTCGGGCCACTGTGCCTGCAGCTGGCGTGCATAATTTTCCAGCTCCGGCCAGCTGGCATGGGCTGCCGCCAGGTCGCTGGCGCTTAACGGAAACTTCTCACAGCTTATAAAGTGCAAACGCTGTAGCGTAGCGTCTGGCTGTGCTTGCCGAAAGGCGTCAAAAGCCTGCCATAGGGTGAGAAAATTCAGACCGGTGCCAAAGCCGGTTTCCGCGGTGATGAATAAATCACGCGAATGATGAGCAAAACGCTCAGGCAGACCATTGTTGCCGAGAAATACATAACGCGTCTCTTTAAGACCATTCTGGTTAGAGAAGTAAACATCATCAAATACTCGGGATACAGGTGTACCCTGATCGTTCCAGCTTAGCTCAGCGTACTCTATTGGTGCGGTTTTCACGGCAAAGGCTCATTGCTCAGGCAGTGGCGCGATTTTAACGATGTGGTTGACCCTACGCAAATTTACACAAGGAATCTGCTGATCGGACTTGTTCGGCGTACAACTGTAAGCTAGAGTGCCAGTCGAATCCTAATTAGAAGTGGAAGAGGTATTGAATGAAACGTGCTGTGATTACTGGCTTAGGGATCGTTTCCAGTATTGGTAATAACCAAGAGGAAGTTCTGGCATCATTGCGTGAAGGACGCTCTGGTATTACCTTCTCGCAGGAGCTGAAAGATTCCGGCATGCGTAGTCACGTCTGGGGCAATGTTAAGTTGTCTAAAGAAGACATTGCGGCGCGTATTGACCGCAAAATGCTGCGTTTTATGAGCGATGCGTCAATTTATGCTTTCCTCTCCATGCAGGACGCGGTGAAAGATGCCGGCCTGACTGACGAGCAGTACCAGAATAACCCACGCGTGGGCCTGGTTGCCGGTTCCGGCGGCGGTTCTCCGTTCTATCAGGCTGCCAGCGTTGACGGTATGCGCGCTAAAGGCCTGCGCGGCGTTGGCCCTTACATGGTGACCAAAGCGATGGCATCCGGCGTGTCTGCCTGCCTGGCCACCCCGTTCAAAATCCACGGTGTTAACTACTCTATCAGCTCCGCCTGCGCCACCTCTGCACACTGCATCGGTAACGCGGTAGAGCAGATCCAGCTGGGCAAGCAGGACATCGTGTTTGCTGGCGGCGGCGAAGAGCTGTGCTGGGAAATGTCCTGTGAGTTTGATGCGATGGGCGCCCTGTCCACCAGGTACAACGACACGCCAGAAAAAGCGTCCCGTACCTACGATCAGCAGCGTGACGGCTTCGTCATTGCTGGCGGCGGCGGTATGGTGGTGGTGGAAGAGCTGGAACATGCTCTGGCACGCGGCGCGCACATCTACGCTGAAATCGTCGGCTACGGCGCAACCTCTGACGGGGCTGATATGGTGGCTCCATCAGGTGAAGGCGCAATGCGCTGCATGCGTATGGCGATGGAAGGCGTGGATACCCCAATCGACTACCTGAACACCCACGGTACCTCTACCCCGGTTGGCGACGTGAAAGAGCTTGGCGCAATTCGCGCCGTGTTCCCGGACAAAACCCCGGCCATGTCAGCCACTAAAGCCATGACCGGCCACTCTCTGGGTGCCGCTGGCGTGCAGGAAGCTATCTATTCACTGCTGATGCTGGAGCACGGTTTCGTTGCACCAAGCATCAACATTGATGAGCTGGACCCGGCGGCCGAAGGCCTGGACATCGTGATGAAGCCTACCGAGCGTAAGCTGACCACCGTGATGTCAAACAGCTTCGGTTTCGGTGGCACCAACGCCACCCTGGTGATGCGCAAACTGGCGTAATCTGCCGAAATAAAAAGGGGAGACTGTAAAGTCTCCCCTTTTTTTTACCTCTCAGGTAAATCAGCGTTTTTCCATTGGCCGTAAGCGCTTCGGCAGCCCGGCAACCACCAGGTCGTATGACTCTTCCACCAGCTGTTTGATCAATCCTTCGCTTATCTGCTCTCCGGCATAAATCGAAATCCAGTGGCGCTTATTCATATGGTAGCCGGCGTGGATGCTGTCATAAATCACGCGATGCAGTTCGCCATCTTGCGGGCGGCATTTCAGGTTTACAACCCTCTCGCCGCGCACCTGTGCCATCAGAGCAAACATCTTGCCGCGGACCTTGAACACTTCATACTCCGGCCCGAACGGGTAGCACAGCTCAGCAGCGGGTAACGCCTGTGCGATGCGCATCGCGATTTTCTGTATCTGTTGTCCGTCCATTGCCAGCATCCGTCATCGTTGAATATCAGCAGGCTAGCACAGAGCAACCGCGCTTTCCTTTTTTGCGCACTTATTCAGCAGATATAAAGCGTGAGAGACGTACTATGCCTGCGGGTGCTTGAGGCTTTCTGCCTTAAGCATGCTGTTTGCAGACGGCAGAAAGAGAAAAGCCCCGAGTGATTTTTCAATCAACCCGAGGCCTATCCTATGCTTAGCAACATCAGGTTAGCCTCTTACCCGTCGCAAGACAAGGAGAGCAACCATGAAACAGCACAAGGCGATCTTTATCGCCCTTATCATTGTCTGTATGACGGCGCTGGCCGCCGTTCTGGTGTCGAGGAAGGATCTCTGTGAGTTCCGGATCCGCACTAATACTACGGAGGTGGCTGCGTTTATGGCCTGCGACCCGCAGAAGTAAGAGCAGCCGGAGGCGGGAGCAATCCCGCCTTTTCGGTGTGGCGATGCACTGTCTTTAAGCACCCTTTCTCCATTCCCGTCCGCAGCTGCTGATGCTCTCAATAATGAGAATATCCGGCGGCCTGCGCACGTTTGCCGCAGATATTAAATGTGAGGTTTGTATTATTCCCGCGGGTGCTTGAGGCTTTCTGCCTTAAGCATGCTGTTTGCAGACGGCAGAAAGAGAAAAGCCCCGAGTGATTTTTCAATCAACCCGAGGCCTATCCGATGCCTAGCAACATCAGGTTAGCCTCTTACCCGTCGAAAGACAAGGAGAGCAACCATGAAACAGCACAAGGCGATCTTTATCGCCCTTATCATCCTCTGTATGACGGCGCTGGCCGCCGTTCTGGTGACGAGGAAGGACCTGTGTGAGGTGCGGATCCGCACCGGTATCGCAGAGGTGGCTGCGTTTATGGCCTGCAACCCGCAGAAGTAAGAGCAGCCGGAGGCGGGAGCAATCCCGCCTTTTCGGTGTGGCGATGCACTGTCCTTAAGCACCCTTTCTATTGCTCTTCGCGCAGGATCTTCCCGACATTGCCGCCCGGGTGCACCGCCAGCAGTGTTTGCCTGTCATAGCCGCTGTATTCCATCAGCACGGCAATCATCGCATCGAACACCGCCAGTACGCTGATGATGGAGGTGGTCGCCAGCATGTTTAGCGGGTCGATCTCCTGCGTTTTCGGCATGAGCAGCAGCAAATCTGCCGCGTGGGCAATCGCCGAATCAGCGTTTTCGGTCACGCTAATCAGCAGGGTGCCTTTGGCTTTAAGCGTCGGCAGCAGGCGCGTCAGCTCATCGGAATTGCCGCCGCGCGACAGCATAATCAGCACGTCATCGGCGCGCAGAAAACCGATGTCACCGTGCGCAGCATCGGCGGCGCTCAGCCAGATGGCAGGGTGCTCAACGCAGGCCAGCATATGGGCGATTTTACGCGCCGCGATGCCGGAAGTGCCGATGCCGGTGACGGCGATTTTTCCGCGACAGTGGGCAAGGGCATCAAGCACCGCCTGCCACTGCTGACGGTCGAGCTGCTGCTCCAGCGCGCTCAGCGCTTGCCGATAACTTTGCCAGCCCGCGCAGGCCTGCTGCCAGCTCTGTTGGGCATCCATCAGGCCTCCTGCATCATCTGCTGATATTTCATATGGTCGTGATACATCTCACGGAACACGCGGTATTTACGATCGTAGTAGCGTTTGATTTCGTTGGTTTGCGGGGTGACGGTTTTGCCAATCCGGCTCATGGCATTCATGGCTTCCGGCAGTGAGTCATATACGCCTGCAGCCACCGTGCCCATCATCGCGCTGCCCAGCAGCATTGATTCGCTCTCTTCCGCCAGCAGCATCGTGCAGCCGGTGGCGTTGGCATGCTCCTGCACGAAAATTGGGTTTTTCGTGCCGCCACCGCTGGCCATAATGGTATCGATGCTGTAACCCGTCTGGTTCATGGTCTCAATAATGTGACGCGTGCCGAGCGCAATCGCCTGAATGGTGGCCAGATAATGGAGCGCCATATCTTCCGGGGTACGCGACAGCTTCAATCCGGTCAGCATTCCGGTCAGATTCGGATTCGCCCGCGGCGAACGGTTGCCGTGGAAATAGGGCAGCATATGGATATCCTGCGTGAGAAAGGCGATCTTATCCGCTTCACCCGCCATACTGCGCAGCAGGCCATTCAGCACTTCATAAATGGTTTTATCCTGAGTTTTTCCCTGTTCGCGCAGCGTGGCGTAGCAGGGGTGCGATTGGATAACGTGGTCGATCAGCGCCCCGGTTGCTGACTGGCCGCCTTCATTCAACCAAAAGTCTGGCAGCACCGCCGAGAAGTAGGGCCCCCAAACACCTTTGATAAAGCGCGGCTCGCGGGAGATCGCCATATGACCGGTGGAGGTGCCGCCAATAAGCGCGATGCGGCGGTCAAAATCAGCCAGCTCGCCGGACGGCCCGGCGGCACCCAGGGTGCCAAGGCTGCCAGCGTGCGCATCAATGATCGAGGCGCTAACCGCCGTGCCGGGCAACAGGCCAAGCTCGCTGGCGGCGCGCTGGGTCAGCCCTCGCCCAAGCGGTTCGCCCATGCTTTTCACTTCACTGCCAATTTTAGCCGCGTCGCGCTCCAGCAGGTCATCCAGCCCAATCTGTTTAAAGTAGCTGGCATCCCAGCCGTCCTGGTGGGCAAGGTAGGTCCATTTACACACCAGCGAACAGAGCGAGCGGGTTTCGTCCGCCGTGGCGCGCCAGGTCAGGAAGTCGGGCAGGTCGAACAGATGGCCGATATTCTGCCAGCTGGCGGGCATATGCTGTTTCAGCCACAGCAGCTTCGGAGTCTGCATCTCCGGGGAGATTACGCCACCCACGTAATCGAGCACCGGATGTTTTAAGGCATTAATGCGCTCGGCCTGCACGATGGCGCGGTGGTCCATCCAGACGATGATGTTCTGCTCATTACGACCGGACGGACTGACCGTCAGCGGCTTGCCTTCTTTATCCAGTACCACCAGCGAACAGGTGGCATCAAAGCCCAGCCCTTTAATCTGCACCGGGTTAATATTGCTCTGGTTAATCGCATCGCGCACCGCCTGGCAAACCGCCTGCCAGATATTGTCGGAGGACTGCTCGACAAAATTGGCCTGTGGGCGATACATCTCAATTTCACGGCTGGCCTGGCCCATCATGCGCCCGGTGATATCGAAAATCCCCGCGCGTGCGCTGCCCGTTCCCACATCCACACCAATGTAATAGCTCGCCATTTTTATCCTCAGTCGTCAGGTTCTGCGATTTTGCAACGCAATAAACAGGATCAGTACGCCACCCCAAAGTGCCATGGTGAGGTAGCTACTCACCCCCAGCAGATTCAGTCCACTTTCAATCATCTGTAACACAATCAGCGCCAGCACCAGCCCGGGAATACGGCCAAAGCCGCCGTCAGGATTGATGCCGCCGAGCACGGAGGCGAGGATGGTGACCAGCAGCCATGACTCGCCATAACCTGCCTTGGCAGAGTTAAACATCGACATCATCAGCAGCGCGGCTCCCCAGCTCATCAACGCGGAGAGGACATACACGGTGATAATCACGCGGGTGGTGTTCACCCCGCTAAAGCGCGTGGCCTTCTGATTCGAACCGATGAGCAGAATGCTGCGCCCGAGCGTGGTGCGTTCCAGCAGCAGCCACACCAGCGCAGCGACCAGCAGGAAGATCAACAGCGAGAGCGGGATGCCGGCGATATCCCCGTTGCCGAGCATCTGGATCAGCGGCGGGAAGCCAGAGATTACCGCGCCGTTCGACAGCAGGATATTCAGCCCGGCAATCAACGTCATGGTGCCGAGCGTTGCCAGAATTGGCGAAACGCCCACCACTGCAATCAGCACACCGTTAAGCACGCCAATCGCTACAGCCGTCAGCAGGCCGGCCAGCAGCGCCAGGGCCAGCCACAGCGGCTGTTCCGGATGGGCGACAATCAGTGCCGCCATCACCAGCGAGCAGGCATTGGCACTGGCAATAATCGACAGATTAATGCCGCCGGTCAGCATGGTCACTGCCATGCCTAATGCCAGCAGCCCCAGCACCGGCAGCTGGCTGGCGATAGACTGAAAGTTGCCGTTGCTAAAGAAGCGTCCGCCAAGCGTCAGGGAAAACAGCGCCAGCACCACCACCATCATCAGCAGCTGCAGCCGGATGATGCGGTCGCCCGGCAGTTTATTCAGTAATGTCTGCATCTCAGTTCCCCTTCGCCAGCTGGTGTTTCTCGTTCCACGCCGTCGCGCTGACGCTCACCAGAATAATCACTCCGCTGAACACCATGTGCCAGTAGGATGACACCGCCATCAGCGTCAGGCCGTTTTGCAGGAAGGCCAGTAGTAATACGCCGAGCAGGGTACCAATCAGCGTTCCTCGCCCGCCGCTCATACTGGCTCCTCCCAGCACGACCGCCGCCAGCACTGTCAGCTCGTAGCCGACCAGCGAGTTCGGTGCTACCGACTGCGTGGTCTGTGCCTGAACCACGGCCGCGACGCCCGCCAGCACGCCCATATATCCGTAAACCGCCAGATGCAGGCTGCGCAGGTTGATGCCGAGGCGCGAAGCGGATTCGCGGTTACCGCCCATCGCGTAGATCTGCCGCCCGAAGCGGGTAAAGTTCATCAGCACACCAGTCAGCACAAAGACGCCCAGCAGGCAGAGCAGCGGCAGCGTCAGGCCATATTCATAGCCGTCCGAAGCGGTAAAGGAGAGCCAGTTAATGCCGTTCATAAACCATTCCGGGAAGCCGTACAGCCAGGTGCCGTTGGTCATCCACACCAGCAGGCCATAGAACAGGTTGAGCGTGGCGATGGTGATAATAATTGCCGGCACCCTCAGCAGGTATACCAGCAGCCCGTTAACCATGCCGAGCAGCAGCCCGCAGCCGATGGCAATGGCAAAGGCGCTGAAGAAATTGCCGCCGTGCGCCAGCAGGGTGCTGGCCATCACGTACTGCGCGATGGCGGTCATCGCCGGGAAGGAGATATCGATGCCTCCGGCGATCAGCACCACAAACAGGCCGCAGGCGAGAATGCCGAGAATGGCATAGCTGGTGGCCACGTCGGTCAGGTTGCCGAGAGTGAGAAATTCGCTGGTGCGCAGGCTTAGTCCCAGCGCCAGCAGGACAATTAACAGACCCAGCCAGAACTCATGGTGGCTGATCAAGTGACGCAGCTTGTTATTCATTAACCACCCCGGCAATCTCCTCTTCGCTGCACTGATGGGGCGCGAAGCTGGCAACCAGCTCGCCTTTGCGCATCACCAGTACGCGATGACTGTTGTAGTAAGCTTCCGGGATCTCATCGCATATCATCAGCACCGCCATACCGGAATCGGCCAGCTCGCGGGCAATGCGATAGATCCCCTCTTTATTAGCAATATCGACGCCGACGGTCGGCGAGTCGAGGATCAGCACTTTGGGCTGCGTCGCCACCCATTTACCGATCGCCACGCGCTGGGCGTTGCCGCCGGAAAGCGTTTGAACCGGCAGCTGGCTGTCGGACACTTTGATATTGAGCTCGCGGATGAGTGAGGCCACCTGGTGGCGCGCCTGCGCGCGATCCATCAAGCCGAGTCGACCGCGCAGGCGGCCAAACACCGGCACCAGCAGGTTATCGAAGATCGACTGCGGCATAATCAGCCCTTCGCTCTGACGATCTTCCGAAACGTAAGCAATGCCGTGGCGGATAGCGTCGCGATTATGGCGCAGCCTGACTGGCTTACCGTCTATCAGCATTTCGCCGCTGTCCGGGCGCGAAAGGCCAAACAGCGACAGGCACAGCTCGGTGCGCCCGGCACCCAGCAGGCCGACGATGGCGGTGATCTCGCCGCGTCTTAGCTGCAGGTTAATCTGCTGATACTGGTTGCGCCGGGAGAGGTTGCGCACTTCCAGCAGCGGGGTTTCGCTGCGGTCGGCCCGCTCCGGCAGGTGGCTGAAGCTGAAGCGCTGGCCGGTCATCAGGAACGCCAGTTCATCACCGTCCAGTTCACTGGCGGCATAGGTGCCGACCAGCTTGCCGTCGCGGATCACGCTGATGCGGTCCGAAACCTCCATCACCTCATCCAGCTTATGGCTGACGAACACCACGCAGATCCCGGCGGCCTTTAGCTCACGCACCACGCGCAGCAGGCCATTAACCTCATGGCGCGTCAGTGAGGCGGTGGGCTCATCCATGATCACCAGGCTGGCATCGGCGGCCAGCGCCCGGCAGATCGCCACCAGCTGCCGGTCGGCGATCGACAGTTTTTCTACTTTGCGCGCCGGGTCGAGACTAACGCCGATACGCTGCATGGTCTCCAGCGCCAGCTGCCGCATGGCACGGCGATTCACCCAGAAGCTGCCGCCCGGCAGATAGCGGTGGACCGCGATGTTCTCCATCACCGATAAATTGGGAAACAGCGACAGATCCTGGTAGATCACCTGCACGCCGTAATACGCCGACAGGGCAGGGCTGAGCTGGTTAAAGCGCTTGCCGTCAACGCTGATATGCGAGCCTTTGTCGGGGTGATATACCCCGGAAATGACTTTGATCAGGGTACTTTTGCCACAGCCGTTTTGCCCGGCCAGGCAGTGTACTTCGCCGCGGTTCAGCGTCAGCGTGACGTTATCCAGCGCACGCACGCCGGGAAACGATTTGCTGATTTTTTCCAACGATATAAAAGGAGTTTGTGTGGCCATCATTCATCGCCCTGGAGTGGGTGAGGGCCGACAGTCGCCGGCCCGAAACAATCAAAAACCGAGGGATTTAGCGTTATCTTTGGTCACTTCCAGAATGCGGTTGAAGCGGATAACGTGATGCTGCATATCAACATCCGCTTTGCCCAGGCCGTCGATGGTCAGGTCAGGCGTCACCTGTTTGCCATCCAGCAGCTGATCCGCCAGGCTGACCAGGGCGAAACCGGCATCTTTTGGATCCCACAGCAGGGCTTTTTTGATATCGCCGCTCATCAGGTAAGGCGCAGCCTGAGCAGGCATCGCGATACCCACCACGGCGATCTTGTTTTTCGCCCGTTTACTTTTCACCGCCTGTCCGGCACCGATTGGGCCAAGCGAGCCAAAACCGATGATGCCCTTGAGGTCAGGGTAGGTGCGCATCAGGTCGAGCGTAGTGGCATAGGATTTGTCGATGCTCTCCGCCACCGGCAGGCGCGCGGTCACTTCGTGCATTTCCGGGTATTTCTCTTTCTGGTATTTGATGGCCGCATCGGCCCAGGCATTGTGCAGCGGCACGGTCAGCGAGCCAACGTAAATGGCGTATCCGCCCTTGCCACCCATCGCGCTCGCCAGCTCATCCATATTCTTTTCGGCATATTTAGTGCTGTCGATGGTTTCAATATCCCACTGACCAATCTGCTGGTCCGGGGATTCATGGGTCAGCACTACGATGCCCTGGTCACGCGCTTTTTTCAGCACGGGCTCAAGGACTTTGGCGTCATTGGGCACCACGATGATTGCGTCGACTTTTTTGGCGATCAGGTCCTCAATCACCTTTACCTGCTGCGCCGGATCGGCCGTGGAGCCGCCAACCTGGTAAGCATTGACGTCGAGCTTTTTCGCCGCTTCGTCCACGCCCACCGCCATCCGGGTAAACCACGGAATGCCTGTGACTTTTGCCACGACGGCGATATCATGTTTTTCTGCTGCCAGCACGGGTGTTGCTAATAACATGCAGGCGGATACGACACATGCATTGAGTAACGCGAGGTTAAATTTCATAGCAGTACCTTGTTATCCAGATCGTTGTTTTCGTCAGGTATGAGGGTGGATTTCACCACCGGCTCACGATAGCAATAAGATTTTGGCGAAGAAGTGGGCAATGATGGAAAGTGTGATCTGTGACCTTTAAAGTTAAATTATGTAGTTAAATCTGTTAATAAGTTGTTATTTTCGGCGTGATTGTAGGAAGTTTACTGAGATCTTATTGTTTCATTATTGTTAATTTTTTTGCCTGTTATCATTTTGGTAACAATTACCCGCAGGGCGCTTCCCGGCCTGAGTGAAAGTGGTACTCTAATCTCAAACAGCCGCTATTTTTGTCAGCGAAATGCGGCGCATATCGCGATTTTATGCCTGAGCCTGGTCTGGTTGTTTAGCTACCGCAGGTAATAAGGCACGTAACTGGGTTACATTCCAGCGCGGGCGGTTAATAGCGTTGACGATTTGAAACTATTTAGCCACTCTGGTTGTCTTTGAAAATAAAATTCCATAACCATCTGTGGCACAGGCCGTGCCCCGGTTCTCTCAGGAGGAGTTAACGATGTCCAGCCGTATCGACCAACGCCCGGCGCAGGCCACGACTGCGCTGGCGCGCATCTCATTTGCCGTATTTCTCACCTACCTGACGGCGGGCCTCGCGCTGCCGGTGATCCCGCTTTATGTTCACCAGGTGCTGGGGCTGAACAACTTTCTGGTGGGCGTTGCGGTAGGCATCCAGTTTTTTGCCACGCTGCTAACGCGTGGCTATGCCGGAAGGCTGGCCGATCAGCGCGGGGCAAAACGCTCAACGCTACAGGGCATGCTGGCGCTGGCGCTGGTTGGGGTTGCCTATCTGCTGGCGGCACTGCTGCCGCTGCCGGTAATGGCTAAATTTGCCCTGCTGGTGGCCGGGCGCCTGCTGCTGGGCTTTGGTGAAAGCCAGCTGCTGACCGGCAATCTGACCTGGGGTATGGGGCTGGTGGGCGCGACACGCGGCGGCCAGGTGATGTCGTGGAACGGCATGGCCATTTATGGCGCGCTGGCTGCAGGAGCACCGCTCGGGCTGCTGTTATACAGCCACGGCGGTTTTGCACTGCTGGGCATTGCCACTATTCTGCTGCCGCTGGCGGCGCTGCTGTTCAACCTTGGCGTGCGCGCCGTACCGGTACACGGTGGTGAGCGACCGTCACTGTGGAAAGTGGTTGGGCAGATTGCACAGCCGGGATCTGCGTTGGCACTTCAGGGGGCAGGCTTTGCGGTGATTGGCACCTTCACCTCGCTCTATTTCGCCGATCGCCAGTGGGGCAATGCCGGGTTTGCTTTAACCGCGTTTGGCGTAGCCTTTGTGCTGGTGCGCGTGCTGTTTGGCGGCCTGCCGGATCGGCTGGGCGGCACGCGCGTGGCGCTGATTTCATTGATGGTGGAAGCGCTTGGCCTGCTGCTGCTGGGCATGGCCCCGAACGGCTGGATAGCCCTGGCAGGGGCGGCTTTGACCGGCTGCGGCTGTTCGCTGGTGTTCCCGGCGCTGGGAGTTGAGGTGCTAAAACGGGTGGCGCCGCAGGTGCGTGGCACCGCGCTAGGCGGTTTTTCGGCGTTTCAGGATATCGCTTATGGCATCACCGGCCCGCTTACCGGGCTGCTGGCCACCGGTCTCGGCTACGGTTCGGTGTACATTGCCGGTGCGGTCTGCGCCGCGCTGGGTATTGCCGTCACCTTCAGCTTTGCCCGCGCGGGGTTGACCAATCCAGGCGGCTAAGCCGTGTCACTGCCTGGACGATCTCCGCCGGCTGCAGGGCGGAATATCCCAGCATCCAGCCCGCCTGCGCTGGCTGCTGCTGATAAAGCGGAGACAGGCGCGGCAGCAGCAGGCCGTGCTGCGCTGCCTGCTGCGTCAGCTGCTGTTCACTGCCCATTTTCAGCCCGACCGCCAGCTGTAAACCGCCCTGATGTGGGAATAGCGTAAGGCGATCGGCGAGTTTGTCATTCACCTCATTGACCAGCAGATTGCGGCGGCTGGCATACAGCTGGCGCATCAGGCGCAGGTGCGCGGCAAAGTGACCGTGGTGAATAAAATCTGCCGTCACCGCCTGCATCAGCTGCGCGCTGTGCCCGTCGATAATGCTGCGCAGGCGGCGTAATGGTTCGATTAATGCATCGGGCACCACCAGATACGCCAGCCGCAAAGAGGGAAACAGCACTTTGGAGAAGGTGCCGAGATACAGCACCCGGGCATCCTCTTCCAGACCCTGTAAGGCGGGCATCGGGCGCTGGTCGTAGTGAAACTCGCTATCATAATCATCTTCTATCAGCCAGCACTGCTGTTGGCGGGCAAAAGCCAGCCACGCCAGGCGCCGCTCCAGCGCTAGCGTCACGCCGGTGGGATATTGATGGGATGGCGTGAGATACACCAGCTTTGGCGCATCTCCACCCGGAATAATCGCGCCACTCTCATCGCAAGCGATGCCGCTGACCTGCGCGCCGCTGCTGCTAAACGCCTGCCAGGCCCCGAGATAGCCCGGATCCTCCAGCCAAACGCTGTCGCCGCTATCGCACAGCAGCAGGGCGATCATCTGCAGTGCCTGCTGGGAACTGGTGAGGATCACCACCTGTTCGGCGTGGCAGCGCACCCCGCGAGACTGCGCCAGATAGTGCGCCACCGCCTGGCGCAGCGCCGGCAGGCCGAGCGGATCGCCGTAGCGCATCAGGCTTTCGCCATCCAGCCGCAGGCGCTGCTGCGTCAGTCTACGCCATATCCGCTGCGGAAACGCGCGCAGGTCTGGCGATCCGGCTGCAAACGCTTGAGGAAACGGCGGATCTTCACAGCCGCCGTCGGCGACGATCTGCTGCCCGCGCAGGGAAAGAAGCGGGGCAGCCACGGGCGGGCGGCGGCGCGGCGGCGGCACGGGCGCAACAGCGACAAACGTTCCGCGCCCGGTCTGACGCGTCAGATAGCCTTCACTCTCCAGCTGGCTGTAAGCTGCTTCAACCGTGATGCGCGACAGCGACAAATCGCTGGCCAGCACGCGAGAAGAGGGCAGGCGTGCCGCGGTTGGCAGTGAGCCGTCGACGATGGCCTGACGCAGCATCGCGCACACTTTCTCGCGCAGGGTGGTGGCATTCTGACGACTAAACAGGGCAGGAAACGGCACGGTAACAGTGGGCATATTGGCCTTATCGTAGTGGCTTAATCGGTCTTATTGTAAAGACCCATTCGCATTAAGATAACAACATTAACCCGAACCGGAGCATGAGATGAACCCATTTTCAGCCGTTTTACAGTTTCCCCCGCCATCCCCCGCGCAGAGTGAAGCGTGGCTGCGTGACAAACTGGCGCATTACGCCGATGCCTGGGATGTGGCGCAGGACCTTGCTGCGGGCATCGCGGCGATTGTGGTGCTGGATGTGCGCTCCGCACAGCAGTACCGCGCCGGGCATATAGCCGGGGCGCTCAGCTTTCCCCATCGCACCATGACGGCAGAGACCCTGGCCGCACTGGCGCGCGAAAAGGTGTATATCACCTACTGTGACGGCATTGGCTGTAACGGTTCGACCAAAGGAGCCTGGAAGCTGGCTGCTGCGGGTTTTCAGGTGAAAGAGCTGATCGGCGGGCTGGATTTTTGGCAGCGCGATAGCCATCCGATCGTGACAGGAGATAACGCGGGGCAGTGGCCCGCCGCTGCCGCTCTAAGCGACTGCGGATGTTAAATGACTTTTGAATTTGTCGAAAACTGTGACGGAGTCTACACTTTTTGCGCGACTCACCGTTTAGCGCCTTTTCCACAATAAATGTGAGCGCCACAGACTTTTCTTCTTATTCAGGGATCATATGAACACAACCTCCTCAGACTCCTCGGAAGCCGATGAGTCCTCGCGCGCGACGATTGTTAAACAGCGAATTTTCTTTGTGGTGCTCGTCGCCACCATGGGCGCGCTGGCCTTTGGTTACGACACCGGTATTATCTCCGGGGCTTTACCCTATATGTCCGCGCCTGCGGCACAGGGCGGGCTGGGCTTAAACTCGTTTACTGAAGGGCTGGTCGCCTCTTCACTGGTGTTTGGCGCCGCGCTCGGTTCCTTCCTCAGTGGTTTCTTCTCCGACAAGTTTGGCCGCCGCATCACGCTACGCAGCCTCGCCGTGCTGTTTGTTGCCGGCTCCCTCGGTACTGCTCTTGCACCGTCGATTTCGGTGATGGTGGCGATGCGTTTTCTGCTCGGTATCGCCGTTGGCGGCGGGTCGGCCACCGTGCCGGTGTTTATTGCTGAGATCGCCGGTCCGAAATTAAGGGCTCCACTGGTGAGCCGTAATGAGCTGATGATTGTCACCGGCCAGCTGGTGGCCTACGTTGCCAGCACTCTGCTCAGCTATCTGCTGCATGACGAACACCTGTGGCGCTATATGCTGGCTATCGCCATGATCCCCGGCCTGCTGCTGTTTATCGGCACCTTTTTTGTTCCGGCATCCCCGCACTGGATGGTGGCCGAAGGGCGACTGCAGGAGGCAAAAAACATCCTGAAGTACCTGCGTGAAACTCCGCGAGAGGTGCGTAAGGAGATGCGCGAGATGAAAAAACAGGCGCGTAAGGCCGAGCGTGGGCCGGACGTGATGACCCTGATTAAGGAAAAATGGGTGCTGCGCCTGTTGATGATCGGCATCGGGCTGGGTTTCGTTATCCAGTTCACCGGGGTCAATGCCTTTATGTACTACACGCCGATTATCCTGAAGTCGACCGGGCTGGGAACCAGCGCCTCTATCGCCGCCACGATTGGCAACGGTGTGGTTTCCGTGATTGCCACCTTCGTGGGTATTTGGGCGGTTAGCCGCTTCCCACGCCGTAAAATGCTGATGACCGGGCTGTTCTTTGTTATCGCCGCCCAGCTGATGTTAGGGCTGGTGATGACGCTGGTGCCAGCCGGTTTAACCCAAAGCTATCTGGCGCTGGCCTTTATTCTGATGTTCCTGTTCTTTATGCAGATGTGCATTTCACCCGTCTACTGGCTGCTGATGTCCGAACTGTTCCCGATGCAGCTGCGCGGGGCGCTGACGGGCACCGCGGTGTCATTACAGTGGATTTTTAATGCGCTGGTCGCTTTCTGCTTCCCGCCGCTAATGGCGTTTGCCGGCAGCAAAACGTTCTTTATTTTCGCCATCATTAACATCGGCTCACTGGCCTTTGTGGCGCTGATGCTGCCGGAGACAAGAGGTAAGAGCCTGGAGGAGATCGAGCAGATTATGCGCGACCGCTTTGGCGGCAAGCCGGTAGAGGAAGTGGCCTGAGAAGAAGAGCTGGCGCCGCGTTGGCGCCAGCCCTGATAAGGCGCTAAATCAGAACAGCATCCACAGCACCAGAACCAGCAGGATCAGCATGGCAAAGGCGGTAAACACCGGACGATTCGCCAGCGGCTGCAACATCGGCGGCAGCGTACCCCAGATTGGCGCTGCAATCGGTTTTGGATTCAGCTCGCTGTCGGCCAGCGGCTGTTCCTGCAAACGCTCTGCGCGGCGGCTGAACAGCAGATTGAGCAGGTCCTGTGCCTGAGTCGGGCTGAGCACCGTTTGTGGCGCAATGCTGAAGCGCTGCTGGCTGTAATCCTCCAGCATACGCTGCTCGCCCACATCCGGCGGCTGCTTCAGGGTGGCAATCAGCTGCGTTAGCGTCGGTGCGCTATGCTGGCTAAGCGTCTGGCTGGCCTGCAGATACTGGTTGAGCAGCGGGAAGGCGCGCGAGGGGATAGGATCACCGCTGTGCAGGTTCATCACCTTCAGTACGGAAGCCCACAGTTTGACCGGCTGCTCGCCGGTGGCGGCGGCAAGGCGCGAAATCTGCTGGTTCAGCGTCTGATGCTCGGCTGGCAGCAGGCTGCGATCGCTGCTGCGCGTCTGCTGCGGCTGTGGGATCGCCATCTGCCCGTTCTGCAGCATGGTCAGCACCTGACGCAGCTGGTCAGGGTTGAGCGAGCTTAAGACCGTATGACCAAACTGCTGACGGATAAAGTCGCTCACCGCCTGGCGGTTATTCCCGGTGGGCAGCAGGTCGGTCAGCTGCTGTAACAGCTGGCGCGTGGCGTGGGTGTTTTGCACCTGTGACAAACGCGTATTGAGGAACTGTTCTGCCGGAGGAAAATGGCGCGCCAGCAGGCCCGCATCATTTTTTACGCCGACCTCATGGCGCAGGCCAGCCCACAGCTCGGGGGATTTCAGCGTGCTGAGCGACATGATCTTGACGATCAGGCGCTCCAGCGTGGTGCGCTGTGCGGGCGTAAGAGGTTGATCGCCAGGGCCGGGGCGCGATGTGCCCTTTTGGGCATCGATCGTCGGTCGATCGCCGGGAATCGGCGCACCAGGGCCACTCAAAGGTTGCATGGCGAAGTCCTTCAGTCAGAGTCATTATCCGGGGCGCGCCGGACCACAGAGGGTAATAGAGCATGATAACAATCCCGGCCGGGGATAGGTAGAGCAGGGCGGCTTAATCGTGTCGCTTTCCGACTTTTTTTTAACGTGCACCGTTTACAGATAGCTGATTGTCCAGGTGAGTATGCCGGTAGCCTTTCCGGGAGTAATGCCCGGTGTCAATTGGTAGTAGCGTGCAAGCAACGGCACTTCTATGGTACGGCGGGCAAGAGGATAACTGCCGATTTTCCAGCTGTTGCCAATATCTACCGGAAAGCCACTGGCAGCATGTAAGATTTGTATCGCGACGCCGCTGGCGCTGTGAACCTGGCTGTTCAGGCTGATCAATCCCTGTTTTGCCCCACCTGCTGGGGTTTGACCATCGAGCCGCAGCATCACATTAAAATTGCCCGAAACATCCGTATCGCAAATAAAGTTAAGCGCGAATGTTTTACCCTCGCTAGTGGAACCGATAGCTGAACCGAAACCCCGGTCTTGTCTGATCCTGATGGTACCTAGCGAAACGCTAAAGGACGCAGGTCCCTGGACTTTACAGCTCTTTGCTTTGAAGCTCAGCCACTTTTCGGCATCCAGCATCTGATAGTTCGCTTTTTTTCCGCCGTTGTCGGAGCCAATATCAAATAGTGAAATGCGTGAGTTAATTGGCGTTACCTGCTCAGGGCGTTCCGGCGTTTGCCCGGATTTAACAATTTCAACGGTGACGCCAAAGCTGGCTCGTTGCCAGGTACTATGCGGGAGACCAGCCGCAGCATTATGATTGGTAATCATCACGCCGGTACTGACTACGCCATCATCGCTACCCCGATCGCCATTTAGCGTGGTGATCAGCGTTAAGCCGTTACCGAGTATTTTACTGCCGTTACGGCGAATGAATAAGGCCAGTTCATTTCCCTGCTGCTGAGGGTCGCTGATACTGCACCAGGCGGTGATAGTGTAGCTCTGGTTAAACACCGTAGCTCCCATTGGCAGTGAAGAGGATAATTTCAGCGCGTTGCCGGCGTTGAACACCACCAGCGGGAAAGCGCCTCGCCGCTCTGTGACACATTTCAGCGAGCCGGCTTGGGTCGGCAAACTGAACGGTGCGAGCGCAACGGCGGCAAACAGCAGTAAATAGTATCGATAATTCATCAATCTCATCTCGTTACGATCGGGCGTTAGCAGGCAGGCAGGGTGTGTTAAACCGTTCAAAGCCGTTTTCCAGCTGCTGGTGCGGGGGAAGAGTAACGGTCAGCGTGCAGACGGTTGTTTCGCCGGATTTGACCACCAGACGAGAACGTCCCTCTGGTAGACGGACATAGATCATATCGCCCTGAGCAACCAATCCGAGGTTATTCCCCCGTTCATCACTCACGCTGGCACCAAACGGCAGGCTCTGACCATCGGAGTGGGTAGAATGGATTAACACAGCCCGACCGCGCGTGGTGGCAAACTTAACTTTAACCAGCGCACCTGCATATGGTGCGCTCTGCTGACGGGTGCTCTTTAGCTCCACATCTGGCGGTAACCCTTGTGGGTCGAGGACGATCTCATTGAGGTGGTAGGCAATCATATAGGGAACGAGTGCACGTCCCTGATCATTGAGCTTCAGGCCAGAGTGACCTTCCACCGTGGCGCCCTTAGCGTAAGGCGCATCGACCAGCGCCATGGTTTCGCTGTACCAGGGACTGAAAATCACGCCATCAGGCAGTGCTACCAGCGCCCCGCTGAGACCCCCGGACCATGAGTGGCTATGGTTGCCAGCTTCATAGCTGCCTTGCAAGGTGCTCCAGGCTGAGTGCCAGCTGGCGACCGTATTGGCGCTGGCTCCCTGCTGGCGATCCTGGCTTATTCCAACGTTGTAATCAAACTGCTGTTCTGCTCCCAGTGAACTGCTGAGATTAACCTGGCTGGATAATCCCTGGGCGTCGTGGTTAACGTTCAGGTTCATGCTGGTATCCTGCATGTCGCTGCCCAGCGGCAGTGAGAAGCCGAGAGAAAATTGAGTCTCTCCCCCATCGCGTGAACTCAAGCGGTTTACCGAGAGTGACCAACTCAGCGAGCGAAACGCATTGCTGTATCCCGCCTGAAGCTGGTTGTCATTGCCATTATTGCGCCAGTAATTCTGCCTGATTGCAGTCAGATACATTTGCCCCCAGCTTTCAGGCAGAGTCTGTGAAAGGCTGATGGAGAGACGGCTACGCTGCGCCTGCTTTGCATCATCGCAGGAAGAGGGGACGTTACGCCGCCGGTTATCTATCCAGTGCATCGCATCATTCAGGCCCAGATAACCGGAAGATGAGAAGCGCCAGGCGGCGACAGATACGCTACTGCTGCTCTGATTAAACTCTTTGCTGTAGGTCATTCGATAGCTTTGACCTGAAAGGCGCTTACTGCGGCTGACCGTTTGTGCCTGGCTGACATCCAGCGCCAGCGCCCCCATTGACGTGCCGACTGCGCCGCCCAGCAGGAAAGCGTGATAATTACGCGTGGTTAAGATACCGCCATAGCTGGTCACAAGGTTACTGACCCCCCGTTGCAGCGTGGCCTGGGCGACGGTTTCCGTGTTGGACAGATTCATATTACGCAGCGTACCGGCGGTAATGCTAAACAGTGTTGTTCCCTGACGCACCAGCTGGGGAATAGAAGCGTAAGGCACCATAAATTGACTTATCTGGCCATCGGATTCCCTTATGGTGACCACCAGGTCTCCACCATAGCCGGTAGGATAAAGGTCGTCGAAGCTAAAGGGGCCAGGAGGGACGGTGGTTTCATACAGCAGCACGTTATTCTGCCGCACGCTAACGCGGGCATGGGTCTGAGCCACGCCTCTAATGGCGGGAGCATAGCCGCGCCGCGAATCTGGCAGCATGGCGTCGACGCTGCGCAGTGTTAAGCCGCGGAATGAAAAGCTATCAAAAAGATTGCCGCTGGTATCGGCGTCTCCCACAGTAATGCGCGACCGGATTGAACTGATATCACGCTCAACATAATTGCGCAGGTTTTGATAGTGCGTGCTGCTCTCAGTTTGCCAGTTCAGCGATCCCAGATGGCGGAAATGAAAACCATGGATATTCAGGCCAATATTATTGCTGTTATATAAGGAGTTAAACGCGCTACCATCCTGCTTTGACTGATAGTAGTTAGCGTTATAGTTTAAAATAAGAGCATTAATTCCTCGTTGCCACAAAGAAGGATCAACTTCATTTTGTGCCTGATGCTGTAATGCTGCCTGCGGAATAGCGATTATCATGCTTAAGGTGCTAATGTCGATATGGGCACTTGCGGCAGGAATAAGCTGTTCCAGACTTAAACAGTTTGCAGAAGTATCGAGTTTTTTTAGCTGCTGGTCGTCAATGTAAGTGCTTTTTATATGTAATAAATTGAGCAGCGGGCGCGTTATACAGATAACCGTGTGGTTTGAAATTTTTTTAACCGTCACTTTTAATTGTTTAATCGATCTTTCATTCAGCACAATATTGACATCATAGCGACCGGGCTGTAACGCGTGACCGCGACTAAACTGTGAAACATCAATACTTTCATCAGAGGTGTTACGTAAAAAATGAGCATCAAATATAGCGATTCCCTCATCCGTTGCGGCGAAAAGTTTTTGTTGAGTTTCTATACTCAGCAATCCAAGAAGTAACAGACTACGCGAGAAAAAGTTGCAAAGCCGGAGACGCCAGACAGGAGCGGCAGTGAAAAGTATCCTGAACATCTATTCTCTCCATATTTAGCTCAATTAAATCAGGCGTGATGTGGCTTGGAGCTATTTTTTGTTGTTATCGGCTTTCACCGTCGTAATGCTGCCGTAGTCATTAAATATTTCGTAGCGCAACGCGGTGTTATCTATTTTTTCCGGAAGATGCGTGAATTTGAATTCTGCTGAGCCGCGTGGCGCAATCATCTCCCCGTTTAAACTTGTTATCTCCTTGCCATGGTGGCCAATAGTTATACTTGCAATATTAATAAAATAACCTGATGGATTATAAATAGTCAGGATGGTGGCCGGGGATGCAGATGCGCGCTGCCAGCGTAGTGACTGAAATGACCCTGTTGCACCTTTTTCATCAAGAGAGGGCGGGCGAAAGAAAATTTTAATCCGGCTGCGGATCGCCATCTGCAAGATATTACTGTCCGTTGAGTCAGTTTTTTTGGGTGGAATGTCGAGGATATTAAGCCAAAAAACCGATTCTCTGTCCTGCGGTAAACTGCCCCCGGTCCAGGTCAGCCTTAGCGTTTGACCACTTTGTGGTTCAATACGAACGATGGGAGGCGTCAATATAAAGGGCACGGAGATCTGGTTAAAAGTTGCATCAGGATCACCGCTGTCAATCCACGCCTGTATCAGCGCAGGCTGGGGGCTGTCATTGGTTAACTGAACACTCACTTCATGCTGATTTTGTGGGTAAATCACGCGTGTACTATTAATGATAACGTTAGCGTGGCTCACCAGGCTTTGCGAGGCTAACAGTATATAGATACAATATATCAATAGTGAGTGAGGAAGGTTTGTTACGACTGGCATAATCGATACTCTATATTTTGGATGCACGATAAAGTGCAAGGTTCTCCCCTTGCACTTTAAACAGAGTGATGAGTTAGAAATAGTTTAATGAGTAATGGACCAGCGTGTCGACTTTACCGCCAGTGACTTTTCCAGTGGCATAATAACGCGCAAAATAGTTCAGGGTAGCCGTATTATCAATAATTTTGAACGAGGCACCATCGGACTGTGAACCATCGCCCAGCCTGATTGGTTGATGAGTTTTATCCAGCAGTTGTATCTGAACGTTGGCTGCATCGCCATTGTTTATCAGGTTACCTGTGCGGTAATCCGTTTGCGGGCTTTCAAACAATGCGCGGACATAGTTAGTGGCATTCTTACAATTATCTAATACCAGGGTGAAAGGCAGTTCGTTAGCAACTGCCCCTTTTTGTGGAAGGGCGTTTTCTGATATAGGATTAAATTTTATCGTCGTGTTGCTGCCGCGCCCGTTGATATTGATGTTACAAGTGGTGTTGGAAATTAAGCCAACAAACTTGATTGTTCCGTCATAAGCCATTGCCGATGATATAGGAAGTACTATCACTGAAATCAGCGCGGTGGTCAGTAATGTCTTTTTCATATTTAATTCCTTTTGATTTGAAAGTGCCGATTGTTAATTTAAATATCATTAACACAAGCGATGTTTTATTTTTTACCTGAAGTTTTATTGAAAACTTCCTCAGCTGAATAAAATAAAGATAAATAGAATCTTGGTGGAATCACTCTCGAATCTCGAGAATAAAAATGCGAGAGAATGTCAGGTTTTTAGATATATCGATAATGAACGATTCCCCAGTTCGTTAATGCTTGCATTGCTAAGAAGATTAGTCGCTGTGTGAAAATGGTAAATAGCAAATAGTCCAAAATAACATAAATATTTATGTTTTATTATATTTGGTATGTTTTTATTAAAAATAATTGATTTTATTTAGAAGTATTTATTTAAATATCAGAATGATCTTAGTGATTGGTGGGGGCAGCTGCAAGAAAGAAATCCTACAGCTACATAATCTAAAGTGGCATTATTTATTATTAAATATCAATGTGATACGTAATCTCTGGGCGAGGGCAACGCCTAAAATCGCGATCCCGCCGCCGATATAGTGATAGGCGTGCAGCTGCTCATGCAGGAACAGTACGGCAATAATTGCGGTAAAAATCGGCACCAGATTCATAAAGATGCTTGTGGTGCTGGCTCCGAGTCGTGCCACCCCCTGGATCCACAAAAACGGAGCAATGATCGAAGCAGAAATGCCCGCAAACAGCACCAGCGGAATATTGTGCGCATTGAGCGAGACGTCCGGCGCCAGCAGAAAACCCGGCGTCAGGAGGAGCACGCCAAAGAAGATTTGCACCCACAGGCTCTGCCAGTTAGGCAGCGGCAGCGCCCAGCGTTTAGTGAGCACGCCGTACAGCGCGTAAGAACCTGATGCGGCGAACATCATCAGCTCACCTTTGCCCAGTCCGTGCGACAGCAGCTGCGCGGGATTACCCTGGCTGACCAGCCACACCAGCCCGCAAAAGGAGAGCAGGCTGCCGAGCAGAATGCCGACGGTCGGAGCCAGGCGCAGCAGCAGCAGGCTTAACAGTACCGTCAGCAGCGGGATCAGCGCATTGAGGATCCCCATAAACAGCGCGCTGACGCTGTGAGCGGCATAATAGGCAAGACTCTGATACAGCACCATACCGAGTAATCCGAGCACCAGTAACTTCCAGCCATTTTGTTTCACCTGCTGACGATGGCGCCAGACGCCGGGCAGGGCAAACGGGGCCAGCACCAGCAGGGCCAGCAGCCAGCGGTAGAAGGAGATGGCGGCGGGATCGATTGCCGTGGCAGACATCTTGCTGACCACGGCGTTGATCGACCAGATCAGCACCGCAAACAGAGGAAACAGAAAATTCATCGGGGTTCTCTTATGTTCAGGGAAAGCGCAGCAGTGTAATCTTGTCGGTTTTGAAACAGATAATCATAATCAGACAAAAGTATGACGCAACCGGACAAGATGATTCAGCAGTTAACCTATAGCGCACCGGCGGATGCCGAAGCGCTGCGGTTGTTCTTCCGCTATGAACAGGCCAATGCGCGTACCGAATATCTGCCGCACCAGCACCGCTGGGGCCAGGTGATTTTCGTTAAGTGCAACGTTCTGGAGATGCAGGTGGAGGGCGAGCGTCTGCTGACGCCACCCGATCTGCCGATCTGGATCCCCCCTTTGCAGCAGCATGCCAGCTATAACCACAAGCAGGCGCATTTTCGCACGCTGAATATCGCCGCAGAGGATTGCGCATCGTTGCCGCCGCGTGCCTGCCTGCTGCGCGTCAGTCCGGTGGTACATGCGATTATCGATGAGTGCGCTGCTCGCCAGCTGCTGGTGCCGGAAAGTGCTGAAGATCGTCGGCTATGCGCGGTGCTGCTCGACCAGCTGCGCCAGGCGGAAAGCCAGCAGAGTTATCTGCCTTCTACCCAGGATAAGGCGCTGGCGCCGGTATTGCAGGCGCTGGAGCGTAACCCGGCGGATAACACCACGCTGGCACAGTGGGCGCAGCGTGTTTACACCACGGAGCGCACCCTGTCGCGGCGCTGCCAGACGCTGCTTGGCATGTCATTCAGTGAATGGCGGCAGCGGTTGCGCTTTTTGCACGCAATTTCGCTGCTGGAACAGGGGAAAAGTGTTAAGGAGGTGGCGCTGGACCTGGGGTATAGCTCGGCGTCAGCGCTGATTGTGATGTTCCAGCAGCAGTCAGGCACCACGCCGGAACGTTATCGTCATCGTGCCGGAAGTTAGCGGGCGTGGCGTCCCACGCCCCGGGCTTAATGAGACTCTGCCGACTGCAGGCGCTTACGACGCCAGCGTTTCCACAGCGGAGGCACGACCAGCACGCTGACAGCCAGCACCAATAGCAGTTTGCAGATCAGACTCTCCCAAAGAATAGGCAGGTTGCCGTTGCTGATTGACAGCGCGCGGCGCAGATTCTGCTCCAGCATTCCGCCAAGTACAAAACCGAGGATCAGCGGAGACATAGGGAAATCCATCTTGCGCAGGATATAGCCGAAGATCCCTAAGCCCACCATTAACAACAGGTCAAAGGTGGTGCTGTGAACCGCATAAACACCGACGGCGGAGATGGCCGCAATCGCCGGCACCAGGAACCACAGCGGAATAGTGAGCATACGGGCGAAGATATTGATCATCGGGATATTCATGATTAGCAGCATCACGTTGCCGATCAGCAGGGCAGCAATCAGCCCCCAGACAATATCCGGCTGTTCAACAAACATCTCCGGGCCTGGCGTGATGTTATACAGCGTCAACGCGCCCACCATTACCGCCGTGGTGCCGGAGCCGGGAATACCCAGCGTCAGCATTGGGATAAACGAGCCGCAGGCGGAAGCATTATTCGCCGCTTCCGGCGCGGCCACGCCGCGAATATCGCCCTTGCCGAAGGTTTCGCCACCGCTGATTTTCTTCTCGGTCATGTAGGCAATGGCGCTGGCAATGGTGGCTCCTGCACCGGGTAATACGCCAACAAAGAAGCCAATCAGCGATGAGCGCAGTGTGGCACCGGTACACTGGGCCGCCTCTTTCATATTGAACAGCATACGTCCGCTGGCGCGCACCACTTTCTGGCCGCCGCTGGTGGACTCCAGCATCAGCAGGATTTCGCTTACCGAGAACAGACCAATCACCACTACCACGAACTGAATGCCGTCGGAGAGGTGAACGCTGTCAAAGGTAAACCGGTAAACCCCGGTATTGGCATCAACGCCGACCGTGGCCATGCTCAGGCCGATTAACGCCGAGAGGAATGATTTGAGCGGGTTCTGGCTCATCATGCTGCCAAGGCAGGCAATAGCGAACACCATCAGCGCAAAATATTCCGCCGGACCAAATGCCAGCGACCAGTTGGCGAGTATCGGCGCAAACAGGATGATGCCGACAATGGCGATAGTGGAACCGATAAATGAGCTGACCGCCGAAATCGACAGCGCTACGCCCGCACGCCCCTGCTGCGCCATCGGGTAACCGTCGAGCGCAGTCATTATCGCCCCGGCATCGCCCGGCACATTCAGCAGAATGGACGAAATACGCCCGCCGTATTCACAGCCGATATACACCGTTGCCAGCAGGATCAGTGCGGATTCGGCCGGCAGATGCAGTGCAAAGGCCAGCGGCATCAGGATTGCCACGCCGTTGATCGGGCCAAGGCCCGGCAGCAGGCCAACAATGGTACCGATAAAGCAGCCAATTAAGGCGATCAGCAGGTTTTCCGGCGTCATGGCGACGGCAAAGCCCTGCATTAAAAAGGACCAGGTATCCATCAGGTTCTCCGTTAGCTCAGCCAGCTGCCGAGCGGTAGTGTGACTTCGAGCAGGCGGTCAAAGGCGTAAAACAGCACTCCGCCCATCACCACGCCGGAGAGCGCAGCGGCCCACCAGCTTGCGCCGAACAGCATGCCGATAGCGAAGGTCAGCAGCGTTGTCGACAGCGGAAAACCGAGGCTTTCAAACAGCGCGCCGTACAGTGCGAGAGAGACGATCAGTAGCAGCAGGCGCAGCAGCGTGCCGTGCGTTGGCCAGTGGATAGTGTCTGGCTTGCGCAACAGCAGAAACAGCGCGCAGACCGCCATCAGGCCAAGAATGATCATCGGGAAGGGCCGGGGCCCGACCGGTTCATAGCTGTACTCGCTCTGAATGCCCCAGGCGATAAACAGTCCGCCGATGCACAACAGCAGCCAGACGACGGCAAAAATACGATCGCTCATGGTCGCCCCTGTTATTTTGCCAGGCCAAAGGACTTGGCTTGTTCGCGGTAGTCAGTGACCTGCTGCTTCACGTAGCTGTCCAGCTCTTTACCGAACAGGTTGAATTCAAACAGGCCGCGCAGATCGCGCTGCTTTTTAAACTCGTCGGTCTGGACCATTTTTTTAAACGCGTCTTCCCACCACTGATACTCGGCATCGGTCACTTTCGGCCCAAGGTAGAAACCGCGGATAACGGGCCAGACCACATCCACCCCTTGCTCTTTGGCCGTCGGGACGTCCGCCAGTACACCCGGCAGGCGTTTATCGGCCAGCACTGCCAGCACGCGCAGTTTGCCCCCCTGTAAATGCGGCACCATTTCACTCATATCGCCGGAAACCACCTGAATATGGTTGCCCAGCAGCGCGGTCACCGGTTCGCCACCGCCTTCAAAGGCCACATAGCGCATTTTGCGCGGGTCGACCCCGGCCTTACGCGCCAGCAGGGCGGTTTTCATCCAGTCCTGGCTGCCGATGGAGGCCCCCGCACCGATCACCACTTTGTCAGGGTCTTCCTTCATCGCTTTCAGCAGTTCATTGAGGTTTTTATACGGTGAATCGCTGCGCACCGCGATCATGCCGTAATCGGTGCCGACCGCCGCCAGCCACTTCACGTCGTCCACGCTGTAGCGGCCAAACTTGCCTTGTGAAAGGTTAAGCAGCGAGCCGCCGGAGAACGCCACCACCGTGCCCGCTTCCGCCGGGCGCTGGGCGACGATGGCGTTGTAGGCCACGGCGCCCACGCCACCAGGCATATAAGTGACGCGCATTGGGCTATCAATCTGTTTGGTATCCTGTAGGGAGACCTGCAGCAGCTTGCAGGTTAAATCAAAACCGCCGCCGGGTTTGGCCGGCGCTATGCACTCGGTGCGGGAAGGGGCTTCAGCAGCAAAGGAGGCTGGGGATGCCAGTGCCAAAATGGCCGTGGCTAAGGTGCTGCGAATCATTTTTTTCATGAGTTACTCCGATCATTGCTTCGAGTTTGTGAACCTTCCCAAAAAATGGGGTTATGGGATTGTTAACTCTGTAACCTTTCATTTACCTTTCAGCTAACGAAAAAAATAGCAGGGTGTGATATGCGTCTCTTACTGGTCGAAGATACGGTCGAGTTAGCCTGCTGGTTGCAGAAAGCGCTGACGCAGGCGGGCTTTGCCGTTGACTGGCTGGCTGATGGAATGGCGGCCGATCATCTGTTACAAACCGAGCAGTATGAGCTGGTGCTGCTGGATATTTCTCTGCCGAGGCTCGACGGTCTGGAGGTGCTCAGTCGCCTGCGTAAGCGTGGGCAGGCGATGCCGGTGCTGTTATTGACGGCCCGTAATGAGCTGACCGATCGGGTGCGCGGACTGAATCAGGGGGCGGATGATTACCTCAGCAAGCCGTTTGAACTGGAAGAGCTCGAAGCGCGTATCCGGGCGCTGTTGCGCCGCAGCCAGGGGCAAGTGCAGGAGGCGCAGTCGTTTGGCGAGCTGGTGTTTCACAACGAGGGCTTTTTCGAACTGGCGCACAAGCCCTTAGCATTGACGCCGCGTGAGTCGAGCGTCCTGACCACGCTGATGCAGCGGCGTGGTCGTCCGGTGTCGCGCCAGCAGCTGTACGAACAAACCTTCAGCCTCGCGGATGAGGCCAGTCTGGAGAGTATCGAACTGTACGTTCACCGGGTGCGCAAAAAACTGTCTGGCAGCAATGTCGCGATTGTAACTTTACGCGGACTGGGCTACAGCCTTGAATGCCAGCTATGAGGCTGGATTCGCTGCGAGCACAGTTGCTGCTGTGGCTCGGGCTGCCGCTGCTCATCCTGTGGGGGCTGTCGGTCTATACCCATTACGCCAGCGCCCTGCAGGCGGCAAATCAGGCTTACGACCGCTCGCTACTGGCCTCTGCGCGGACGGTGGCGGAGCGGCTGCGCGTGCAGCATGGTCATCTGGAGGTGGATGTTCCCTGGGTGGTGCTCGACAGTTTCGAGCGCAATATGAACGACCAGCTTTACTACCAGGTGATCTCCCCTGAAGGTAAAACGCTTTCCGGCTATGACGACCTGCCACCGCTGCCGAAGAATACTCCGCTATCCCGTATCTATCCTGCGCTGGTGCACTTTTACTATGGTCATTACCACGGCTTACCCATCCGGGTGGCCGCGCTGTGGCAACCGGTGAACGAAGGGAGTGTTGAAGGGATGGCGCTGATTCTGGTGGCGGAAACCCTCAACTCGCGCCGTGATTTTGCCGGTGGCCTGCTGTACACCGCCATCCTGAGCCAGGGGGCGCTGGTATTAATTACGCTGCTGCTGGCGGGATGGGTACTGCGCAAAGTGCTTCGCCCGCTGCGACGCTTGTCCGGGGTGATGCTGCTGCGCGACCCCGGCGATCTCTCTCCGCTGCCTGCCGTGCTGCCGTGGTCGGAAATGCAGCCGCTGATGGTCGCGGTGAATCGCTACATTGAAAGGTTACGCGGCATGGTGGCACGCCAGCAGCGCTTCAGTGCCGATGCTTCTCACCAGCTGCGTACCCCACTGACCATTCTGAAAACGCAGGTTGGCGTGGCGCTTAACAGCGATAATCCGGCTTTATGGCGCGAAAGTCTTCAGGGGATGCGCAACACCCTCGATGACACGATCGTGCTGACCGAAAGACTGTTGCAGTTATCGCGCATCAGGGCGATGCAGCAGGATCAGGTGAAAAATAACGTCGATTTGGTGGCTATCGTGCGCGAAGCCTGTCTGCTGCGTTACCCGCAGGCGCGCAGCAAGCAGCTCGATCTCGGATACGAAGGTGACGATCAATGCCTGATATGCGGGGATACCCATCTGCTGGCTGAGCTTTGTGCCAATCTGCTGGATAACGCCATCAAATATACGCCGCAGGGGGGCACGATTACGGTCAGCGTGCGGCGCGGTACCCTGCGGGTGGAGGATAGCGGGCCGGGGATTGCAGAGTCAGAACGTCAACAGGCGCTGCAGCCGTTTTACCGTCTGGAGCACAGCAGCCAGGTAGCCGGTAGCGGGTTGGGTCTGGCACTGGTAAAAGATATTGCTCGCTGGCACGGCAGCCAGGCGCAGCTGTCGCAAAGTGCGCAGTTGGGCGGTTTGCAAATCAGCGTGCAATTTTCCCCGCTGCCGTCTGTGCGCTGAGGATGTCTCCCGGCTGTGCTTGTGGCAGAATAATGCCCCTCACCCAGCCGACTGGAAACAGACTGTGAAAATCCTCGTTGATGAAAATATGCCGTACGCCCGCGAACTGTTTAGCCGCACCGGTGATGTGGTTGCCGTGCCGGGTCGCCCCATCCCGCAGGCCGAACTGGACGATGCGGACGGTTTGATGGTGCGTTCGGTAACCAAAGTGAATGCTGAACTACTGAAGGGCAAGCCGGTGAAGTTTGTTGGCACCGCCACGGCGGGCACCGACCATATTGACGAAGAGTTCCTGGGCGAGCAGGGCATCGCGTTCTCCGCCGCGCCCGGCTGTAATGCCATCGCCGTGGTCGAATATGTCTTCTCCGCACTGCTGCTGCTGGCCGAGCGTGATGGTTTCCAGCTGGCGGACCGCACCGTGGGTATCGTCGGCGTGGGCAATGTCGGTGGTCGCTTGCAGGCGCGGCTGGCAGCGCTGGGCATTCGTACGCTGCTGTGCGATCCACCGCGGGCCGATCGCGGTGATGAAGGTGATTTCCTTGCGCTCTCTGAGCTGGTAGAGCAGGCCGATATCCTGACCTTCCATACTCCGCTGTTCAAGCAGGGGCCCTATCAGACCCTGCATATGGCCGATGAGGCCCTGCTGCTGGCGCTGAAGCCGCATACTATTTTGATCAACGCCTGCCGTGGCCCGGTAGTGGATAACGCGGCGCTGCTGAAAGTGCTGGGGCAGCGCGACGACCTGAGCGTGGTGCTCGACGTCTGGGAGCCGGAGCCGGAACTGTCGCTGCCGCTGCTGGATAAGGTGGATATCGCCACCGCCCACATTGCCGGGTATACGCTGGAAGGCAAAGCGCGCGGCACCACTCAGGTATTTGAAGCCTGGACGCAGTTTATCGGCCAGCCGCAGCAGGTGGCGCTGGACACGCTGCTGCCGGCGCCGGAATTTGGCCGCATCACGCTACATGGCCCGCTCGATCAGGCAACGCTAAAACGTCTGGTGCATCTGGTGTATGATGTGCGCCGCGATGATGCACCGCTGCGCCACGTCGCGGCGATAGCCGGTGAATTCGACCGTCTGCGTAAGAATTATCAGGAGCGCCGCGAATGGTCTTCACTGCAGGTTGAGTGTGATAACGCCGAGGCCGCAGCGCTGCTCAACAGGCTGGGCTTTAACGCCTTTAGCCATTAAGTCTTTATTAATTCATCTCATTTAAAATCTCGATTTCATGAAGGGATTTTTCTGAATCTTAAGGCGATGAAGTCATCGTCTTCTACTTTTGTGTCATTGTCTGGAGTAAACCAACATGTCTGACGGCTGGAATATCGCGCTTTTAGGTGCGACAGGCGCAGTAGGGGCAGCTTTACTGGAATTGCTGGCGGAACGCCAGTTCCCGGTTGGTGAGTTATACGCGCTGGCAAGCGAGCGTAGCGCGGGTGAAGTACTGCGCTATGAAGGCAAATCGGTCCAGGTCACCGATGCGGCTGACTTCGACTGGTCACAGGCGCAGCTGGCCTTCTTTGTCGCCGGGCGTGACGCCTCGGCACGTTACGCGGAAGATGCGGCCAACGCCGGCTGCCTGGTGATCGACAGCAGCGACCTGTTCGCGCTGGAGCCGGACGTTCCGCTGGTGGTGCCTGACGTCAATCCCCAGGTGCTGGGCGACTATCGCAACCGCAACATTATCAGCGTGGCCGATGCATTAACCAGCCAGCTGCTGTGCGCCATCAAACCGCTGGTGGATAACGCCGGTCTCGGGCGTTTGCAGGTGACCAACCTGCTGGCCGCCTCTTCACACGGCAAAGCGGCGGTGGATTCGCTGGCCGGTGAAAGTGCGCGTCTGCTGAACGGTTTGCCGACTGAAGAGGGGTATTTCGGCCGCCAGCTGGCGTTCAACATGCTGCCGCTGGTCGCTGATGCGGAAGGCAGCGTCGCGCAGGAGCGCCGCCTGGTGGATCAGGTGCGTAAAGTGCTGCAGGACGACGGTTTACCTATCGCGGTCAGCACCGTGCAGGCGCCGGTGTTCTACGGTAACGCGCAGATTGTGCATATTGAAAACCTGCGTCCGGTCTCGGCCGAAGAGGCGCGTGAAGCGTTGCAGCAGGCGGAAGATATCAACCTGACCGATGAAGATGACTTCCCGACTCAGGTCGGTGATGCCTCCGGCAGCGCGCATCTCAGCATTGGCTGCGTGCGCAATGATTACGGTATCGCCGAGCTGTTACAGTTCTGGTCAGTGGCCGATAACGTACGCTTTGGCGGCGCGCTGATGGCGATCAAAACCGCTGAAAAACTGGTGCAGGAGTATCTGTACTGATGTCCGACAGCACTGTGCCACAGCCGCTGACCAAGCTGGCGCTGGGCATTGAATATGACGGCAGCCGCTATTACGGCTGGCAAAAACAGAACGAAGTTCGCAGCGTGCAGGAAAAACTGGAAAAGGCGCTAACGAAAGTGGCCGATCATCCGGTGGTGGTGTTCTGCGCCGGGCGCACCGATGCCGGGGTCCACGGCACCGGACAGGTGGTGCATTTCGAGACCAGCGCGCAGCGTAAAGATGCCGCATGGACGCTGGGCGCTAACGCCAATTTACCGGCGGATATTGCGGTGCGTTGGGTTAAAACGGTGGCGGACGATTTTCACGCCCGCTTCAGCGCCACGGCGCGCCGTTACCGCTATGTGATCTACAACCAGCGGCTGCGCCCGGCGATCCTGTCGGGGGGCGTCACGCACTTCTACCATCCGCTGGATGTGGAAAAGATGCAGCGTGCCGGACAGTGCCTGCTGGGCGAGAACGACTTCACCTCGTTCCGCGCCGTGCAGTGCCAGTCGCGCACGCCGATGCGCTACGTGATGCACCTCAACGTCAGCCGCTTTGGCGCTTACGTGGTGGTGGATATTAAAGCTAACGCCTTTGTGCACCATATGGTGCGCAATATCGTGGGCAGCCTGATGGAAATTGGCTGCGGGAATCAGCCCGAAGGCTGGATGGCTGAGCTACTGGCGGCGAAAGACCGAACGCTGGCAGCAGCGACCGCGCGTGCCGAGGGTCTTTATCTGGTCGCCGTGGATTATCCCGCACGCTTTGAATTACCCCGTCCACCGATGGGACCACTGTTCCTCGGGGATTAACCCTGGCCTGGAGTATTAAAGGAAGCCTGTATGGAATTGATTCGTTTTGTTGTCGACTTCATTCTGCATATCGACGTCCACCTTGCGGAACTGGTGGCACAGTATGGTATCTGGATTTACGCCATTCTGTTCCTGATCCTGTTCTGCGAAACCGGGCTGGTGGTAACACCGTTCCTGCCGGGGGATTCCCTGCTGTTTGTTGCCGGTGCGCTGGCCGCACTGCCGGGCAATGACCTGAACGTGCACACCATGGTGGCGCTGATGGTGGTGGCGGCGATCCTCGGCGATGCGGTTAACTACACCATTGGCAGATTGTTTGGCGATAAGCTGTTCAGCAACCCGAACTCAAAAATCTTCCGTCGCAGCTATCTCAATAAAACCCATGAATTTTACGAGCGCCACGGCGGTAAAACGATTATTCTGGCGCGCTTCGTGCCGATCGTTCGTACTTTCGCGCCATTCGTGGCTGGAATGGGCAAAATGTCCTATCGTCATTTTGCGCTGTACAACGTCGCGGGCGGGCTACTGTGGGTGCTGCTGTTTACCTATGCGGGTTACTTCTTCGGAAACCTGCCTGCGGTGCAGGAGAACCTTAAGTTATTGATTGTGGCGATTATCCTGCTGTCCATTATGCCGGGTGTTATCGAAGTATGGCGTCATCGCCGTGCGGCACGTCAGCAAAAACAGTAATATGAGAGATCATCAGACTGTCACCCCCTTACCAGATTTTTATCCACAGTGACGGGCGGTTATGGTTTAATGAGCGACAATTTATGGTTTGCGTTGCCGCCCGGCGTGGCAACGTAGAAAAGAAAAACTGGCACTTCCCAAGAGAAGGCCAGGTTCAAACAGAAAGGTCATCAATGAGCTGGATTGAACGAATTCTCAACAAGAGCACAACTGCCCCATCGCGTAAAGCAAGCATTCCTGAAGGGGTTTGGACCAAGTGTGATAGCTGCGGGCAGGTTCTTTACCGTGCCGAGCTGGAGCGCAATCTCGAAGTCTGCCCGAAATGCGACCACCACATGCGTATGCATGGTCGCGACCGTCTGCACAGCGTGCTGGACGAAGGTTCAATGACTGAACTGGGCAGCGAGCTGGAACCCAAAGATCTGCTCAAGTTCAAAGATTCAAAAAAATACAAAGATCGCTTAGTCGCTGCTCAGAAAGAGACCGACGAAAAAGACGCGCTGATCGTAATGAAAGGCACCCTGCACGGGATGCCGGTTGTGGCTGCCGCGTTTGAGTTCTCCTTTATGGGCGGCTCAATGGGTTCTGTGGTCGGCGCGCGTTTTGTGCGTGCCGTTGAGCAGGCGCTGGAAGATGGTTGCCCGATGATCTGCTTCTCGGCCTCAGGCGGTGCGCGTATGCAGGAAGCGCTGATGTCGCTGATGCAGATGGCGAAAACCAGTGCAGCCCTGGCGAAGATGCAGGAGCGTGGTTTGCCCTATATCTCCGTGCTGACTGACCCGACTATGGGCGGGGTTTCTGCCAGCTTCGCGATGCTGGGCGACCTCAACATTGCTGAACCAAAAGCGCTGATCGGCTTTGCCGGCCCACGCGTGATTGAGCAGACCGTGCGTGAAAAACTGCCGCCGGGCTTCCAGCGCAGTGAGTTCCTGATCGAGAAGGGTGCGATCGACATGATCGTGCGCCGTCCGGTGATGCGCTTCAAGCTGGCCTGCTTGCTGGCTAAGTTCATGAATCTGCCTGCACCGCAGGAAGAAGAGATCGCTGAAGCCGCTGCTGTTCCACAGAGCCCCGAGGCCTGATCGATGATGAGAAAGGGACCACGGGTCCCTTTCACCAATGAACCGTAACTTTGTGAACGGGACACATGGATAATCTTCCTCAAGCCACGTCGCCTCTTGCCACGTGGCTTTATTATCTTGAGCATTTACACTCTCAGGCTATCGAACTTGGGCTGGATCGTGTCCAGCGCGTTGCCACCTCACTCGACCTGCTCAAACCTGCCCCCATGGTCTTCACCGTTGCCGGAACGAATGGCAAAGGCACCACCTGCCGAACCCTGGAAACTGTGCTGATGGCCGCAGGCTTTCGCGTGGGCGTATACAGCTCCCCGCACCTGGTGCGCTACACCGAACGCGTGCGCATTCAGGGGGCAGAACTGGCCGAGTCGGCACACACCGCTTCGTTTGCGGCAATTGAAGCCGGGCGTGGCGCAACCTCGTTAACCTATTTTGAATACGGCACCCTGTCGGCGCTGTGGCTGTTTAAGCAGGCGCAGCTGGACGTCGCGATCCTCGAAGTTGGCCTCGGCGGGCGCCTTGACGCCACCAACATCGTGGATGCTGATGTCGCCGTGATCACCAGTATTGCGCTGGATCATACCGACTGGCTGGGGCCGGACCGTGAAAGCATTGGTCGCGAAAAAGCGGGCGTGTTCCGCGGCGGCAAACCGGCCATTGTCGGTGAACCGGATATGCCGCATACCATTGCAGATGTGGCGACGGAGAAGGGCGCACTGCTGAGCCAGCGCGATCGTGACTGGTCATATCAGGCCAGCGCACAAGGCTGGTCTTTCCAGGATGCTCAGGGCCGCGTCGACCAGTTACCGCTGCCGCAGGTGCCGTTGCCCAATGCCGCCACCGCGCTGGCTGCGCTGCGTGCCTCCGGGCTGAAGGTCGATGAAACGGTGATCCGCACGCATCTGCATCAGGCCATTTTGCCGGGCCGTTTTCAGACGGTGGCAGAGTCACCGCGGGTGATCCTCGATGTGGCGCATAATCCCCATGCGGCGGCCTATCTGGCTGGCCGACTGGCAGAATTAGCGCACGTCGGGAAGGTCCATGCGGTGGTCGGTATGCTGCACGACAAAGATATTGCCGGTACGCTGGCCTGCCTCCGTCCCCAGGTTGATGCCTGGTACTGTGCGCCGCTTGACGGCCCGCGCGGTGCCAGCGCGGAGCAGCTGATGGCGTATCTGGAGGGCGCGCAGGCCTTCAGTTCGGTGACGGCGGCGTATCAGCAGGCGCTGCAGCAGGCAGCAGAACAGGATATTGTGCTGGTGTGTGGTTCATTCCACACCGTAGCGCAGGTCATGGAAACGATGGAAACGGAGAACGGCAGTGGCCAGTAAGTTTCAGAACCGTTTAGTCGGAACCATCATCATTGTCGCGCTGGGTGTGATCGTGCTGCCCGGCGTGCTCGATGGTAAGAAAAAACATTACAAAGAAGAGTTTGCCGCAATCCCGCTGGTGCCGAAACCGGAAGATCAGCAGGAAACGGATCTCGTACCGCCTGTCACGCAGTCGTTGCCTGCTCAGCCGCCGCAAGGCGCAGCGGCCACGGCACCAGGCAGCAGTGAAAATACCTCACAGGCGGACAGTGGTTCCACCGTGCCGCAGTCGCGCAATCAGCCGACTGTCGTTACGCCGCCGCCGGTGCAGCAGCAGCCGCCGAAAGTGGTGGAGAAACCGCTGGCGAAACCGAAGCCGGTAGAAAAACCAGTTGAGAAAGCGAAGCCGGTTGAGAAGCCGAAAGCGGTAGAAAAACCGGTCGAGAAGCCAGTTGAGAAAACGCAGCCGAAAGAAGAAGCACCGGCAGCGGAAGCCGCACCAGGCGGTCAGGCCTATGTTGTTCAGCTCGGCGCGCTGAAAAATGCCGCTAAGGTGAATGAGATTGTCGCCCAGCTACGTCTGTCGGGCTATCGCGCCTTTACCGTGCCTTCAACGCCGGTGCAGGGGCAGATCACCCGGATTTACGTCGGCCCGGATGCCTCCAAGGCGAAAATGCAGGCGTCAGTCAGCCAGCTGCAAAGCATCTCCGGCCTCGGCGGGGTGGTGAAGCCTTACAGCGCTAGATAGTGTTGTTAACCCGTGCGCAGCAATGGCACGGGCTATGATTGCGATAGCTTTTATCGTCTCACGCCCGGAACGGCAGCACTGTCGTTCCGGGCGTACTACGTGATGATACTGGCAAATCAAGGTATTGCGTTGCGGCGTGCTGACGGCCGAAATCGTGGCCCGTCTGTAGATTTTTTCCACGTCGGCGATTATTTAAATCGACGTGGGAAAACCCTACGCAAACGTTTTCTTTTTCTGTTAGAATTCGCCCCGAACGAGCTGGATGGCTGGATTCAGGGGCATTGTCACTGGAAGAGTTCATGGTCTGGATAGATTACGTCATTATTGCGGTTGTTGGTTTTTCGGCTCTTGTCAGCCTGATCCGTGGGTTTGTTCGGGAAGCTCTTTCTCTCGTCACCTGGGGTTGCGCATTTTTTGTCGCCAGTCATTACTACTCCTTCCTTGCCGTCTGGTTTACAGGATTTGAAGACGAACTGGTTCGAAATGGAATCGCCATTGCGGTGTTGTTTATTGCCACGCTGATTGTCGGGGCAATCGTCAACTATGTGATCGGGTCGCTGGTTGAAAAAACCGGCCTGTCGGGTACCGACAGAGTACTGGGAGTCTGTTTCGGGGCATTACGTGGTGTGCTGATTGTTTCAGCGATGCTGTTCTTCCTTGATACTTTCACCGGTTTTTCCAAAAGCCCGGACTGGCAGCAGTCTCAGCTTATTCCCCAGTTCAGTTACATCATCAGGTGGTTTTTTGATTACCTGAAAAGCACGTCGAGTTTTTTGCCCCAGTAATCGCACTGGGGTTGCGGCTTATGAGGAAATGTCACTATGTGCGGTATTGTCGGGATCGCCGGATTCATGCCGGTCAACCAGTCGATTTATGATGCGTTAACGGTGCTTCAGCACCGTGGGCAGGATGCCGCCGGCATCGTTACCATTGATGCATTGAATTGCTTCCGTCTGCGTAAAGCAAACGGCCTGGTCAGCGATGTATTTGAAGCCCGCCACATGCAGCGTATGCAGGGCAATATGGGTATTGGCCACGTGCGCTACCCAACGGCAGGAAGTTCCAGTGCTTCTGAAGCCCAGCCTTTCTATGTGAACTCCCCTTACGGTATTACCCTTGCCCACAACGGCAACCTGACCAACGCCCACGAGCTGCGCAAGGCGCTGTTCGAAAGTGGCCGCCGTCATGTGAATACCACGTCGGATTCCGAAATCCTGCTGAACATCTTTGCGCAGGAAGTGGACCGCTTTCAGCACTACCCGCTGGAAGCCGAAAACATCTTCTCCGCCATTGCTGCCGTTCACCAGAAGGTGCGCGGGGCTTATGCCTGTGTGGCGATGATCATTGGTCATGGCCTGGTGGCATTCCGTGACCCGAACGGCATCCGCCCGCTGGTTATCGGGAAACGCGGCATGGCCGACGGCCGCACCGAGTATATGGTCGCTTCCGAAAGCGTGGCGCTGGATACTTTAGGCTTTGAGTTCCTGCGCGATGTGGCACCTGGCGAAGCGGTGTACGTCACCGAAAAAGGTCAGCTGTTTACCCGCCAGTGCGCGGAGAACCCGAAATACAATCCGTGCCTGTTCGAGTATGTCTACTTTGCGCGCCCGGACTCTTTCCTTGATAAGATCTCCGTGTACAGCGCCCGCGTGCGCATGGGTACCAAGCTGGGGGCGAAAATCGCCCGCGAGTGGGAAGATCTCGACATCGATGTGGTTATCCCCATTCCGGAAACCTCCTGCGATATCGCGCTGGAGATGGCGCGTATTCTCGATAAGCCCTACCGTCAGGGTTTTGTGAAAAACCGCTACGTAGGCCGTACCTTTATCATGCCGGGCCAGCACCTGCGCCGCAGTGCGGTTCGCCGCAAGCTGAACGCTAACCGTGCTGAGTTCCGCGGTAAAAACGTGCTGCTGGTGGATGACTCCATCGTGCGCGGCACCACCTGTGAGCAGATCATCGAGATGGCGCGGGAAGCCGGGGCGAAAAAAGTTTACCTCGCCTCTGCGGCCCCGGAAATTCGCTTCCCGAACGTTTACGGTATCGATATGCCGAGCGCCACTGAGCTGATTGCTCACGGACGTGAAGTGGAAGAGATCCGCCAGCTGATTGGTGCTGATGCGCTGATCTTCCAGGATCTGAGCGACCTGATCGAAGCGGTGCGTGAAGAGAACCCCGATATTGCCCAGTTTGAATGCTCGGTATTTGACGGTATCTACGTTACCAAAGACGTCGATCAGCAATACCTGGAGTATCTGCAGTCGCTGCGTAATGACGATGCGAAGGCGATGCAGCGTCAGAACGAAGTTGAGAACCTGGAAATGCATAACGAAGGCTAAGCCCGGGTAAATACGCTAAGATGGGCCGGAAGTGATTCCGGCCCATTTTTTTTAAGGATTTTTATGAAGCGACTCATTATTGGTATCTCTGGCGCCAGCGGGGTGATTTATGGCATCCGCACGCTGCAAATTTTGCAGCAGGTGAGCGGGGTAGAGACCCATCTGATAATGAGCCAGGCCGCGCGTCAGACGCTGGCGCTGGAGAGTGATTACACCGTGCGCGAGGTTCAGGCGCTGGCCGATGTGGTGCATGACGTGCGTGATATCGCCGCCAGTATCTCTTCCGGCTCATACAAAACCGACGGCATGGCTATTCTGCCGTGCTCAATGAAAACCCTTTCCGGGATCGTTCACAGCTATAGCGACGGCCTGCTAACGCGCGCGGCGGATGTGGTGCTGAAAGAGCGTCGCCGTCTGGTGCTGTGCGTGCGCGAGACCCCGCTGCATCTCGGCCATTTGCGCATGATGACCACGGCCGCTGAACTGGGGGCGATTATTATGCCGCCGGTGCCGGCTTTTTATCATCGTCCGCAGAGCGTGATGGACATCGTTGACCAGACGGTAAACCGCGTAATCGACCAGTTTGATATCGAGTTGGACAACGATCTGTTTACGCGCTGGCAAGGTGCATAGCGCCAACGGGCTGCACTGATTAAGTGCAAATGTTGGTGCTGAATCGCTTTTCGTGCAAGTTGTGCACCAATATGAAACATAGTTGCTTCCTGCCGCTCACAAACCTGCTATACATTTTCCTGCAAACTGAGTAATCGCGGTGCTTTTACCTTGCGTAATATAAACAGGGCCTTGCCACAAAATGTGGCACGGAATCTGCTATCAGTAAGGGGTGAAGCTGTTTTCAACGTACCGCGCAGACACATCACGAACCACATAATAATACTGAAACTCGAGGGTAATTTATGAAAAAGCAGGTCCTGGTTCTCTCCCTGTTGATGGCAACACTGGCTGCGGGCAGCGCATTTGCGGCTGGCCCAAAAACGCTGCGTATCGGCACCGACCCGACCTATGCACCGTTCGAAATGAAGAATGCGCAGGGGCAGCTGGTAGGCTTTGATATCGATCTGGCCAACGAAATCTGTAAGCGCATGGAAACCAAATGTACTTTCGTGGAAAGTGATTTTGATGCGCTGATCCCTTCGCTGAAAGCGAAAAAAATTGACGCGATCATCTCTTCTCTGTCGATTACCGAAAAGCGTCAGCAGGAGATCGCCTTCTCAGAAAAACTGTACGCGGCAAACTCACGTCTGATCGCGCCTAAAGGGTCGAAAATTCAGCCAACGCTGGAGTCGCTGAAAGGTAAAACCATCGGGCTGCTGCAGGGCACTACGCAGGAAACCTATGCCAACGACAACTGGCGTCCTAAAGGCATTACTGTGACCCCGTACGCGAACCAGGACCTGGTGTATCAGGATCTGACCGCGGGCCGCATCGATGCCGCTTTCCAGGATGAAGTTGCCGCCAGCGAAGGCTTCCTCAAGCAGCCAGCCGGTAAGGAATATGCGTTTGCCGGCCCGGCGGTAAAAGATGAGAAGATCTTCGGCGTCGGTACCGGTATGGGCATGCGTAAAGATGACCCCGCGCTGAAAGCCGCTATCGATAAAGCATTCGACGAAATGCGTAAAGATGGCACCTACGACAAATTAGCGAAAAAATATTTCGATTTTGATGTGTACGGCGGTTAAGTAAAAACCTGTCTGCAGGCCCCACCGTCTGACACGGTGGGGCTACTGCCCGCAAAATGATGATATATACCTGAATAGCTCGAGCAGCAGACAACGCATCTGCGGCTTGAACTATGACGGTAGAACGACAGGATATTGCTTATGCTGTATGGCTACTCTGAAGTCATTTTTAAAGGTGCTATGGTCACCCTCGAGCTGGCAGTCAGCTCTCTGGTGGTTGCCGTTGTACTGGGTTTAATTGGCGCCGGGGCCAAACTTTCCAGCAGTCGCCCACTGGTGGCTGTATTTGAAGGCTACACTACGCTGATCCGTGGCGTGCCTGATTTGGTTCTGATGCTGCTGATCTTTTACGGTCTGCAAATTATCCTTAACCAGGTTACCGATTTCCTGGGTCTGTCGCAGTTCGACATTGACCCGATGGTTGCCGGGATCATCACCCTCGGCTTTATCTACGGAGCTTACTTCACTGAGACCTTCCGCGGGGCCTATATGGCCGTACCGAAAGGGCAGATTGAAGCGGCGACCGCCTTTGGTTTTACCTCATCCCAGACCTTCCGCCGCATCCTTTTCCCAGGCATGATGCGCTACGCGCTGCCGGGCATTGGCAACAACTGGCAGGTTATCCTGAAGGCCACCGCGCTGGTGTCGCTGCTGGGGCTGGAAGATGTTGTGAAGGCCACGCAGCTGGCCGGGAAATCGACCTGGCAGCCGTTCTACTTCGCCGTGGTCGCGGGCGTGATCTATCTGATTTTTACCACGCTCTCCAACGGCGTGCTGTGGTGGCTGGAACGCCGTTATACGGTAGGCGTGAAAAGGGCTGACTTATGATCGAAATTATTCAGGAATACTGGAAAGCCCTGCTGTGGACCGACGGTTATCGCTTTTCCGGCGTGGCGATCACGCTGTGGCTGCTGGTGATCTCCGTGGTGCTGGGTGGCTGTCTGGCCGTGCTGTTGTCCATTGCCCGCGTTTCGCCAATTAAAGCGATCCGTTTCCCGGTGTGGCTGTTTACCTATGTGTTTCGCGGTACCCCGCTGTATGTGCAGCTGCTGGTGTTTTATTCCGGCATGTACACGCTGGAGATTGTGAAAGGCACCGAGCTGCTGAATGCCTTCTTCCGCAGCGGACTGAACTGTACGCTGCTGGCGCTGACGCTGAATACCTGTGCCTATACCACCGAGATTTTTGCCGGGGCGATCCGCTCGGTGCCGCACGGTGAGATTGAGGCCGCACGCGCTTACGGTTTCTCCACCTTCAAGCTGTACCGCTGCATTATCATGCCTGCGGCGCTGCGCACCGCGCTACCGGCTTACAGCAACGAAGTGATTCTGATGCTGCACTCGACGGCGCTGGCGTTTACCGCCACGGTGCCGGACCTGCTCAAGGTGGCGCGCGACATTAACTCCGCAACCTACCAGCCGTTTGTCGCGTTCGGTATTGCTGCGGTGCTGTATCTGATTATTTCCTATGTGTTGATTAGTCTGTTCCGTAAAGCGGAAAAACGCTGGCTGGCGCACGTTAAACCTTCATCTTCACATTGAGTGACACTATGGCTGAGAATAAATTAAACGTCACCGAACTGCACAAGCGTTACGGTGAGCATGAAGTGCTGAAGGGCGTCTCTCTGCAGGCGAACGCGGGCGATGTGATCAGCATTATCGGCTCGTCCGGTTCCGGGAAAAGTACCTTCCTGCGCTGCATCAACTTCCTTGAAAAGCCGAGTGAAGGCACAATTTCTGTCAACAATGAGAGTATTAACCTGGTGCGCGATACCGACGGCCAGCTGAAAGTTTCCAACAAAGAGCAGCTGCGCATGCTGCGAACCCGCCTGACGATGGTATTCCAGCACTTTAATCTCTGGAGCCATATGACAGTGCTGGAGAACGTGATGGAAGCCCCGATCCAGGTGCTGGGCCTGAGCAAGAGTGAAGCGCGTGAGCGCGCCATTCGCTATCTGGATAAGGTGGGGATTGATGAGCGGGCGCGGGCGAAATATCCGGTGCATCTCTCCGGCGGTCAGCAGCAGCGCGTTTCCATCGCGCGTGCGCTGGCAATGGAGCCAGAAGTGCTGCTGTTTGATGAACCGACCTCCGCGCTGGATCCTGAACTGGTGGGCGAAGTGTTGCGCATCATGCAGAAACTGGCGGAAGAGGGCAAAACCATGGTGGTGGTGACTCACGAGATGGAGTTCGCCCGCCACGTTTCCAGCCATGTGATTTTCCTGCATCAGGGGAAAATCGAGGAGGAGGGCGCGCCTGAAGAGTTGTTTAACAACCCGAAGAGCGGCCGCCTGCAGCAGTTTTTGTCTGGCGCGTTAAAGTAATATTCGGTAGGGCCAGGCATGCCTGGCCCCTACGCAGTTGTTTACACCACATCCGCTAACGCTTTATCTAACTCATACCATTTATAACTGAATCCCGAGGCTTCCAGCCGCTGCGGGATAACATGCTGCCCGCCTAATACCAGCACCGCCGATTCGCCCATCATCAGCTTGATGGCGGCGGCGGGCGTGCGCATAAACGCCGGACGATGCAGGGCATGGCCGAGCGCGGCGGCGAACTGCTCGTTGCGAACCGCATAAGGTGCCACCAGGTTAAACGGCCCGCTGAGCTGGGGATGTTCCAGCAGCCAGATGATGCCGTTCAGGGCGTCTTCCAGATGGATCCACGGCATATACTGCTTACCGTTACCGAGCGGCCCGCCAATGCCCAGCTTAAACGGCAGCTTCATTTTTGCCAGCGCACCGCCCTGTTTTGCCAGCACCACGCCGGTGCGCAGCAGGCAGACGCGGGTGCGTTCGCTTTCCGCGCGCAGTGCCCGCTGCTCCCAGCCTGCACAAAGCCGGTGGGTGAACTCGTTATGGCCCGGATCGTCCTCGGTCAGCACCACTTCGCCGGCATCACCATAGAAGCCAGTGGCGGAACCGGAAATGAGCAGGGCAGGCGGCTCGCTGCTGGCTTGAATCAGCGCGACCAGACGTTCGGTCAGCAGCCAGCGGCTGTCGCACAGCTGGCGCTTTTGTGCCTCATTCCAGCGCTTATCCGCAATCGGCTCCCCGGCCAGGTTAATCACCGCATCAATACCGTTCAGATCGCGCTGCTGGTCCAGCCCCGACCACAGATTAACCTGTTCGCCCAGCAGGTGGCGGGCGGCGGCGACATCGCGCGTCACCACGCTAACCTGGTGACCGGCCTGCAGCAGGCGTGCCGTCAGCGGTCGGCCAATCAGCCCGGTGCCGCCAGTGATCAATATATGCATGTTGTTTTCCTTCAAAGTGATGGGTATCCACATCCTGTGTTTAGCATAGGTGAAGTTAGCGAGTTTGCGTGTGAGCGATGCCGCGTCAGGCCGCGATGGTAAGGGTTTCTGAAAACCAGCAGGAAGCTGTTCAGGTGATTGCCTTTAGGCTAAAAAACAGCTAAACAGGAGGTTCAAGTTGATGAACGTCAGAGGACGTCCGGATGAGTAATCCCACTCTCGTTTTATGGTCAGATGCCAATTTCTTCAGCCCCTATGTAATGTCGGTTTACGTTGCCCTCAGTGAAAAAGGCATTCCTTTTACGCTGAAGCGTGTCGACCTTGCCAGCCAGGAGCATCAGCAGCCAGCCTATGGCGAAGTGTCGCTCACCCGCCGCGTTCCCACCCTTGCGGTAGACGGTTTCCAGCTCTCTGAGTCTTCAGCGATTACTGAGTATCTGGAAGACCGTTTTCCGGCACCGGAATATGAGCGCCTTTATCCGCGTGACATTGAAAAGCGCGCCAAAGCGCGTGAAATACAGGCGTGGCTGCGCAGCGACTTTATGCCCATTCGCCAGCAGCGTCCGACCGAGGTGCTGTTTGCCGGTAAGCGTTTTGCCGCGCTGGATGAAGCGGCGCAGCAGTCAGCCGCCAGGCTTATCGCTGCTGCCGATCGCATGCTGCCGGAAGGCCAGCAGAATCTGTTTGGCGAGTGGTCGATTGCCGACACCGATCTGGCCGTGATGCTGAACCGCCTGGCTCTGCATGATGACCCGCTGCCGCAGCGGCTGGCTGACTACGCCCATTTCCAGTGGCAGCGTGCGTCGGTGCAGCTGTGGCTTGCCGAGTCGTCAAAAACAGCAGAGTGCGGGATGAGCACAAATTGATGATTGCGTCATACGGCGTTAAACATTAATTTAAGCGCAGCGCGAAGGCGCGTAAAAACGTTTGATTCAACTGAGCGCCAGGCGCCAGAACAATAAAAGGGTTACGGATGGTGGAGCAAGATCAGGGCACGGAGTGGGTGGATATCGTTAACGAAGATAACGAGGTTATTGCACAATCCAGCCGTGCGCAGATGCGAGCGCAGTGTTTGCGCCATCGCGCAACCTACATCGTGGTTCACGATGGCAGGGGTAAAATTCTGGTACAGCGCCGCACAGAAATTAAAGATTTTATGCCGGGCATGTTAGATGCCACGGCCGGTGGCGTGGTGCAGAGCGGTGAGGAGATGCTGGCCTCCGCGCGCCGTGAAGCGGAAGAGGAGCTGGGCATCGCGGCGGTGCCGTTTGCCGAGCACGGCCATTTCTACTACGAGGATGAGCACTGCCGCGTATGGGGCGGGCTGTTCAGCTGCGTTTCTCATGGCCCGTTCGCCATGCAGGAAGAGGAAGTGGATGAGATTTTCTGGATGACGCCGGAAGAGATTACCGCCCGCTGTGACGAATTCACCAACGACTCGCTGAAAGCGCTGTCGCTGTGGCTGACGCGTAACAACGAGTCAGGCACTTTCTAATAAAAAGGGATGCACATCACTGTGCATCCCTGTTCATTAACTGGCAGCAATTGCGATTAATTCAGCACTTTAGTTTCCGGCTGAGTATTACGGCCAATTTTACCTACCACGCCCGCGATAACCGCTTGCACCAGCAGGATCAGTAACAGATACCAGCTGGCTTTTGCCGTCGCCGCGGCCGCCTTCTCGGCTGCCTCACGCGCTTTCTGCTCGGCTTCTGCTTTCAGCTGCTGATACTTTTGATAAGCCTGCTCATAGCTTTTCTGTACCTGAGCGACCATTTGGTCCACTTCCTGATCGCTTTTCCCGGTACGCGCTTTAATAATATTTTTCAGCGCATCAACGTCGGCGGCCTGCAGGGTAGCCTGATTACGTTCAACCACACCTTTAAACCAGTTGCTTAAATCACTGTCCGCGGTTTGCGGATGATTTGCGGTATCCTGCGCCTGATTTTGCGCATTATTCGCTTCGCCCTGGGCATCGTTTTTAAGATTCTCAGGCTGCAACTCCGGCTTGCCGGTTTGACGCAGCGTTTTTTCCAGCTCGTTCTGAACATTACCCAGATCGATATTGCTCTCTTTCAGTTTATCTTTGGCTGCCTGGGTGACCGACGGGGCGACGGCAGAAATACCTTGTCCCATCAAATTAAATCCGGAACCGATCACGCTTGCCGTTCCGCTCACTGCTGAACTCAGTACAGAGACCACAAGCCAGACGCAGATCAGCGTGTTAACTGCCCACATCAAAATACCGTGCAGCGCGCCTTCACGCTGTGCCAGTCTGCCGCTGACGAAGGCGCCAACCGCTATGGAAATCAGCATGCTCAGCCCGCTCCAAATCAGCGCGCCTTTACCCAATCCATCCAGTGGATTTTGCTCCTTCAGCGGGTCGATAGTGGTTGTACCAATAGCGGTGCCTAATATCGAAAGCAGCAGATAGATGACAATCGACAAAATAACGCCGGCAAAAACAGCGCTCCATGAAATACGTTTTAATGGTACGCCAGTGTAATTTTCACGATAAACCGGTTGAGTAAAGTTTTCGCTCATAACATTATTCCTTTGATTAATCTCTGGTTGCTAATTGAACCTTGCTTTGACAGTTATCCAAGTGAACGCAAGTCCTGATGCGTTCGAAGTAAGGTTAGTCACGAGAAGTGATTTCCACCAGAAAATAAATTTATTGGAATTACGGCAAAAGCAGACTAGCGAATGGGGACATTTTAAATATTTAGCGTTTAATCAATAAGCATTAAAGGGTAATTCAAATACCTGTTTGCGAGAGCGTATTTGAATTACCCCGGTACTGTTTAATACAACCTATTGTTCAGGCCTGCGCGGGCTGACGCATTTTTTCCCCACGGCGGCGTAAAATTTCCATCACGATTAACAGGATCAGCGATGCGCCAATCATCAGGCTGGCCGCGGCAGCGATGGTGGGATCAAGGTTTTCCCGGATCCCGGCAAACATCTGGATCGGCAGCGTGCGCTGGCCGGGGCTGGCAAGGAACAGCGTGACCACCACTTCATCGAACGAGGCAGCAAAGGCAAATAGCGCACCGGAAAACACTCCGGGGGCAATCAGCGGCAGCGTTACCTTGCGGAATGTCAGGAACGGCGATGCGCCCAGGCTGGCCGCCGCGCGTGACAGGTTAGTATCGTAGCTCTTCAGCACCGCCACGACGGTGATCACCACAAAGGGCACCCCCAGCAGCGCATGGGCCAGAACCAGACCGAGATAGCTGTTGAGCAGCGACAGCCTGGCGAAGAAGAAGAACATTCCCACGGCGATGATCACCACCGGCGCAACCATCGGCGAAATGATCATCGCCATCACCAGTCCTTTGCCGCGAAACTCACCGCGCAGCAGCCCCATCGACGCCAGCACGCCCAGCACCGTCGCCAGCAGGGTGGCCAGAGGGGCAATAATCAGGCTGTTGCCCAACGCGCTCAGCCACTCCTGTGAATGAAAGAAGGTCTGATACCAGCGCAGCGAAAAGCCGCTCAGCGGGTAGCTGAGAAATGAACTGGCGTTAAAGGAGAGCGGCACTATCACCAGCACCGGCACAATTAAAAACAGCAGTACCGCAGCGCTGTAGAAATTGAACAGGCCTTTCCACAAGCGCAGGATCAGGGTTCCCTGTTGTCTCATCATCATCTCCTTAGTGAGCTGCCGCTTCGGCAGAGGTGCGGGTGACGCGGATATATACGATGTACAGCAGCATAACAATGATCAGCAGCTGGCTGCCGAGTGCGGCGGCCATGCCCCAGTTCATGGTGCTGTTAGTAAAGAAGGCGACGAAATAGCTGACCATCTGGTCGTCCGGGCCGCCCAGCAGGGCAGGGGTCACGTAGTAGCCAATCGCCATCATAAACACCAGCAGCGCTCCGGCAGCAATCCCGGCCCAGGTCTGCGGCACATAGACGCGCCAGAAGGCAAGAAACGGATGAGCACCAAGCGATACCGCAGCACGCACGTAGCTCGGTGAAATCCCCTTCATCACCGCGTACAGCGGCAGCACAATAAATGGCAGCAGGATGTGGGTCATGGAGATGAACACCCCGACGCGGTTAAACACCAGCGTGAGCGGGTGATCGATGATGCCCACCGCCATCAGCGCCCGGTTGATCAATCCGCCGGACTGTAGCAGCACGATCCAGCTGGCGGTGCGGACAATCAGCGAGGTCCAGAACGGTAGCAGTACCAGAATCATCAGCAGGTTGGCGCGGTTTGATGGCTGTTTTGCCAGCCAGTAAGCCAGCGGATAGCCAATGCCCACGCACAGCAGCGTTACCACGGTTGCCATCCACAGCGTGCGCAGCAGCACATTGACATACAGCGCCTGGTCGGCGGGCAGGGCCTTAACGTCACCGCTTTGCACATCAATTTTACGGTCAAACACCGACAGCAGGTAATAGCTGGTCACCGGGCTGGAGACGCGCTTGAGCGTTTGCCAGGTGGAGAGCTCGCCCCACAAAGGCTGTTTGGCAATCAGCGCGTCTTTAACCCCCATGCCCGATTCCGGCACCTGCCGTGGCGCGGTGACGATCAGGCGGCGGAAAGCCGCGTTTTCATAACTCAGGCGTTTAGCCACGGCAGCAATCTGCCCGCTTTCACGTGCGGCGATCAGCTCCTTGCCCAGCGTGGCGTACAGCGCTTCATCCGGCAGGTTTTTCCCCGACCACTGCTCAAGCGCACGGGAAGTCTGCGGGAGAGCGTCGTGGAATTCCGGATTCTCAACGCTTTTGCTCAGGATGGAGGCAATTGGAAACAGGAAACAGAGCACCACGAAAATTAGCAGCGGCGCAATCAGCAGCAGGGAGCGGCGGGTTTTAGTACCGTCGACCTGACGCAGGCGCCGGGTTAGCGACACCCCGGCTGGGGCCGCAGGGGTGGGGGTTTCCATTACGGTATGACTCATTGCTGTCTCCTGAAAGATATCTGGCAACGGGGTGTCGCCCCTACAGTAGGGGCGGACTTTTTGTTGCGGTCCGCCCGCAGGGTATTATTTTGCCGCCCAGGCGTTAAAACGCTGCTCCAGGTCTTCACCGTGCTCGAGCCAGAATTCGCTGTTGATCTGCATGGAAACGGCAAGGTTTTCCGGTGCCGTCGGCAGTTTGCTCAGCCGCGCCGGATCCAGCAGTTTGCTGGTATTCAGGTTGGTAGGGCCGTAAGGAATGTTCTCGGCAAACACCTTCTGGTTTTCAGGCTGGTTGGCAAAGGCAATAAACTGCTCCGCCAGCGCCTTGTGCTTCGACCCTTTAACGATCGCCCAGTTGTCGAGGTCATACAGCGCGTTGTCCCAGACGATCCTGAAGTTGTGGCCTTCATCCTGCGCGGCGCCGATGCGGCCGTTATAGGCGGAGCTCATCACCACGTCGCCGGATACCAGCCACTGCAGCGGCTGCGCGCCGGATTCCCACCACTGAATATTTGGCTTCAGCTGGTCCAGTTTCTTGAAGGCGCGCTCAACGCCAGCCGGAGTGGCCAGCACTTTATACACCTCTTCCCGCTTCACGCCGTCGGCCATCAGCGCAATTTCCAGGGTATATTTCGCGCTCTTACGCAGGGCACGTTTGCCCGGGAACGACTTCACGTTCCAGAAATCTGCCCAGCTGGCTGGCCCTTTTTTCAGCTTGTCCGCGTCATAGGTCAGCACGGTTGACCAGACGAAAATGCCCGCGCCGCACTCGGTCACCGCAGCAGGGATAAAGTCCGACTTCTTGCCCAGCTTATTCCAGTCCAGCGTCTCAAACAGACCCTCTTCACAGCCGCGCTGCAGTTCCGGGGTTTCCAGCTCCACCACATCCCAGCCGATCTGACCTGTTTCGACCATCGCACGAATGCGCGCCATTTCGCCGTTATATTCACCCGCTTCGAGGGTGCCTTTGCCTGCGGCGGTAAACGGTTTATAGAAGGCTTTGTCCTGTGCATCTTTATTGGTGCCGCCGAACGAAATCACCGTCAGGCTTTCCGCCTGCGCCTGGAGTGTGAATGTCGCGAGAATCAGTGCAGCTAATGTCTTAACCATGCCAAACTCCTGATTATTAATGTTTTATGTGCAGTTTCTATGCCACTTCCCTGTGGCCGGGCGCAATCGATCAGCCACGTAATAAAGTAGAGAGCAGTGCGAGCGCGCTTTTGAACTGTGCGTCTGGGATCGTCAGCGGGTAGAGGAAGCGGATGACGTTGCCGTGCACGCCGCAGGTCAGCAGGATCAGGCCCTGCTCGAGCGCACGCTGCTGGATGCTGCGCGCAATCTCTGCGGACGGTTTACCGGTGGCAGGGTCGTTAAATTCGGCGGCCACCATGGAACCGCGCGCGCGGACTTCGACCAGCGCCGGGTTGTTGCTGCTATTCAGCGTTTCGACCAGCTCAGCGCCGAGGCGCAGCGCGCGTGCGCACAGCTGCTCTTCTTCGATCACCTCTAACACCGCCAGCGAGGCCGCCACCGCTAGCGGGTTACCGGCGTAAGTGCCGCCAAGACCACCGGGTTCTGGCGCATCCATCACCGCAGCGCGGCCGGAGACGGCAGAGATAGGCAGTCCGCCGCCAAGGCTTTTCGCCATGGTCATCAGATCGGGTTTTACCTCATAGTATTCACTGGCAAACAGCTTGCCGGTGCGGGCAAAACCGCTCTGGATCTCATCGGCAATCAGCAGGATGCCGTGCTGGTCACACAGCTTACGCAGGGCGCTGACAAACTCGGCGGGGGCGATGTTAAAACCGCCTTCGCCCTGAATTGGCTCATAAATGATTGCCGCGACCTGCTGCGGGCTGATATCACATTTGAACAGCGTTTCCAGGCTCTCCAGCGCATCATCCACGCTGTAGCCGTGCAGCGCGTTCGGATAGCGGGCGTGGAATACGGAGCCGGGGAAGGGACCGAAGCCGGTTTTATACGGCGTGACTTTACCGGTCAGGCCCATGGTCATCAGCGTGCGGCCATGGAATGCGCCGGTGAAAGCAATAACGCCAGGGCGACCGGTGGCAGCGCGGGCAATTTTCACCGCATTTTCTACCGCTTCGGCACCGCTTGAGAAGAAGGTGGTTTTGCACGGACCGCTGACAGGAACCCGGGCATTAAGCTGTTCGGCCAGAGCGATGTAGTTCTCGTAGGGGATCACCTGGTACGCGGTATGGGTGAAGCACTCAAGCTGTTGGCTGACGGCGGCCATCACTTTTGGGTGCCGGTGGCCGGTGTTGAGCACGGCGATCCCGGCGGTGAAGTCGATATATTCGCGGCCCTGATGGTCCCACAGCGTGGCATTTTCAGCCTTAGCGGCGAAGAAATCACACATCACACCGACACCGCGCGGTGTGGCATTCAGACGGCGCTGTTGTACTTCACTGTGACTCATGGTGTTACCTCGTCAAATTTTAGGTATAAACTTCACACATTCTCAGCTCTCCCTGTTTTGTAGCTTTTTCGGGGGTTTATAAACCAGATCCAGTTTTTTTTATTTCAAGGAACCAATTTTGCGAACGTTACTCGGAGACCTGCTTGCACACCGCTTAGCCCGGAACCCTAATGGGGCGCTGGGCAAACGTTTGTACGACGTGCTGCAGTGTGCGATTCAGGATGGATCCATTGCCACCGGCAGCCGCCTGCCCGCCACGCGCGACCTTGCGCGCGAGCTGTCGGTCTCACGTAATACCGTGCTGGCAGCCTACGAGCAGCTGCAGTCCGAGGGCTATCTGCAGACGCGCACCGGAAGTGGTACCTTCGTCAGCGACTCACTGCCGGAAGCGGTGCCGGAAACCGAGGAGTTACCGGTCAGCGCCGGCAAGCCATTTAACTTTGTACGTTTCTCCAGCCGTGGTTCACGGCTGCTGACGCGCAGCGGGGCCGGGCCACATCAGTGGGGTGCGTTCATGCCCGGCGTGCCGGATGTCAGCCATATGCCGCACGACATCTGGCGCAAGATCCACCTGCGGCTTAGCCGCCGTATGCCGGTGGAGGCGCTGAGCTACTCCAGCCACGGCGGCTGCCTGGAGTTGCAGCAGGCGTTAGCCGACCATCTGCGGGTGATCCGCTCGGTCAACTGCACGCCGGAGCAAATTCTGATCACTGCCGGGACGCACCAGGCGCTGGACCTGCTGGCGAAAATGCTCTGCGACCCGGGCGACCGCGCGTGGATTGAGGAGCCGGGCTACTGGGGGATCCGCAACGTGCTGGCGGTCAACGGTATCGACCTGCTGCCGACGGCGGTGGATGAGCAGGGCATGACGCTGCCGGACCTTAGCGCGGAGCTGCGCCCGCCGCGCCTGATCTGCGTCACGCCTTCGCACCAGTATCCGCTCGGTTCGGTGATGAGCCTGCAGCGGCGGCACCAGCTGCTGGCGCTGGCGCAAAGCGCGGGCAGCTGGGTGGTGGAGGATGATTACGACGGTGAGTTTCGCTTTGCCGAGTCGCCGATCCCGGCCTTGCAGGGGCTGGCACCGGATGCACCGGTAATTTATCTCGGTACCTTCAGCAAAACGCTCTACCCCGGGCTGCGCCTGAGCTACATGGTGGTGCCGAAAGCGCTGGCGGCGCGCATGAAGATGGCTCACTCCGAACTGTATCGCGGCGGCAATGGGCTGGTGCAGTTGACGCTGGCGGAGTTCATTCGCGAGGGGCATTACGCGGCGCACGTGCGCAAGATGCGCCAGCTCTACAGTCGCCGCCGCGCGGAGCTGGTGCGGGTCATCAAGGAGAGCCTGGGGGAGAGTTTTATCGCTCAGCAGAGCAATGCCGGGCTGCACCTGATCCTCTCCCTGCCCGATAATATTGACGATGTGGCGCTCAGCGCCGAGCTGGAGCAAAACGGCGTGCTGACCCGCCCGCTCTCGGCCTATTACCTGCTGGGTACCACGCGGCGCGGGCTGTTGTTGGGTTATGCCTGCGTCGAGGAGCAGCAGATGGCGGAGAAATTTGCCCCGGTGCTCGCCTGTCTCAACCGTCGCCTGCAGTCGGCGCAATTGCACCAACGCAGTGCGAACTAATCAAATAGCCTGATTCTGCGGGTTATTTGTGTGACTCAAACTGGTGCGAAGATAAAAGACAATAGAAAACAATAGCCTGGGAGATTATCTCTCAGGCTTTTTTTTGGGGGGTTTGTCAAATTCTGCTTGTCTAAGCGAAATTCGTTGTGGTAGAGCTAAAAAAGAGCCACCCGACAGATGCGCCCGGTGCAGGTAATGCACAAAGCGTGCCTGAGAGGTTTTTCCCCCGCTTGACGAGAGAATACTATGAGATCCCTGGTGAGTTTTAAGAACATCAAAAAGAGCTACGACGGCGAAAAGCTGGTGGTTCGCAACCTGAATCTTGAGGTGCAGGAGGGTGAGTTTTTAACGCTTTTAGGGCCATCGGGATCTGGAAAAACCACCAGCCTGATGATGCTCGCTGGCTTTGAAACCCCGACCGATGGCGAGATTTTTCTACGCGAGAAACCGCTGCATACCCTGCCGCCGCACCAGCGTGATATCGGTATGGTATTCCAGAATTATGCGCTGTTTCCCCATATGACCGTGGCGGAAAACCTGGCATTCCCGCTGTCGATCCGCCGCATGAACAAGGCGGATATTAAAGATCGGGTGTCGCGCATTCTCGATATGATTAAGCTGACGTCGCTGGCCGATCGTTACCCGGCGCAGATGTCGGGTGGGCAACAGCAGCGCGTGGCCCTGGCGCGAGCGCTGGTGTTTGAACCTAAGCTGGTACTGATGGATGAGCCGCTGGGTGCGCTGGATAAGCAGCTGCGCGAGCATATGCAGCTGGAGATTAAACAGCTGCACGAAATGCTGGGTCTGACCATCGTCTACGTTACGCACGACCAGAGCGAAGCGATGACTATGTCGAACCGGGTGGCGGTATTCAACGACGGCATGATCCAGCAGATGGACAGCCCCGGCACGCTTTATGAGCAGCCGGCGAATGCCTTCGTCGCGCAGTTTATCGGCGAAAATAACAGCCTGCTGGCGACTCAGATCTCAGTGCAGGGCGACTACTACCGCGTGCAGCTGGACGATGGCTGCGAGCTGGATGCGCTCAAAGTGCGCCCCAGCTCGCCGGGTAAAAAAATCCAGCTCAGCATCCGCCCGGAGCGCATTAACGTCAATGCGCCGGAACAGGGCGATCAGCAGGTGAAGGCGCGGATTCAGCAGTTTATCTATCTGGGGGATCACGTGCGGATGCTGACGGAAGTCGCAGGGCAGGGGAACTTTATGGTCAAACTGTCACCCGCTAAAATGGACAGCCGCTGGCAGCCGGGCAGTGAAGTGCTGCTGTCGTGGCAGCCGCAGCATCTGCGGGCGCTGGATGTGGTGATCCAGTAATTAGCGATAAAATGAAAGGTCGGGGCTGCCTGACTTTTCATCCTTCCATGCGTTACAGCTTTTCTCAATGTCCTCGTAATGTCGTTTTGCAAATCAGAGTGATTATTACCCTGTTTACCGCGAGCTGATTGCCATTGAATGGGATGGGGCCGACGGGTACGGCGTTATCTTTTTCTCGCGCAGGGAGCGAATCATGAGGGATAAGCAGAGTGAAAACTGGCATCGACAGGATATTTTGGCTGCTATCCGCAAGGAAAAAGGGTCGCTCGCTGCGCTGTCAATAGAGCATGGACTGGCACCGGGCACTCTGGCTAACGCCTTGACCCGTCCGTGGCCGAAGGGGGAATTAATTATCGCTAATGCGATTGGTACCACGCCGGAAGTCATCTGGCCGCAGCGTTATTTCTCCGCATCAGGAAAGACAATCAAACGCATCATCAGGAAAAAATCTTAGTACCTGGTTTGTCACGTTCACAAAATGATTCAGCAGATAGCTATTTATCGATATTTTTATTCTTGTGATGGTCTTCGCTATGTTGAGGGTGAGATAAAGGCATTATTTATATTTAAGGAATGAACGGGAGTAATATCATGGCTGATACATTAAAGAGTACCATCAATATGCTGATTCGCTTTTGGGAGCATAGCAGCGAACCATGGGGGGCTAAGGATACAGAGTCACGATTTATTTTTGGTAATGCAGTATTGAGGAAAATGCTTATGTTGCCAGCAGGGTTTAACCTTGAAGGCCGGCTGGACTGTGAACTGCCTTCACATTTTTGTGAATATCAGGACTGTTTTCAGGCGCATGACAGAACCGTTGAAAAAGCCAGGGATCGCGTGACCGCACTAGAGATACATCCGTGGGAAAACAGGCCCTACCTTTCTCCTTGGTTCTTTGATAAATATCCCCTTATTGCAGAAGATGGTAGCGTGAGGGGAACCTTTTTCCACGGTAGGCCGGTTGAAAATATTATCCTGACTAAGCTTAATAAAATAAAAGTACCTACCTCGCTGGTCTTTACCCCACCTTCAAAAATATTTACCGATCGCGAGTGGGAAATCATTTTTTACATTCTACATACCTATTCCGTGAAAGAGATTGCCATCCGCCTGGGGCTGTCGCAACGTACGGTAGGAAACTACGTGCAGAATATGTACAGCAAGATTGGCGTGTGCAACAAACGGGGGCTGATTGAGTATTGTCACGATAACAATATGAATAACTATATCCCACAAAGCTTTTTCAATCGCTGCGAATCTTTTCCCGTGGAATAAAAAGGGCCAATCGAATAAAGATTGGCCCCTACAGAATAAAGCGTCAGCAGTTGTCTGCAGAAGGTCAGGAAAACCTGACCCGGCTGCGCGATTACCCTTCCGCCTGCTTCGACTGGATCGCCGTCAGCGCGATGGTGTAGACGATATCGTCAACCAGTGCGCCACGCGACAGGTCGTTGACCGGCTTGCGCATCCCCTGCAGCATTGGCCCGATGGAGATCAGGTCCGCAGAGCGCTGTACCGCTTTATAAGTGGTATTACCGGTGTTCAGATCCGGGAAGATGAACACGGTCGCACGGCCGGCAACCGGGGAGTTTGGCGCTTTAGATTTCGCCACGTCGGCCATGATCGCTGCGTCATACTGCAGTGGACCGTCGATCACCAGGTCAGGGCGTTTTTCCTGCGCGATACGCGTCGCTTCACGCACTTTCTCCACGTCGCTACCGGCACCTGAGTTACCGGTGGAGTAGGAGATCATCGCCACGCGCGGCTCGATGCCAAACGCCAGCGCCGAGTCGGCGGACTGAATCGCAATCTCTGCCAGCTGTTCCGGATTCGGGTCCGGGTTGATGGCGCAGTCGCCATACACCAGCACCTGCTCAGGCAGCAGCATAAAGAACACCGAGGAGACCAGCGAGCTGTTCGGCGCGGTTTTGATCAGCTGCAGCGGCGGGCGGATAGTGTTGGCAGTGGTATGAACCGCACCGGAAACCAGGCCGTCCACTTCGCCACGCTCCAGCATCATGGTGCCGAGCATCACGTTATCTTCCAGCTGCTCCTGCGCGACCACCTCGGTCATACCTTTGCTCTTGCGCAGCTCTACCAGGCGCGCCACGTAGTTTTCACGTGCGGCTTCCGGGTCAACAATCTCAATGCCTTTACCCAGCTCAACGCCCTGAGCTGCGGCCACGCGCTGGATCTCTTCCGGGTTGCCCAGCAGGACACAGGTGGCGATGCCGCGTTCGGCACAGATAGCCGCCGCTTTCACGGTGCGAGGTTCGTCGCCTTCCGGCAGCACGATGCGCTTGCCCGCTTTACGCGCCAGCTCGGTCAGCTGGTAGCGGAAGGCCGGAGGAGAAAGGCGGCGGCTGCGTTCTGAAGCGGCGGTCAGCGACTCGATCCAGTCCGCGTCAATGTGGCTGGCCACGTACTCCTGCACGCGCTCAATACGCTGGGTATCGTCGCTGGGTACTTCCAGGTTGAAGCTCTGCAGGCTGAGAGAGGTCTGCCAGGTGTTAGTGTCGACCATAAAGACCGGCAGGCCAGTCTGGAAGGCGCGTTCACACAGCTTCTGGATGGGCGCATCAATCGCATAACCACCGGTCAGCAGGATGGCACCAATCTCAACGCCGTTCATCGCTGCAAGGCAGGCCGCAACCAGCACGTCAGGGCGGTCGGCGGAGGTCACCAGCAGGGAACCCGGACGGAAGTGCTCCAGCATGTGGGGAATGCTGCGTGCGCAGAAGGTCACGGATTTCACGCGGCGGGTGGCAATCTCACCTTCATTGATGATGCGGGCGTCAAGGTGACGGCACATATCAATAGCGCGGGTGGCAATCAGCTCAAAGCTCCACGGCACGCAGCCCAGCACCGGCAGCGGGCTGTTAGCGAACAGCTGCTTGGGATCGATATTCGCGACGCTGGCTTTGGTGGAGTCGTCGAAGATCTCGGAGAGATCCGGGCGCGTACGGCCCTGATCGTCAACCGGTGCGTTCAGCTTGTTAATGATCACGCCGGTGATGTTTTTGTTTTTGCTGCCGCCGAAGCTGCTCTGGGTCAGTTCGATGCGCTCTTTCAGCTGCGCCGGCGAGTCATTGCCCAGCGACATCACAAAGACGATTTCCGCATTCAGCGTTTTGGCGATTTCATAGTTCAGCGCCGAGGCAAACTGGTGTTTGCGCGTCGGCACCAGGCCCTCTACCAACACCACTTCTGCATCCTTGGTGTTTTCATGGTAGTTGGCGATGATCTCTTCCATCAGCACGTCCTGCTGATTGGAACCCAGCAGGGATTCCACGCGGCTCATGGCCAGCGGCACGGCGGCGGGAATGCTGGAGTTTTTACGGATGATAGTGGTGGTCTGGTCCGGGCTGTCGCCGCCAGCGCGCGGCTGGGCGATAGGCTTAAAGACGCTAAGACGCACGCCTTTACGTTCCATAGCACGAATAACGCCGAGGCTGACGCTGGTCAGGCCGACGCTGGTGCCGGTAGGGATGAGCATGATTGTACGGGACACAGTAACTCCTCATGACTTTAGCCTGCACACGTAGAGCAGCTGCTCCAGTAGCAAGGGCTATACAAATTTCTTGGTGTCTAAAACAACTCCGCCAGCCTGAGCTGACGGAGAGAAGCGTTTATTATGCGGTGAGACGGTCTGCGTCCTGCGCGATGACCAACTCTTCGTTGGTTGGGATAACCAGCGCCGGGCGGGTGCCCTCTTTGTTGATGAAGCCGGCTTTGCCGAAGCGCGCGGCCAGGTTGCGTTCGTGGTCCACTTCGAAGCCCAGCAGGCCGAGCTTCGCCAGCGACAGCTCGCGCACCATCGCGGCATTCTCACCAATCCCGCCGGTGAAGATCACCGCGTCCAGACGGCCATCCATCAGCGCGGCATAAGAGCCGATATATTTCGCCAGGCGGTGGCAGTAAACGTCCATCGCACGTTTGGCATCGGCTTTGGTATCGTAGTTATCTTCCACATAGCGGCAGTCGCTGGTGACTTCGGTCAGGCCCAGCAGGCCAGACTCTTTGGTCAGCATCTTGTTGATCGCATCCACGTTCATGCCGAGCGTATCGTGCAGGAAGAAGATAATCGCCGGGTCGATATCACCGCTGCGGGTCCCCATCACCAGGCCTTCCAGCGGGGTCAGACCCATCGAGGTGTCAACGCACTCGCCGTTACGGATAGCGGAAACCGAACCACCGTTACCCAGGTGACAGGTGATGATGTTCAGCTCGGACACCGGCTTGTTCAGCACTTTGGCGGCTTCCTGCGTCACGTAGAAGTGGCTGGTACCGTGCGCGCCATAGCGGCGTACGCCGTGCTCTTTGTACAATTTGTACGGCAGGGCGTAGAGATAAGACTCTTCCGGCATAGTCTGATGGAATGCGGTGTCGAAAACAGCCACATTTTTATCTGACAGGTGCGGGAAGTTTTTCAGCGCTTCGTCAATGCCGATCAGGTGCGCCGGGTTGTGCAGCGGTGCAAATGAAGAGGCGTCTTTGATACCCTGGATGACGGATTCGTCAATCACGACGGACTGCGTTAACTTTTCGCCACCGTGAACGATGCGATGACCGATAGCAACGATTTGTGCCGACAGTTCTGGTTTTTGTGCCAGAATAGTTTTAACCATGAAGTTCAGTGCTTCGCTGTGCGCTGCGCCTGCACCCAGAGCCGCTTCTTGTTTAGCGCCTTCCAGTTTCCACTTAATGCGGGCTTCCGGCAGGTGGAAACATTCAGCTAAACCTGACAGGTATTCGTCGCCGTTTGCCGGATCGATAATGGCAAACTTCAGGGAAGAACTACCGCAGTTCAGAACCAGTACTAACTTACTCGACATGGAAGGTCCTATTTATTAAAAGTGGCGAAATAAAAGTCAAACAGACTATCAGCGTAGCGCATGAAAGCTGGTACATTAATGATGAACATCATGCTGCCGGAAAGTTTTGTCCGAAAGCAAAAAATTTTGGAAACTTTACGATTTTTTTTTAAATCTGATGCGCTTTTTCATGGCTTGGCCGAATGTTGACCAGGATTGCTCGCTGTCCAGGGCATTACCCTAAATAATTCGAGTTTCAGGAAGACGGCAACTGAGTGAACCCTCAGGAGCTTACTCAAGTAAGTGACTGAGGTGAGCAAAGGAAGTCGGCGCACCTGAAGTTTGAAGTATGACGGGTAAAAACGCGCACAGGATAACCAGTGTCAGCCGTAAAGACAAAATATTTTGAATGATGTTAGGTAAAGTTGGTGACTTGTAATTTTTTTTTAATATTTATCTCTGAAGTTGAGGTTAGCCATGGCGAATGAATCCGGCAGTGTCGGTTGGTTTAAGCTGTTCCAGCATGGTCAGCACTACATGAAGACATGGCCTGTCGATAAACGCCTTGCGCCTATGTTTCCAGAAAATCGCGTCACGCGCGCGACACGGTTTGCCATCCGCATTATGCCGCCCGTGGCTGTTTTCAGCCTCACCTGGCAGATCGCCCTTGGCGGGCAGCTGGGCCCGGCCGTCGCCACCGCGCTGTTCGCCTGCAGCCTGCCGATGCAGGGTCTGTGGTGGCTGGGCAAGCGCTCGGTAACGCCATTGCCGCCTTCTTTATTGGGCTGGTTCCACGACGTGCGTGAAAAGTTGCAGGCCGCAGGCCAGGCCATTGCCCCGGTGGAAGGCAAGCCAACCTATCAGTCACTGGCTGACGTGCTGAAGCGCGCCTTCAAGCAGCTGGATAAAACCTTCCTCGACGACCTTTAATCGCGTTTGCGGGTTTTCTGTGACGATCTCACCGGAAACCCGCGCTGCGTCAAAGAAGCCTCTCCCCGCGCCGTGAGATCCTGCCGCCACTGACTATTTTCCCCGTGGCGGAGGAGCCCCAAATGGACATGACCCATGCCCAGCGTTTAATTCTTTCCAATCAGTACCAGATGATGGCGATGCTCGACCCGGATAACGCCGCGCGTTACCAGCGCCATCAGACCATTATCGAACGCGGCTTTGGCCTGCAGATGCGCGAGCTGGATAACGATTTTAGCCAGCTTCCGGAGGCGGAGTGCCGCACGCTGATCGCGATGATGGAGATGTATCATGCCCTGCATATCTCCTGGACCAATCTGAAAGAACCGCAGGGCATCGAGCTGCGTCGTCTGGTATTCCCTGGCTTTGATGCCGCTTCTGAAGGGCGATATCTTGGCTATGTGCGCTTTCTGGTGGAGGTTGAAGGGCGCTACACCCACTTTGATGCGGGCAGCCACGAGTTTGATACTCAGGTGCCGATGTGGGAAAAATACCAACGCATGCTCGCGCTGTGGCACAATTGTCCCCGGCAGTATCATCTGAGTGCGAACGAGATCGCGCAAGTTATCAACGCCTGAGAAGGAAGATGCGGTGAAGTGTAAAGGTTTTCTGTTTGATCTGGATGGCACGTTAGTTGACTCCCTTGCGGTAGTTGAACGTGCCTGGAAAAACTGGGGTAAGCGCCACGGGATCGCTCCTGAAGAGGTGCTGGGCTTCATCCACGGTAAGCAGGCAATTACCTCACTGCGCCACTTTATGAGCGGGGCTTCAGCGGAGGAGATTCAGCAGGAATTTATCGCGCTGGAAAAGCTGGAAGCTGAAGATATTGACGGCATTGTTGCCCTGCCCGGTGCCGTTGCGCTGTTAAGCCAGCTGGACGAGCTGGAGATCCCCTGGGCGATCGTCACTTCAGGTTCCATACCCGTTGCCAGCGCGCGCCATGCGGCGGCAGGTTTACCCGCCCCGGCAGCATTTGTCACCGCCGAGCGCGTTGAGCGCGGCAAGCCAGAGCCGGATGCCTATCTGCTTGGCGCCCAGCTGCTCGACCTGGAACCGGAGGAGTGCGTGGTGGTGGAAGATGCCGCTGCCGGGATCCTCTCCGGTCTGGCTTCCGGCAGCCATGTGATCGCGGTTAACGCGCCGGCAGATTCACCGCGGCTGGAAGATGTCGATATGGTGCTCAGCTCGCTGGAAGAGTTGATCATCAACAAGAATCCTGACGGCAGCGTCAACGTCCATCGCAAACACTAATCTCCCCTAAGACCCCGCAACTGCGCTGCAGTATTCCTGCAGCGTAACTTCCAGCCTGGCTGGTATATCTTCTTCCGCATCCAGCTAAAGCAGTGATGATAAAAGTCAGATCAGGTGAAGGTCATTACATTCAACAGTTAACATAATGTGATAATACTGGCGGGTTGATGCTGTTTATTCTGACGCTGGTTGCTGACGAATCCTTTAGCTTTTCCGATAATATCGATGTGTTTTTCGCCATCCCATTCAGCTGGTTAACTCAAGAAGGCAAGAAAAATCCTATAAAAATCAGCTAGAAATTCCTGATTTGACATATTGCAGCCATTAACCTGGCTGCTATATAGTCGCAGCTAAATACCTATGAAAGAGTGTGTATACCTACTCTGAAGTTCACTATTTAAAGGGATTACCAATCAAAGTGGATGGCCAACATAAGGCGCAAGACAACCAGCGTGAGATGCAGGCTGAGTTATAGCAGTTAAAGACTGGCAGACAGAGTATCGACGTGGTGGGCCAGGCGTTTAGTTTTAAAAATGGCGACGGCATACAGCAATCCCTGGCAACCTCCTCATCGGGTTAAACGTCAACGCAGAATAATGTCGATATTGATTCACACAGCGCGACTTTGCCGAAAAAAAGCTAAAGGACCGCTGCCCGGCAGCGTAATGAAAGTATCTACCTGAACGGAAAAAGGACGTGACGAATGACGGAAGAAACACAGCAGGGAAACGGTGACGGTCAGCATGTGACCTACATACTGCCGGAGTGGGACCAGCACGGGCTGGTCAACTGGCACGGTATCCAGAACCAGAAAAAATCATTGAATGCCAGGGCGGTGCTGCTGCAGCCACCGATTAAGGTTATCCCGGTGATTTTTCTCCCCGGCGTGATGGGGACGAATTTGATGTCAAACGATGAGGGTAAGAAGAGCGTTATCTGGCGCGGCGACAGTCAGGTGGGGGTGTATTGGGAGTGGGCGCGGAAAAAAGGCAATGACCGTCGGGAGTTGCTAAACCCCAATACCACTAAGGTGGATAACCGTGGCGATATCGACCAAAGTTTCTATTCACCGTTATCCGATGACGGAAAAATGTTTCCAACCCGCAGCGAACGCGGCTGGGGCGAGATTTTATCCTTCAGCTACGGCAAGTTTTTAAGCGTCTTCCAGGGGGCACTGCTGGATGACTGGCAGCAGGACCTGGTGAATTACGCCACGCCCGCACGGGGGAAAGGCGGCGTGTTAAGCCAGCTGGTGGGCAGGCCGCTGTCGCAGGATAAAGGAGACGAGATTAGTGGCGAATCCGTAATGACTCAGCAGGAGCTTGACCACTTCCGGAATTTTTTATTGCCGCTCCATGTCTACGGCTATAACTGGCTGCAGGATAATAAAACTTCTGCCGAGGGGCTGGTTAACTATATCGACGAGGTGATTGACCTCTACAAACATGAGCATGGTCACGGCATGGCCTTTCCCGCCGGGCAGGAGAAAGTCATCATCGTCACTCACTCCATGGGCGGGCTGGTGGCGCGCTATGCCTCGCAGATTTTAGGGGCTAAGGATAAAATCCTTGGCATTGTGCACGGCGTTATCCCTGACCTCGGTTCCCCGGCGGCGTACCGCCGTATGAAAGTCGGCGCGGGGCAGGAGGGGATGGCGGGGGCGGTATTGGGCAGTACGGCGCAGGAGCTGATGCCGGTGTTAGCCCGCGCCCCGGCACCGCTGCAGCTTTTGCCCTCGGCTAAATACCTTGGTGGCGCGCCATGGCTGACGGTGGAAGGAGTTAATGAGGATGACAGCGATATAGCACTGCCGCAAACCCGGGACCCGTTCGGCGAGATTTACCTCAATAAAACCCTGTGGTATCGCCTGTATGAGGCCGATATTATCGATAAGGATGCAGCGGTAATAAAGAGCAACTGGGCTGAATACAACAGGTGTATTCGTAAAGTAGTAAAACCATTTATTGAAAATTTAGACGATACCTATCACCCTAATAGCTATGCGTTTTATGGTGATCAAATAGACTCTGACGGTACGCTAAGCTGGAACAGGATCACCCAGGTTTACCCGAAAAAAAAGGGTGAGAATGACTTAAAACTGCCCAATAACTACCGGGAAGTCCCGTTGCCGCTTCAGCGTGCTCAGGTCTACCGACTCGGCTCATCCAACACCCCGGGTGACGGTACGGTGCCGGTGGAATCACTGAACACTATACGCCATAGCAGTAGCATCAAAAGCGTGCTGGCAACCGCAGTTGAACATCAGAAAGCCTATGACGTCAGCAGCCTGAAAGATATCTCTAAACGACCGGCCCTGCAATTTACCCTGCGGGCGATTGTGAAAATGGTGCATGAGGTCCCGGTTCCATGAAATCTGTCCAGAAATTTACTATGTTAGCGCTGCTGGCCAGCAGCATGCTGCTGGCTACCCCGACCGTGGCCGCCACACAACCGCCTATCACGCAGAAGGAGAGTGCTGTGATCAACACCCTGTTTGCCGAGACCAAACCGCAGTGCATCGGGCGCTATATCATTGATGTGCCGCAGTCATTTAACAACCAGCTGCACGATATGATTTTTATCGATGACTTTAAAATCAGCAGCAAGTGGATCTACCCGCCGGCCTTTCAGCAGCGGATAAGGCTGAGGGAGCAGGAACTGCGTGACGCGATTAATAAACCTGGAAATAAAGCCAAAGATGCCCCCTATCTGAAGGAAGTCATTACCTTACCTGATGGTCGTGGCGTGATTTATGATCATAACGAGTCGGTTACGCCAGATATTTACCGCCAGCTTGAGGCCCATGTGTATGTCAATCATGTGGCCTTTGTCATTACTACGGATATTCAGGATTTCTCTGGTGAGAAAAATAAGCAAGAGAAAATTGAATATTTAGCTGATGGTTTTACTGAAGCAGATGCAAACACCAAACCCGCCAAGCTGGCCGCACTGCAATCGTTGATTTCGCGCTTAAGTGGCCGAAAGGATGAAGAAATCCCGAGGGGGAAAGGGGTATGTATTCCGAACGGGTTTATCAGGGATGATGGCGCTAAGCACATGGAAAAAGTGACATTTAGCTATGAAAATGATGATTTTATTTTGGGTGTATATGAAAATAACAAGTTTATGGGTTCGGATGACACTCTGTTTAATCGCAGTGCGCAAATAAACGAAGCGCTGAAAACCTCCAATAAGTACAGCATTAAAAAAGAGGCGCGGACCATTAACGGTATCCCCACTGAAATGTGGTTGTTTGGTGGTACACAAGATCTCAGAAATGAGCAGACGAACGAGGATGAAAAGATCACCGTCTACGACTTTGACCTGTATGCCAACGAACGGGATGCCACGCCTGAAAAACCCAACTTTTATATTGGTCTCAGCAGTGAGTACAAAAAAATGCGCTACAGCGAAGCGCAGATGATTGAAATCTGGGACCGGCTGGTCAATTCACTGCGCTACAAATAACTAATTGAGTTAATTATGGCTCTCCGGTTTTCCTGGGAGCCACTGTTAAAAACGGTGCAAGGATGCTTATCATGAAAATTTTCCATTACAGCGTTGCGCTGTCGCTGGCCTTCATCATGTTTATTGTCCAGGCTAAAGCTGTCACGTCACCGATGAAGGAGAGTTCTGTGATCAACACCCTGTTTGCCGAGACCAAACCGCAGTGCATCGGGCGCTATATCATTGATGTGCCGCAGTCATTTAACAACCAGCTGCACGATATGATTTTTATCGATGACTTTAAAATCAGCAGCAAGTGGGTCTACCCGCCAGCCTTTCAGCAGCGGATAAGGCTGAGAGAGCAGGAACTGCGTGACGCGATTAATAAACCTGGAAATAAAGCCAAAGATGCCCCCTATCTGAAGGAAGTCATTACCTTACCTGATGGTCGTGGCATGATTTATGATCATAACGAGTCGGTTACGCCAGATATTTACCGCCAGCTTGAGGCCCATGTGTATGTCAATCATGTGGCCTTTGTCATTACTACGGATATTCAGGATTTCTCTGGTGAGAAAAATAAGCAAGAGAAAATTGAATATTTAGCTGATGGTTTTACTGAAGCAGATGCAAACACCAAACCCGCCAAGCTGGCCGCACTGCAATCGTTGATTTCGCGCTTAAGTGGCCGAAAGGATGAAGAAATCCCGAGGGAAAAAGGGGTGTGTATACCAAACGGATTTATCAGGGATGATGGCGCTAAACACATTGAAAAAATCACCTTCCGATATGTCAATGATGATTTTGTTTTTGGTGCTGAAATGGACAATACGATAGAGGGTTCAGATGACACTCTGTTTAATCGTAGTGCGGAAATTAATGAAGCGCTGAAAACATCCAATAAATACAGCATGAAGAAAATGACCCTTGCGCCTGGGGGCATTCCCAGTGAGACTTGGCTGTTCGGTGGAAATCAGACTATTACAAATCCGGTGACGCATGAAGATGAAAATAATACTTATTATGACTTTCTTCTTTATGCCAATGAGCGCGATGCCACGCCTGAAAAACCCAATCTTATTGTTGGCCTCAGCAGTGAGTATCTAAAAACGCGCTACAGCGAAGCGCAGATGATTGAAATCTGGGACCGACTGGTCAATTCACTGCGCTACAAATAACTAATTGAGTTACATATGGCTCTCCGGTTTTCCTGGGAGCCACTGTTTAAAAGCAGTGCAAGGTTGCTTAACATGAAAATTTACCCGCACAAGGTTGCGTTAACGCTGGCCTGCATACTCTTTGCTGCTCTGCCATGGCTACCGCATTTGCATAATCTCACGCTGACGCAGTTTTTGCCGATGGGTTACAGCGAATCCTGACTGATCTCATCCAGCGACAGGCTAAAGCTCGGAACAAATACCTCTACAAAGTAGTCCATCTCCGGACTGTGGCGCTGTGCCAGCGTCTTTTCCAGGCGAGCTTTGGCCAGCAGAAACTCATTATTGCCCGCCGACAGCTCTTCGAGACACTTCAGATAGGCACAGAGCGCGTCGGCCTGCTTCACCACCGCCGTTTCCGCTTCGCTGTGCTGATGCTCGTCAATCAGTGGAGCATAGGCGGAGCGCAGCTCCTCCGGCAGCATCTCAATCAGCTTACGCTGGGCTATCTTTTCGATTTTCTTATATTCGTGGGCGATCTGCGCATTGTAATACTTCACCGGGGTGGGGAGATCGCCGGTCAGGACTTCACTGGCATCGTGATACATCGCCATCATGGCGATGCGTTCAGCATTGAGATTGCCATTAAACTTTTTGTTCTTGATGACCGCCAGCGCATGGGCAACCATCGCTACCTGCAGGCTGTGTTCGGAAACGTTCTCCGTGCGCACGTTGCGCATCAGCGGCCAGCGGTTGATTAACTTCAGGCGGGAGAGGTGGGCGAAGAAGTGGCTTTGGGTCATGATTATTTTCCCTGGTACAAAATGCGAAGAGCGGCCTGAGCCGCTCTTTGGGGAGAACATTACAGCTGGCGGTAGCCACTGAGGAAACGACCAAACTTGTTAATCGCCATATCCAGTTCATCAACGCGCGGCAGCGTGACAATGCGCACGTGATCCGGCCACGGCCAGTTAAAGGCGGTGCCCTGAACCAGCAGCACTTTTTCCTGCAGCAGGAAGTCGAGCACCATCTTCTGGTCATCGTGAATATTGAACTTCTTGCTGTCAATTTTCGGGAACATATACAGCGCGCCGTCTGGCTTCACGCAGCTCACGCCCGGAATGTCATTAATCAGCTCCCATGCCCGGTTGCGCTGCTCATAGAGGCGGCCGCCAGGCTGGATAAATTCGCTGATGCTCTGATATCCACCCAGCGCGGTCTGAATGGCGTGCTGTGCCGGAACGTTGGCGCACAGGCGCATGGAGGCCAGCATCTCCAGACCTTCAATATAGCCTTTGGCGTGCTTCTTCGGCCCGTTGAGGACCATCCAGCCCTGGCGGAAGCCCGCGACGCGATAGGTTTTAGACAGACCGTTAAAGGTGATTGTCAGCAGGTCCGGCGCCAGCGCCGCAATAGAGTGGTGCTGTGCGGCATCGTAAAGGATTTTGTCGTAGATTTCGTCGGCGAAAATAATCAGGTTGTGCTGACGGGCCAGCTCGACCACTTCCATCAGCAGCTCTTTGCTGTAAACGGCACCGGTCGGGTTATTGGGGTTGATAATCACAATGCCGCGGGTGCGCGGGGTGATTTTGCTGCGGATATCATCAAGGTCCGGGAACCAGCCTGCGGACTCATCACACAGGTAGTGAACGGCTTTGCCACCTGAAAGCGAGACGGCCGCAGTCCACAGCGGATAATCCGGCGCCGGAACCAGCATTTCGTCACCGGTATTCAGCAAGGCCTGCATCGACTGTACGATCAGTTCAGAGACGCCGTTGCCGATGTAGATATCTTCAACGGTGATATCACGCATGCCGCGTGCCTGGTAGTGCTGCATGATCGCTTTACGCGCCGAGTACAACCCTTTGGAATCGCAGTAGCCCTGAGCGCTTGGCAGATTGCGGATCACATCCACCAGAATCTCATCGGGGGCTTCAAAACCAAACGGCGCCGGGTTGCCGATGTTCAGCTTGAGGACTTTATTACCTTCTTCTTCGAGGCGCTTAGCTTCTTTCAGCACCGGGCCGCGAATGTCGTAACACACATTATCCAGTTTGCTGGATTTATCAATTGGGGTCATTTTTGTCGCCTTGACTGGCAGAACTGCGTTCCTGCCGTGGAAAACTAAACATTGCACAATGTACTCCTCTCCTCTGAGCTTTTGAAGGGCGACAGCGGGCTTTGGTGAGTTAAAGGATGTTTTTTCACTCAGCTGGCAGGGGGGCACGTCAGGACCGAATATTCTGATATTTCATGCTGCATAATGGGTGTAATCCGATACTAACATCTGTGCAATGATTCTACGCTGTCAAGCGCCTGCATGATTAGTCGTTCCACTAAAGGGACTCTGTTAGCTGATTCAGTAAAAAACGGTGTACTGATGCTTTAAGAAACTGTGAAGATATGCTTATTTCACTGTCTGTTTTTTAATCAGTCGGGGCGATAGCTGAAGAATAGGCAGCATCTGAGGGGGGAGGGGGGAGAGAAGGATCGGAACTTGAGGCTACCCGTGTGACGATAAATTTTTTAGGGCCAGGCCCGGTATTGCGTGCTGTCGCCGATAAAATCTTGCTTTAGTGATAAGTTTAATTGCTTTTGGGCTTAAAAAGTAAACGACAGTATGTCAGGATAATGCTCAGGAGACTTTGCACCGTGCGTGCAGGTACTCCGGGTGATAAAAAAACGCTTTTTATTACCCTAAATAGTAAGTTGTACTTAACATTTTGCGCTGTAACTACAGCGATCTGGCAATTCAATTTTCAATGGTTGTTTTAGACTTGCGGCACCACAACTCATCCTTTTTTGAGTTTCGTCGGTGTTAATTAACTATAACGACGCGGCTTCCTGCAACTTATGGGTTAGTGCAGCGTGCATTAGTGATGTATCAGACAGAAGAACCTATTTAACTCTGGCAGTAAATCCTGGCTCAAGCGGGATCGACGGCTGGAGGTGAAGAGTCTTTATCGTCTGCAAATGTAAGTAATGCATCGGGTAATTTTTAATTGCTAAACACTGTAGCCATTACGCAATTGTTATCGTCTTATCCCTTTGATAAGACTGGTAATAACACCAGGGTAGCTGTTTGTAAAAAACTTATAAAGTGAAGAAAAACATGACTAGTGCAAATCGTCCGATACTTAATCTCGACCTCGATCTGCTGAGAACTTTCGTGGCTGTTGCCGACCTGAACACTTTTGCCGCTGCTGCGGCCGCCGTGTGCAGAACGCAATCCGCCGTGAGCCAGCAGATGCAGCGTCTGGAGCAATTGGTAGGCAAAGAGCTGTTTGCCAGGCATGGACGCAACAAGTTATTGACGGAACATGGTATTCAGCTGTTGGGCTACGCCAGAAAGATACTGCGCTTCAACGATGAAGCCTGTACTTCTCTGATGTACAGCAACATTCAGGGGGTGCTCACCATCGGTGCCTCCGATGATACTTCTGATACCATTTTACCGTTCCTGCTCAATCGTGTGACCTCGGTATACCCGAAACTGGCCATCGACGTTCGCGTGAAGCGCAATCCATTTATGATGGAAATGCTTAACCAGGGCGAAGTTGACCTGGTGGTGACCACCTCCAGCCCGATGAATTTCACCTGGCAGGTACTGCGTACGTCGCCGACCCTGTGGTACTGCGCGGCTGATTACATCTTCCAGCGTGGGGAAGCGATTCCTCTGGTGCTGCTGGATGAGCCAAGCCCATACCGCGACATGGCGATCGATCACCTTAACGAAGCGGGCATCCCGTGGCGTATATCGTACGTGGCCTCTACGCTGGCTGCGGTACGTGCTGCGGTGAAAGCGGGCTTAGGTGTGACTGCGCGTCCGGTGGAGATGATGAGCCCGGAGCTGCGCGTAATGGGTGCTGCAGAAGGCCTGCCAATGCTGCCGGATACCGAGTATCTGCTGTGCCGTAATCCGGACAGCGATAACGAGCTGGCGCTGGCAATCTTCAACGCGATGGAGTCCAGCAACGATCCGTACAACCTGATCACTGCAGGGCAGAGCGCCGCAGGCTTCGCCGACGAAGATGAATAACCGTCCAAACGCAAACGATTACTTTTATCATTAAAAGTCGATTGTTTTCGAAATGAGTGGTTAAAAAAGGCCTTTCAGTTAGAAATTAAGCTGAAGGGCCTTTTTGTTGCAAATTTATATGCCAGCTCAGGCCATTTTTTGGCATTAATCTGGCTATGCGCGTTAAAAAGCGCCCATTCAGCTAAAAACCCAAAATTCCTCCCTCACGCTCCACTCTGGTCCGATCAGTGAATTGATTCTGCTCAAAAAAAGTTGCCTGTTTTACCGGCATAAAACACCAAACTGTGTTCTGGATCAAAAAAATAACCCCAATAAGGGGCAGGAAAACCGGGTGAATCCTGCCAAAATAGGCGTTGTTAAATACCCGATCCAAACAAGGTTTTACCCGCTACACTAACTTCACATGATGCTACTGACTCGATTTAGCTCACTTATTGAGCATCATATGTTAAATTCGTGTTGTGGGTGTAAATTAATGTGCGGATAGTTTTGTCAAAGTTGACAAAAGGTTAGTTAAAGGAGTAAAAAACCACATAAAATTACTGCCTAATCGCGAAAGACAGTAAGATTTATCAGGTTTTTCATTCTTCCCTTGAATCGATGTGGTGTGTTAACTGCCAATTATCAGAGCAGGACGCGAAACGCCACTTTTGGTGAGTAAGCAAGAGTATGTCAACAACCACAGAAGTCGTCGCCCATCATTGGGCATTCGCTGTTTTCCTGATCGTCTCTATTGGCCTTTGCTGCGCAATGCTGGCCGGAGCATGGTTCCTGGGCGGAAAAGCCCGTGGAAGGCATACAAATACACCTTTTGAATCCGGTATTGCTTCGGTGGGCAGCGCTAAACTGCGCCTGTCTGCCAAGTTTTACCTGGTTGCCATGTTCTTCGTCATCTTCGACGTTGAAGCCCTCTATCTCTACGCATGGTCGACGGCGATCCGCGAAAGCGGTTGGGTCGGCTTTGTGGAAGCCGCTATTTTCATTTTGGTTCTGCTAGCTGGTCTGTTTTATCTGGTTCGCATTGGCGCGCTGGATTGGGCTCCTGCCCGTCGTCAGTTTGACGTCAAACCAACCACCATCTCGCACGCCAACCGTCACAAGCAGTAACAGCGAGGCAAAAACACATGGACTATACGCTCACCCGCATAGACCCGAACGGTGAGAACGACCGTTACCCCCTGCAAAAACAGGAGATTGTTACCGATCCCCTGGAAAAGCACGTTCATCAAAACGTCTATATGGGCAAGTTGGAACACGCTCTGCATGACATGGTGAACTGGGGTCGTAAGAACTCCCTTTGGCCGTTTAACTTCGGCCTTTCTTGTTGCTACGTCGAAATGACTACCTCGTTTACGGCGGTACATGACGTGGCGCGATTCGGGTCGGAAGTTATTCGTGCTTCGCCTCGCCAGGCTGACTTTATGGTGGTAGCGGGAACCTGTTTCACCAAGATGGCTCCGGTTGTGCAGCGCCTGTATGACCAGATGCTGGAACCCAAGTGGGTGATCTCGATGGGTGCCTGCGCGAACTCCGGCGGTATGTACGATATCTATTCTGTGGTGCAGGGCGTGGATAAGTTTCTGCCGGTTGACGTGTATATCCCGGGTTGCCCTCCGCGCCCTGAAGCCTATATGCAGGCACTGCTGCTGCTGCAGGAGTCGATTGGCAAAGAGCGCCGCCCGCTGTCGTGGGTTGTCAGCGATCAGGGCGTGTATCGCGCCAATATGCAGTCGGAGCGCGACAGAAAGAATGCCGAGCGTATCGCCGTGACGAATCTGCGCACGCCTGACGAAATTTAAAAACAGCAGTTTATGGATGTGGTCAGCAACAGCGCAAAAAAAACACAATGTAACGTGCGCCGACCCACCTGACGCCAACACTGAGCGCCTGGATGACAGGCCAGAATGGTGAACCACTTATGACAGATTTAACCACGCAAGATCTCGCTCAGCCGTTATGGCAAACCCGAGATCACCAGGATGACCCGGTGATCGGCGAGCTGCGTAATCGTTTTGGGCCTGACGCCTTTACTGTGCAAGCAACCCGTACCGGCATTCCGGTAGTCTGGGTGAAACGTGAGCAGCTGCTTGAGATTATCCATTTCCTGCGCAAGCTGCCAAAACCCTATGTCATGCTGTATGACCTGCATGGCATGGACGAGCGTCTGCGTACTCACCGTGCGGGTTTACCCGCGGCGGATTTTTCCGTTTTCTACCACTTCATCTCCATTGAACGCAATCGCGATATCATGCTCAAGGTGGCGTTGTCTGAAAACGATTTGAATGTGCCGACCATCACCAAAATCTTCCCGAATGCCAACTGGTATGAGCGTGAAACCTGGGAGATGTTTGGTATCAATATCGAGGGCCACCCGCACCTGACGCGCATCATGATGCCGCAGACGTGGGAAGGGCACCCGCTGCGCAAAGATTATCCGGCGCGTGCGACCGAATTCGATCCTTTCGAGCTGACCAAGCAGAAAGAAGATCTGGAGATGGAGTCGCTCACCTTTAAGCCTGAAGACTGGGGCATGAAGCGCAGCACCAACAATGAGGACTTTATGTTCCTCAACCTCGGCCCGAACCACCCGTCTGCGCACGGTGCGTTCCGTATTATCCTGCAGCTGGACGGCGAAGAGATCGTCGACTGCGTGCCGGATATCGGTTACCACCATCGCGGTGCGGAGAAAATGGGCGAGCGTCAATCCTGGCACAGCTACATTCCTTACACCGACCGCATCGAGTATCTTGGCGGCTGCGTGAATGAAATGCCGTACGTGTTAGCGGTTGAGAAACTGGCCGGTATCAAAGTGCCAGAGCGCGTGGATGTCATCCGCGTGATGCTTTCAGAGCTGTTCCGTATAAACAGCCACCTGCTCTACATCTCAACGTTTATTCAGGACGTCGGTGCGATGTCTCCGGTGTTCTTTGCCTTTACCGATCGCCAGAAAATTTATGACGTGGTGGAAGCCATTACTGGTTTCCGTATGCACCCGGCCTGGTTCCGCATTGGCGGCGTGGCGCATGACCTGCCGAAAGGCTGGGAGCGCCTGCTGCGCGAGCTGCTGGACTGGTTGCCAAAACGTCTGAAATCCTACGAACAGACCGCGTTGAAAAACTCCGTGCTGATCGCCCGTTCGAAAGGTGTTTCTGCCTACAACATGGAAGAGGCACTGGCCTGGGGTACCACCGGCGCAGGTCTGCGCGCGACGGGTCTCGACTTTGACGTGCGTAAATGGCGCCCTTACTCCGGTTATGAAAACTTCGATTTCGACATTCCAATCGGTGACGGGGTCAGCTGTGCTTACAGCCGCGTGATGCTGAAGATGGAAGAGATGCGTCAGAGTATGCGCATCCTGGAACAGTGCCTGAAGAACATGCCGGAAGGCCCGTTCAAGGCTGACCATCCGCTGACCACGCCGCCACCAAAAGAGCGCACGCTGCAGCATATCGAAACCCTGATCACTCACTTCCTGCAGGTTTCATGGGGCCCGGTGATGCCGGCCAATGAGTCCTTCCAGATGATTGAAGCGACCAAAGGGATTAACAGTTACTACCTGACCAGCGACGGCAGCACCATGAGCTATCGCACCCGCGTGCGTACGCCTAGCTTCCCGCACCTGCAGCAGATCCCTTCAGTGATCAACGGCAGCCTGGTATCCGACCTGATCGTATACCTCGGTAGTATCGATTTTGTTATGTCAGACGTGGACCGCTAATTATGCACGATCAAAGAATTGCGATCGAAACGATCGATGAATCCGGGGCTTTTGTGCTGAGTGCCTCCGAGCGCGACGCCATCGAGCATGAAAAGCACCATTACGAAGATGCGCGTGCCGCTTCAATTGAAGCGCTGAAAATTGTTCAGAAGCAGCGCGGCTGGGTGCCAGACGGCGCGATTAACGCGATTGCGGATGTGCTGGGTATTCCGGCCAGTGATGTGGAAGGGGTAGCAACATTCTACAGCCAGATCTTCCGCACGCCGGTTGGCCGCCATGTGATCCGCTACTGCGACAGCGTGGTGTGCCACATCACTGGCTTCCAGGGCATTCAGGCCGCGCTGGAGACCAATCTGAACATCAAGCCGGGCCAGACCACGGCTGATGGCCGCTTCACGCTGCTGCCGACCTGTTGCCTGGGTAACTGCGACAAGGGGCCGGTGATGATGGTGGATGAAGACACTCACGTTCATCTGACGCCGGAAGGCATCGCCAACTTACTGGAGCAGTATCAATGAGACAGATCGTGCGTACTGCCGAAATGCATCCGCTGACCTGGCGCATGCGTGAAGACAAACAGCCGGTATTTCTTGAGGAATATCGCAGTAAGAATGGCTATGCCGGTGCTGAGAAAGCCTTGAAATCCATGGCGCCGGAAGAGATCGTCGCGCAGGTTAAAGACTCTGGTCTGAAAGGGCGCGGCGGTGCAGGCTTCTCCACGGGTTTGAAGTGGAGCCTGATGCCGAAAGACGAATCCATGAACATCCGTTACCTGCTGTGTAACGCCGATGAAATGGAGCCAGGCACCTATAAAGACCGCCTGCTGATGGAGCAGATGCCGCACCAGCTGGTGGAAGGCATGCTGATCGCCGCTTTCGCGCTGAAAACCTATCGTGGCTATATCTTCCTGCGTGGCGAATATATTGAAGCGGCCGCTAACCTGCGCCGCGCCATCGCGGAAGCAACCGAAGCGGGTCTGTTGGGTAAAAATATCCTCGGGTCGGGCTTCGACTTTGAGCTGATCGTGCACACCGGCGCGGGTCGCTATATCTGTGGTGAAGAGACCGCGCTGATTAACTCCCTGGAAGGGCGCCGCGCTAACCCGCGCTCCAAGCCACCCTTCCCGGCATCAGCGGGTGCCTGGGGCAAGCCGACCTGTGTGAATAACGTTGAGACGCTCTCCAACGTGCCGGCCATCATTGCTAATGGCGTTGACTGGTACAAAGGCATTTCCACCAGTGAAGATACCGGCACCAAAATGATGGGCTTCTCCGGCAGGGTCAAAAATCCTGGCGTCTGGGAACTGCCGTTTGGCACCACCGCCCGCGAAATTCTGGAAGAGTATGCCGGTGGCATGCGCGACGGCCTGAAATTCAAAGCCTGGCAGCCGGGTGGCGCAGGGACTGACTTCCTGACCGAATCCCACCTCGACCTGCCAATGGAATTTGCCAGCATTGGTAAAGCCGGTAGCCGTCTGGGTACGGCGCTGGCAATGGCTGTTGACCACGAGATCAACATGGTGTCGCTGGTGCGCAATCTGGAAGAGTTCTTCGCCCGTGAATCCTGCGGCTGGTGTACACCCTGCCGTGACGGCCTGCCGTGGAGCGTTAAAATTCTGCGCGCGCTGGAGAACAAGCAGGGGCAGCCAGGGGATATCGAAACCCTGCTGCAGCTCTGCCGCCAGCTTGGCCCGGGTAAAACATTCTGTGCGCATGCGCCGGGTGCAGTAGAGCCACTGCAAAGTGCCATTAAATACTTCCGCGAAGAGTTTGAAGCGGGTATGGCACCCCAGGTATACAGCAACGCACACGCGATTAGCGGCATCCAGCCAAACCTGTTAAAGGCGCGCTGGTAAGCAAAGTTTAACGCCCGTGTTCGCACGGGCCTTACGGAAGCATGTTCACTATGGCTACAATTCATGTAGACGGTAAAGAATATGATGTTGATGGTGCAGACAACCTGTTGCAGGCATGTCTCTCCCTCGGCCTTGATATTCCTTATTTCTGCTGGCACCCGGCGCTCGGTAGCGTCGGTGCCTGCCGCCAGTGTGCGGTAAAGCAGTTCCAAAATGCCGAAGACACCCGTGGCCGCCTGGTTATGTCCTGCATGACCCCGGCGTCCGATGGCACGTTCATCTCCATCGATGATGGTGAAGCGAAAGAGTTCCGCGAAAGCGTGGTGGAGTGGTTAATGACTAACCACCCGCACGACTGTCCGGTCTGTGAAGAGGGCGGTAACTGTCACCTGCAGGATATGACAGTGATGACCGGCCACAGTTTCCGCCGTTATCGCTTCACCAAGCGTACTCACCGCAATCAGGATCTCGGTCCGTTTATCTCCCATGAGATGAACCGCTGTATCGCCTGTTATCGCTGCGTGCGCTACTACAAAGATTATGCCGATGGTACAGACCTCGGCGTTTACGGTGCGCATGACAACGTCTACTTTGGCCGCCCGGAAGATGGCGTGCTGGAGAGTGAATTCTCGGGTAACCTGGTCGAAATCTGCCCAACCGGCGTGTTCACCGACAAAACTCACTCCGAGCGTTACAACCGTAAGTGGGATATGCAGTTTGCGCCAAGCATCTGCCAGCAGTGCAGCATCGGCTGTAACACCAGCCCGGGCGAGCGCTACGGTGAACTGCGCCGCATCGAAAACCGCTATAACGGTACGGTAAACCACTACTTCCTGTGCGACCGTGGCCGTTTCGGCTATGGCTACGTTAACCTGAAAGATCGCCCGCGCCAGCCAATGCAGCGCCGCGGCGATGACTGGATCGCGCTCAACGCTGAGCAGGCGATGCAGGGAGCCGCAGATGTGCTGCGCCAGGCGAAGAAAGTGATCGGCATCGGTTCACCGCGCGCCAGCGTGGAGAGCAACTTCGCCCTGCGCGAGCTGGTGGGAGCAGAAAACTTCTCTACCGGTATCGCTGCGGGCGAGCAGGCGCGTCTTGAGCTGATGCTCAACGTGCTGCGCGACAGCGGCATTCACACCCCGGCGCTGCGTGATATTGAGAGCTACGATGCGGTGCTGGTGCTGGGTGAAGATCTGACTCAGACCGGGGCGCGCGTTGCGCTCTCCGTGCGTCAGGCCGTGAAGGGCAAATCGCGTGAAATGGCCGCCGCACAGAAAGTCGCGGACTGGCAGATTGCTGCGATTCTCAATATCGGTCAGAACGCCAAACATCCGCTGTTCGTCACTAACGTGGATGAAACCCGCCTGGATGATATCGCCGCCTGGAGCTATCGCGCCCCGGTTGACGATCAGGCGCGCTTAGGTTTTGCCATCGCCCATGAGCTGGACGCCAGCGCACCGGCAGTCAGCGATCTCGATAAATCACTGGCGGGCAAAATTGATGTGATCGTGCAGGCGCTAGCCGGTGCGAAAAAACCGCTGATTATTTCCGGCACTCACTCCGGCAGTGAAGCGATGATTCAGGCCGCCGCTAACGTGGCGAAAGCGCTGAAAGCGCGCGGTTCTGATGTGGGGATCACCCTGATTGCGGGTGCCACAAACAGCGTTGGCCTTGGCATGATCGGCGGTCACTCGCTCGACGTCGCCCTGGCCGAGCTGGAAAACGGCGCGGCAGATGCGGTGATCATTTTGGAGAACGATCTCTATCGTCACCTGCCGAAAGCCACCGTGGATGCCGCGCTGAGCAATACGCCAAACGTGATCGTGCTCGATCACCAGCGTACTGCCACCAGCGAAAAGGCCGGTCTGATCCTCTCTACCGCCAGCTTCGCCGAAAGCGACGGCACCGTCGTCAATCAGGAGGGCCGCGCACAGCGTTTCTTCCAGGTTTATGACCCGGCTTACTACGACGAAAAAGTTCAGATGCTGGAAAGCTGGCGCTGGCTGCACTCGCTGCAGAGCACCATCAACAGCCGCGAAGTGGACTGGAGCCAGCTCGATCACGTCATAGATGCCTGCGTGGCGGTACTGCCGCAGCTGGCCGGAATCAAAGAAGCGGCACCGGATGCCAGCTTCCGTATTCGTGGTCAGAAGCTGGCGCGTTCGCCGCACCGCTCAAGTGGACGTACCGCGATGCGCGCCAATATCAGCGTGCACGAACCGCGTCAGCCGCAGGACAAAGACACCATGTTCTCCTTCTCAATGGAAGGGAACAACCAGCCGGGCGCTGCGCGCTCGCAGATCCCATTTGCATGGGCTCCGGGCTGGAACTCACCGCAGGCATGGAACAAATTCCAGGCGGAAGTGGGTGGACATCTGCGCAACGGCGATCCAGGCGTGCGCCTGATCGAAGCGGGTGAGTCTCAGCTGGGCTGGTTCGAAAATGTGCCGGCTGCCTTCAGCGGTAACGCCGAAAGCTGGCGCGTGGTGCCATACTTCCACCTGTTTGGTAGTGAAGAGATGACGCAGCGCGCTCCGGTTATTCAGCAGCGTATGCCTGAGGCTTACGTGATGGTGAACCCGGACGATGCGGCAAAACTGGGCGTAAATGCCGGTGCTGCGGTGGAATTTAACTGCCAGGGTGAAATCCTGCGTCTGCCGGTGCGCTTCTCCAGCAACCTGCAGGCAGGGCAGGTTGGTCTGCCAATTGGTTTGCCGGGTGTTCCACCGTTCCTTGCCGGAAGCGACATTGAAAATCTGCGGGAGGCTGCACAATGAGCTGGCTGACACCGGAAGTTATCGACGTCATTATCGCCGTCGTAAAAGCCTTAGTGATTCTGTTTGTCGTGGTGGGCTGCGGCGCGTTTATGAGCTTCGGCGAACGTCGCCTGCTCGGCCTGTTCCAGAACCGTTACGGACCAAACCGTGTCGGCTGGGGCGGCTCGCTGCAGCTGGTGGCGGATATGATCAAAATGTTCTTTAAAGAGGACTGGATCCCACCGTTCACCGACCGCGTGATCTTTACCCTTGCGCCAATGATCGCTTTCACCTCGCTGCTGCTGGCGATGGCGATTGTGCCGGTGACTTCCACCTGGATGGGCGCGGACCTGAACATCGGTCTGCTGTTCTTCCTGATGATGGCAGGCCTGGCAGTGTATGCCGTGCTGTTCGCGGGCTGGTCGAGTAATAACAAATACTCACTGCTCGGTGCGATGCGTGCCTCGGCCCAGACGCTGAGCTACGAAGTGTTCCTCGGCCTGTCGCTGATGGGCGTGGTCGCTCAGGCTGGCTCGTTCAACATGGTCGACATTGTGAACAGCCAGCAGCATCTGTGGAACGTGATCCCGCAGTTCCTGGGCTTTATCACCTTCTGCATCGCCGGTGTTGCCGTGTGTCACCGCCATCCGTTTGACCAGCCAGAAGCCGAGCAGGAACTGGCCGACGGTTACCACATTGAGTATGCCGGGATGAAATTCGGCCTGTTCTTCGTCGGTGAATACGTCGGTATCGTGACCGTATCGTCACTGATCGTCACGCTGTTCTTCGGTGGCTGGTATGGTCCGTGGCTGCCGCCGATTTTCTGGTTTGCCATCAAAACGGCATTCTTCATGATGATGTTCATTCTGATTCGTGCTGCGTTACCGCGCCCGCGCTATGACCAGGTGATGTCGTTCGGCTGGAAAGTCTGTCTGCCGTTGACGCTGTTGAATCTGCTGGCGACCGCCGCAGTGATTCTGTACACGGCGCAGTAAGGGGTTAAGAACATGACATTAAAAGACCTTGTCGTTGGTTTCGGGACAACCGTACGCAGTATCTGGCTGATAGGTATGAATGCCTTCGCCAAACGCGAAACCATGATGTACCCGGAAGAGCCGGTTTACCTGCCGCCACGTTATCGTGGGCGTATCGTGCTGACGCGCGATCCGGACGGCCAGGAACGCTGCGTTGCCTGTAACCTGTGTGCCGTAGCCTGCCCGGTGGGCTGTATCTCGCTGCAAAAAGCAGAGATGGCCGACGGCCGCTGGTATCCGGAATTCTTCCGTATCAACTTCTCGCGCTGCATCTTCTGTGGCCTGTGTGAAGAGGCTTGCCCGACCACTGCGATTCAGCTTACCCCAGATTTCGAACTGGGTGAGTTCAAGCGTCAGGATCTGGTGTATGAAAAAGAACACCTGCTGATTTCCGGCCCGGGCAAATACCCGGAATACAATTTTTACCGGATGGCGGGTATGGCGATCGACGGCAAAGACAAAGGCGACGCAGAAAACGAAGCCAAACCCATCGACGTCAAGGGCTTGTTACCTTAAGGAGCCAGGCATGGAATTTGCGTTTTATCTTTGCGGACTGGTAGCGGTGCTGGCGACGTTGCGCGTTGTCACCCACACAGACCCGGTACATGCGTTGCTGTACCTGATTATTTCTCTGCTGGCTGTCGCCGGTGTGTTCTTCTCGCTCGGCGCTTACTTTGCCGGTGCGCTGGAGATCATTGTGTATGCGGGTGCCATCATGGTGCTGTTCGTCTTCGTGGTGATGATGCTGAATCTTGGCGGCCAGGAGATCGAGCAGGAGCGCCGCTGGCTGCAACCGTCTATGTGGATCGGGCCAGCCGTGCTGTCGTTTGTCCTGCTGGTGGTGCTGGTTTACGCCATCCGTAGCATTAATGACCAGGGCATTGACGGCACGATGATCGATGCAAAAGCCGTCGGCATCAGCCTGTTTGGTCCTTATGTTCTGGCCGTCGAGCTGGCTTCCATGCTGCTGCTGGCAGGCCTGGTCGTGGCCTTCCACATCGGTCGCGAGCAGCGCGCTGGTGAGGTGCTGAGCAACCGCCCGGCGGACAAAGTGAAAAGTAACAAGGAGGAGCAGGTATGATCCCTCTGCAGCATGGACTTATTCTGGCGGCCATTCTGTTTGTCCTCGGACTCACGGGCGTGGTTATTCGCCGTAACTTGCTGTTTATGTTGATTGGTCTCGAAATCATGATTAACGCCGCAGCACTGGCGTTTGTGGTGGCGGGGAGCTACTGGGGTCAGGCAGACGGTCAGGTGATGTATATCCTGGCAATCAGCCTGGCTGCGGCTGAGGCCAGTATTGGCCTGGCGCTGCTGCTGCAGCTGCATCGCCGCAGTCAGACCCTCAACATTGATAAAGTGAGTGAGATGCGCGGATGAACCTTCTCTATTTAACAATCCTGTTTCCGCTGATTGGCTTCTTACTGCTGGCATTTTCCCGTGGTCGCTGGTCAGAAAATCTGGCCGCTACCGTCGGGATGGGCTCTGTCGGTCTGGCCGCGCTGGTCACGCTCTATGTTGGCATGGACTTCTTTGCCAACGGCCAGCAGGTATTTAATCAGCTGCTGTGGACCTGGATCCACGTAGGTAACTACAACATCAGCGTCAGCCTGACGCTGGATGGGCTGTCGCTGACTATGCTGTCCGTGGTCACCGGTGTCGGCTTCTTCATCCATATGTTCGCCTCCTGGTACATGCGTGGGGAGGAGGGCTACTCGCGCTTCTTCGCCTATACCAACCTGTTTATCGCCAGCATGGTGGTTCTGGTACTGGCCGATAACCTGATGCTGATGTATCTCGGCTGGGAAGGCGTGGGTCTCTGCTCGTACCTGCTGATCGGTTTCTACTACACCGAAGCGAAAAACGGTGCGGCGGCGATGAAGGCCTTTATCGTGACCCGCGTGGGTGACGTGTTCCTGGCATTTGCGTTGTTCATTCTTTACAACGAGCTGGGTACGCTGAACTTCCGCGAGATGGTCGAGCTGGCGCCGGCACACTTTGCTGCCGATAACCATATGCTGATGTGGGCAACCCTGATGCTGTTAGGGGGTGCGGTCGGTAAATCAGCCCAGCTGCCATTGCAGACCTGGCTGGCCGATGCGATGGCGGGCCCAACCCCGGTATCTGCACTGATCCACGCGGCAACCATGGTCACCGCAGGTGTCTATCTGATTGCCCGTACTCACGGCCTGTTCCTGATGACGCCGGAAGTGCTGCATCTGGTCGGTATCGTTGGTGCGGTGACGCTGGTGCTGGCAGGCTTTGCGGCGCTGGTGCAGACCGATATCAAGCGCGTATTGGCTTATTCGACCATGAGTCAGATTGGCTATATGTTCCTGGCGCTCGGCGTTCAGGCCTGGGATGCGGCGATTTTCCACCTGATGACCCATGCGTTCTTCAAAGCGCTGCTGTTCCTCTCCTCGGGTTCGGTGATCCTTGCCTGCCATCATGAGCAGAACATCTTCAAAATGGGCGGCTTGCGTAAAAGTATCCCACTGGTGTATGTCTGCTTCCTGGTCGGGGGCGCCGCGCTGTCTGCCCTGCCGCTGATCACTGCAGGCTTCTTCAGTAAGGATGAGATTCTGGCAGGGGCACTGGCTAATGGTCATCTTAACCTGATGATTGCCGGTCTGGCCGGGGCCTTTATGACCTCGCTCTACACCTTCCGTATGATCTTCATTACTTTCCACGGGAAAGAACAAATTCACGCTCACGCCGGCAAAGGGATTACTCATCATCTGCCGCTGATCGTGCTGTTAATTCTCTCAACCTTTATTGGCGCGATGATTGTGCCGCCGCTGAAAGGCGTACTGCCGGATACCGCTGAACTGGCGCACGGCAGCGTGCTGACGCTGGAGATTGCCTCTGGCGTGGTCGCGATTGTCGGCATTCTGCTGGCTGCCGCGCTGTGGCTGGGCAAACGCACGCTGGTGACTTCGATCGCCAACAGCGCGCCAGGCCGTTTCTTCTCGACCTGGTGGTTTGCTGCCTGGGGCTTCGACTGGCTGTACGACAAAATCTTCGTTAAGCCTTACCTCGGCGTGGCCTGGCTGCTGTCGCGTGACCCGCTAAATGCCCTGATGAACATCCCGGCACTGTTGGCGCGTGGCGCAAACAAAGGCCTGGTGATCAGTGAAAACGGCTACCTGCGCTGGTATCTGGCCTCAATGAGCATCGGCGCCGTGGTGGTGCTGGCTCTGCTGATGGTGATGTAAAGGTTCGTGAGTGGGGTGAATTTATGTTCACCCTGATATAAATGTTGAAAATATTCTCCTGAATGATGAGCGTTATCGGCGAAGGGAGTTTGTTTACCGCCAGCGCAGAGCAAGCGCAGCATACTTTTGTATGTGAGCATTGCGAGCACTGCCGGGAAGCAAAATACCGAGCAAGATAGCTCACGCAGGGGACAAAAAAGGGAAAGGCCCGCCATGTTATTACCTTGGCTTATATTGATCCCGTTTGTCGGTGGCTTGCTGTGCTGGCAGCTTGAGCGCTTCGGACCCAAGCTGCCGCGCTGGATCGCACTGATCGCAATGGGGCTGACGCTGGTGCTTTCACTGCAGCTCTGGCTGCAGGGTGGCTACTCACTGACGCAGGCTGCGGGTATTCCGCAGTGGCAATCTGAGTTCTCCGTTCCGTGGATCCCACGCTTTGGTATTGAGTTCCATCTGGCGCTCGACGGTCTGTCGCTGCTGATGGTGGTGCTGACCGGGTTGCTTGGCCTGATGGCGATCCTCTGCTCGTGGAATGAAATTGAGAAATGGCAGGGCTTCTTCCACCTTAACCTGCTGTGGATCCTCGGTGGCGTGATCGGCGTGTTCCTCGCCATGGACATGTTCCTGTTCTTCTTCTTCTGGGAGATGATGCTGGTGCCGATGTACTTCCTGATCGCGCTGTGGGGCCACAAAGCCTCCGACGGGAAGACGCGTATTTCTGCCGCAACCAAGTTCTTCATCTATACCCAGGCCAGCGGTCTGGTGATGCTGATTGCGATTCTGGCGCTGGTGTTTGTGCACTACAACGCGACCGGCATCTGGACGTTCAACTATGAACTGCTGCTGAAAACGCCAATGTCGCACGGCGTGGAATACCTGCTGATGCTGGGCTTCTTTATCGCCTTCGCGGTAAAAATGCCGGTGGTTCCGCTGCACGGCTGGCTGCCGGATGCGCACAGCCAGGCACCAACCGCAGGTTCGGTTGACCTTGCCGGTATTCTGTTGAAAACCGCCGCTTACGGCCTGCTGCGCTTCGCGCTGCCGCTGTTCCCAAATGCTTCGGCCGAGTTTGCCCCTATCGCCATGTGGCTGGGGATTATTGGTATCTTCTACGGCGCGTGGATGGCTTTCTCGCAGTACGATATCAAACGCCTGATTGCTTACACCTCGATTTCCCACATGGGCTTCGTGCTGATTGCTATCTACACCGGTAGCCAGCTGGCGTTCCAGGGCGCGGTGGTACAGATGATCGCACACGGCCTGTCAGCGTCTGCGCTGTTCATCCTTTGTGGTCAGCTGTATGAACGCCTGCACACCCGTGATATGCGTCAGATGGGTGGCCTGTGGGCACGTATCAAATGGTTACCGGGCCTGTCGCTGTTCTTCGCGGTAGCAAACCTTGGGATGCCGGGTACGGGTAACTTCGTCGGGGAGTTTATGATCCTGACGGGCAGCTTCCAGACGGTGCCGGTGATCATCGTCATCGCGACCTTCGGTCTGGTGTTTGCTTCGGTTTACTCACTGATTATGATGCAACGCGCTTACTACGGTGCGCCAAAGTCAGATACGCCACTGCGCGGGATGTCAGCGCGTGAGTTCCTGATGATTATGGTGCTGGTGGTCCTGCTGGTGCTGCTGGGTGTTTATCCTCAGCCGATTCTGGATACCTCGCATGCTGCGATGAGCAATATTCAGCAGTGGTTTTCTGCTTCAATTTCAACTACAAGGCCGTAATTCGCCATGACAATAACTCCTCAACAATTGATCGCGCTTTTACCGCTGCTGATCGTCGGATTGACGGTGGTAGTTGTGATGCTGTCCATTGCGTGGCGACGCAATCACTTCGTCAATGCGACGCTGGCCGTCATCGGCCTCAACCTGGCGCTGTTCTCGCTGTACTTTGTCGGCCAGGCTGGGCCAATGGATGTCACCCCGCTGCTGCGCGTGGACAGCTATTCGATGCTGTATACCGGGCTGGTTATTCTTGCCAGCCTGGCAACCTGCACCTTTGCCTACCCGTGGCTGGCGGGTTACCCGGATAACCGCGAAGAGTTCTACCTGCTGGTGCTGATTGCGACCCTGGGCGGTGTGATGCTGGCCAGCGCCAATCACCTGGCTTCGCTGTTCCTCGGTATTGAGCTGATCTCCCTGCCGCTGTTTGGCCTGGTGGGTTACGCCTTCCAGCAGAAACGCTCGCTGGAAGCGGCGATCAAGTACACCATCCTGTCGGCAGCGGCATCGTCATTCCTGCTGTTCGGTATGGCGCTGGTGTATGCGGACTCGGGCAACCTCAGCTTTGTTTCGCTGGGTAAGAGCCTGAACGATGGCGTACTGCATGAGCCGCTGCTGATGGCGGGTCTGGGTATGATGATCGTCGGCTTTGGCTTCAAGCTGTCGCTGGTTCCGTTCCACCTGTGGACGCCAGACGTCTATCAGGGGGCTCCGGCTCCGGTGTCGACCTTCCTGGCTACCGCCAGCAAAATCGCCATCTTTGGCGTGCTGATGCGCCTGTTTATGTATGCACCGCTGGCCGATAACGAAGGCGTGCGCAGCGTACTCGGCATCATGGCGGTGCTGTCGATGCTGTTCGGTAACCTGATGGCGATTTCGCAGACCAACATCAAGCGTATGCTGGGCTACTCGTCAATTGCTCACCTCGGCTATCTGCTGGTGGCGCTGATTGCCGTGCAGACTCACCAGCTGTCGATGGAGACGGTTGGCGTTTACCTGGCCGGTTATCTGTTCAGCAGCCTTGGTGCTTTCGGTGTCGTCAGCCTGATGTCCAGCCCTTACCGTGGCCCGGATGCTGACTCGCTGTACTCCTACCGTGGTCTGTTCTGGCACCGTCCGATCCTCGCCGCGGTGATGACCGTGATGATGCTGTCACTGGCGGGTATCCCGATGACGCTTGGCTTTATCGGTAAGTTCTACGTCATTGCGGTCGGTGTGAGTGCGCATCTGTGGTGGCTGACCGGCGCCGTGGTGCTGGGCAGTGCCATCGGCCTTTACTACTACCTGCGTATGACCGTCAGCCTGTACCTCAACCCGCCGGAGTTGATGCAGCGTGATACCCCGGCAAACTGGGCATTCACCGCGGGTGGTGTGGTGGTGCTGATTTCAGCGATTCTGGTGCTGGCGTTGGGTATCTACCCGCAGCCGCTGATCTCGCTGGTGAAACTGGCGCAGCCGCTGATGTAGTTCAGCGCTCTGCCAATAAAAATCGGGCTCTGGTGGCCCGATTTTTTTTACCTGTAATTTGATTAACCCGCCGTCACCACGCGGTCATCAATATACTTACGCTTGTCCGGCGGTGGTGGGAAATACTGATAATGACTTACTCTTTAACGCCTAATTCCATACTTTCCAGTGACTTCAGAAAGTAAGGGGTGAGATCGACTTCTTTTCCATCAGTGTTTATCATTAAATTACCAAATCCGCACAATCCAGAGCTGTTTTGAATCATGCAAAAATAGATTTTCTTTTTAAGGTTTTTATCTCCCAGCTGTGACTTATTATCTTCGGTGATATTTTCATCAACAACCATAAATCCTTTGGCGTGTGTTGACTGGATATTGTACAGCTTGAGTGGAATATATTTTTTTTCTTTATGGTCTTTATGGATGTAAGCGCTTTTTCTCAGCTCCCAGCTGTTATTTTTTGTGCTGAATACAACTTTCTGCTTTACGCTAACGTCATACCCCGCTTCACGGATGCCATTAGCATAAAGACAAAACCACTCTTTTATGGGTTTTGTCTCAGGTTCATCTCCTCGGCTGGGCCAGGAGTATTTCTTTCTTGCGGGGAAGTAGTAATCATTAAATGTTGCGTTATTGCATGCAGTTGACTCCTGGATGTAATGTACAAATGAAATTTCTCTAATGGTCCGGGGTGAGTATTTTTTTTCATTGAATGACTCAGGAAATTTAATCATTGGTGTGATAGCTGCATGGACGGCGAAACTTAATATTATAGATATAAAAATTAGCGCTTTCATTTATTCCTCCTCAACTGATTGGATTCGGGGTTTTCCACCGTGCAATGGTTTTCTGAGTCAGGGAACCTTATTTCTGTAAGCACCGAAAGAGCATTACCATAGGCGCAGCAGCGTGCATCAAAACCATTCAGGCCGGAATAATCTATTCTATCAACCTTTGTCGGGAGATTAACCGCTGCGCTGGCCCGCCAGAAGGCCAGGCTGCGATAGTAGACCTTACTTCCTCTGATCGTTGAGATTAGCTGACGTTCCAGAACGTGCTCCTGATCGGCATAGGCGGCCATTCCCGCTTTAACCCAATAAAACCCCGCACTGTCAGCTGGTTGATAGCTCCCGGTGTTAACCTGTTCACGCCAGCCGATAATCTCTGTGCTAAGCTCCGGCTGGTTCTCATCATACAGCGAGGTATCACCGTCGCGCAGTGCACGGTTATTCGCTATACGGCGGTAGGCCGCCACCAGCGTGTTGCGGATAGCTTGCGGATAGTGGTAACCGCGAAAGCTGAAATAGCTAAAATAGTTGTCAGGGTTGGTCAGCTGTAAAAATCCGCGCCCGTGCCACGGATAGTACCAGGCGTTGTAATATTCCGTTTGCCCGCTTAAAGCACTTTTTCTGCTGTAGCGGTAGCCTTCCGCGGTGGTGCTAAACCACTGCGTCTCCTGGCAGGCATTCCCGAGGAAGCACGCCATGCGCCACGGGGTGTTAATACCGTATTTACGCATGGCGATATTGAGTTGTTGATAATGCAGTGAGAAGACGGAACCATCCCCCTCATTAAGATGGACCGGTTCCCAGTGGTAAATTTTTCCGACAAGGCGCATGGCATAAGAGGGGATAGTCTGCTTAAATTCAGCCTTACTTAACCAGGAACAGCGGCGAAAATGAGCAATAAACTGGCGTGGCTCAAAGTGCCAGACGCGCCCGGCAGGCAGCCCGCACGCTGTGCTGTTAAAGCACAGTGCCCTGGCATGGGCGATCAGCTTATCCCAGTCATCTTCTGCCAGCACCACCTGGCTGGCTGCCAGCTCCCAGGCGGAGGGCGCAGTAACTGGTTTATCAAACTCCTCCAACCTGGAGGAGTGCCATGATGTATCGCTCTGCTCCCCGCTGTCTGTGGTCTGTGCGCGATGCACAGCCTGGCGGCGGGCTATGCTTGTCGCGATTTCCTGCGATTTCAGCCAGCTATAGCGGGTTTCTACGCTGTCTTCGTTCCACTCAAACGGAAAGTGGCAGATAGTGCGGCTTAAGTCTTCGCCGTTCATCGCGAACAGGCTTGGTGAATTCCACTGGCTGTTATCATCGGGATCGTCATCAATCAGCAGCCAGCCCAGCCAGTGCGGGAAATCCGCATCACTGAATTTTTTGATTTCAGCCGCAGCAATATTGACCCATCCGTGCCCGCCGGGGTAGTTAACTGTGCGCCATAATGGCGCATTATCGGGCATCAGCGTTTCACGATCGGGATGGATAATTCGGCCAAAGCGCAGCAGTTCGTAACCGGCTGAAGGATTATCTGGATATAACTTTTTAGCCAGATCGTAAAGTAGCGACTCATACCCTCCGTCATTATCGTCCACATCCGCATTAACCAGTGTTTCACCCACTTCTGCATAACCCACACCCGGAGCAGGAACCTTACAGCGGGTGGTTATACTGCCGTTGCCTTGTTCAAAGGCCATAGTGACGTACAGCGGTTGCTCACTTTGATAAACGGCATCTTCACGTGACTGCGGGGCATTGTTATCCGGTCGTGATGGATAGAATCGGGTGCCTGGCGGCAGGTAAAAATGAATATCGCCGTATACCACGTCCCGGCGACCATCGTGGCTGATATCCAGTTCTGGGGTGGTACGACCGACTAATTTTTGCAGATTGGCATCGTCACAAATATCTGGAAGTGAACACCATTCCGGGCATCAACCCGTCCGACGGTGCCCAGTGGGTCCTTGCGGTAAATTCGGTCATTTTTCTGCATTGCATCGGAAATATCTTTCACATGCATATACAGAGAGTAAAACGTCACCTTGCCCTGTTCACCGCTGCCCGTTTCCGTTTCATGTTTAAGCAAGACATAACCACAGTCAGAACCACCGTTATAATTCAGCGGTGGCTTATCACGCATATCCAGGTTCGACGGGCGGAAGGATACGACCGTTCCATCGGCAATCGCGCGGATATACTCGGGCCTGGGCCCACTGTCTGCGTGCCTGAGATGCACACCGCCGTGCCATGACTGATGGGTGTTAATCGGATAGTTACGCTGAGGGGCAATGGGGATCATACGCATCACCCAGTCAATATCACTTTCGCCGTAGTTTTTATCACGCAGCATCGGGGGGCTGATAATCATTTATTCACCCTCTCGTCGATACCGCTGGTCGCTAAAGCATTGAGGAAATGCATTAAAGTCGATTTTGAAGGTTGTTGATTTAATACAAGGACGTTTAATCGAAAGCGGGAATTGAGTGAAGATGTAAAAGACGCAATATGGATCAACGGGTGTAACGACATGGTATCCCTCCTGGATTTCCTCTCAATCTGAGTGGGAAAAGTATCACGCGCGGCTAATTAATGAACAGGCATTAATTGCGCTAATGCCGACAGTAATCACAAGAGGGGGTTAACAACGCTGAGATTTCAGCATGAAACATTATTGATTAGATATCATCAGACTGGCCAGGTATTCTGGCCAGTCAATTAACTTATTTAACCCGCCGTCATCACGCGGTCATCAATATACTTACGCTTGTCCGGCGGTGGGGGGAAATACTGATACAGCCAGGTTTCGCTCAGCGTCTCATCTTTGGTGCGCAGGAACAGGCGCATATTCACCGGTGCGGTGGAGTCGCTGTCAGGATACCAGTCAAACAGGATGCGGTAGCCGTCGATAGGCTCGACGTAGAGGATCTCAACCTGCTTGAGGGTGCCGCCACTGACGTTGATCACCGGCTCGATCCCTTTCGGGGCCGCCGCTTTCAGATCGCCACCCACGAAGTCGACCGCAAAACGGCGCGCCCAGACGTCGGGATAGTGTTCGCCCGGCGCCCAGCCTTCCGGGAAGCCGCCCATTCCGGTGCGCGTCGCATTCACCCGTGACAGACCGCTACGAACCGGCGGCAGGCCGCTCCAGTAAAGTTTGTAGGAGAAGCTGTGTTCGCTGCCCGCTTTGATGGCGTCCGCCGGCTGCCAGAAGCAGACGATATTATCCAGCGTTTCACCCGTAGTCGGGATCTCCATCAGGTTAATCGCCCCTTTGCCCCACTTGCCGACCGGCTCAACCCACAGGCTCGGGCGCTTGTTGTACCAGCCAATCACGTCCTGATAATCCTGGAAGTCATGATTAAGCTGTAACATGCCGAAACCGCGCGGGTTTTCGTCCTGATAAGCGTTAAAGGTCAGGCGCTGCGGGTTGTTCAGCGGGCGGCAGATCCACTCACCGCTACCGGTCCACATCGCCAGGCGGTCGGAGTCGTGAATTTGCGGATGGATGGTGTCGCACATGCGGCGTTCGTTATTGCCGCAGCTAAACATGGTCGTCATGGGAGAGATACCCAGCTGCTGAATATCTTTACGCGCATAAATGTGGTTTTCCACTTCCATCACCACGCGTTTCTCTTCGCAGTGGATGGTGAATTTAAATGCGCCGGTGCAGCTTGGGCCATCCAGCAGGGTATACATCACAAACGTGGTGTCGTCTGCTTTTGGCGTTTCGAACCAGAAGGCAGTGAAGTCCGGGAACTCTTCTTTGCTGGTAAAGGTATCGATCGCTACGCCGCGTGCCGACAGCCCGTACTGGTAGGTTTCATCTACCGCGCGGAAATAGCTGGCGCCAAGGAACGAAACGATGTCGCGTTTTGCCAGTTCCGGTTTTTTAAACGCGCGGAAACCGGCAAAGCCGAGGTCGTTTTTGCCTTCCAGCTGCTGAGTATCCACGTGGGCATTGTTGTAGTTGAACAGCTCCGGGCGGAAGTGGATTTCACGCGCCTCACGGCTGGCGCCGTCAACGGAGAACATGCGGATACGGCGTTTAAAGCCCATGCCCACATGGAAGAACTGAACGTCGAGCTGACGATTGTCAATGCCGTTCCACAGCGAGTGGTTTGCATCGTACTGGATTTCGTTATAGGCCTGCGGAGTCAGCGTTGCCAGCGTTTCCGGCAGCGGGGCCGGAGCGCCGCCATAGGCCTGTTTTGCCATGCCGGCAGCCATTTTTTTCAGGACGTCAAAGTCAAAACGCTTAGCGGTTCCGTCGGCAATCCCATCTTCCGCCCAGGCAGCCTGGGAGAATAACGCGGAGAGTCCTGACATCCCACTTACGGTAGCGAATGCCATTGACGCTTTCATAAACATTCTTCGATTCATGCCGGAAATAATTTCCTCAGGTGAACGGAGTTTGTAGTGACTGTCGTGCGTTTGCACGCATTCGCTTGGCCGGATTTAGCCCGGTTACAGGGAGTTACGACAGCGAGCCGGGTTGATAATTCAGTTCACGCAAAATTTATCAGATAAATCTAACTGCCGCAGTGATTTCCCGTGTTTATTCGTTGGTTTACCGCGCCTGAAGCACAAATACACGCGCCTTATGGCAACCTTCTGCGCGATTCTCAGCGCATTCCTGGTCGCTTTAGCCAGGCAGAGCGGCAAATACTGTCTATAGTTATCAACGTATGTTATTCGCCCAAGGAGAATGGAAATGGCAACAACAACTGAACCACATGAAACTCGACTGGATGACGACCTGGCGTTACTGACTGAAACGCTGGAACAAGTACTGAAATCATCGGGCGACCCGGCAGACCAGAAATACATGGAGCTGAAAGCGAAAGCGGAAAAATCACTGAATGAAGTGAAATCCCGCGTCAGCAACGCGTCTGATACCTACTATGTGCGCGCTAAGCAGGCTGTCACGCGCGCCGACGAGTATGTGCATGATAAACCGTGGCAGGGTATTGGCGTCGGTGCCACCCTTGGCCTGGTCGTCGGGCTGCTGTTGGCTCGACGCTAAGCGTTAATTGCTCGTGATTCAGGCGCCGCTTCGGCGCCTGTTTTCATTCTGCCCCACTGAGATCAATATTCCCCGTTTTTCCCTTCATTAAAATGTGCGCCTGGCCCGTTTACTGCCGAGGTTCCCTTGCCGTTCGTCCGTGCGCTGCATCAACTGCGTGACCAGCTTATTGAGATTTCGAGTGATGCCCCCGGCGCGCTGCAGCTACGCGTCTCTCTGTCAGGGGAGGTCGACGCGCTGGCGTGGCTGGGTAGCCAGCGCTGCTGGCCGCAGTTTTACTGGCAGTCGCGCTGCGGGCAGAGCACCTTAATGGCGCTTGGGGCGCGGGATGTTTGCCGCTCGATGGATCGGGCGACCGCACGACTTCACGCACTCCCGCCGCACTGGCAGCTGGTCGGGGCGAACGCCGTCGATGGCGACAGCTACCTGTTTCTGCCGATCCTCAGCCTGCGACAGGACGACAGCGGGCAGTGGCTGAGCCTTCACTTACTCAGCGAGACCTCCCTGTATCAGGAAGCCCGGCGCCTGCTGGCTTGGCTCGACGGCCTGCTGCCGTCACAGCCGCTGCCACCGTTACCCCGCGCAATCAGCGTCAATACGCAGCCGGATAAATCCGGCTGGTGCCAGCAGGTTGAGCGCGCCCTGCAGGCCATTCGCGCTGGCGAACTGGATAAGGTCGTGCTGGCCCGCGCCAGTGATTTCACCTGCGCGCAGCCGCTCTCAGCTGCAGCGCTGCTGGCCGCCAGTCAGCAGATCAACCCGCGCTGTTATCACTTTATGCTGGCCACCGCCGAAGATCGGGCACTGGCAGGCTCCAGCCCGGAAAGATTATATGCCCGGCATGGCACGGAACTGTGGAGCGAAGCCCTGGCGGGTACCGCCGATATTGCTGAGGCTGGCCTGCTGACCGACGGTAAAAATCAGTGGGAAAACCAGCTGGTGGTTGAGGATATCCGCCAGCGGCTGGCCGATGAGGTGACGGCGCTCGACGTCGCGGCTGCGGAACTGCTGCCGCTGCGTCACCTGCAGCACCTGCGGCGCAGCATTCACGCCACGCTGCGCCACAGCGATGACGCACGCTGCGTGTCCCGCCTGCAGCCGAGCGCCGCCGTCTATGGCTTACCGCGCCGCGCGGCCGCTGCGTTCATTCATCAGCATCAGTCATTTCAGCGCGGCTGGTACAGCGGGTCAATTGGCTATCTCTCCCTGCACCACAGTGAGTTCGCGGTGGTGCTGCGCTGTGCCGAAGTACGGGGAAATCAGGCGCGGCTGTATGCCGGAGCGGGCATTGTCAGCGGCTCCGATGCGCAGCGGGAGTGGCAGGAAGTTGAGCATAAGGCAGCGACGCTTGGCTGCTTATTCAGTGGTGAAAACCCGGCGTAATACGGGTTCAAATCAAAAAGGGCGCAGAACAGCTGCTTATAATAGCAGCAGGGTTTTTGATGCGGAGTGGCTATGCAGCAAACGAGGTCGCAGGGGAGTTCACAGGCAGCGTTTAATCGCTGCTGGGCAGAGGTGCTGCTGGAGACGCTCACGCGCCACGGCATCCACCACGTCTGCATTGCACCCGGTTCACGCTCGGCGCCGCTGGCGCTGGCCGCCGCGGCAAACCAAAAGCTGGTGTGCCACACCCATTTTGACGAGCGCGGGCTGGGCTTTCTGGCGCTGGGTCTGGCGAAATCAACCCGCCAGGCGGTGGCGATTATTGTCACCTCCGGCACGGCGGTGGCGAACCTGCATCCGGCGGTGGTGGAAGCGCAGCTGACCGGAGAAAAACTGGTCATTATCAGCGCCGACCGCCCGCCAGAATTGATCCACTGCGGCGCCAATCAGGCGACCGAACAGCCTGGCCTGTTTGCATCTCACCTCGCAGGCTCCCTCAATTTGCCGCGCCCGACGGCGGAGATCCCGGCGCGTTGGCTGGTTAGCGCGCTGGATACGCTGCTGGCAAACCCGCGTCACGGTCCGGTTCATATTAACTGTCCGTTTGCCGAGCCGCTGTACGCTGAGCAGAGCGATGATTTCCCTGGCTGGCAGCAGGCGCTGGGCGACTGGTGGCAGAGCCGGGATCCCTGGCTGCATTACGCTCGCACTGTGAATATCCCGACCGAAGCCGACTGGTTGTTCTGGCGGCAGAAGCGTGGCGTGGTGATTGCGGGAAGAATGACGGCGGCCGAGGGCGTGCTGGTGGGGCAGTGGGCCGCAGAGCTGGGCTGGCCGCTGCTGGGTGATGTGATTGCGCAATGTGGGCAACCATTACCGGCCGCCGCGCTGTGGCTGGCACATCCCGATGCACAGCGGGCGCTGGATGCCGCGCAGATTGTGCTGCAGTTTGGCAGCAGCCTGACCGGGAAAAACCTGCTCGGCTACCAGGCCAACTGCCGGGCGCAGAGCTACTGGCATGTTGATCCTCTGCCCGGCCAGCGTAACCCGGCATGCCCGCGCGGGCGGCGGATGGAAGTGCAGATCGATCGCTGGTTACAGCACCATCCGGCCCAGCCGCGCCAGCCCTGGTGCCCGCAGCTTGATGCGCTGGCGCAGCGCACCCGGCGCTATCTTCATCAGCATCTGCACCACTTCGGCGAGGCGCAGCTGGCGCATCGTCTGCCCGAACTGCTGCCGGAAAAAGGCGCGCTGTTTCTCGGTAACAGCCTGTCGATCCGGCTGGTGGATGCCTTTGCCTCGCTGCCGGCCGGATATCCGGTGTACTGCAATCGCGGTGCCAGCGGTATTGATGGCCTGCTGGCGACGGCGGCGGGCACCCAGCGCGGCAACGGCCAGCCGCTGCTGGTGCTGCTGGGCGACCTCTCCACGCTGTACGATCTTAACAGCCTGGCGCTGCTGCTGCAGGCCCCGGCTCCGGTGGTGATCCTGGTGGTCAACAATCAGGGAGGGCAGATCTTCTCGCTGCTGCCGACGCCGCCTGCGCAGCGCGCTTCGCTGTTTGCCCTGCCGCCGCAGGCGGACTTCAGCCATGCGGCGGCGCTGTTTGGTCTGCAGTTCCAGCGCGTGGCCAGCTGGCTGGCGCTGCAACAGGCGGTGCAGCAGGGCTTTAACGGCGGCGTCACGCTGGTCGAAGTGGTGGTCAATGGCGATGACGGCGCGCAAACCCTGGCCTGCTGCGCCAGAGAAGTGGTGACCCTGTGATGCTCCATGCGCACTGGCAGGGGCATCATCACAGCACGCGCCCGGTGCTGGTCTGGCTGCACGGTTTTCTCGGCAGCGCGCAGGAGTGGCAGCCGGTACAGCGCTATTTCAGCCACTGGCCGCTGCTCAGCGTTGATCTCCCCGGGCATGGTGGTTCGCGCGCGCAAAGCGTTAACGGCTTTGATGAGCTGTCGCAGCGGCTTAACGCCACCCTGGATTATCACCAGGTTAAGCGCTACTGGCTGATTGGCTATTCGCTCGGCGGGCGGCTGGCGCTTTACCACGCCTGCCGCCATGCCGGGAAGGGACTGATGGGGTTACTGGTCGAAGCCGGACATTTTGGCCTCGCTTCGCCCTCAGAGCGCGCGACCCGCAGGGAGCACGATCTCTGCTGGGCGCAGCGCTTTCGCCAGCAGCCGCTGGAGCAGGCGCTGTGCCAGTGGTATCAGCAGCCGGTCTTTGCCGAGCTGACCCCGATTGAGCGCCAGCGCCTGGTGGCTCGCCGCCTGGATAATCGCGGTGAAGGGCTGGCCGCGATGCTGGAGGCCACGTCGCTGTCGGCGCAGCCGTGGCTCCTGCCGGAGCTACGGCAGAAAAGTTTCCCGTTCCGCTATCTGTGCGGTGAGTGGGATCAAAAATTCCTGCAGCTGGCGCTTCAGGCCGCGCTGCCCCCGGCGGTGATCCCCGCTGCCGGCCACAACTCTCACCTGGCGAACCCGCTGGCTTTTGCCCATCAGCTCGCTCGCGTGCTCAATTATCATTAAGGAACTTCGATGATCTACCCCGATGAAAGCCTGCTGACGGCACCCGTCGAATGGCACGACTGCGCAGCGGACTACCGCGATATCCGCTATCACAAGTCGAGCGACGGCATAGCAAAAATTACCCTTAACCGCCCGGAGGTGCGCAACGCTTTTCGCCCGTTGACCATTAGCGAAATTCAGCAGGCGCTGGATAACGCGCGGCGCGACCCGGCGGTCGGCGTGATTATCCTCACCGGCGAGGGCGAACTGGCGTTTTGCGCGGGCGGCGATCAGAAAATCCGCGGCGATTACGGCGGTTATCAGGATGATGCCGGGGTGCATCACCTCAACGTGCTCGACCTGCAGCGCCAGATCCGCACCTGCCCGAAGCCGGTGGTGGCAATGGTAGCCGGCTATGCCGTCGGCGGGGGGCACGTACTGCATATGATGTGCGATCTGACTATCGCAGCGGATAACGCACAGTTTGGTCAGACCGGCCCGAAGGTCGGTTCATTCGACGGCGGCTGGGGCGCAGCCTATATGGCGCGCATTGTCGGGCAGAAGAGAGCGCGGGAAATCTGGTTCCTGTGCCGCATGTACAGCGCACCGCAGGCACTGGCGATGGGGCTGGTGAACACCGTCGTCCCGCTGGCGCAGCTGGAGCAGGAAACCGTGCGCTGGTGCCGCGAAATGTTGCAGAACAGCCCGATGGCGCTGCGCTGCCTGAAAGCGGCGCTCAATGCCGATTGTGACGGCCAGGCCGGGCTGCAGGAGCTGGCGGGCAACGCCACCATGCTGTTCTACATGACCGAAGAGGGGCAGGAGGGGCGCAACGCCTTCAATGAAAAACGCTCGCCCGATTTCAGCCACTTCCGGCGCAATCCCTGATGCGTGCGGTCGCACTGTATCGCTATCAGATCCCGCTGGAAGCGGGGGTCGTGCTGCGCCATCAGCGGTTAACAGCGCGCCAGGGCCTGCTGATCCAGCTGCGTGACCAACGCGGTGAGGGCTGGGGTGAGATTGCGCCGCTGCCAGAGTTCAGCGTGGAAACGCCCGCGCAGGCAGAGCAGGCCTGCCGTGCCTGGCTGGCGGCATGGCGCGCCGGTTCTCATCCCGCAGAGAGCGATCTGCCTTCCGTCGCATTTGGCATCAGCTGTGCGCTTGCCGAGCTGGATGGCACGCTGCCCACCGCAGGCGAGTATCGTACCGCCTTACTGTGCAGCGGCGACCCGGATGAGCTGTTCCAGCGGCTGCGCCAGCTGCCGCAGCCGCTGGCAAAAATGAAAGTTGGGCTGTATGAAGCGGTGCGCGACGGGATGCAGGCCAACCTGCTGCTGGAGGCGCTACCTAACCTGACGCTGCGGCTGGACGCGAACCGCAGCTGGAGCCTGGAAAAAGCGCTGCAGTTTGCCCGCTACGTCTCACCCGAGCTGCGCGGGCGCATCGCCTTTATCGAAGAGCCGTGCCGCAACATGGCGGAAAGCCTCGCATTTGCCCAGCAAACATCCATCGCTGTTGCCTGGGATGAGAGCCTGCGCGAGGGGCCGCTGGCAGCAGCACCGGGCGTCAGCGCGGTGGTGATCAAACCAACGCTGACCGGCAGCATTCAGCGCGTGCAGCAGCAGGTGGCATGGGCCAAATCACAGGGATTAACCGCGGTAATCAGCAGCGCGCTGGAGTCGAGCCTCGGTCTGACCCAGCTGGCACGGCTGGCACACTGGCTCACGCCGGGCATCATCCCGGGGCTCGACACGCTGCAGCTGATGCAGCAGCAGCTGTTGCGCTGCTGGCCCGGCAGTGCGCTACCCGTGGCGGTGCCCGTGACCGACAGGGAGGTTTTAACATGTCTGTGGCAGCACTGACTGACTGGCCGTGGCGTCACTGGGCGCGCAGATGCCCGCAGGCGCAGGCCATCGATGCGGGTGACGTCACGCTCAACTGGCAGCAGCTGGAGCAGGAAATTGTCCAGCACGCTCAGGGGTTTCGCCAGCAGGGCGTGCAGCCGGGTAACCTGGTGATACTGCGCAGTGCCAACAGTCTGCAGGCGGTCGTGAGCTGGCTAAGCCTGCTCGCCTGCGGCGCCCGGGTGCTGGCGCTTAATCCCCAGCTGCCGGACAGCCAGCTGGAAATGCTGTTACCCAACCTCCGCGCCGATTTCAGCGTCGGCAGCGCAGGCGCTGGCTGCCTGAACCCGCCTGCGCTGCTGCACCTGCGGCGCGCAGGCCATGTTATTCACCCCTGGCAGCCGGCAGCGCTGGCAACCCTGACGCTGACCTCGGGTTCCTGCGGGTTGCCAAAAGCCGCAGCGCACACGATTGCGGCCCATCTGCACAGTGCTGCAGCGGTGATCGCACTGATGGAGTTCAGCGCGCGCGACCGCTGGCTGCTGTCGCTGCCGCTGTTTCACGTTTCCGGATTGGGCATTCTCTGGCGCTGGCTGGTCAGCGGGGCGACATTAACGCTGGTGGACAGTGCCGGGTTTAGCGCCGCGCTGGCGCGCAGCAGTTTCGCTTCGCTGGTGCCAACCCAACTGTGGCGACTGCTGCGCCAGCCGGAGCGCCCGGCAATGCTGCGCTCGGTGCTGCTGGGAGGCGCAGCTATCGCCAGCGAGCTGGTGCAGCGGGCGGAGGCAGCGGGCATCCGCTGCTTCTGCGGGTATGGCATGACGGAAAGCGCCTCGACCGTCAGCGCCAAACGTGCAGACGACCGTCCGGGCGTCGGGAAGCCGCTCGACGGGCAGGAGGTCAGGATTATCAACGGTGAGATCTGGCTACGCTCGCCCACGCTGGCGCTCGGTTACTGGCAGCAGGGTCAGCTGCGTCCGCTGACGGATGCCGACGGCTGGCTGCACAGCGGCGATCTCGGTGCGTGGCGCCTGGATGAACTCTGCGTTCTTGGCCGGCGGGATAACCTGTTTTTTTGTGGCGCAGAAGCCGTGCAGCCGGAAGTGATTGAGCGCCTGCTGCTGCGGCATCCGCAGGTGACGCAGGCAGTCGTGGTCGCGCTGGAAGATGATGAATACGGCAGCCGGCCGGTGGCGCTGGTGAATGACGGGGTGGCAATGGCACCGTTGGCCGCATGGGCGCTGCCGCAGCTGGCTGCCTGGCAGCGCCCGGTTAAGTGGTATACGCTGCCAGCGCTCGGCTGCGGTGGCATCAAGCCATCGCGCCGCCGGCTGATGCAGTGGGTGGCGCAGCAGCAGCAGCAGGAAATTGACGTTGTGTTTCCGCAAAGGGCTTCCTAGACTGTGTTCCATAACTGTGCGTGAGTTTGGCACTGCGACGGCACCACGACCAGTTACGGGACACAGTCCACCGTGTTATGCCCTGAGTACACCGGAGAACAACATGATAAGAGTGGAAATGCTCGCAACCGGCGATGAAGTGCTGCACGGCCAGATCGTCGATACCAACGCGGCCTGGCTGGCGACAGTGCTGTTTGAACACGGTTTACCGATGACCAGCCGCCAGACGGTGGGCGACAGCCTGCAGGAACTGGTCACGGTGCTGACCGAACGCAGCAAAGTGGCTGACGTGCTGATCGTCAACGGCGGTCTTGGCCCGACCAGCGACGATTTGAGCGCGCTGGCCGCCGCGACCGCCGCCGGTGTGGCGCTAAAAATTCACCCCGAGTGGCTGGCTAAAATGGAAGCTTTCTTCGCCAGCCGCGGCAAGGCGATGGCCGCCAGCAACCGTAAGCAGGCGGAGATCCCGGAAGGGGCCGAGATGATCGACAATCCGGTCGGCACCGCCTGCGGTTTCGCCATGCAGCTTAACCGCTGCTGGATCTTCTTCACCCCCGGCGTCCCTTCCGAATATAAAGTGATGGTGATGGACCAGATCCTGCCGCGCCTGAAAGCCCGTTATCAGCTGCCAGAGCCGCCGGTCTGCCTGCGCATGACCACTTTTGGCCGTGGCGAGAGCGATCTGGCATCCGACATTGAACCGCTGCCGCTGCCGGAAGGCGTGGTGATGGGCTATCGCGCCTCGATGCCGATTATCGAACTGAAGCTGAACGGCCCGGCGGAAAAACTGCCGGAAATGGAGCAGTTCTGGCAGCAGGTGCGCGAGATAGCGGGCGACAGCGTGATTTTTGAAGGATTTGAGACCTTACCGCAGCAGCTGGCGCGCCGTCTGCAGGCGCGCAACCTTACGCTGGCCGTCAGCGAACAGTTCAGCGCCGGGCTGCTGCAGTGGCAGCTGATCTCCGCCGGCGCCGCGCTGGCCGCGGGCAACATATTGCCGAATCAGGCCGAGCCGCTGCAGAACATGGCCGAGCGTGCGCGCCAGCTGGCAGCCAGCAGCGGTTCCGCTGTGGCGCTGCTGGTGGGCGGCATTGAGGACGATCGTTTAGGCTTTGCGCTGCACACGCCGGATGGCACCTTTGCCCAGAAGGTGAAGTTCAACGTCAACCGTCACGATCTGAAGGCACGGCAGGATATGGTGGCCATGCTGGCGATGAATATGCTGCGCCGCTGGCTGAACGGTCAGTCCGTCAGCACCGGGCATGGCTGGATAGATGTGGTGGAAACGTTATAAGATTTGGGCGTTTCAATACGGGCTGACCGAAAAAGAAGGTCAGCCCCTACGCCAGATCGTGTAGGGGTCGGGCATGCCCGACCCGTTCTACAGCTCGATCTCAATATCACCCTCGGCCTTACAGCAGCATGGCAAAATCTCACCCTGCTGCACAAAGGCCAGCGGTTTCGCGCTGTAGCTCACTTCCCCTTTCAACAGGCGCATCCGGCAGGAGCCGCAGTAGCCTTCGCGGCACTGATACTCCACGCAGACGCGGTGCGATTCCAGCGCAGCCAGCAGGGAAGGGTGTTCATCATGGCATTCAAGCTGCGCACCGGTGGTGCGCAGCGTAATGGTAGAGCGTGCCATCAGAATTACAGTTCGAAGTCGCTGAGGTCGTCGGCGTTGACTTCAGAGTCGATCTGTCCGACCAGGTAAGAGCTGACTTCCACTTCCTGCGGAGCAACCTGCACGTTATCGGACACCAGCCACGAGTTGATCCACGGGATCGGGTTCGAGCGGGTTTTAAACGGCAGATCCAGACCAACAGCGTTCATACGGATGTTGGTGATGTACTCAATGTACTGCCACAGAATATCCTTGTTCAGGCCAATCATTGAACCGCCGCTGAACAGATACTCCGCCCACTCTTTCTCCTGCTCGGCAGCCAGCACGAACAGATCGTAGCACTCCTGACGGCACTCTTTAGCAATCTCGGCCATTTCCGGATCGTCTTCCCCACTGCGCAGCAGGTTCAGCATATGCTGAGTGCCGGTCAGGTGCAGAGCTTCATCGCGGGCGATCAGCTTAATGATTTTGGCATTGCCTTCCATCAGTTCGCGCTCGGCAAAGGCGAAAGAGCAGGCGAAGCTGACGTAAAAGCGGATCGCTTCCAGCGCGTTGACGCTCATCAGGCAGATATAGAGCTGCTTTTTCAGCGCGCGCAGGCTGACGGTCACGGTTTTGCCCGCCACCTGGTGCGTGCCTTCACCCAGCAGATGCCAGTAGTTGGTCATTTCGATCAGATCGTCGTAGTAGCCAGAGATATCTTTGGCGCGTGACAGGATCTGCTCGTTGGTGACGATATCGTCAAAGACCAGCGCCGGGTCGTTAACGATATTACGAATAATATGGGTGTACGAACGCGAGTGGATAGTCTCAGAGAACGCCCAGGTTTCAATCCAGGTTTCCAGTTCCGGGATCGAGATCAGCGGCAGCAGCGCCACGTTCGGGCTGCGTCCCTGAATGGAGTCCAGCAGAGTCTGATACTTCAGGTTGCTGATAAAGATGTGTTTTTCGTGCTCTGGCAGCGCCTGATAGTCAATACGATCGCGCGAGACGTCCACTTCCTCCGGGCGCCAGAAGAAAGAGAGCTGCTTTTCGATCAGCTTTTCAAAGATGTCATATTTCTGCTGGTCGAAACGCGCCACGTTTACCGGCTGTCCGAAGAACATCGGTTCTAACAGTTGGTTATTTTTATTCTGCGAAAATGTGGTGTAAGCCATGATTCAGTCCAAATGCTTCAGGGTCGGGCATGCCCGACCCCTACAGAGTCAATGTTGCGCATAGGGGCCAGGCATGCCTGACCCACCGTTATCAGATTTTGCAGGCGCCGCTTTCACAGCCGTCATCCTGAATCGATGGCGCCAGATCTTCCTGCGTATCTTCCGCACCGTCACGGGTGTTTTGGTAGTAAAGCGTTTTCACGCCAAACTTATAGGCAGTCAGCAGGTCTTTCAGCAGCTGCTTCATCGGCACCTTACCGTTGGCGAAGCGCGTCGGGTCGTAGTTGGTGTTGGATGAAATTGCCTGGTCGATAAATTTCTGCATCAGGCCGACCAGCTGCAGGTAACCGTCGTTATTTGGCATATCCCACAGCAGTTCGTAGTTATCTTTCAGGCGCTCATACTCTGGCACCACCTGACGCAGAATGCCGTCTTTCGACGCTTTAATGCTGATATGACCGCGCGGTGGTTCAATACCGTTGGTGGCGTTCGAGATCTGGGAAGAGGTCTCAGACGGCATCAGGGCAGAGAGCGTAGAGTTGCGCAGGCCGTGGGTTTTCACCGATTCACGCAGCGCTTCCCAGTCCAGCAGCAGCGGCGTATCACAGATCGCATCCAGGTCCTTCTTATAGGTGTCGATCGGCATAATACCCTGCGCATAGGTGGTTTCGTTAAACCACGGGCAGGCACCCTGTTCGATAGCCAGATCGTTAGAGGCTTTCAGCAACCAGTACTGAATGGCTTCAAAGGTCTGGTGCGTCAGGACATTAGCGCTGCCGTCGGAGTAACGCACGCCGTTCTTCGCCAGGTAGTAAGCGTAGTTGATCACGCCAATACCCAGAGTACGGCGGCCCATTGCGCCACGCTGCGCGGCCGGGATTGGGTAGTCCTGGTAGTCGAGCAGGGCATCCAGCGCACGCACCGCCAGGGTTGCCAGCTCCTGCAGATCGTCCAGGCTCTCAATCGCGCCGAGGTTAAACGCCGACAGCGTACAGAGCGCGATTTCGCCATTTTCGTCGTTAACATCCAGCAGCGGTTTGGTCGGCAGTGCGATCTCCAGGCACAGGTTAGACTGGCGCACTGGCGCGATTGCCGGGTCAAACGGGCTGTGGGTGTTGCAGTGGTCAACGTTCTGAATGTAGATACGGCCGGTAGAGGCGCGTTCCTGCATCATCAGCGAGAACAGATCCACCGCCTTCACGCGCTGCTTGCGGATGCTGTCGTCTTTCTCGTATTTGGTGTACAGGCGCTCAAACTCATCCTGATCGGCGAAGAACGCGTCATACAGGCCAGGCACGTCGGACGGGCTGAACAGAGTAATTTCTTCACCCTTCAGCAGGCGCTGATACATCAGCTTGTTCAGCTGCACGCCGTAGTCCATATGACGCACGCGGTTGCCTTCAACGCCGCGGTTGTTCTTCAGCACCAGCAGGCTTTCCACTTCCAGATGCCACATTGGGTAGAACAGGGTCGCTGCACCGCCGCGCACGCCGCCCTGAGAGCAGGACTTCACCGCGGTCTGGAAGTGCTTATAGAACGGAATGCAGCCGGTGTGGAATGCTTCACCGCCGCGGATCGGGCTGCCCAGCGCACGGATGCGACCGGCGTTAATGCCAATACCGGCACGCTGAGAAACGTACTTCACAATCGCGCTGGAGGTGGCGTTAATGGAATCAAGGCTGTCGCCGCACTCAATCAGTACGCAGGAGCTGAACTGGCGCGTCGGGGTGCGCACGCCGGACATAATTGGCGTCGGCAGCGAAATCTTAAAGGTGGAGATCGCATCGTAGAAACGCTTGACGTAATCAAGACGGGTTTCACGCGGGTAGCCAGAGAACAGGCAGGCGGCCACGAGGATATACAGGAACTGCGCGCTCTCGTAGATCTCACCGCTGACGCGGTTCTGCACCAGGTATTTACCTTCCAGCTGCTTGACTGCCGCATAGGAGAAGTTCATGTCGCGCCAGTGGTCGATAAAGCCGTCCATCTGCTCGAACTCTTCCGCGCTGTAATCTTCCAGCAGGTGAGGGTCATATTTGCCCATATCGACCATGCGTTTGACCTGCTCGATCAGCTTCGGCGGCTCGAACTGGCCGTAGGCTTTTTTACGCAGGTGGAAGATGGCCAGGCGGGCGGCCATGTACTGGTAATCAGGTGCATCACGCGAGATCAGGTCAGCGGCAGACTTGATCACCGTTTCATGAATGTCGGAGGTGCGAATACCTTCGTAGAACTGGATGTGTGAACGCAGTTCAACCTGCGAAACGGAGACGTTTTGCAGACCTTCGGCAGCCCAGTCGAGAACACGGTGGATTTTATCGAGATCGATGCGTTCGGTGCGGCCGTCGCGTTTGGTTACAAGCAGACTCTGATTCATGTCGCGTTTTACCTGTCCTTAACAAATAATCCCCACGTTTATACACAGCTTGCTCGTTGTGAGTAACTCTGTGGATAAACACTATATATAGGGGGTGAGGGAAGACTGACTAACAATATGGTGAGTATTCTAGTAATTTCCGCGTGCTTAACAAGGCTTGATTTTCAGGTGAAACTACTGTCGCAGGGTGGGTATTTTTCCTAAGTCCACGTTTCTCAAGGCCCACAGTCGATGTCAATGGTTTGAGAAATTTTTTAGAAATTTGATCGAGCGCGGGTTTCTTGTTCATCCCCGATATTTCCTGAATTTCTTTGCTGAAAAATGCGGCGTATTGAGACGCCTCACAGCAATAATTGTCGTGATGGGGTAACCCTAACTCAGCCGTGATGACAGTTGTAAGACGAAAAAGATCTGGCAGGGGTGGAGTGGTATCCACCCCCTGATGGGTCAGTCAATTGCGCGGTGCGTGTGAACCATGTAGTTCACATCAACGCCAGGGGCCAGCTTGAAGTGGTTGGTCAGCGGGTTGTAGTGCAGGCCAATGATATGGCGCTCGCGCAGTGGGGTTTCGTCAACCCAGTTCAGCAGTTCGCCGGGGCGGATGAATTTTTTGATGTCGTGCGTTCCGCGCGGCACCATGCGCAGCACGTACTCAGCGCCGATAATCGCCATCAGCCAGGCTTTGCTGTTGCGGTTCAGCGTAGAGAAGAACACTTCGCCGCCGGGTTTCACCAGCCTGGCGCAGGCGTGAACCACAGAGCGCGGGTCCGGCACGTGCTCCAGCATCTCCATACAGGTCACCACGTCATACTGCCCGGCGAACTGTTCGGCGTGCTCTTCAACCGTTTGCTGCACGTAATCAATGGTTACACCGCTTTCCAGCGCGTGCAGACGGGCGACCTGTAACGGCTCCGCGCCCATGTCCAGCCCGGTGACGTTAGCACCTTCACGTGCCATGCTCTCCGCCAGGATGCCGCCGCCGCAGCCGACGTCGAGGATCTTTTTACCAAACAGCCCGTCGCAGTGCTGAGCAATCCAGCCGAGGCGCAGGGGGTTGATCCGGTGCAGCGGCTTAAATTCGCCATCCAGGTCCCACCAGCGTGTTGCTACTGCTTCAAATTTGGCGATCTCGCCGCGATCTACGTTCTGCGCGCCCGCGTTTTGTTCTGCTTTCATTGGGGTATGACTCCGGCCAAAGTTTGCCGCAGTATACAAGTTTCCCGCCCCTGACAGCCAGGGTTGTTGCCTGCGCTAAAAACAGAATGCAATAAAGCGGCCAAAGCGATGCTTTCCATTCAACACATGCCCGCGATGTGATATACTTTCGCACCTTTGAATCCGGGAATAAGACAGAAGGAAAGCGCGTCCATGAGCGACCTCGCCCGCGAAATTACACCGGTCAATATCGAAGAAGAGCTAAAGAACTCTTATCTGGATTATGCAATGTCGGTCATCGTTGGCCGTGCGCTGCCAGATGTCCGTGATGGTTTAAAGCCGGTTCACCGCCGTGTGCTTTACGCTATGAACGTGCTCGGTAACGACTGGAACAAAGCCTATAAAAAATCCGCCCGTGTTGTCGGCGACGTCATCGGTAAATATCACCCGCATGGTGATACCGCCGTGTACGACACCATCGTGCGTATGGCGCAGCCATTCTCGCTGCGCTACATGCTGGTCGATGGCCAGGGTAACTTCGGTTCCGTCGACGGCGACTCGGCTGCGGCGATGCGTTATACCGAAGTGCGCATGTCCAAAATTGCTCACGAACTGCTGGCGGATCTTGAAAAAGAGACCGTCGACTTTGTGCCAAACTACGACGGCACCGAGCAGATCCCAGAAGTGATGCCAACCCGCGTACCTAACCTGCTGGTTAACGGTGCTTCGGGGATTGCAGTCGGTATGGCGACCAACATTCCGCCGCACAACCTGACCGAAGTGATCAACGGCTGTCTGGCGTATATCGACGATGAGAACATCACCGTTGAAGGCCTGATGGAGCACATCCCAGGCCCGGACTTCCCCACCGCTGCTATCATCAACGGTCGTCGCGGCATCGAAGAAGCTTATCGTACCGGTCGCGGCAAAATTTACATCCGCGCCCGTGGCGAAGTGGAAGTGGATGCCAAGACCGGCCGTGAAACTATCATCGTGCATGAAATTCCTTATCAGGTGAACAAAGCGCGCCTGATCGAGAAAATCGCCGAGCTGGTGAAAGAGAAGCGTCTGGAAGGCATCAGCGCCCTGCGCGATGAGTCTGACAAAGACGGTATGCGCATCGTCATCGAAGTGAAGCGCGATGCCGTGGGCGAAGTGGTGTTAAACAACCTCTACTCGCTGACGCAGCTGCAAACCTCTTTCGGCATCAACATGGTGGCACTGCATCAGGGCCAGCCGAAGATTATGCCGCTGAAGGATATTCTGGAAGCCTTCGTGCGTCACCGTCGTGAAGTGATCACCCGCCGTACCATCTTCGAACTGCGCAAAGCGCGCGACCGTGCTCATATCCTTGAAGCACTGGCCGTGGCCTTGGCAAACATCGATCCGATTATCGAGCTGATCCGCCAGGCTGCGACCCCAGCCGAAGCAAAAGCGGGCCTGATTGCCCGTCCATGGCTGCTGGGCAACGTTTCTGCGATGCTGGAACGTGCCGGTGACAACGCCGCCCGCCCTGAGTGGCTGGAAGAGCAGTACGGTATTCGTGACGGCCAGTACTACCTGACCGAGCAGCAGGCGCAGGCTATCCTGGATTTACGCCTGCAGAAACTGACCGGCCTTGAGCATGAAAAACTGCTCGACGAGTATAAAGATCTGCTGGCGCAGATTGCCGAGCTGCTGCGCATTCTGGGCAGTTCAGAGCGCCTGATGGAAGTGATCCGTGAAGAGCTGGAGCTGATCCGCGATCAGTTCGGCGACGCGCGTCGTACCGAGATCACCGCCAACAGCGCCGATATCAACATCGAAGACCTGATCAACCAGGAAGACGTTGTGGTGACCCTGTCGCACCAGGGCTACGTGAAGTATCAGCCACTGACTGATTACGAAGCGCAGCGCCGCGGCGGTAAGGGTAAATCGGCAGCGCGTATTAAAGAAGAAGACTTTATTGACCGCCTGCTGGTGGCCAACACCCATGACACCATCCTCTGCTTCTCAAGCCGTGGTCGTCTCTACTGGATGAAGGTCTACCAGCTGCCGGAAGCGAGCCGCGGTGCGCGTGGGCGTCCAATCGTCAACCTGCTGCCGCTGGAAGCGAATGAACGTATTACCGCGATCCTGCCGGTGCGTGAATACGCCGAGGGCTGGAACATCTTTATGGCGACCGCCAGCGGTACCGTGAAGAAAACCGCGCTGACCGAGTTCAGCCGTCCGCGCAGCGCCGGTATTATTGCCGTCAACCTGCGTGACGACGACGAACTGATCGGCGTGGCCCTGACTAACGGCACGGATGAAACCATGCTGTTCTCTGCCGCCGGTAAAGTGGTGCGCTTCGCTGAAAGCGCTGTGCGTGCCATGGGCCGTACCGCCTCAGGCGTGCGCGGTATCAAGCTGGCAGAAGGTGACCGCGTGGTTTCCCTGATTGTGCCGCGTGATGACGGCGCCATCCTGACGGTGACGCAGAACGGTTACGGTAAGCGTACCGCCAACAGCGAATACCCGACCAAGTCGCGTGCGACTCAGGGGGTGATCTCGATTAAAGTCACCGAGCGTAACGGACCGGTTATCGGTGCGGTACAGGTGGTCGACAGCGATCAGATCATGATGATCACCGATGCCGGTACGCTGGTGCGTACCCGCGTTTCTGAAGTGAGTGTGGTCGGGCGTAACACCCAGGGTGTGATCCTGATCCGTACCGCGGAAGATGAAAACGTGGTTGGCCTGCAGCGCGTGGCCGAGCCGGTAGCGGAAGAAGAGCTCGATGCTATCGACGGCAGCGTGGCGGAAGGCGATGATGATATCGCACCTGAAGTCGACAATGACGATGAAGCGCCAGAGGCCGACGACGAGTAATCGTTAAGCCCTGATGAAAAAGCCGGTTCAGCTGAACCGGCTTTTTTTTGCCTGAAATCTGGGGATCTGGAAGACGCTACGCAGGATGCAGCGCCAAATCTGACCAGCAGAGCAGAGAGTGATACAACCCGCGGGTACCCAAAAGGAGAGGTGGCCATGGATATTACTGTTAAGGCGTTCTCATCACCGCTATTAGCCAACGCGCTGAGTTATCTGGTTTCGGTTAAAAAGTCAGGGGGTAGAAACAATGAATATGTTGTTGAGATAAAAAGATTACCAACGATGATCCATAACTGCTTTGGTTGTTACTGGTCTGGTTATTACCTACAGAATTGCTGTTGGTTGGTTGATTTTTATCCATATGACGCGCTATTCTCGTCGGAACCTGGTGCCCGCTACAGAGTCGACCGCCGTATGGCATTTAGCTACAGTGAGTTGATACGGTTTTTGGCAGAAGGGGTCGGCCAGGCGGTGGAGAGTTTTCTTCAGCATCAGCTTGTAGCCTCTCTTCTGGCTATGCCAATCCATCCGGCATTAGGGAAAATGTACGATAGATTGCTGCGGCGTCATGCCGCTGAAAAAGGATTTATCTATAATCAGACGTGGTTGCAGGAGGCAGTATATGTCATTGAAAAAAAGTAGTGCTATGGATATGAGCATCATAGCCACCTCAAAGCGGCGGGAAGCGATCGGCGCAGCGATGGACCAGATGTTTCTGGAAAGCAGTGCGAGGATACGCCAAATCCTGCTCGAGTATGGATCGCTGGAGCCTTTCCTTGGCCCCGACCTCTCTGCCAAACCTGAACTCAAATCGAAACGCTGAGTTCACTCCATATTGAAACTCCCGCTGCTCAGCTGCGCTGAATAAACGCGCTGACGGCGGTAATTGTCTGCTGATGTACCTCCTCACGCTTTTCCCGCGATGTTTCGCAAATAAATGCTTCCCCCTCCTCTGCCAGAATCGCTTGTGCCGCTGGCTGACATTGCGGCAGGAAGTCAAAGTGCCCGGCCTGTGGCAGGTGCAACAGCGGTAGCGGCAACCTATCCACCCCCAAATTAATCTCCGGCTGCGCGCGGATATAATAGCCCGCGGCAATCACCAGCAGTGGAAGGGTAATGGAATGCAGGCTGGCGGGAGTGAAAACATCGCTCATTGCCGGGTCGATAGCGACGACAAACTTCACTCGCGGGTCACGATAGCTGGCCGCCAGCGTGGCCGCCGATCGCTGTGCCAGCGGCAGGTGCCCGCGCTGATAAAACTGGCAGTCCGGCATCTGCGGTTTGCTGCGGCAGTAATCAACCAGCCGTGCCTGTGTTATCCGCGCCCCGGCCAGTGCCAGCACGCTGTAACCGCCCTTTGAATGCCCGATAGCACCAATCCTGTTGGCGTCAATGGCAGGCCGCCATCTGGCGTCATCAAGATAGTGGGTGATTAAAAACGACAGGTCGCGCGTCTGCAGCGTGAGGTCGGTATCGGGGCTGGAATCGCCGGTGGTGCTGCCCGGGTGATTAGCGGCAATCACAATGGCCCCTTGCGCCGCCAGCGGCACGGCCAGCCAGGCCAGGCTGCTGTTATTACCGCCGCTGCCGTGGCTCAGCACAATCAGGGGAAACTGACCTGCAGCAGGCTGAGCCTGTTCTGACGCATAAAATCCAGAGAACACCGGGCTTGCTGCCTGCAACCTGGCCGCCCGATGGCTATCGCTGGGGTAGAAAATACGGACATTGAGCGTGCGCTTCAGGGCAGGATTACTGAGCGTTTCCTGCTGTGTAGCAACGGAATAGCTCCAGCTCGAGAAACTGATTAGCATCAGTGAAAACAGAAAAATCAGGCGCATCTTATTTACTCCTCGCGTATAAAAGTCACATTATCAGAACTTTACAGGCGCCTGGCGTCCTCGATCGCGATTGAGTCCTATGCTAATACCGATAAATTTTCTCCTTAGCTTTGCCTGCCTGCTGCTGCTGGTGCAGAAACGTCAGGCTGGCGCGTTCTTCCGTCTGCTGCTGCTGGTTTTCCTGCTGCACACGGTGGTTGCCGGTTTGGGGGCACTGCCGCAGTTTAATCAGCTGCGCATAATACAGCCGCTGACGGCAGTCGCGCTGCCGCTGTTTTGCTATCTGGCACTGTGCCAGGCCACCGGGCAGAGGCTGCATCTTGCGCTTAGCGTGCTGGCGCTACTGTTAATGGCGGGCAGTATCCTGTGGCTACCGCAGGCGATTGATGGGCTGATGGCAGTCATCTGGATGAGTAGCGCAGCAGCGATGCTGATAACATTGCGTCAGGGCAGGGACACTTTCTGCCAGCTGCCGCTGGAGAGCAGTGGCCTGAGCGTGAATGGCTGGCGTCTGCTGGCCGTCTTGCTAATCGCGGTCGCGCTGATCGACATCAGCGTTGCGGGGCTGCTGGAATACAGGGCGGGCAGCGGGGTTCAGCTATTAACAGCCTGCGGTAATTTACTGGTTTGCCTGCTGGTGGCCCTGACGCTACTGCTGACGCCTGCCACCGCCAGCACGGCGGTAAAATCGCGCAAAGTGAAAGAGGGCGACGCCGCCGTGCTCGAGCGCATCGATGAGCTGATGCGTAGCGGTATTCATCGCGAGACCGGACTGAACCTCGAGCAGCTGGCGCGTAAATCAGGAATTCCGAGTCGTCAGGTCTCCGCCGCCATCAATGCACTCCACCGCCAGAGCGTATCGCAATATGTTAACAGTTGGCGAATTGCTGAAGCCTGCGAGCACCTTTGCCGCAGTCAGAGTACGATCATTGAGATCATGGAAAACGTCGGTTTCCAGACCAAATCAAACTTTAATCGCGAGTTTCTGCGCATTACCGGCAAAACCCCCTCGCAGTGGCGTAAAGAGTCCGGGGAACAAAGCAGAATTAGCTGAAATAGAGCGGGGGCGGGGCGGGGATAACTGGCTTTTTCAGCAGGTGAACGCTACTGTATCGGCACTCTGTTTATCACTGCTGATGGCTGCGTGGGTCCCGTTTGAAATATCTTGTCTCTTTCCGTACAACGTTAAAAATCTCGCGCTACCTGTTCCGTGCGCTGGCGCTGATGCTGTGGATGCTGGGTGCCTTGCTGACAACGTTCTACATTATTAACGTCCTGCACGAGAGAGAGTCCCAGGTTCGCCAGGAGTTTAATACCAGCTATGACCAGACTCAGTGGTACGTGCGTCACTCCGCAGACGTGACGCGCGAGCTGAAGTTTATTGCTGAAAACCGCCTGAATACCTCCTCCAGCGGGCTTGATGTGCTGAACGGCGTGTTTCCCGGTAAGAGTACGCTGCCGCAGTTCTACCCGCTTTATGCCGATTCAGACTGTAGTGCGATGAGCAACACCTGGCGTAATTCGCTGGAATCGCTCAGCTATTTCCTCAATTACTGGAAAGTGAACTTTGCCTCGGCCTATGAGCTGAACCGGGTATTTTTCGTCGGTGGCGAGAGCCAGTGCCTGGCGGACTTCGGGGTGGGGAATGCTTCCGTCGACCGTGAGCGAGCGCTGAAATCGCTGCATGAACGCATCCTGAAGTACCGCAGCGGCAACGAAGAGGAGCGCAAAAATAGCCTGTTCTGGGTGTCGCCAACCGCGCAGCCGGGGGTCGGCTATTACTATATGATCACCCCGGTTTATGTGGCGAATAAGGTTGCGGCGCTGCTCGGTATTGAGCAGAGCATTCGTATGGAGGACTTTATCACCCCGGGCAACCTGCCGGTGGCGGTGACGCTGGTCGATCAGAACAACCAGCGGGTGCTCTCTTCGTCCCGCGGCGCGCTGGCCTTTTCCGCCGACGATCTCCCTGATGACGCCAGCTGGTTTGGCTATGTTGCCGGGTACAAACAGCTGGTGATGAAAAAAGAGCTGCCGCCTTCGTCCCTGAGCGTGGTGTACTCGGTGCCGACCAGCGCGATGATTGAGCCGCTAAAAATGCTGCTGATCAACGCCATCCTGCTGAATATTATCAGCGCGATTATCCTGTTTACCCTCGCCTGGCTGTTCGAGCGCCGCATGTTTCTCCCCGCCGAGGATAATGCACACCGGCTGGAAGAGCATGAGCAGTTCAACCGCAAAATTGTCGCTTCGGCGCCGGTCGGGATCTGCATTCTGCGCACCAGCGACGGCACCAATATTCTGAGTAACGAGCTGGCGCACAACTACCTCACCATGCTGACCCAGGAAGACCGGCTGCGTCTGACCGAGATTATCTGCGGACAGCAGGTTAACTTTGTCGACGTGCTGACCGGAAGCAATACCAACCTGCAAATCAGCTTTGTGCATTCACGCTACCGCAATGAAAACGTGGCGATCTGCGTGCTGGTGGATGTCAGCGCGCGCGTGAAGATGGAAGAGTCGCTGCAGGAGATGGCGCAGGCCGCAGAGCAGGCCAGCCAGTCGAAATCGATGTTCCTCGCCACCGTCAGCCACGAGCTACGCACCCCGCTGTACGGCATTATTGGTAACCTCGACCTGCTGCAAACCAAAACCTTACCGAAAGGCGTGGAGTCGCTGGTGACGGCGATGAACAACTCCTCCAGCCTGCTGCTGAAAATCATCAGTGATATCCTCGATTTCTCGAAAATCGAGTCTGAGCAGTTGAAGATTGAGCCGCGTGAGTTTTCCCCGCGTGAGGTGATAGCGCATATCACCTCCAACTATCTGGCGATGGTGGTGAAAAAGCGTCTGACGCTGTGGTGCTTTATCGACAGCGACGTGCCGGTGACGCTGGACGGCGATCCGATGCGTTTGCAGCAGGTGATCTCCAACCTGCTGAGTAATTCCATCAAGTTTACCCATACCGGCGGCATCGTTCTGCACGCCTACGTCAAGGATGGTTACCTGGCGTTCCGCGTGCGCGACAGCGGCGTGGGGATCCCGGCGAAGGAGCTGACCCGATTGTTTGACCCGTTCTTCCAGGTCGGCAGCGGCGTGCAGCGGAATTTCCAGGGAACCGGACTCGGGCTGGCGATCTGTGAGAAGCTGATCAACATGATGGACGGCGATATTGAGGTGGACTCCGAGCCGGGGATGGGCAGCCAGTTTATTATTCGTATACCGCTCTACAACAGCCGGGTGATGACCCCCGAGCTGCATGATGGCTTGCAGGATAAACAGTGCTGGCTGGCGGTGCGTAACGATCAGCTGGCGGAATTCCTCGACAAAATGCTGCGTGGTCATGGCATCCAGGTGCGGCGCTACGAGGGTGAGGCTGAAGCGGAGGACGTGATTATCTGCGATTACGACTGCCAGCCGGAACAGAACGTGCGCGCTGTGATACGCTTCGACAATCGTCATAATGACGGACCGCGCGAAGTGCTGCCGGGGCGCTGGCTGTGCGCCACGACCACGCCGCACGAGCTGCCGGTGCTGCTTGGGCGCATTTATCGCGTGGAAGTCGCGATGCCGGAAGGATTACCGGCCACGCTGGTTGAGCAGGAGAGCGGCGTCAGCAATGACGATATCCTGATTCTGGTGGTTGATGACCATCCGATCAACCGCATGCTGCTGTCAGATCAGCTCGGCTCGCTGGGTTACCGCGTCAAAACGGCGCAGGACGGTATTGATGCCCTCAATGTACTGAGCCGCAGCGAGATTGATATTGTGCTGACCGATGTCAATATGCCGAATATGGATGGCTACCGTCTGACGCAGCGCCTGCGCGAGCTGGGGCAAACTTTCCCGGTGGTCGGCGTGACCGCGAATGCGCTGGCCGAAGAGAAGCAGCGTTGTATTGAGGCCGGAATGGATAACTGCCTGTCGAAGCCGGTGACGATGGATACGTTGCAGCAGGCGCTGGCGTTTTATGCGGAGCGGGTGAGAAAGGGCAGGGGTAGCGTTTAAGTATTAAGGGCTGACCGGAAAAGAAGGTCAGCCCCTACAAATTCCCATGTAGGGGTCGGCCATTTTTCCGGTCGACCCGTTACAGATTCCCTCGCAGGGGGCGGCCATTTTTCCGGTCGACCCGTTACACATTCCCTCGCAGGGGGCGGCCATTTTTCCGGTCGACCCGTTACACATTCCCTCGTAGGGGTCGACCATTTTTTCCGGTCGACCCGCCAGGTGAATATTGGCTTAATCTACGGAAGGAGACATGCTCACTGAAGAGAGATAATTCAGCAGGGCAATATCGTTATCAACACCCAGTTTCATCATCGCTGATTTCTTCTGGCTACTGATGGTTTTAATACTGCGGTTCAGCTTCTTGGCAATTTCAGTCACCAGGAAACCTTCAGCAAACAGGCGTAATACTTCGCTCTCTTTCGGCGACAGACGTTTGTCACCGTAGCCACCCGCGCTGATTTTCTCCAGCAGTTTTGCCACGCTATCCGGAGTATATTTCTTACCCTTCTGCAAGGCTGCCAGCGCTTTCGGCAGGTCGGTTGGTGCACCCTGCTTCAGGACAATCCCTTCGATATCCAGGTCCAGTACCGCGCTCAGGATCGCCGGGTTATTGTTCATGGTCAGAACAATAATCGACAGGTCGGGATAGTGACGCTTGATGTATTTAATCAGCGTAATACCGTCGCCATATTTCTCACCTGGCATAGAAAGGTCGGTGATCAGCACGTTCGCATCAAGCTTAGGCAGGCTGTTAACTAAGGCCGTGGAGTCTTCAAATTCGCCTACAACGTTGACCCATTCAATCTGCTCAAGCGACTTACGAATGCCGAACAGAACAATAGGATGGTCGTCGGCAATAATGACATTCAGGTTATTCATATTATTGGTTACCTTGCTGCAGCAGTTCATCGACGTAAGTGTCAACTTCACTGGTGGTATTTTTAATGTTTGAATCGTCACATTCTTTAATGTGCAGTTCTAACGTTTCACAAAGCTGCTTGCCGGGTAGCAAATTTAACATGGCAAACACGCCTTTCAGCCGGTGTGCGGTCTGAGCCAGCGCACTGTAATCCCTGTCTGCGGCTTCATTATACAGCCTCTTTACATCATCTGGTACTGTATCAACGAAAAGCTGGAAGTAGCCACTGGCGAAAAGTTGAGCCGTATCCTGCGGGTCCATATTTTCGTCAGTCAACTCGTCCCGGGCAAGCTGTTGTTCAATCAACGTCAGCAGCGCATCCTGCATCGCACTGCTGATATTGAAGTTCACGCGGTACTGATTTGCAGCCAGCTGGCTGAAACCGGGTTCATCATCCGTGAGCAGTAGCGACCATGGCGTTAAACGCTGTGGATCGTCAGTCACCAGCACATCATGTTCCTGGCCGGAGAAGCGCTCGTCTGGCGTAATACAGTTCGCGCCCCAGTTTTCCAGTTGATGCACCACGATTTTACGCACGTCATCAACGGTAATATCAATCAGGGCGTTAACCCCTTCCAGCAGTTTCTCTTCCTGATCCTGCTGTGGCTCCAGCGGGGCGTGTAGCTGAATACTGTAGCGCGAGCCAATATCCGGGCGCGCCGCAATGTCCAAATGCCCGCCAAGCTGTTTACACAGCTGCTTGCAGAGGAAGAAGGCCATACCGGATGCCTGACCAAAACGATCCTGGTGCGTCTCTCCGAGGAACGGGAAATCGGTATTCGCCATCTCATCGGCGGACAGCCCCGCGCCGGTATCGACAATCTCAATCGACAGGCGGTCGGCGCGCTCTGGCGGTGCGCTGATGGTGATGCTGACGCGGCCCCAGGTGGTGGTGGTCACCGCGTAATGCACCAGCGTTGAGAGAATTTTAGCAATGGCCCGGCGGTCACCGAAACGCATCTCATCGCTGCTAAGGGTGTTGTTAATCATCAGCGTCAACCCTTTGCGGCGCATTATCGGCAGGATCTCTACCGCCAGCTCATCCAGCAGGGTTTGCAGGCTGAAGCTGCAGGCGTCCGGCGCCCAGTCGAGGGTTTCCAGCTGGTTCAGCAGCACGATATCATCCACCAGGCGGCTCAGAGCCTTTGATGCCTCCAGCGAATCTTCGAGCTGCTCAGGCGGGTGTTCCGCCCCGAGCGACTGCAAACGGCCGATAACATCATGCAGCGGGCGCTGCAGGGCATGACCCAGGTTCTGTAACAGCTGCTGACGCGACTGGTGGTTTTTATCCAGCACCTGCTGCGCTTTCTGCAGCTTCTTGTTGACCAGTAATTCCCGGTCCTGATCGCGCATCATAAACAGCTGGGTATGCGGAGAGATGACGCTGCGCGCATGGCGGATCTCATACACTTCGTTGTTCACCGTGGCCTGCAGCACGCCCTGATGCTGATCGGACATATTGATAATCTTTTGCAGGTTAAGATGCGGCAGCAGATGTTCGGCAATCTTGTTACTGATAATCGTGCGGTTGTTGGCGAAGTCATACACCAGCAGACCGACCGGCAGCGTGCCAACAATCTCTTCGTTCAGCAGGCGCAATGACTCCAGCTCTGCGCTCTGATTCTCGCTCGGGCGCAGCGACTGCTGGCGCAGCAAAAACAGCCCAGCCAGCGACATGATCAGCAGCGCGAGGTTTGCCAGCAGCGGCCACAGCAGATTGTGCAGGGTATCAATGACCAGGCCGGTGATCGGTACGCGATAAACCAGCTGTAGCGGGGTGCTGGCCAGCGAAGCGGCAATTTCAATATTCGGGTTAACCCAGTCAATGCGCGTGCTGCCGTTGCTGTCCTGATTGTCATCCCCTTCCGCCACCGGTGCGGCATCCTGCTTCAACTGGAAGTTTTCCAGCGGCATATTGAGCGGGACCAGGTCATTCACCGGCAGGTCAAACGCCACCACGGTTGCCAGGTGACCCGGCTGATTAAAAGTGGTGCGTACCGTAAAGTAGTGGTCGTTTTGCCAGCTGAAGCGGCGCAGCGGCGAGAAGCTCTCGCGCTCGTCCAGGGCGTTGGCCTGCTGCAGCATCTCCGCGCGGCGTGCCTCAACGATATTGCTGATGGCGCTCTCTTTGTAGCGCGTGGCCATATCCTTCAGCGGCAGGGTAGAGACCAGGATCATGCTGTTATCCTGGCCGTTCAAAAAGTACATCGACCAGGTGCTGTTTTCCGCGCCCCACAGCGTATCAAGGTAGTTGCTCATGCGCAGGGTCATATCCAGCGTGCCGCTATCGTGAGAACCAAAAATCAGCGCTTCGGTTTTACGACGGGTTTTTTCCAGATAGTAGACGTCCGGGCGCAGGCGCGTTTCCTGCAGACTGTTCGATGGCATACCGGCCGCGCTGGCCGCCAGGTTTTCATAGATCTGCCAGGTGGCGAAGCGATAGGTATCAATGCGCTTCTGCATGGCATGGGTGATATCCGCCATCGCATAACGTTTTTCCGTCAACCAGGCGTTTACCGCGTTGTGGATCATAAATCCTGATGCCAGGAGCAGCACCACGATAAACATCACAAAAAAGCGCGTAACATTGCCGGATGTCAGCGGAAATTTATATGGCAACATGCAATGAAACCCCAGTTAACGTGTAATCAGTCGGGCGCTGGCAGCCACGACTAAAAGCAGCGCGGCAATGGCACTGAAGGCCACCGACAGGCTGGACAACTGTGAGATAAATCCGACTAAAGCCGGGCCTGCCAGAATACCTGCATAACCGATGGTTGTCATGGCCGAAATCGCCAGATTGACCGGCATCACCTGCTGTTTACCCGCAGCGGTGAACATAATCGGTACGGCATTGGCACCACCAAAACCGATCAGCATAAAACCCAGCAGCGTCACCAGCGTACTCGGCACCAACACCGCCAGCAGCATCCCGGCGGCGGCGCAGAGCGTGCCGCAGAATAGCGTCGCGGTGCGGCCAAAATAGTTAACGATTCGGTCGCCGGTTAAGCGGCCAATGGTCATCGCCACCGAGAACACCGCATAGCCCAGCCCGGCCTGAGCGGCAGGCAGGTCACGAGCCTGGTTGAGGAACAGCGCCCCCCAGTCGAGGATTGCGCCTTCGGTTAAAAACAGAATAAAGCACATCACTCCAAGGAACAGTACCCAGCCACGCGGCATCACAAACAGCGGTGTATCCGGCTGGTGCAGGCGCTGGTTCATCAGGTGACGCTGGCAGCCCAGCCACAGCAGGACCAGTAATAAATCGATAAACAGCACGCCAACTAACGGACTGGCGCCAAGGGCGAGGGCCGCGCTGACCAGACCGGCACCGACAATCCCCCCCGCGCTGAAAAAGCCATGAAAGCCCGACATCATGGCCTTATCTGCGGCCTTTTCGACCTCCACGGCCTGGATATTCATCGCCACGTCGATTAACCCGATCGCAGCACCAAATACCATCAGCGTCAGGCCCAGCGAGAGGGGCGTTGAGAGCGATGCCAGCAGAGGCAGCAGGACCAGCAGTAGAGCACTTCCGGTGGCCATCACCCGCTTGCAACCGAAGCGGCCGACCAGCACGCCGGTGAGCGGCATGGCGATCAGTGAGCCTAAACCCAGGCACAGCAGCAGGGTACCGAGTGAGCCGTCACTCAGCTGAGCACGCTGTTTAGCGTAGGGGACCAGCGGGGCCCACGACGCCATCCCGATACCGGCGATCAAAAACGCTATTCGCGTTGCGCGCTGTACTGCTCGCGCTTGAGTATCAGAGGCTTGCGCATCCACTGTCGTCATTTTATCCCTATTGCCAGCCACAAAAATTAGCCCCAATTTTTACCACATCTGACCTGTTTTAAGAAGCTAAACCCTGGCGGAATGAGGTTAAAAGCGCTGGCATCAATCCAGCTACATTAGGGTAGAGGAGTTAATAACCTGAAAAAATGCGGCTGTTAATCAGAATTGTCGCTTAAGGGCAAATTTCCAGAGGAGTCCTGGAAAACGTGACGGGGATCACTCCTTAAGCCAAATCACTGGAAAAGCGTAAAAAAATTCTGCTGGCAGTGACTTTATGACCGTTCCTCACCAGACATTTGTCTGGGATAAAACTTGTGCTGAATGTCACGAATCAACATGAAATTTTCGCGAAACTCACCGGGGGGTATTACCTGTTTTTAATCCACTCTGACCTAATAAATCGCCCATTCCTCTCGCTGCTGATTAGGATTTTTCTTGGATTTAAATCAAATCATTACTGTCAGCTGAATCGTAATTATCTGACATTTTTTGCCGCTCTTCTCAGCTGTCGAGTACGGTTAGTAATTAAATAAATTTATCCTTCCGATAAATAAACATCAAACAACACATTCACTTTATTAATTATATCTGTTAGTGAAATTAACAAAATAACAGTCTCTATTAGCCAGTTTAGGTCCTATATTTTCGCGGGGAAACTAACCCCCGTCCGTGCATCAGGTGAAAAGCGCTGCCGGTAGATGGCACTGCTCAAAATTTTGTCTAACGCAATAAAAGTGAAATTTATTTTCACTTTTGTGCGTTGGACACTTAATCCCTGTTATCTGGTGTACACGAGGTTATGACCATGGCACAGCTCAATAATGGCAGCGTAGAAATCCTTTCACGCGACGACGGAACGATCCTCTCTCAGGCCACTTCGGGCTCCTCGAAAACGGTTCTCCTCAATCAGCCTAGCGTGGTGAAAATCCACGGCACGCGCGAGATGGTGGCTGAATACGAACGCCAGGGTAACGACCTGATCCTGCACATGAAAGATGGCACTACCGTGCGCTATCAGCAGTTCTTCTTTGACGATGTGGACGGCGAGCACAGCGAACTGGTGTTTGACGATGGGGTTAACCGGCCGGAGCACGTGCTGTTCCCGGTGACCAACGAACTTGATGCACAGACCGCGATGGTCCTGACCCCGCAATATGAATCCCTCGGCAGTATTGAACCGCTGCTGCTGGCTGATACGGGGGCCGGTAGCGGCGTGATGACCGCTGCCGGTATCGGGGCGCTGGGATTAGTCGGCGTGGGCATCGGCGCCTTAGCGGGCGGTGGCGGCGGTGGCGGAGGCAATGACAACAACGGCGGCACTAATCCGCCTGCCACCACGCCGACGCTGACTATCGGCAACTTCGCCGGGGATAACATTCTTGACGGCAGCGAAAAGCAGACCAGTCAGCTGCTGAGTGGCACCACCACCAACGTGCAGGCCGGGCAGACGGTGACTATCACGCTTAACGGCGTGAGTTACACGGCGGTGGTGCAGGCCAACGGCAGCTGGAGCGTTTCCGTGCCTGCCAGCGCGCTGCAGGCGCTGGCGAGCGGGACTGCCACTTTCTCCGCCACCGTCACCAACGCCAGCGGCCAGACGGCGACCGACACGCATAATTTCACCGTTGAGCCAACGGTGGTACCCGGCGTACCCACCCTGACCATCGGCACTTTTGCCGGGGATAACGTGCTGGACGGCGCGGAAAAGCAGACCAGCCAGCTGCTGAGCGGCACCACCACCAACGTACAGGCCGGGCAGACGGTCACCATTACCCTGAACGGCGTTTCCTACAGCGCCAGCGTGCAGGCCAACGGCAGCTGGAGCGTCTCGGTTCCTGCCAGCGCACTGCAGGCGCTGGCGAACGGCACCGCGACCCTCTCCGCGACCGTCACCAACGCCAGCGGTCAGACAGCCACTGATACGCATAACTTTACCGTTGAGCCCGATACCAGCGGCAGCCCCAGCATTAGCATCACCGCGCCGATAAGCGGCGACGGTTACCTCAATGCCACAGAGGCACAAAGTGCGCTGACCATTTCCGGTACGGCCAGCGGTCTGCCAGCCGGCACGGCGATTTCCGTCACCCTCGGCGGCCATGCTTACACCACCACCACGGCAGCGAACGGCAGCTGGAGCATCAGCGTGCCGTCTGCCGATCTGCAAAGCCTGCCGCAGGGTTCAAACCTGATCGTGGCGACCGCGACGCTGGCCAACGGCACCACCTTGCAGAACAGTACGGTCGTGACGGTTGACGTCCACACCACGCTGCCAAATGCCGGGATCGATCTGCCGTTTGGCGACGGGGTGCTGAGCGGTGCGGAAGCGGGCAGCAGCCAGACCATCACCGGTAACACCGGCGTTAGCGGGGCGGGCCAGACCGTCACTGTGACCTTCAACGGCAACACCTACACCGGCACGGTAAACAGCAACGGCAGCTGGAGCGTCACTCTGCCCGCCAATGCGGTCTCAACCCCGATTGAAGGGCAGCTGCCGCTGGTGGTGACCGTCACCGATCCCGCAGGCAACAAAACCACCACCACCACCCAGGTGAATGTCGATACCCAGCCTCCGGGGCTGGAGGTGAATATTCCTGATGCCCCACTCAACGCCGCCGATGTCGGCCAGGCGTTGACGCTGACCGGCACCAGCACCGGCGGCCAGACCGTCACCGTGACGCTGGATGGTCAGACCTACACCGCGACGGTGGGCGCGAACGGCAGCTGGAGCGTCAATATTCCAGCTTCCGCGCTGCAGCAGCTTGAGCAGGGGAATAATTCGCTGACGGTAACGGCCAGCGATAAATATGGCAACACGGTCAGCAGTGACCCGCTGAATCTCAACGTGGATACGCTGGCGCCTGCCGTTAGCGTTAACCCCGTCAGCGGCGATGGCTACGTCAGCGCCGCTGAACTGGCGGGTAACCTGACCATCAGCGGTCGGGCGGAAGCCAACAGCACTATTCAGGTGAAGTTTGGCGACGTGACGCTGACCACCACCACCAACGGTTCCGGCGACTGGAGCGTGGTGGTTCCGCCGGAAAGCAAAGCTACCCTCATTGACGGCAGCTATCCGGTCACCGTGACGGCAACCGATACGGCCGGTAACCAGGGCACGGCCTATACCGAGGTGACCTTTGCCGCCCAGCCAGCCAATCAGCCAACCATCACCTTCAACAGCTTCGCCGGGGATAATATTCTGCAGGGGGCAGAGCTGAATGTGGCGCAGGAGCTGAGCGGCACCGCCGCCCACGTGCAGGCCGGACAAACCCTGACCCTGACCTTCAACGGGGTGCAGTACACCACCACGGTGCTGGCGGGCGGGCTGTGGCACGTCTCCATCCCGGCCAGCGCCCTCAGCGGCCTGAGCGACGGCCAGACGGTAACGTACTCCGCCACCGTTGCCGATAAAGCAGGCAACGTCGCGACCAGCAGCGGTTCGGTCAGTGTGGCTCTCGATCCGGCTGCCGCCAGCCTCGCCATTGCTCCGATCAGCGAAGATAACTGGGTCAACGCGCAGGAGGCTCAGTCACCGGTTAGCGTGAACGGTACCAGCCTCAATCTGCCCGTGGGCGCGCCGCTCACCGTCACCTTTAACGGTCATACTTACAACACCACCGTGGCAGCCGATGGCAGCTGGAGCATCACCATCCCTCCGGCTGATTTCGCCGGAGTGGCTAACGGCAGTTATCCGGTGGTGGTCACCGATGCCAATAACAACTCGGTGACCAGCAGCCTCAATTTGGGCGTGCAGGTTAACTTCCCGAACAATATTGAATTTAATGCCGCCTTCGGTGGCGACAATATCCTCAACCTGGGCGAATCGACAACCCCGCAGGTGCTGAGCGGTAATACCGGGCTGGCGCTGCCGGACCAGGTGGTCACCGTGAGCCTGAACGGCGTGAACTACCCGGCGACGGTTAACCCGGCCACCGGCGAGTGGAGCGTAACGCTGCCGCCATCGGCGCTCAGCGGGCTGCCGCAGGGGAGCAATACGGTCACCGTGACCGTCAGCGATGCCGCAGGCAATCAGATCGTCAGCAGCACCACTGTCAGCGTGGATACCACCCCGCCAACCCTTTCTGTCGGCACCATTGCTGGCGACGGCGTGATTAACGCCAGCGAGCAGAATCAGCCGCTGGTGCTGAGCGGCCAGGCAGAGGCGCTCAGCACCATTACCGTGGTGATCAACGGTGTGACCTACCACAGCGCGGCCGATGCCAGCGGCAGCTGGAGCGTCAATGTCGACCCGGCCACCCTGCAGGGGCTGAGCGATGGCAAATATGACATCAGCATTACCGCACGCGACAGCGGCGGCAATGAAACCACCGTGCAGGCGCCGATCGTCATCGATACCGCGCCTCCGGTTGTGACCGTCGCGCCGGTTTCCGGCGATGGCTATCTTAATGCTGCCGAGCATAACGCGGCGCTGGCGATCGTCGGCACCACCGAGCCGGGTGCGGGCGTGGTCGTGACCATCAACAACGTCGACTACACCGCTACCGTGGCTGCCGACGGCAGCTGGAGCGCCAATATACCGGCCAATGTGGTTAGCGGCCTGGCGGACGGCAGCTACACCGTGACGGTGACCGCTACCGACAGTGTCGGCAACATGGGCAGCAGCAGCCAGCCGCTGACCGTGATTGCCAGCGCTGCCTCGCTGCCGGTGATTACCGTGGGCGCGTTTGCCGGCGATAATATTGTGGATGGCGCCGAGAAAGGGCTGTCGCAGCTGATGACCGGCAGCACCAGCAACGTACAGGCCGGGCAGGTAGTGACCGTGACGCTTAACGGCAACCAGTACACCGGGCTAGTGAACGCCGACGGCAGCTGGAGCGTGCTGGTTCCGGCAGCGGCGCTGGCTAACCTCGCGAACGGCACCGACAGCTACACCGTCAGCGTCAGCGACGTTGCCGGTAACCCGACCAGCGCCAACGGGAGCTTCACCGTTGATAACACCTTCAGCGCCATCGCCATCGGGGTGATCAGCGATGACAATATGCTGAGCCACAACGAGTCGCTGTTGCCGATGGCGATTCACGGCTTCAGCCGCTTTGTTGCCGCAGGCAGCCGCGTCGCGGTGACCTTCAACGGCAAAGAGTATCTGACCACGACCAATAGCGACGGTAGCTGGACGGTGAATGTGCCGTCTGCCGACCTGGTGGCGCTGCCCAACGGCAACCTGACCGTGACCGCCACTGCCACGGATATCAATGGCAACACCGTCACGGCTCAGCACTCGCTGGACAGTTCCGTGACCTCTGAGCTCGACCTCAGCATCAATCCGCCGTTTGGCGATGCCTTGCTCAACGCGGTGGAGGCCGGAAGCGAGCAGACCCTGAGCGGCAGCACCGGGGTGGAGGGGGCAGGCCAGACCGTCAGCGTGGTGATTGCGGGGATTACCTACACCGGGACGGTGGACGCGCAGGGCAACTGGAGTGTTTCCCTGCCTTCCGCCGTGCTGCAGTCTCTGCCGCAGGGGGCCAACTCCCTGAGCGTCACGGTGGCTGACAGCGCGGGCAACACCAGCACGGCGACCGGCAACTTCACCGTCGACACCGTAGCGCCGCAGGTCAGCGTGGAAGCCCTGACCGGGGATAACCGCATCAACGCCGCAGAGAGCGGCGAGCTGCAAACCCTCAGCGGCTCCGGCGAGGTCGGCGACCGCATCACCGTCACGCTGAATGGCGAAACCTACACTACCACGGTTGGCGGCACCGGCAGCTGGAGCATCGATCTGCCGGCAAACGCACTGACGGCCCTGACCAATGGCAGCTACCCACTGCAGGTCACCAGCACCGATACGGCGGGCAACAGCACCACCGTCACGCGCACCATCGAAGTGGACCTGACGGCCCCAGCGGTCAGCGTTAATCCGGTCTCTGACGGCGTGATTAACGCCGCGGAATCCGGCCAGCCGCTGGTCGTCACCGGCAGCGGGGAAGCGGGTAACGTCATTAGCGTTGAGCTGAACGGTACCGCCTTCAGCGCGGTGGTCGGCACCAACGGCCAGTGGACGCTGACCATTCCGGGAACGTACGTGGCGGGCGTAGCCGACGGCAGCTATACCCTCAACGTCACCGCAACCGATCCGGCGGGCAACACCAGCAGCACCAGCACGCCGCTGGCTATTGATACCGGGGTTCCGGCGATCTTTGTCTCTAACGTCACCGCCAATAATATCGTTGATGGCGCAGAGCAGCAGGTGGCGCAGATTATCAGCGGCACCGTGACCAATGCCGAAGCCGGAAATACGGTTACCGTTACCCTGAACGGCGAAAGCTACACCACCACGGTGCAGGCGGGCAGTCCGGGCAGCTGGCAGGTGGAGCTGCCGGCATCGGCGCTGAGCGGGCTGGCGAATGGCTCTTACACCCTGACGGTCAGCATTACTGACCAGGCAGGCAACACCGGCAGCAGCAGCAAAACCTTCACCGTGGATAACACCCAGCCGGCGATTGCCTTCGACCCGCTGAGCGACGACGGCTATCTCAACCAGCAGGAAGCCGAAAACGGGCTGGCTGTGAGCGGTAGCACCCTCAATATCGCGGAAGGCAGCACCGTCACCTTCACCTTCAACGGCAAAACCTACAGCGCGCAGGTGCAGGCGGACGGTTCGTGGAGCACCACCATTCCGGCGGGCGATCTCACCGTACTGGCCGATGGTCCGTTTACCGCCACCGCCAGCGTGGTGGCGCCAAATGGCACTGAGGTGACCAGCAGCAGCACCCTCAATGTGCATATCAACACTCTGCCGCAGCCAACGCTGGAAGCGCCGTTTGGCGACAGCGTGCTGACCAATGCTGAAGCAACCGCAGCCGCGGGCCAGACGCTGAGCGGCACCACTGGCGAAACCGGCAACGGCCAGACGGTGGTGGTCAACATCGGCGGTACGGACTTTAGCGCGACCGTTAACAGCTCCGGCGTGTGGACGCTGGCGCTAACGCCGGAACAGCTGCAGGCGCTGCCGACCGGGCAACAGAACATTACCGTCACCGCGACGGACGTGGCCGGAAACAGCAGCACTACCACGCCGGTTCCGGTGAATATTGCCACTGAGCTGCCGCCAGTGACGGTTGGCCCGGTGGCGGAAGATGGCATTATCAACGCGGCGGAACATGAGCTGCCGCTCGACATTAGCGGTACTACCACGGCGGGCAATAGCGTGGTGGTCAGCCTGAATGGCAAAACCTATGAGGCGGTGGTCGACGGTGACGGCAACTGGAGCGCCACCATCCCGGCCAACGACGTGCTGGCGCTGCAAAACGGCGGCTATCCGCTGACGGTCACGGTTTCTGACCCAACGGGCAACCAGACGGTTAACAGTGAAGTAGTCCAGGTGCAGCTTACCGCGCCTACTTATACCCTCGATCCGATTGCCGGAGACGGCATCATCGATCGCGCTGAAGCCGCGCAGCCGCTGGATATCACCGGGACCGGCACCAACGGTGATACCGTCAGCGTCACCATTGGTGGCCAGACGCTGACCACCACGGTGGTGAACGGCGCATGGTCAGTGACCGTTCCGGCAGAGACCCTCGGGGCACTGCCGCAGGGCGACAACACGGTAACCGTAGTGGTGACCGCGCCGAACGGTAACAGCGCCAGCCAAAATGCGACGGTCGATGTGGATACCAGCATCACCAATCAAGTGTTGGTGAATCCGGTTGCGGGCGACGATCTGATCAATGCGGCAGAAGCGGCCGCCGGGTTTAACGTTACCGGCAGCGTGCCGGACGGCAGTACCTCGGTGGTCGTGAACTTCAATGGCACTAACTACCCTGCCACCGTCGGGCCTGATGGCCTGTGGAGCGCCACCATTCCGGCCGGCGCGCTGAACGGCGCGACCGATGGCAGCTACACGCTGACCGTGACGGCCACTACAACGGCGGGAGATGTCGCGACCGTGACTCGCCCTGTCGGGCTGGACACCACGCCGCCGGACTTTACCGTGGCGCCAATTTCTACCGATGGCTATCTCAATGCCGCCGAGCAGGGGCAGCCGCTGACCATCAGCGGTACCGGCGACAGCAATGACAGCGTGCGCGTGACGCTGAACGGCAAAGTCTACACCGCTAACGTTGACGGTGACGGCAACTGGTCGGTCAGCGTTCCGCCAGCCGATCTCGCTGCACTGAACAACGGCGACTACACCGTCAGCGTGGCGGTGAAAGATGGCGCGGGCAATATCAGCACGCAGACCCCGGCGCTGACGGTGGACGTCGCTGCACCAGCGCTGACGCTAAATCCGCCAGCCGGGGATAACATCCTCAACGCCGCCGAGCAGCAGGAGGGCATTACGCTGAGCGGCAGCGGCGAGCGCGGGGCCAGCATTTCCGTCACGCTAAACAATGAAACTTACACCACCACCGTCGGGCCAAACGGCCAGTGGTCGCTGCCGCTCAGCGCTGACGATCTGGCTGCGCTGACCAACGGTAACTATCCGCTCAGCGTGACCGCTACCGATGCCGCAGGTAACGTTACTACGCAGACCAGCACGCTGGCGGTCAGTGTGGACGCGGCAACGCTGCCGACCCTGACGGTGAACACCTTTGCCGGTAACAACATCGTTGACGGCGCGGAACAGCACGTCAGTCAGGTGCTGAGCGGCACCACCACTAACGTGCAGGAAGGGCAGCTGGTTAGCGTCACGCTGGGCGGTGTGACTTACACTGGCGTAGTGCAGGCCAGCGGGTCATGGAGCATAACCATTCCGGCCTCCGCGCTGGAGGCGCTGAGTAACGGCCAACAGAGCTACAGCGTGGTGGTCAGCGATGCGGCAGGCAACCCGGCCACGGTCAGCGGCAGCTTCGAGATCAATAATCAGCTCTCCGGCCTGGCGATTAACCCGGTCAGCGTGGATGGTTACCTGAATGCGGAGGAAGCGGCGCAGCCGCTGACCATCAGCGGCACCTCGGCGAATTACACGGCGGGAACCCAGCTGACCGTGGCGATTGGCGGGGCGTCTTACCTGGCAACCGTACAGGCAGACGGCAGCTGGAGCGTGACGCTGCCGCAAAACGTGGTGGCGGATTTCACCGACGGCACGCTGCCGATTGTGGTCAGCGGCCCGGATGCGGCGGGCGTCACCCAGACCAGCAGCGGCAGCCTGGTGGTGATTGTTGATACCCAGCCGGTGGTCGCCGTTAACCCACCGTTTGGCGACGGCGCGCTCAACGCGCAGGAGGCAACGGCGACACAAAATATTACCGGCAGCACCGGCGTGACGGGCGATGGTCAGACCGTCACCCTGACGCTGAACGGCACCACCTATACCGGTATCGTAGCGGCTGACGGCAGCTGGAGCGTGGCGGTACCTGCCACCGCGCTGGCGGGCCTGGCCCAGGGGGATAACAGCTTCAGCGTGGTGGTCAGCGATGCCGCAGGTAACAGCGCCAATACCACCCAGCCGTTTACGGTCGACACCGTGGCACCAACGGTAACGGTAGCCCCCGTGGCGGGCGATGGCATCCTGAATGCTGCCGAACAGGGCGCGGATCTGGCCGTCAGCGGCCGGGGCGAAGCCGGGGACACGATTGTCGTCACGCTGAACGGCGTCACCTACCAGGGCGTGCAGGTCAACGGCAACGGCGACTGGACGGTATCTGTTCCGAGCGCCGATTTGCAGGCGCTGGCTGACGGCAGCTACACGCTGAGCGTTACGGCGACCGATGCAGCAGGCAACAGCACCACCACCAGCAGCCCGCTGGAGGTCAAGGCGGCGGCCGCCGATCTGCCGACCATCAGCATCAATACCTTTGCCGGCAACGATATCCTGGACGGGGCGGAGCAGCAGAGCAGCCAGCTGCTCTCCGGGACCACCAGTAATGTGGAAGCCGGGCAGACGGTCAGCATCACCCTTGGTACGGAAGTATACAGCGCGCTGGTGCAGGCGGACGGCAGCTGGAGCGTCTCTATTCCTGCCTCCACGCTGCAAGGGCTGGAGAACGGCACTACCACCATCGCGGCGGCGGTCAGCGATGCGGCCGGAAACCCGGTCAGTGCCAGCCATGATGTCACGGTAAACAGCCTGGCATCCGGCATCAGTATCGACCCGATCTCCAACGACGGCTATCTCAATGCCAGCGAAGCGCAGGAGCCGCTGATCGTGACCGGGCACACCGCCAACGTCGACGCGGGCAGCCAGCTGACGCTGACCATCAACGGCCAGACTTTCCAGGCGACGGTCGGCAACGGCGGCGCATGGAGCGTGGTGGTTCCGGCTGCCGCGCTGGCAGGGCTGCCTGATGGCCCGGCAACCGTCGGCGTCAGCGTCACCGACGCCACCGGTAACCTCGTCAACAGCAGTGCGAGCCTGAATGTGGTGGTCAACACGCTTCCTGCCGTCACTGTCGACGTGCCGTTTAACGACGGCGCGCTCAACGCGAGTGAGGCCGCGCTGACCCAGACGCTGAACGGCACCACCGGCGTCAGCGGTAACGGCCAGACGGTGAGCGTCACCATTGACGGCACCCAGTACAGCGGCACCGTCGACGGTAACGGCAACTGGAGCATCAGCCTGCCTTCTGCGCTACTGCAATCCTTCGAACAGGGCAGCAATACCCTGCAGGTGACGGCAACCGATGCGGCGGGCAACGCCAGTACGCAGCCGGTCAGCTTTAACGTTGATACCGTGGCTCCGGCCATTACGCTGAACCCGATTGCCGGCGACGGTATTATTAACGCCAGCGAAGCGGGCCAGCCGCTGACCATTAGCGGCAGCACCGATAACGGCAGCGGTCCGGCGCTGGAAGGGCAGACGGTCACCGTTAACTTCAACGGCCAGACCTGGACCACCACCGTGGGTGCCGACGGCAGCTGGACGCTGGATATTCCGGCGGCGGCATTGACGGGCGTCAGCGACGGCAATTACACGCTGACCGCCACGGTCACCGACCAGGCGGGCAATCCGGGCAGCAATAGCGCGGATGTCACCCTGGCGACCGCCGCGCTGCAGCCGACCATCAACACCCCGTTTGGCGATGGCTACCTCAACCAGGATGAAGCAGGCGCAGGCCAGACGCTGAGCGGGACCACCGGTACTGTCGGCGCAGGCCAGCAGGTCAGCGTGAACATCGGCGGCACGGACTATCCGGCCACGGTGGATAACAACGGCAACTGGACGCTGAATATCCCGGCGGCTACGCTGCAGGGGCTGAACGAAGGCAATCTGCCGATTACGGTGACGGTGACCGATGCCGCGGGTAACAGCGGCACTGTCAGCAGCGCCGCCATCGTGGACCTGACGCCGCCGGATCTGGTGCTGAATAACGTGGCGGGTGATAACGTCATCAACCCGACCGAGATCCAGCAGACGATTACCGTTTCCGGCAGTACCTCGCCGGATGAGGTGGGCCAGCAGGTCAGCATCATCTTTAACGGCATCCAGCCTGCTTACATTGCTATCGTGCAGAGTGACGGCAGCTGGAGCTTCGATCTGCCGGGCAGCGTGACCAAAACGCTTGCCAACGGCGATTACACCGTGACCGCCACGCTGACCGACAGCGCGGGCAACCAGACGGTACAAACTGAAACCGTCACCGTGCGCGCTACCGCTGCTGACCTGCCGTTAATCACCATTGCTCCGGTCTCCGGCGATGACTACATCAACAGCACCGAGCATAATCAGCCGCTGCTGCTGAGTGGCACCACCAGTGACGGCGTGCCGGACGGTCAAACGGTCACCATCACGCTCGGCGGCCAGACTTATACCACTACGGTAACCGGTGGGGAATGGAGCTTCAGCGTACCGGCTGCGGATGTACAGCAGCTGGCGGATGGTGCTCAGCAGGTGAGCGTTTCCGTCACCGACCGCGATGGCAATATTGCCAACGACAGTCAGGACTTCACCGTGGTGGCGCAGCCTGGCAACCTGCCAACCATTACCATCGATCCCGTGACCAGCGACGATATGGTCGACTACCAGGAGTCGCGCAGTGACCTGACGATCACCGGGAGCAGCCAGCATATTCCGGCGGGGCAGACGATTACCGTCACTCTGAACAATAAAAACTACACCGCGACGGTGGATGCCGACGGCAACTGGCAGGCCACCGTGCCCGCTGCGGATGTGCAGGCGCTGCCGCAAGATGGCAACACCGTCACCGCGACCGGCAATGATGTGGCGCAGAACGTGGCGACGGACAGCCAGGAGTTCACCGTTCACACCGTGCCGCCGCTGCTGACGGTGGATGTCGGCGTGGGTGCGGATAATATTCTCAGCCTGGCCGAAGCGCTGGCGGGCCTGCTGATTGAAGGCACCACCCTGCCAAACCTTAATCTGACCATCACGGTGGGGGCCAAAGTTTACAACGTGCTGGCCGATGCAGACGGTAACTGGAGCACCACTATTCCAGCCGCCGATCTGCTGGCGCTGGTGGACGGCAACGTCACGGTAGGCGTGTCCGTTATCGATACCAACGGCAATACCACCACCAGCAACGTCGGGATTGTGGTGGATGTTCACGATACGCCAACGCTGACGCTGGATCTGCCGTTTGGTGACGGCCTGGTGAGCGGCGTGGAGGCGGCGCTGGCGCAGACGCTGACCGGTACGGTGAGCAATCTTGAGGTCGGCACGGCGCTGGTGGTGACGGTCGGTAACCTGACCTTTGCCGGTACGGTGGGCGCTGACGGTACCTGGTCGGCGAATATTCCGGCGGGCGCGCTGGTCGGGCTGGGTAACGGGGCGGTGCAGGTCACTGTCAGTACCGAAGCCGGGCTGGTGAATCCGGCCAGCGCTACCGCCAGTGCGGAACTGGTGCTGACCACTACGCTGAACCCAACCATCAATCTGCCGTTTGTTGACGGCTTGCTGAATGTCGCTGAGGCGGGCGTCGCACAGACCCTGACGGGCACCACCGGCCTGATCGGGGCCGGGCAGACCATCAGCGTCACCATTGGCGGCACCGCGCTGACCGCGACGGTCAATGATAATGGCGTATGGAGCGCCACGGTGTCACCGGCGCAGCTGCTGGCGCTGGGCAATGGCAATCATGAAATCGTGGTGACGGCGGGCGATGCAGCGGGCAATAGCGACAGCGCCACGCTGAACTTCGACGCCATCGTAACCGCACTGCCAACCGTGTCCGTTGGCGGCCTTCCGCTGTTCGGCGACGGCGTGCTGAACGCGGCGGAAGCGGCGCTCGGCGGCACCCTGAGCGGGGCGATCACCCATGCCGGTGGTCTTGCGGGGCTGACGGTGACGGTCAACGTCAATGGCGCACTGCTGCCTGCCACCATCAGTGCCGACGGCACCAGCTGGTCGCTGCCGCTGTCGGCTGAGGTGCTGCAGGCGCTGCCGGACGGTAACTGGCCGATCTCGGTGACCATCACCGATGCGGTTGGCAACAGCAGCTCTGCCAATACCTCGCTGGTGGTGGCGGTGCATGATATTCCGGCCGTGACGCTGGTTACGCCGTTTGTCGATGGCCTGCTGAGCATTGCCGAGGCGGGCGTCGCCCAGCTACTCAGCGGCTCCACTGGCGTGACCGGGGCGGGGCAGAGCGTGCTGGTCAGTATTAACGGCGGTACGGCGATTGCCGCCACGGTAAACGCCAACGGCGACTGGTCGCTGAACCTGACGCCCGATCAGCTTGCCGGGTTTGGCAACGGGACGAAAACCGTGGTGGTGACCGCTACCGACAGCTACGGTAACGAATCGGTGCTCAACGGCAGCTACACCGCCGTGCTGACCGCCCCGGTGCCGACCATCACCAATCCGTTTGCTAACGACGCGCTGGGCATTACTCAGGCCAACGGTGCGATCACCATCACCGGGAATACCGGCGTGACCGGCGCCAATCAGGGCGTGGTGCTGAAGGTCGACGTCAATGGCATCAGCTATACCGGCACGGTGAACAGCGACGGCAGCTGGTCGGTGGCGCTGCCTGCCGGGGCGCTGAGCGGCCTGGCGAACGGCGAACACAATCTCAGCGTGACGGTAACCGATGCGGCAGGCAACAGCGCCAGCCAGACGCTGGGCTTCGACGCTTACCTGACGCTGCCGCTGCCGACGGTTGGCGTGGCGTTTGGTGACGGCTACCTTAACCTGAACGAGCTGACCAACGGCGGCACGCTGACCGGGACCACCGGGGCAGTGGGGGCAGGCCAGACGGTCTCCGTCACCCTCAACGGCCAGATCCATGCAGCTACGGTGGGGACCAACGGCAACTGGAGCCTCGCGTTGACCAACGCCGAACTGAGCGGGATTGGCCAGGGGTCGCAGAATCTGTCGGTGACCGTGACAGACCCTGCGGGCAACAGCAACACCATCAGCGAAGGCTTTATCGTTGACACCGTGGCGCCAGCGATCTCCGGCCTGACCTTTGCCGGGGATAACACCCTGAGCTATCTGGAAAGCCTGACCACTCAGACGCTGACCGGAACCACTAACGCTGCCGACGTCGGTTCCACCGTGACGTTGACCATCGGCAGCCAGACCTTAACCGGCACGGTGCAGGCCAACGGCAGCTGGAGCGTCAATGTCTCGGTCGCCGCGCTCGCCGAGCTGGCAACCAACCTGGGCGCTTACAGCGTGTCGATTACCGACGCGGCGGGTAACACCGCCACCGCCAATGGTTCGGTGATTCTTGACCTGACCGTGCCGCTGACGCCGTCAATCACGCTGAACCCGGTAACCGGCGACAATATTATTAACGCAGCGGATGGGGCAACCACCACCCTGAGCGGTGCGTTGCAAAATGCCACCCCGGGTGTCGGAGGCACCATCACCATTACGGTGAATGGCACCTTAGTCAGCACGGTGACGGTTAATGCAATCCGTGCGGATAACAACTGGACCTCGGCTGCACTCTCCACCGCGGAATTCCCGCAGGGGACAGATACGGTGGTTGTCACCTATACCCCAACCGTTGGCTCTCCGGTAACCACCACCACCACGGTGCTGGTCGATACGGTGGTGCCAACCCTGACTATCGGCGACTTTGCCGGTGCGGATAATGTGCTGAATGCCAGCGAAGCCGCGGTTTCGCAGGCCATCAGCGGCACCGCATCGCTCACTGAAGTGGGGCGTACGGTGACCGTCACGCTGGGCGGAAAAACCTACACCACCGTGGTGCAGGCGGGCGGTACTTGGTCACTCAACGTGCCGTCGGCGGATCTGCAGGCGCTGGGGCAGAATGCGCAAACCATTAATGCCTCTATTAGCGATGCAGCGGGCAACGTCGGGACGGCAACGCATGGCATCGTGGTGGATACCATACCGCCGCTGATCACGCTTAACGTGCTGGCGCAGGACAACATCATCAATGGGGTGGAAGCAACGCTACAGCAGCTGCTGACCGGGACAGCGACCGGCGCGGATGGGCAAACCGTTGGCGTCTATCTGGGCAACACGCTGCTGGCCTCGGCCGTGGTGACTGACGGGGTGTTCAGCATCCCGCTGGCCGCTGCCGAGATTGCCCTGTTAGCCAGCGGCACCAACGTGCTGTCGGTCCGAGTCAATGATGTCAACGGCAACCAGGGCAGCGCCGCGCTGACCGTCAGCAAAGTGCTGAACACCCTGGCGCTGGCGGTTGACCCGCTGTTTGATAATGGCTTCCTGAGCAAAGCCGATCTGCTGGTCGATCACGTGATTACCGGTACCGGCACCATTGGCGCAACGGTTTCTCTGTCTCTGGGGGGACAAAACCTGACCGCCACCGTGGGCCAGGATGGTAAATGGTCGCTGGCCATCCCATCCTCCGCGCTGAGCGGCGTGACCGATGGCAATCTGGCGCTCAATGTAGTGGTGAGCGACGCGGCAGGTAACAGCAAAACCCTGGCGGAAAACGTCACGGCGATTATCAACAACGTACCGGTAGTTCCGGCGCTTACCGGCCTGTTTGGCGGGGATAATCTGCTGAACCACGCTGAGGCGCTGCTGGGCCAGACCATTGGCGGTACGCTGAATGCGGTGGCCGGTTCAACCGTTACCGTCACCCTCGGCACTAAAACCTATACCACCACGGTGCAGGCGGGCGGGGCGTGGAGCGTAAATATTGGCGCCACGGATCTGCTTAGCCTGGCCACCGGGAACGCCACGCTGGGCGTCAAAGTGGTCGACCCGGCGGGCAACACCGCCAGCAACAGCGTCACCGTGGGCCTGCTGACCGCAGAACCGAGCATTACCCTTAACACCATCTTCGGTGACGGGGCGCTCAACCTCAACGATGTCACTAACTTCGCCAGCCAGCTGATTAGCGGTACGGTGAAAAACGTGGCGGCGGGCACTATCGTCAATCTCAACGTGGGGAATATTGTCTCTGCCACCGCCACGGTGAATGCCGATGGCACCTTCAGCACCAACCTGACGCAGGCGCAGCTGCAGCTGCTGACCGGTAACCCGAACCTGACGGTGACCGCTTCGCTACAGGATGCGGCGGGCAATACCGCCAGCGCCTCGGGCGGGCTGGCAGTTAACCTCACCGCGCCGTCGCTGGTGCTCAACCAGCTGCAGCTGTTCGGTGATGGCGTGCTGAACGCGGCGGATGCGCTGCTGACCCAGACCATCAGCGGCACCACCGCTGCCGGAGCGCGCGTGGTGGTAAGCGTGAACAGTACGCAGCTGGTAGCGACCGCAGACAGCGACGGGAAATTCAGCATTGCGCTGACCCCGGCGCTGCTGGCAACGCTGACCGACGGCAACCTCAATGTCGGCGTCAGCGTTACCGACGCGGCGGGCAACACCACCAGCAACTCGCTGAGTGCGATTGTGGGCATCAACAACCTGCCTTCGGTCACGCTGAATCCGCTGTTTGGCGATGGCGTGCTGAGCGTGGCGGAAGCGCTGCTCGGCCAGACGCTGAGCGGGCATGTGAATAACGTGGCGGCGGGAACCAGCGTCCGAATCAATGTGGGTACCACCACGCTGACCGCCACCACCGATGCCAACGGTAACTTCACCGCTGCGCTGGCGCCTTCGCTGCTGACCACGCTGCTGACCGGTAATCTTACCGTGGGCGTGGCGGTGACCGATGCCTATGGTAACAACGCCAGTGCCAGCGTGGGCGTCATCATCGGCGTGCAGAGCGCCCCCACTATCGCGGTCAACACTATTTTCGGTGACGGCGTGCTGAGCGCGGGCGATCTCGCCAACGCCCAGCTGATCAGCGGGACCTCCACTAACGCGGTGGCGGGTTCAACGGTCACGGTGGTGCTCGGAACGCATACCTATACCACCACGGTGGGCAGCGGCGGTGGCTGGAGCCTGAGCGTGCCGAAAGCGGACCTCGCGACGCTGGCGAACGGTACGCAGACGGCGCAGGTCACGCTTAGCGACCCGTATGGCAACAGCGCGACCACCAGCGGTACGGTCAGCGTGATCGCCCAGACCGCCCCGTCTATCACTATCGGCACGCTGTTTGGCGACGGCGGCCTGAATGCGGTCGAGGCGCTGTCGGCGCAGACTATCTCCGGTACCGCCACCAATGCGGAAGGTTCAACCATTGCGGTTAAGGTCGGTGCACTGACCCTCAACGCCATTGTTGCCGCCAACGGCAGCTGGAGTGTCTCAGTCCCCTCTGCCAGCCTGCTGGCGCTGGCGGACGGTACGCAGACCATTACCGCCAGTCTGGTCAACGGCGCGGGCAACACGGCAAACGGCTCGGCATCGGTGATTGTTGGTACGCACGTCACGCCAACGGTCACGCTGACCAACGCCTCGGTGTTTACCGACCACTACCTCAACCTGGCGGAAGCGGGGGCGGCGCAGACCCTGAGCGGCACGGCGACCAACGCGGTGGGCGGAACTGTGGCGGTCAACATTGCCGGTACGGTCTACAACACCACGGTGGGCAGCAACGGCAGCTGGAGCGTCAGCGTGCCGAGCTCGGGCCTCAGCGCGATTGCCGATGGCAGCCACACTGTCGCGGTAACCGTGACGGACCGGGCGGGCAACAGCACCAGCTTCACGGCGGTGACCCACAGCCTGCCGGCAGTTGGGGTCGATGCGGTTACCAGCCTGGTGAATGTGCTGTTAACCGGTCTGACCATCACCGGCGGCACGCTGCGCCTGGCAACGGGCACCACGGTCAGCATCACGCTGTCGCAGAATGGCCAATCGCAAACGCAAACGGCAGTGATTGACGCCAATGGGCGCTACAGCGCCAAGTTCACCGGGGGGCTGCTCACCACGCTGAACCTGGGCGCGCTGGTGACGGTCGCGGCGGTGGATGCGGCGGGCAACCCGGCGACGACCTCTACCACGCTGCTGCTCGGCTCGCTGTTACCGGTCAGCTCAACGGTGGCAGCGGCATCGCTGATGGCGGTCGCGGCTGATGACTCGCTGGCGGTGGCCTCAACCGATACCTCCAGCACCAGCAGCAAAACCAGCACCACCACGGAGGAGAGCAGCAGCACGGCGCATGCCGTCGCAGCAGTTCACTCGACGCTGGTGACCGACAGCGACACCAGCAGCACCGATGCCGCCACGACCAGCACCAGCGCGACGACCAGCACCGCGGCAGCGGCGACCACTTCCGTCGAGGCTGACAGCGATGCTTACACCATCGGCGGCGTCACCATTACGCTGGCGGACGGGCAGGTGCTGCATGGCGACTCGGTGACGGGTAGCAGCGGTAACGACACCATCTCGGTTGGCTCAATGGACTTTAGCCATATCGACGGTGGCGCAGGGACCGACACCCTGGTGCTGAACGGCGAGCATCTCACGCTGGATCTCACCTCGCTCGGGCTGAAGGTGGAGCATATCGAGATTATCGACCTCGGCAAGGCGGGCAATAACAGCATCAAGCTGGACCTTAATGAGGCGCTGAACATCACCGACAAGCAGACGGATGATTTGTTGATTAAAGGGACGCTGGGTGACCAGGTTACGCTGGCCAACGGTGATGGCGGCATCTGGGCTACCACCGGGCAGCGCACGGTCGGCGGGCAAACCTATGACGTCTACCACAACTCGGCGCTGTCGTCGGAGAACACCCTGGGTGACGTATTGATCCAGCACAATCTGCAGGTCCATGTCGTATAACAAAAAAATAACCCCTGCGCGGTTCGCATTCCCGTGCAGGGGGTCTAAAGTTAAGAGGAAGTGATGGGTTGGTAAAAATAATGACCAGAAGCGGCTTCGGCCGCTGTTGGTCGTTGTGGCGCCAGTCAACCCAGTATTGAAACTGGCACTCAACGACGCCGGTATTGATAACGGCATGAAAATTCTTTGCATTTTTTTGGCACTGAGCCAATTTATTCTTGTTACGGATTACATGGTAATCCTTAAGCACACCGGGTAAAGCCTGGCATCATGGTTGTGATGCTGGCCAACGTGATACGTGGGAAGAAACAGCACAGCTTGTGTTTTTCCGCGGGCGTTTTTCATTTTTCCGGGGTATTAAGGAGAGTTCAATGGCTAATTCCGCCCGTGGCGCGGTTATTATTCTTGCCACCTGCCTGAGTAGTCAGACGGCGCTGGCCGCGCAACAGCAGCCGGTCGCGGCATTTAACTGGCGCGCGGCACCGACCGAAGAACAGATTGCTACCCTGACCCTGCGCGATGCCATCCTGCGCGCTTTTGCCCGCAACCCGAAAATTTCTGAAGCTGCCGCACAAATTCGTGTTGGCGACGCCGATCTCGATGCGGCGAAAAGCGCGTGGTATCCGCAAATCTCGCTGGCGGCCAGCGGTGGGCGCTCGCAGCAGACCGACTCCGCAGGCAGCCTGAACAACAGCGCTTCTGGCGGCATCACCCTCAGCCAGCTGCTGTATGACTTTGGCCGCACCGGCGGGGCGATTGATGAACAGCACAAGCTCTCTGAAGCCTATCAATATGCCCTTTACGACACCATGACCACCGTGGCGCAGGACACGCTGCAAGCCTATCTGTCGGTCAAGCGCTACCAGGCGCTGGTGGAGGCCGCGCGCGCCAACATTCGCTCGCTGGAGCGGGTGCGCGACATGGCGAAACTGCGCGCCGACGCCGGGCTTAGCTCGCAGTCCGACGTATTGCAGGCGTCAACGCGCATCGCCGGGATGAACGCCAGCATGGAGCAGTATCGTGCGCAGGAGCGCTCGGCGCGCGCGCAGCTGACGGTGCTGACCGGAGTGATGTCCGACAATCTGCCGGAACTGCCGAAGGCACTGCTCAACCAGCAGGTCACGCTGGATAAGATTGCCTATGAGAAAAGCGCTGCGGTGCGCAGCGCGCAGGCCAAGCAGGAAGCGGCGATGGAGCGCGTGCGCCAGGCCTCCTCCAACCACTGGCCGACCATCAAAGTGCAGGCGGGGCGCACCCGCTATGAAAACCAGAGCCGCTCTTACTGGGACGACGAGCTGCAACTGCAGGTCGAAGCGCCGCTCTATCAGGGCGGGCTGGTTAATGCCAAAACCCGCGCCGCCGAGGGCGACCGCGAAGCCGCCGAAGCCGCCATCCAGCAGTCAAAGCTGCAAATCAACCAGAATGCCTCCACCGCCTACGCCGACATGATCGGCGCGCAGCAGCGCCAGCAGGCGGGTGAGATGCAGCTGGACAGCGCGGATCATACGCGTTCGGTCTACGCCGATGAGTACAAACTGAACAAACGCAGCCTGAATGACCTGCTTAGCGTGGAGCAGGATGTCTTTCAGGCCGACAGCGGCCGCCTGACGGCGCTGTACGACGGCTGGGATGCCACGGTCCGCTACGCTGCCGCCGTCGACAATCTGCTGGATATTTTAGGCATCGATCGTGAAGCAAACAGTGGGCAAACGCTGCCGTCGCTGTAAAGCGGCCGTGTGCATGACAACCAGATAAGGCAGTTCTATGACGAAACAAACCGCAACCACCGAAAACTGGATCGATGCCATGCTGCGCGTGGCGGCGCGCTTCGGTAAGCCGGCCGATGGAAAAACCCTGCGTCAGCAGATGCGCTGGTTCGAACACCTCAGCCCGCCTCAGCAGCTGGAGCGCCTGGCCGGGCTGCTCGGTCTGCATCTCACCATGACCCCGCGCGATAAGATCCGCTGGCGACAGGAGGTCACGCCGGTGGTGCTGATCATGGAGAACGGCAGCGTGGTGGTGCTGGAAGCCATCGACGGCGAAGGTAACGCCCGCTACTGGCTGAGCGACGGCGGCGACGTGGTACGCGAAAGCGAGCTGGCGCTGCTGCTGGCCCAGAGCCAGCAGGAGGTCGGCATCGTTGGCGTGGCGGCGCGCGGGCGCGATGCGCGCATCGATGAATTTGTTCAGCCGTATAAAGAGCACTGGTTCTGGCACAACTTCAAAGGAATGGGGCGCCGAATTGGTGAGATCTCACTGGCCTCGATTGTTGGCAACGTGCTGGCGCTGGCCGGGATCCTGTTCTCGATGCAGATCTATGACCGGGTGATCCCCGCACAGTCCGAATCGACGCTGTGGGTGCTGTTCGGCGGCGTACTGATCGCGGCGGTGATTGAATATCTTATCCGCCTGATGCGTACCCAGGTTTCCGATCTGATGGGGAAGCGCATCGACCTGAAAGTCTCCTCCATGCTGTTTGCCAGGGCGATGAACATCCGCAACGAGGCCAGGCCCAAATCCACCGGTTCGTTTATCTCCCAGCTGCGTGAGATAGACCAGGTGCGCGAGCTGTTGACCTCCACCACCGTCGGGGCGGCAGCAGATATGCCGTTTGTCATCCTGTTCCTGTTTATCATGGCGTTTATCGGCGGCCCGCTGGTGATTGTGCCGCTGCTGGCGATCCCGCTGATCGTCATTCCTGGCCTGCTGATCCAGATCCCGATGGCGAAACTGGCAAAAGAGGGGCTGCGCGAAGGGGCGCTGCGCAACGCGATCCTGGTGGAGACCATTGAAGGGATTGAGGATATTAAATCGCTGCAGGCGGAGCCGTACTTCCAGCGCCAGTGGGAGCAGACGCATGAAGTGAGCGCCGCCATCGGCATGCAGCAGCGACTGTGGGGCGCCCGGCTCACCGGCTGGGCCTCCAGCGTGCAGCAGCTGACCTATGCCAGCATGCTGGTATTCGGCGTCTATCTGGTGCTCGACGGCGCAATTACCACCGGTACCCTGGTCGCCAGCAGCATGCTCTCCTCACGCACCATTGCGCCGCTGATGCAGCTGACGATGGTGTTCTCGCGCTGGCAGCATGCAAAAAGCGCGATGAACGGTCTGGACGAACTGCTGAAAAAGCCGCTCGACCAGCCGGAGGAGGGCGAAATGGCGCACTGCCCAACGCTGACCGGGCACTACGATCTGCGCGGCGTGCAGTACAGCTATGAGGAAGAGAACCCGAAAAACGTGCTGACCATCAATCAGCTGCAGATTAAACCGGGGGAGCGCATCGCCATTCTTGGCCGCGTCGGTGCCGGAAAATCGACGCTGCTCAAGCTGCTGGCCGGCCAGGCACTGGCCAGCCAGGGCAAAGTGATGGTCGATGGCGTTGATCTGCGCCGTATTGACCCGGTGGATCTGCGCCGTCAGCTCGGCTGGCTGTCGCAGGATTCACGCCTGTTCTTCGGCACGCTGCGCCAGAATCTGATGCTGGGGAATCCCCACGCCAGCGAGCAGGATATGCTGCAGGCGCTACGCGTCAGCGGGGCGCTGAGCCTGATCCAGCAGGATGCCGCCAGCCTCGACCGCATTATTAATGAGGGTGGGCGCGGGCTGTCCGGCGGGCAGCGGCAGATGGTGATGCTGAGCCGTATGATCCTGCGCCAGCCGCAGGTGGTACTGATGGATGAGCCGACCGCTTCAATGGATGAACAGCTGGAAGAGCATGTGATTAAGCAGATGCAGGGCTGGTTGAGCGGACGCACGCTGGTGCTGGTCACCCACCGCCCGGCGCTGCTGAAAATGGTCGATCGCATTATCGTGATGGACAACGGGCGGGTCATCGCCGACGGCCCGAAAGATGAGATTCTTAAGCGTGCCACTGCTGCCAGCACCCCGCCGGCCGCCACGCCCGCCCGGGGAGATGCCGCATGAGCCTGGTATTGATCGACCGCAGCCTGAAAAAAAATGAACGGCGCACCTCCGCCATTATCTGGATCTGTACCGCTGCGCTGGTGCTCTTTATTGTCTGGGCGCACTTCGCCATTCTTGACGAAGTTACCGTCGGTACCGGCAAGGTCACCCCGCTCAGCCGTGCGCAGGTGATCGAAAGCCTCGACGGCGGCATCGTCGATGAGCTAAACGTGCACGAGGGCAACATCGTGGAGAAGGGGCAGGTGCTGGCAAAGCTCGACCCGACCCGCTTCCAGTCGAACTTCGGCGAGGCGGCCTCCAAAGCGACCACCCTGCGCGCCTCGGCAGAGCGCCTGCGCGCGGAGCTGACCGGCGCACCGCTGCAGTTCAGTGCAGCCACCCTGAAAGAGCCAGACCTGGTGGCGCGTGAGACCCAGCTCTATCAGTCACGGCGCCAGAACCTGACGGAAACCGTTAGCAACCTGCAACAGTCGAAAAAGCTGGTGCAGGACGAGCTGCGCATGACTGAGCCGCTGGTGGCAAAAGGTGCAGCCGGTCAGGTAGAGGTGATCCGCCTGCGGCGTCAGGTCACTGAGCTGCAGGGAAAAATTGACGAAGCGCGCAATGACTACGCGGTACGCGCCCGTGAAGAGCAGGTAAAAAATAACGCCGACCTCGACGCTCAGCTGCAGGTGATGACCGGTAAAGAGGATCAGCTCACCCGCGCCACAATCTATTCGCCGGTGCGCGGTATCGTGAAGGATATCCAGGTCACCACCGTAGGCGGCGTACTGCAGCCTGGCGGCAAGCTGATGGAGATTGTGCCGTTAGAGGATCAGCTGCTGATTGAAACGCGCATTAACCCGCGTGATATCGCCTATATCCGCCCCGGGCTACCCGCCACGGTGAAGGTGACCGCCTATGACTCTTCGATCTATGGCGACCTGCACGGCGAGGTGGAAACCGTGTCGCCGGATACCTTACAGGATGAGGTCAAACGCGATCAGTACTACTACCGCGTCTATGTGCGCACCGACAAAGCCGAGTTGACCAATAAAGCAGGGCGCAAATTCCCTATCGTGCCGGGCATGGTCGCCAATGTTGAAATTAAAACGGGCCAGAAATCCGTCATGGATTACCTGATTAAGCCGCTGAATAAAGTCAAAGAGTCGCTGCGTGAGCGTTAGATATTACGGCCAGGCTTACTGAAAGGGGCAGTTATTTTCGGCGCTTAATTGATTGGCAATTTAGAGAGGAGCACGCCGGATATTTTTCAGTTATCTGGCGTAAATTCCCGGCAAAGCGGGGACTTATTTTGTTGCCGTGGTTAACTTTACCGTTATTGACATTTTTTGACGCTGGGTGAAAAAAGGCAAAAAAATGCCGGGAACTAAGCCCGGCGGGAATACTAAATGTGGCAACTCATTCGGGGTGAATGAAGGTAATACTGAAATAAAATGATGATAGCGGGGTAATAATACATCCACATGGGTGAAAATTTTTATCATTCAGTGCGCAAGGATAGGTTTCCAGTTAAGTTGATGTAATTATGGACTTATCTTATTTTCTTGTCTTTAGATGCCATAATTTTTATCTATTTGTGCTGTATAAAAGTTCCGCTTAAATTACATTTTGTAATATTTTTACCTTAAATGAAACACTTTCGGAAATTCAGTATCATTTTCCTGATAGATTATTACTCACCTCGGCTTAACATGACACTTCGTGCTCAAATCCATATTCAGCACGCAGTGGCAAATAAGACTTATAATCGAGAGGGTAATAAAATGAAACTTCGCGTTCTTTCCCTGATGGTCCCGGCATTGCTGGTTACAGCATCGGCCGGTGCAGCAGAAATTTATAACAAAGACGGCAACAAACTGGACCTTTTCGGTAAAGTTGACGGCCTGCACTATTTCTCTGACGACTCCGGCACCGATGGCGACCAGTCTTACCTGCGCTTTGGCTTCAAGGGCGAAACTCAGATTTCAGACCAGCTGACCGGTTACGGCCAGTGGGAGTACCAGGCTGCGCTGAACACCGCAGAATCTCAGGGTACGGCAAACAGCTACACGCGTGTTGGCTTTGCTGGTGTGAAATTTGGTGATGCTGGCTCTTTCGATTATGGTCGTAACTATGGCGTAGCCTATGACATCGGCGCATGGACCGACGTGCTGCCAGAGTTCGGTGGCGATACCTACGGCGCGGACAACTTTATGTTCCAGCGCGGTAACGGCATGGCGACCTACCGTAACAACAACTTCTTTGGTCTGGTTGACGGCCTGAACGTCGCCGTACAGTACCAGGGCAAAAACGACAGCGATGCAGAAGTCGCCGGCAACCGCAGCGCCACCGCGCAGAACGGTGATGGCTACGGTCTGTCTGCCACCTATGACTTCGGTCAGGGCTTCAGCGCCGGTGCGGCCATGTTCTCCTCCGACCGTACCAACACTCAGAACAGCGCAGCGCTGCTGGGTAACGGTGACAAAGCTGAGGCTTACACCGGTGGTCTGAAATATGATGCCAACAATATCTACCTGGCCGCGATGTACACCAAATCGTACAACGCCACCCGTTTCGGCAGCACCGACAACCCAGCCGCCTACGGCTTTGCGGATAAAGCAGAAAACTGGGAGCTGGTTGCTCAGTACCAGTTCGACTTCGGCCTGCGCCCATCCCTGGCATACGTGACCTCACGCGGTACCGACATTCAGAACTGGGGCACCCAGAACCTGAAGCAGTACATCGACGTGGGCGCCACCTACTACTTCAACAAAAATATGTCTACCTATGTTGATTACCAGATCAACCTGATGGACAGCAACGACTTCACCGAAGCCGCCGGTATCAACACCGACGACGTGGTGGCAGTGGGCCTGGTTTACCAGTTCTGATCAAAAGGGTCGGCCCGACTGTAGGGGCCGATCGTCTTTTCCGAACGGCCCATCGGGGCGACCTTTTTTTCCGGTCGCCCCTGTTCAATATCAACCTGTCTACGCGGCAATCACGCCCGCTTTCTTCTCACTACTCTGATCTTTCGTTGGCAGGTAACTGCCTTCCAGCCCCATCCCACCGAGCGTAAACAGCGAAAAACGCAGCAGGCGACGACGTGCCTGGTTCTCTTTAACCGAATTTTTGTTGCGCATCGTAGTATCCCTCGCGGTCAGCAGAAAACATTTTCTGTCTCCAGCCATGCTTGCAGAAAACGTGCCAGCTAAGCGGGGGCGATTGAGGCGGGATTAAGGTGCGGCAGGGCAGAATAGCTGCGCTAATACGGTGCAGCGCGCACGAAGAGAGTGCCGCAAGGGCAACTCCCCTGGCCAACAGGGGAGCCGGGTTAGCATCAGCGATAGCGCGGGCGATGCAGCTGGCGGGTGTGTGTCTGCTTGTAATGCTTATAGCCCGCAAAGATAATCAGTGCGGTGGAAATCATGAGAAGCGCGAAATAGATCATTATGGCTCTCCTGTTAAGGGTGAAAAAAGGGGGCGGGGATCGGCCCTGTTCAGCCACTATCCTGGTGAGAGCACGCCGCAAGATCAAGGTCTCGAATCTGAGTTTTTCCTGCGCGATAACCCGGATCGGACCAGTTTTTAATTAAGATTACAGGCAAATATGAAGAGTAATTGGCGGTGTTTTTTAAGTTTTATGGTGGTTTGCTTGCTGGCAGCCTGTGACGCGCCTCAGCCATCGAAAGGTCCTGATGGTATGGTACTCGAAGGGCGCACTATGGGAACATTCTGGAGAGTTAGCCTGGCCGGAGTGGCAGCGGATCGGCGCGCGGCGCTGCAAACAGCGGTTCAGCAGCAGCTGGACAACGACGACCATGAGCTGTCGACCTGGAAAAATGACTCGGTGCTGTCACGGTTTAATCACTATCGCGGTACGGACCCGCAGCCGGTGAGCAACAATATGGCGGATATCGTCACGCTGTCGCTGCGCATTGGCCAGCAGACGCAGGGCGCGATGGATATCACCGTCGGGCCGCTGGTGAATTTGTGGGGCTTCGGGCCGGATAAGCAGCCGGTTAAAACGCCGGACGCGCAGCAGATCGCCGCCGCACGCGCGCTGACTGGCCTGCAGCACTTGCAGGTGATCAACCGCGCCGGGCAGGCCTGGCTGCAAAAAGATCTGCCCGGGCTGTATGTTGATCTCTCTACCGTCGGCGAAGGCTTCGCCACCGATCACCTGGCGCGCCTGATGGAGCGGGAAGGGATCAACAACTATCTGGTATCGGTCGGCGGGGCAGTGCTGACGCGCGGGAAAAACGCGCAGGGCAATGCCTGGCAGGTGGCGATCCAGAAACCGACCGATAAAGAGAATGCGGTGCAGGCAATTGTCGATTTACAGGGCCACGGCATCAGCACCTCCGGCAGCTATCGCAACTATTATGAACTGGACGGTAAGCGCATCTCGCACGTCATTGACCCGGCAACCGGGCAGCCGATTCAGCACAAGCTGGTTTCTGCCACGGTGATCGCCACAACCGCGCTGGAGGCCGATGGCTGGGATACCGGGCTGATGGTGCTGGGTACCGAGCGCGCGAAAGCGCTGGCGCTGCGTGATAAACTGGCGGTGTATCTGATCTACAAGCAGGGGGATCGCTTTGAGAGCTGGATGTCGCCGCAGTTTGCTGCCTTTCTTACCCCGTCCTCCACGCACTGATTAAGGAGAGCCGATGCTCGATCTGTTTGCCGAAGATAGCCCGTGGCAGGAGCCGCTGGCAGAAGGGGCGGTGATCCTGCGCCGTCGCGCCCGCGCACGTTCAGAAGAACTGATGACGCTGGTGGAGCAGGTCGCGGCAGAGAACCCGTTTCGTCACCGCATCACGCCCGGCGGCCACCGCATGTCGGTGGCGATGACCAACTGCGGTGATTCCGGCTGGACCACCGATTCACGCGGCTATCAGTACAGCGAGCAGGATAATCTGAGCGGGCAGCGCTGGCCCGCGATGCCGCCGCTGTTTCGCCAGCTGGCGGTGACCTGCGCGCGCGAGGCGGGGTTTAACGGCTTCAATCCCGATGCCTGCCTGCTCAACCGCTACCAGCCGGGGGCGAAACTGACGCTGCATCAGGATAAAGACGAGCGCGACCTGCGCCAGCCGATTGTTTCTGTCTCGCTGGGGTTACCGGCGATATTTCTGTTCGGCGGCTTCGAACGCGGTGATGCCTGCCAGCGCGTGCTGCTGGAGCATGGCGATGTGGTGGTGTGGGGCGGTCCGTCGCGCCTGCGCTATCACGGCATTTTGCCGCTTAAGCCGGGCATTCATCCGCTGGCCGGGGCGTTCCGCTTTAATCTCACCTTCCGCCGCGCCCGCTAATTTCCCCCGCGGCACTCTCCCGAATGAGAATTGTTATTGATATCGTCTTGCTTCTCATTAAACTGCAAGCTGCTTTTTTACCTGCCGGGATGTTTTCATGGAGTTGCTTCACGTCGTTTACAAGCAGTACCGCTGGCCGTTTATTCTGGTGATTGTGCTCAGCCTGCTCAGCGCCGCGCTGGGGATCGGGCTAATCGCGTTTATTAACCGCGAGCTGATCGTCACCTTAAATTCCTCGCTGATGGTGCTGCCACAGCTTCTCGGCCTGCTGCTGCTGCTGATGGCGGTAACGCTTGGCTCGCAGCTGGCGCTGACGCTGCTCGGCCACCACTTTGTCTACCGCCTGCGCGGCGAGTTTATCAAACGCATCCTCGACACCCGCGTAGAGCGCATTGAGCAGATCGGCAGCGCACAGCTGCTGGCCGGGCTGACCAGCGACGTGCGCAATATTACTATCGCTTTTGTGCGCCTGCCGGAGTTAATCCAGGGGATTATCCTGACCGTCGGCTCTGCGGCCTACCTGGCCTGGCTGTCGCCGAAAATGCTGGTGGTGACCGCCGTCTGGGTGGCGATCACCATCATCGGCGGCTGGCTGCTGGTGGCGCGGGTTTACCGCCATATGGCAATCCTGCGTGATACCGAAGATAACCTGTACGCTGACTTCCAGACCATTATTGAAGGGCGTAAAGAGCTGGCGCTCAACCGTCAGCGCGCGCAGCAGATCTTCGACGAGGTCTACAGCGTGGATGCCAAAACCTACCGTCATCACATCGTGCGTGCCGATACCTATCACCTCAGCGCGGTGAACTGGTCGAATATTATGATGCTCGGCGCCATCGGGCTGGCGTTTTACCTCGCCAACAGCCTGGGCTGGGCCGATACCGCCGTGGCGGCAACCTACTCTCTGACGCTGCTGTTCCTGCGCACGCCCATGCTGTCAGCAGTTGGCGCGCTGCCGACGTTACTCACCGCGCAGGTGGCATTTGACAAGCTGAACAGGTTTAATCTGGCGCCGTATCAGGCGGAGTTCCCGCAGCTGCCGGCGGCAAAAAGCTGGCAGACGCTGGAGCTGCGCAATCTGATGTTCCACTACGGCGACCACGGTTTTGCCGTTGGCCCGGTGAACATGACGCTGAAGCGTGGCGAGCTGGTGTTCCTGATTGGCGGCAACGGCAGCGGTAAGTCAACGCTGGCGATGCTGCTGACCGGGCTGTATCAGCCGGTTTCCGGTGAGATCCTGCTGGATGGCAAGGTGATTGATAGCGCGGCGATGGACAGCTACCGCCGCATGTTCTCGGCGGTGTTTACCGACGTGCATCTGTTTGATCGGCTGATTGATGACCAGGGTAAGGCGATCGATCCGGCGCTGGTGCAGAGCTGGCTGGAACGCCTGAAGATGCAGGACAAGATCAAGCTGGAGGGCAACCGGGTGCTGAACCTCAAGCTGTCGAAGGGGCAGACTAAGCGCCTGGCGCTGCTGCTGGCAACCGCCGAACAGCGTGACATTCTGCTGCTGGACGAATGGGCGGCGGATCAGGACCCGCACTTCCGCCGCATTTTCTATCGCGAGCTGCTGCCGTGGTTAAAGGAGATGGGGAAAACGGTGTTTGCCATCAGCCATGATGACCACTACTTCCTGCATGCCGACCGCCTGCTGGAGATGCGTGACGGCGTGCTGAGCGAGCTGACCGGCATTGAGCGCGATGCCGCCACGCTCGACGCGGTAAAACGCACCGATACCGATACCGATACCGCAGCGGGTTCCCCCCCGTAGGGGGCGACCATTTTTTTCGGTCGCCCCGTGCTGCAGGTTTGCACCGGCCGCAATGAAGACCATTTTTTTCGGTCGCCCTCGACGCGGTGAAACGCACTGGTACCGCAACGGGTTGACCGAAAAAGAAGGTCAACCCCTACAAAACAACGTGTTCGCCCCGTGCCGCAGGTCCTACAATACTTTCGCCAGAAAACGCCGGGTGCGTGGGTGCTGCGGCTGGTTCAGCACCTGCCGTGCACTGCCCTGTTCGACAATCTTTCCTTCCACCATAAACACCACCTGGTCCGCCACCTCGCGGGCAAAACCAATCTCGTGGGTCACCACCACCAGCGTGGTGCCGGAGCGCGCCAGCTTTTTAATGGTGTCCAGCACTTCGCCCACCAGCTCCGGGTCCAGCGCTGAGGTGGGTTCATCGAACAGGATCACCTTCGGGTTAAGCGCCAGCGCCCGGGCAATGGCTACGCGCTGCTGCTGGCCACCGGAAAGGTGGCGCGGCCAGGCATCGGCCTTATGGCGTAGCCCGACGGCTTCCAGCAGTTCCAGCGCCCGCCGTTCCGCTGCCTCGCGGCTGAGCTGCTTATGAGCCAGCGGCGCTTCAATAATATTTTCCAGTACCGTCATATGCGGGAACAGATTGAAATTCTGGAACACGTAGCCGACGCCGGTGCGCTGGCGCAGGATCGCTTTCTCCTTCAGCTCGTACAGCCGGTTGCCGCGCCGCTGATAGCCAATATAGTCGCCGTCAATGCGGATAAAGCCCTGGTCCACGCGCTCCAGATGATTAATCGCGCGCAGCAGGGTGGACTTGCCGGAGCCGGACGGGCCGATGATCACCGTCACCGAACCCGGCGTCAGCTCCAGTGAAACATCGTCCAGCGCTTTAAATTTGCCGTAACTTTTACTCACCCCGGCGATGGAGATATGGCCAAGGGTCGGGACGTTTTCCAGTGCAATCGCTTCAGACATGGTTAGCTCCTGATTGGGGTGATGGCGGCGGCGCCCGGCGCAGTGGTTGCGGTGCGCGACCCGGATTCACGCGTGGCGCCGCGTGCCAGCCAGCGCTCAACATAGTGCTGAACGGCGGACAGAACGGTGGTGATAATCAGATACCAGACCGCCGCCACCATCAGCAGTGGGATCACCTGCTGCGTGCGGTTGTAGACCATCTGAATGGTGTAGAACAGTTCCGGCATCGCCAGCACGTAGACCATCGCGGTGCCTTTGGCGAGGCTGATAATCTCGTTGAAGCCGGTCGGGATAATCGCCCGCAGCGCCTGCGGCAGGATAATGCGATAGGTGCGGCGTGAGGCGGGCAGGCCGAGCGCCGCAGCGGCTTCAAACTGCCCCTGATCGACCCCGAGAATGCCGCCGCGAATAATCTCCGCGCTGTAGGCCGCCTGCACCAGCGTCAGGCCAATCACCGCAGTGCTGAACTGGCCGAGCACGTCGATAGTGTGGTACTCAGCCAGCGTTAGCGCGGTAAACGGAATGCCAATCGACAGCGTGTCGTACAGGTAAGAGAAGTTATAGAGAATAATCAGCACCACAATCAGCGGCAGCGAACGGAACAGCCAGATATAGCTGAACGCCAGCCCGGAGAGCAGCCAGGAAGGGGAGAGGCGCGCCAGCGCCAGCCCGACGCCGAGCACGATGCTCAGTACGCTGGCAATCAGCGTCAGCAGCAGCGTCTGCCCCAGCCCGCTGAGGATGGCCGGGTGGAAGAACCAGTGGGCAAACACCGACCACTCCCAGCGTGGATTAAACGCCACCGACTGGATCACCACCGCCAGAATAAACAGCGCAATCGCCGCACCCACCAGCCGCAGCGGATAGCGGGCGGGCACCACGCGCAGGGTTTCAGTCGATTTCATGGGTGGCTCCTGTTGTGGCATGCTGATGCAGCGCTTTGGTAAAGCGCAGGCGGCCATCGTAAGGGGCGCGGCTGTACTCTTCCGGGTCGCGCGTGGTGTCAAACTGCGGCTGATAGCCGTGCGACAGATAGAGGCGCACCGCCTCCGGCTGGCGGAAACCGGTGGTGAGATACACCTGACGATACCCAGCCTGCAGTGCCAGCCGCTCCAGCTCCTGCAGGATTTTCAGCGCCAGCCCCTGGCGACGCAGATCGCCGCGCGTCCAGATACGCTTCAGCTCGGCGGTTTCCGCATCCAGTGGCTTATAGGCGCCCATGGCAATAATCTCGCCGTCGCGCTCCAGCACCACAAACATGCCGCGCGGTGGCAGATACCATTCGGTCAGTTCAACCTCGGCATCGCGCGCAAAAAAGTCGCCGTAGCGCGCGCTGTATTCACCGAAAAGCCCGTCGATAATCGGTTCCAGCTCCGGGGCTTCCGGCGACAGCTGGCGAAATTGTTCATGGCTCATACGGACCTCCGTTAATCGCCCAGACCGGCCGGGTTAATTTCTGAGTGGTCAAGGCGCTCAATGCCTTCGCCCCAGCGGTTCAGCACTTTGTCGTACTCGCCGCCTTTGATCACGCCGTTCAGCGCGGCATTCACCGCCGTCACCAGACCGCTGCCTTTCTTCAGCGTCACCGCGATGTGCGCCGCTTTTGGCCAGCCGCCGTCTACGCTGCCGACCAGTTTGGTTTTGCCGGTCAGCGCCGCTTTCCATGCGCCAATCACGTTCGGGCCGAAGTAAGCATCGGCGCGGCCGGACTGGATCGCCAGTGTCTGCGCGGCATCATCCTTGACGTAGATCGGCGTGAAGGCCTTCAGGCCGTTTTTCTGGTTCTCTTCATCCCACGCCAGCAGGATCGCTTCCTGATTGGTGCCGGAGCCGACAATAATCCGCAGCCCGGCAATATCCGGCGCTTTGGTCAGTGAGGTGATTTTGCTGTCAGATTTGACGTAAAAACCCAGCGAGTCCTTGCGGTAGGTGGCGAAGTCGAACTTCTCTTTGCGCGCTTTGGTCACCGTCACGTTGGTGATGGCCGCATCATATTTGCCCGAGCTGACGCCCAGCGGCCAGTCTTCCCACGAGGTAGGTACCACATTCAGCTCCAGCCCGAGGCTGTCGGCCACCAGGCGGGCGATGTCTACCTCGCTGCCCTGCAGGGTTTTATTGTCGTCGGAGAACAGCGTTAACGGCGGGGAGTTAAGCGCGGCAACCGCCACGGTAAACTTGCCCGGCTGCGCCAGACGCAGATCCTTCGGCAGCAGCGCGACCGCCTGCGGGTTGACCGGCGCATGGATTGGCGCGGCGTTGGCTTCGACGCTGATCCCGGTGCCGTTCACGGTGACGGTTTCGGCGCGTGCCGTGATGCTGAGTAACAGCGAAGCGCTGAGCAGGCTGAGGAGCAGTGTTTTTTTCATAGTGAGTGACTCTTATTATGTGTGCAGATGAAAGTTCGGCAGTTCCCTGCCGGTTAAGCGATCTCGTGTAATGCATCCTGCGCCAGCTGGCTGAAATAGTGCGCAGCGGGGGAGAGCAGGGCCTCGTCCGGGTTAAACGCGGGATGATGCAGGCCAAACTCGCTGGCGCTGCCGATGCTGACAAAGGTGCCGGGGGTATCATGCAGATAGAAGGCAAAATCCTCGCCGCCCATCTGCAGTTCGGCGTGCTGCACCTCGTACCCGGCGCGTGCCGCCACCCGTTTGCTGAACTCGGCCCAGCGCTCGGTGTTGACCACGGCGGGCGGACCCGGGTGCCAGTTGAGTTCGCTGCGCGCGCCAAACCCGGCGGCAACGCCCTCAATCAGCTTCGCGAGGCGCACGGGCACATCACGGCGAATGGCATCGCTGTAGGTGCGCACGGTGCCTTCCAGCACCACTTTTTGCGGCAGCACGTTCCAGGTATTTCCGCCCTCAATACGCGTGACGCTGACCACCACCGTTTCCAGCGGGCTGTAGCTGCGGCTGACCAGCGTTTGCAGAGCCGTGACGATCTGGCTGGCAGTGACAATGGCATCGACCCCTTCCTGCGGGCGGGCGGCATGTGCCCCTTTGCCGTACACCTCGATTTCAAAGCGGTCGACGTTGGCGTAAAACGGGCCGCCGCGCGTGGCGAAGGTGCCGACCGGCAGCTCCGGAGCGTTATGCATGCCGAAGATTGCCGCGACGTTTTGCAGCGCGCCGGCGGCGATCAGCGTTTTGGCCCCGCCGAAGCGCTCTTCCGCAGGCTGGAACAGCAGCCGCACGCGGCCGGGTAAGGTTTTTTCACGCGCTTTTAGCAGCCGCGCCGCGCCGAGCATCACCGAAGTATGCACATCGTGACCGCAGGCATGCATCACTCCGGCGTTGCGCGAACGGAACTCGACCGCTACCACCTCTTCTATCGGCAGGGCATCGATGTCGGCGCGCAAAGCAATCAGCGGCTCGCCCTGACCGATTTCCGCCACCACGCCGGTCGCCAGATCAAACGGCAGCAGGGTGATGCCGTCAGCCCGCAGCCAGTTTTTAATGCGTTCGGTAGTGGCGAACTCCTGATTGGAAAGCTCGGGAAACTGATGCAGCTCGCGGCGCCAGGCGATCAGCTGTTGGGCAAAATCGTGGCTCATAATACGGCCTCCTGCGCGATGGCGGGCTGGCGGCTGGCGAGCAGGCGCAGGGAGGTGAGGCGCGGTACCGCGGCGTTGAGCGGCGTATCGATGATAAATTCCTCGACGCCAAACTGCTGGTGCAGCTGCGCCAGCCGGGCGTGAACCTGGGATGCAGTTCCCTTCAGCACCGCCGATTCACGCGGTTCGATGCGATGCCGGGTAGCACCCGACTGGCGAATAAACGCCTGCGCCTGCTCAAGGTTGCCCACGGTGACGCTCTGACCGTTATCCACATGAACCCGGTATTGCTGCAGGTCCGCTGCCAGCAGTTCGGCTGCGGCCGGGGAGTCGGCGACAATCACCTGTACCGCCAGCAGTGCGGATTTGCCGCCGCTCAGGTCGCGATACGCTGCCAGCGAGCGCTCCAGCTCCTGACGGTCACCGTTCAAATGCGCGGCGAAAACAAACTGCCAGCCCAGCTGTGCCGCCAGTCGGGCGCTGGCTTCGCTGGCCCCCAGCAGAAAACGTTCGGCGGGGCGGGCGGGCAGCGGCGTCGCCAGCAGCTGGTCCTCCTCTTTGCCCGTGGGTCTGGCATTCAGCCAGCTATCCAGCAGCTTGAGCTGGCTGGCAAAATCGCCTTTCTCTTCAGCATGCACGCCAAGCTGCAGGGCTTTGGTCGACAGCGGCAGGCCGCCCGGCGCTTTACCGACGCCAAGATCCACCCGGCCCGGGGCCAGCGCGGCCAGCAGGTTAAAGTTTTCCGCCACTTTATAGGGGCTGTAGTGCTGCAGCATCACGCCACCGGAACCGACGCGCAGGTGGGTAGTGTGCGCCAGAATCCAGGCGATAAGCACTTCCGGCGACGGGCTGGCCAGCGCCTGAGTATTGTGATGCTCGGCCAGCCAGAAACGATGATAGCCCAGCGCCTCCGCCTGCTGTGCCAGGGCTACGGTGCGGGCCAGCGCGGCAGATGCGCTCTCGCCTTCGGCCAGCGGGCTTTTATCCAGTAAGCTCAGTCGGTAAGCCATAATGCATCCTTGTTCAGTTCAGATGCGGGCAATTATTGAAGGGCTGAAGGGGGGCTGTAAAACAACAAATCTGGCTTAAAACAGTCGCCAGACGGGAATGGCGGCCTTTGCCGGAAAACGCAAATAGCTGTGAGAAATGGGTATTTTGCCGCAGGGCGATCGTCAGGTTTAATCAGGGTTCACTGAGCAGAGGAGAACAGAGTATGAAAGGGTTCTGGCAGCACTTTACGCGTTATTTTGAAGGCCCCTCTGGTATGGCAACCTTTGACAGCTGTCGCGTGGTCGAGGCGATGATACCGATGATCGAACTGTACGGTGTCGATCTCTATGAGCTGACCACGCCGGAGCCGCGTGGACAGGATGAAAACCGCTAACGCAAGCTTATCACTGCTGCCCGACGACCCAGGTTAACACCTCGTCGGGCTGCACCTGCGCTCTGCCAATAAACTCCCGCCCGGCCACCATCTCTGTTGAAAAAGTGTGCGTCAGCCGCAGCGTCAGCTGTTGCAGATCGTCACTGCAGGCCACCACTTGCGCCGCGCTGAAATCCATAAACTGCAACAGCTGCGGATAGAGCGCTTTGTACAGGCTCTCCTTTAGCGAGAACACCACCGTCAGAGCCAGGTTAAACGGCAGGCTGCACTGCTCCAGCAGGCGCTTTTCCGCCGCGTTGATTAACATATGCTGGGTTTCGGCGGCAGTTTCCGCCGTCATCAGGCGTTCGCAATCCACCCCCAGTAGCAGTCCGCGCTCCCGCGTCAGCAGCGCGCATACCCGATGCTGCGTATGGGACAGCGACCCACCGATTCCCTCAGGCCAGACTGGCGCGCGGTCTTCCCCGTTACGCAGCACAAAACCCTCAATCCCCAGCGTTTGCATCGCCTGCTGAATGCAGTAGCGGCTGACCAGATATTCAGCGCGGCGCTTTTTCACGGCGCGAATGAGATGCGCGGGTGGGGTGATGTTCAAGGTGCTGAACAGGGATTCCGCAAACTGGCTGGCGTCGAAATGCACATCAAGTAGCAAAATAGCCGGATAGTCGTCGAGGGGGCGCAGGGTGTAGTTACTGAACAGTGGGGTGCTTAGGGCAGACATAGCCACTAACCTGTGTAAAAAAGATAAAATATTTAAACAGGTTAATGGCCGGATATCAAAAGCTACTTTAACGCATCAGTGATTTGGCGGTATCGCCATGCTTTTCAGAGAGACGACGAAGTGATCGTCACCCTTGGAGATTTTAGCGCCGCGGTCACACCACTGGCTGGCCAGGCGAAAGAAATCATCGCTGCCGATGTCGTAAGCCAGTTCTACTTTGCTAATCCCGGAGTACAGCATTTCTTCTGCATCTTTAAGGTTTTTTGCTTTGATCGTCGCCATGGGTTTGATCCTGTTTACGGATTGCCGGGAAAGTGTAGCGACAGCCTATGATATTACTGTGACAGTTTTGTTGCAGGGTTGAAAATTGAGAAGATCGCCACAATTTTACGACCAGTGAAAACTTTAGCTACAGTGAAAAAAAACTGTAAAGAGGCGCCTTTTTTCCTCCCCTTTTTCGCCGCGTTAACTACACTTTTTAGCCTTTTCAGGGCAGGAAATTCTGAAAATCGATGTAAGACGGCAGTCTTAATACCAAATTCTGCGCAGCGGTCTAATGTTAATAAGGTTATAAAAACAACAAGGCGATAAGGGTCTGGAGATGTTTACTTTTTATTATATTAATAAATTACCACAGCAAAATGGCCTGTACGGCGTCCATGTCAAGGGCTGTCGCCACCTTCCTCCCGTGCAGCAGCGCGAGTTTCTCGGCAGTTTTTTCTCAGCAAGCGATGCATTAAGAGTGGCCAGGCTGCGATTCGGACCGGTGACCCGCTGTCAGTCCTGTCTGCATCCCCAGGGAACCCCGCCGGCCCGCCGTCAGCGTCAGCAGGCAGGTAAAGCACAGCCGGGCAGTGGCAAGCACTGCGGCCAGTAGCCCTGAAACAAAAAAGGAGCTAATCGTAAGATTAGCTCCTTTTCTATTGGAGTATTTTGGTCGGCACGGAGAGATTTGAACTCTCGACCCTCGCCACCCCATGACGATGCGCTACCAGGCTGCGCTACGCGCCGACAGATGACGTTATATTACTCAACTTCACTTCGATTGCAAGCGGCTAACATCTTGACTGCGCAGGATTTGTGCAGTTAATTGGCGATAAAGCGCTTCTCGTCGGTCAACACCTGTAATAGCAGTGCCAGCTGCGGCTTATGGTCTTTCAGACTATTGCCCTGACTATCCCATGCGGCATAGCTGCCGTTATTATCCAGCGCCAGCGTCTCCTGTGGGGTGGTGATCAGCAGCTGATGGTTGGTGCTGCTGGCAACCCAGTTATGACGTCGCTGAGCGGCAAACAGATCCTCGCCCTGCGAGTAATCCACCGCAGGGGTGCTGACGTGCAGCAGCCGCTGCATCAGGGTGGTCATGATGTCCTGATGATCGGTGAGTTTATTCACGGTTTGCGCCGGCGTGTTTGGCCAGTGTACTACCAGCGGCACCTGCAGCATTTCACGATTCCCCGCTACGGCTTCGCCATCCAGCACTACGCCGTGCTGGGCGGTGATCACCACCACGGTATTCGCCAGCAGACCTTTCTGATCGAGCGTGGTCAGCACGTTCTGAATCTGTTTATCCACGTTACCGGCTGCGCGGTTGTAGTGGCGCAGCGTAGTTTTATCCGCACTGTTGCTGTCATCTGCCGTCGACAGGGAAATATAGGAGAACCACGGGCTGCTCACATTTTTATGGCTGTCCAGCCAGCGCTGCCACTGGCTGGTGGTATCCGCGTTGGACTGATTTTGCGCGCTCGGCAGTGAGAAGTCGGACAGCAACGCCTGACGATACAGCGGCGAATTAAAGCCGTCGCTGGCAAACAGGCCAAACTGGTAACCCTGCTGGCTTAGCGCATTGATCAGCGTTGACGGCACGCGCGACGACAGCACACCGTCCATATAGCTTGGTGAGATACCGTAGAACAGGCCGAAAAGACCGCTGTCTTCTGAGCTGCCGGAGCTGAAGTGCTGGCTGAAGCGCACGTTATCGTCGGCGAAGCGCATCAGATTGGGCAGCGATTTCGCCATTGAGGCTTCATTCAGGCCATCAACGGTGATCACCAGCAGATTATTGCGCGTGCCTTTATCGCTGAAGGTGATGTCGTTAAGCGGGTAAGCCACCGATACCGCTTCTGGATTGCCCTGCTGGACCAGACGGCGCTGGTACTCCTGCGCATCCAGCAGCCCGTGTTTTTCCAGGAAGCGACGCGCGGTCATTGGATAGGAGAGCGGCAGGTTAGAGCGCTGCATGGTGATCGGGCGATAGAAGTTAGCATCTGCCCAGATATACATCAGATGGCTGGTAAAAAACGCGGTGATAAACAGCCCGGCCAGCGGTTTACCAAAGCTGCGCCGGTTGAGGCTGCGCAATTTCTGCCAGCTCCACGTCGCGAATAGCATCTCAACGAGGAAAATCGCCGGCACGCTGATAAACATCAGCTGCCAGTCGCGCGCCATCTCACTCTGGTCGGGGTTAACGACCAGTTCCCAAACCACCGGATTCAGGTGCAGGTGGAAGCGGGCGAACACCGCGCTGTCGATGAGGATCAGCGTCAGCCCGGCGGTGGCAATAATCGCCGACAGGAAACGCAGCAGGCGTTGCGACATCACCACAAAGGTGAGCGGGAAAACAATCAGCAGATAGGCGGCAAAGACAATAAAGCTGAAGTGACCAATCCAGCTGCTGAAAGAGTAGATACGTCCGGCCAGCGAGGCTGGCCAGTCGGAGACAAACAGGTAACGGCTGCCGAGAACAAAGGCAAAAATGATGTTAAACAGGGCGAACCAGTGCCCCCAGCTGATCATCTGGGAGACTTTTTCTCGGTAGCGCTGTCGATTTGTTACCATAGCGGGATCGGGGCGTCTCTTTAGTGGGCTTTGTCGTTGTTGATCACGGAAGCCTGCAGGGCTTCGGCAAACGAACGAGCCATATGCTGGCGCTGCGCAGGTGCCACGCTGGTGTTAAGTAGATTGGTCACCATATTTCCCAGAACCATCAGGGAAAGATCGGTTGGGGCCTGGTTTTGTTCCAGAACCTGCACCATTTCTGCGAGGATGCGTTCCACGCGTTCGTTACTGTAGCGAGATGATTGGGCCATGAGGTCAATTTTACTGAGATTTAAAAGGCGCTATCTTACCGTAAGAGCGCATTTTTTTCTGCATTTTTATCGTAATCATCCGCGTAAACTTGTTGCAGTTGATCGTAAAGGCGCACAGTGATTGAATACGCGCCTGTGCTTAAAGGAGAGTTTACCATGAGTCTGGATATCGACCAGATTGCCCTTCACCAGATGATCAAACGTGACGAACAAACGCTTGAGCTGGTCCTGCGCGATTCACTGCTGCCGTCCAATGTGACCGTGACGGCGATGATGGAAGAGCTGCATCGTGTTTACAGCGCCAAGAGCAAAGCCTACGGCCTGTTCAATGAAGAGAGCGAGCTGGCCGATGCGCTGCGTAACTGCCGCAAGGGTGAGAATGACTTCCTGGCGTTCAGCCGCGCGGCCAGCGCACGCCTGCGCGATGAGCTGGGCAAGTACCCGTTTGCGGAAGGCGGCATTGTGCTGTTCGGCCACTACCGCTATCTGGCGGTTGAGTACCTGCTGATTGCGGTGCTCAGCAGCCAGAACAGCATGCGCGTTAATGAAGAGCTGGATATCAGCAGCACGCACTATCTGGATATCAACCACGCGGATATTGTCGCGCGTATCGATCTGACCGAGTGGGAAACCAATCCGGAATCGACGCGCTATCTCACCTTCCTGCGCGGGCGGGTAGGACGTAAAGTCTCCGATTTCTTTATGGACTTTCTCGGCGCCAGCGTCGGGCTGGACACCAAAGCGCAGAACCGCGGCCTGTTACAGGCGGTGGATGATTACTGCGAAGAGGCGAGCCTGGATAAAAACGAGCGTCAGAACTATCGCCAGCAGGTCTCGACCTACTGCAACGAGCAGCTGAAGTCCGGTGAAGAGATTGAACTGGCGGAGTTGTCGAACGAGCTGGCGCCGCTGGGAGAGAAAACCTTCCAGGCGTTTACCCAGGAGCAGGGCTACGAGCTGGAAGAGAGCTTCCCGGCCGATCGCAGCACGCTGCGTCAGTTAACCAAGTTTGCCGGCAGCGGCGGCGGCTTAACCATCAACTTCGATGCGATGCTGTTAGGCGAGCGTATTTTCTGGGATCCGGTGACGGACACGCTGACCATCAAAGGCACGCCACCGAACCTGCGCGACCAGCTGCAGCGCCGCACCAGCGGGAAGTAGCCGCAGGGAAGAGGGGGGCCATAACGGGTCGATGCTACCACTCTTTTTAGGGGCTGACCGCTAAGGTATCCTCTGAATTGCCCCCTCGCTATACGCCTGCTAACCGGTCTGAGCACGCCGGAACGGCAAAAGACGCTCCCTGCGGGCCTCGGCACGCGGCATCCCTGCCGCGTGACGTCCGGCTTACCTCAGGCTGAGCTCAGCCCCCGCTATCATTGTGCTCGCTGTGGGTTTACAACTGCGACGATGAGGCTATGTTGAAAGCAGCCTTCCTCCTCAAAGCGACAGCTGTCATCCCGCGATAATATTCAGATCAATTTTTATGGGGATACCTCAGGGGCGACCTTATTACTGAAGAAATTCTAGTAGGTAGAAGTTTTCGGAAGTTCGACCAAGATGCTTAATCTCAACCTATGCTGGCTCGGCAGGCATTTGAGGTAGTGAAAAGTAATCTTTTTCAATTTTCCTGATTTCTTTCCAGTCCGTATCCAATTGTTCGAATTTCTTATGAAACAATCCGACCATACCGATGGCTGTCTGTAAGCCTGTAGTGACCTGAAGTATGTCACCGGGCTTCACCCAGCGCTTTACACTAACAAAAGACGGGAGGTTTTCAATTCTGTCCCACGGAAAGCCCCTGAATTCACGATCTGAGACTGGCGAAACCAACAGTATATGACCGCAGAAGCCGCTGAATACGGGGTCCTGACTGATGCTGTCGATAAAATGTGACGTATTAACAAAGGCGTTTACTGTAGCGGAAACATGGTTTTCGCCCGTAACGGCTGTGGTCAATAAAGGGTCGAGGCTTCCATGAAGGCGGGAGTTCAGCTCAACGATGACCGGGCCTTCACTGGTTAACATAACTTCCATGTGTGATGGGCCATAATTTAGCCCCACCACATTCAAAACCTTTTTAGCGTAATCAATAAGCTGTGAGTAACTCTGCTGCGTATGATCGACCACCATCATTTTTTCAAGCCGTGGCGACTCGCGGCGGTCGCGATCAACTTGCCATACGCTGACAACTTTGTGAATTCCCTTAAAAGACACGATGTCAACAATAAATTCCTGACCTTCTGTACAGGATTGAACCAGAATTTCATTCTGATCTTCATTATAATAAGATTTAGAGTTGAGAATGCTTTCAGAAGCCTCCCGGATCTGAGAGAGGGTGTGGCATACCTTTACTCCGCTTACACCTGCTCCGCGTGTAGGTTTCACCACGACCGGCAGGGTCAGATGAGTGCGTGTCCATTCCACGATCCCAGCAACCTGATCTGACTGATACTGTTTTGGCGTGAGTAAACCGCTACGGTGCAATATTTCAATCTGTTCATATTTATGACGGCGGGCTTTTGCCAGATGCCCGGGGTTTTTATAGGGGACGTCAAGTGCATCAGCAAGTTCGGAGGCAAGCTCAATGCCACTCCCCCCGCCTGGTAAAACCACATCGATTTGCAAATCTTTCAGCATATTTGCCAGCACACTAATGTCTCCCTGGTAAACGACACTACGTATAAAGTCTGTATGAATGATTTGCACTTTGAGCCGATCTGGCAGTGACTCACTGCTGAGTACGTGCACGCATTTAATGCCATAAGAACGAAAAGCAGGCGCCAGATAGGCGCTGGTTGATGCACCATCCACAATGGCCACAGTATTTATTAATTTCATTTAATCAGTCTCGAGTTGATTAGTCCGCATTAAAATTTTTGTGTAAACGTATGCCCTGCGATTGCGGTTCCTCAGGTGCTGTGGGCCATAAGTGATGTGTATAATGTCATTCTTCAATTCTCCACTTTCAGCAAACGCCCAGGGCAGCGGATCGCTTTCCAGGAAAAAATTAACGCAGGCATAGGCGTCAGGAATAAACTTCACGGGAACAGTAACGTCTTTCCCCTGAAGTTTATTGAGAAGGTTTTCAATCATGTCGAAGCTGTAGGCATCGCGTACAATGTCACAGATAAAACTGCCTGCAATTCTGGGATTCATTTCAATAATGCTTGCCAGACCATCATTCACAATGCAGTCAATATGAACCGGACCCCAATTCAGCCCTGCTGCTTCGACTGCTCGAGAACCTGTTTCGATAAGATTGCGTAGCGCTTTCTCATCTATATTAAGTTCTGAAGTATAGCCGCGTTCAAAAAAATCATTGCCGTAACGTTTAGACTTGCGTATGGCTCCCACATATTTCCCGTCAAAATATTCCACGCAGTATTCTGCACCTGGTAAATATTCTTCCAGAAGAATAATATCGCTGGGAACCAGGTCGGGTCTCAGGTTTTTTTGTTCGGCAAGGAAATTAAGGTGGCTGATGACTTCAGAGTAAAGATTGCATAGTTTTACACCATTGCTGGCAGTCCCCTCTGAGGGTTTTACAACTACTGGAAATTCAAGTTTGTCGAGGATTTCTGATTTTTTTTCAAGTTCTGAAAGGCTAATTTTCCAAAACCCGGAAGTGGGTATTTTATTAGCGCTGAATATTTTCTTCTGTTGATGTTTTGACACTGCACGGGAGACGCACAAGACGTCTGGCCCTGGAAGATTAAGCGCCGAGTTTACCTGCGCTGTAACACATGCGTACACATCGTTTAACGTGGTGATTCTCAGGCTGGATTCAGGAGTTGGATAATTTCCCTTAATCCAGTTAGTGATGATACTGACACTTGAGGTTATATACTCTATTACAACGACAGGAGAAAAAATTCCGTCTATTTTGTCCTCGGGGTTGCTTATTATTGTTACGTCAATCCCTCTGTTTAGCGCAGTATCAACCAGTGTCAGGCTGGTTCCCGTTTTGCGGATGCCAATAATTACAAGCCTCATCATGCTTACTCTCCTGTTTGAAATGATTTCTTTACAGAAACAATACGGCCAGTATGACTCCGGCCATCCGCAGCACTGCTGAAATATCAAAGGCAAGACTGGCGCCCACTGTCATATTATCAGTGGTACCTGTCATCATGGCGCCTAACAGCGCCACGCCCAGCGCACTCCCTACCTGACGTGATGCGTTGAAGATGGCCGATGCAGTTGCAGAGCAGGTTGACGGGACATTGCTCAGAATGGCTGATGTGAGAGCAGGCGTGCTTATTCCAGAGCCTATCGCCAGTAACATCATGCACAGCATGATAACGTAATAAGGTGTATTCTGCTCCAGACCGTGTAAAAGCAGGAAGCTAAGAACAGATAAAACTCCGCCGCCAATAACCGTCATGCGGGATGTGAAATGTCTGGCAAGCCGACTGCTTGCTACATTGGCAATTATAATCACGGTAAAAGGCAATAAAGCCAGCCCTGTCTCAGTAGGCGTATATCCCTTTACACTTTGGAAAAAAATACTCAGAATAAATATCAGGGCATAAAAAGTCAGATTTGAAAGTAGTCCTAAAATAACGGAAATTGTTAGTACAGGGCTGCGAAATAAAGTGAGCGGTAACATAGGATTTGCAGCCCGTGATTCTCTGGCCAGAAATAATAATGCAGTGGTTAGTGCCAGGATAAAACCAGTCCATATTGCCGAGGAAAACCATCCTTTTGCCCCGGCTTCAATAACGGAGTAGGTGAGTAAAAACAGAAATAAGATTGCCAGAATCTGGCCGGGCGTATCGAAGCTTTCACTTTTAGTTGCCCGTGTTTCAGCCACAAACCGGTGGGTTGCCCACAAGCTTAATAAACATACGGGAAGATTTACCAGGAAGATGGCGCGCCATCCAAAACCTGTTATGAGAAGCCCCCCTGCGACCGGTCCCATGGCGCTTACACCTCCCCCGATAGCACTCCACCATCCGATTGCATGGCTTCTCGCTGCTGAATCTTCTGCGCACGCGTGTGAAAGTAGCGCCAGAGAGGTTGGAAGTATAAGCGCCGCGCCGGCACCCTGAAGGCAGCGAGCCGCGATAAGTAGGTCGACCGACTGTGCAAGCGCACATGTCAGGGAGGCCATACAGAATAGTAAAAGACCGGCATTAAAAACATTGCGGCTTCCAAACCGGTCTCCGGCAGATCCGGCTGTAAGCAGCAGGGCAGCAAATGAAAGGGTATAAGCGTCAACCACCCACTGAAGCCCTGATATACCTGTCCGTAAGCTGCTTCCAATTTCCGGAAGTGCAACATTCACTATTGTGACATCCAGTTGGACGACAATGAAACCGAAGCTGGTTGCAAGTAAGGTTCCCGTTATATTACCGGCGCCACCCGGAATGTAGCGCTTGAGGGATGTCCGACTGGCTGGTTTCATTAACATTCCTTTTTGGCGTTAGCGGTGTCGTAAAGGCTTTACGCTGCTGATGATGCAGTTTTAAGATTTGTCTTTTCAGACGCTGCTATTTTGTTTGTGGGGTCAAATACGCGATCTTCTACAGCAGTGAACTCTCTGAAGTTCCACAGGTTTCGGGCAACGAAAACTCTCTGAACCCAGCGAAGTGCACGATCATTTTCATCAAAATTGGGTTTAAAACTATCACGGGAATGCAGAGTGAAACTGTTATTGATGAGTATCAGTCTGCCAGGGTTTATCTGAATGCCAAATGAGACTTCACGTACCGCCTGATAAAGGTTTTCAAGAGCCTGTTTGGCGCTTTGATTAACTGCAAGCACCATATCAGGGTAGAAAGCCACGGTGACACGTGGAGCAGAGATAGGGCCTGAAAGAATTGGGCTTAAGTCCGTATTATCACGTGGTTCAGCAGAAGCGCCACGCCAACGGTACGGCACGCGAATAATAAAATTTTTGCCATAAAGATGTTTTATATCTTCCTCAGAAAGTTTTTCTAACGCCCGGCGGCAGTCTGAAATACGGGTCTGTGGGCCCCCGTGAAGTTCACCACGTACGCCAAGTAATATAAGAGCAAGAGGTGAGGTGTCACCTTCTGGCATATACGCTTGTGCGGCATTTTCGATATGGAAATCAAGCTCAACTTCAGATCCAAGACCGGTAAATTCTTTTGCGGCCTCTTTATGTGGTGTAAGATTATTTACCAGCTCATGACCTTCATGAGCAATAGAATATGGTTCACCGATAAGTACACCCATCGTCACCAGTACATTTTCGCTTAATACGCCATTTTTGAATGCATTGCCGGTTTCTCTGTGGCGGGGGCTTCCAGTGACACCCTTGTCTATTGGAAGATTATCAATTTGTAAGTAACCGAGAGCGCTAGATGAAAAGCTTTTAATTCGATTGATTGCTGTTATTACACGCTCAGGAAATGTCGCATAAGCAACCTTACGGATTTCGTTTAGATACAAATCAGAACCCGATGGGTCGTAAGCAATATTCTCAAGAACTGAACGAACATATTCTGATTCTTTCGTGCTGAGAAGAATATGTTGATCTACATTTAGCTTCATTTGATAAATCCTCTCCAGGGTGAGGTTTGGGGTGGTATCCTTATAGAACGATACAAAGGCTACTTTACAAGACCTGAAGGGATATATTCTGATTCTTTCGTGCTGAGAAAAATATTTTATCCTACTTTAAGCTTCAATTGATAATCCTCATCCAGGATGAGATTGGGGGATATGTCTTTACAGGATTATATTGAGCCTACTGCCGTAAAATATTTTAGCTAAACTTTATTTAATGAATGATTGTTAACAGTTTTTCATATGCATGAAATGTAGTGATGTGATGGACCTTTTCTGAAGCAGCCCCACAAAAATTAATTTAAATATAATCGCGGAATGACAGGTATCAGGAAGGATGCTGCGTGCTGAGGCCCGCCCCCAATCACCACAATATTCAGACGAAAAAAAACGCCGCAGATGCGGCGTTTTCTTTACATCATTTTCACTCGGGCAATTAAGCGCGAACGAAGTCGATGTGGTGCAGTTTTGGCTTGAACGGGTGACGCTGGACAGCCTGCACTTTAACTTTGGTTTCTTTACCATCTACAACCAGAGTCAGCACTTCTTCGTAGAAACCAGGCTTAGTCTGCTGGTTCAGTACGGAGTCGTGGTCCAGTTCGATAGCTACAGCTGCTTCGTTTCCGCCATAAATGATTGCCGGGAATTTGTTAGCTGTACGCAGGCGGCGGCTCGCACCCTTGCCCTGCTCTTTACGAGTTTCTGCTTTAATAGTGAACATTGTTAAGTCTCTTCAATTTTTAATCCTGCTACAGGCGACCCAGCAGCAGTCTGGATTGTTCAGCTTTGACCGGGTGAAACCCGGCAAAAGCGGGCGGGATTATAGCCGAATACCGCCCCCCAGGCAACGCAATAACTCAGCGCAGCTCGTTTGCGCGGCGAAAACGCCCCTGGTAATCAAACACTTTCTCGCGAATTTGCCAGAAATGGCGCTGTTTGCGCGCCACCACAAAATCAGGATGGCGCAGTAACGGCTGCAGGGCGATCACATCAGCGGCGGTTTTCCAGCCGAGCGGCACGCCGGGAGCACGCTGATGCGGGCGTAGGAACAGCTGCTCAAAGGCCGTACGCTGCGCCGGGGTTTTCAGGCGAAAACGCTCGCTGACCTCGGTGGCATCTTCATCGTAATAGCGTGCTTTCAGCCACTCGCCGTGTTCGTCGCTGCCGCTCTCCAGCACCATTGCGGCACAGCGCAGCACCAGCGCATCCTTCAGCTTTAGCGCGGCTTTCAGCATATCATCCGGGTCAACCAGAATGGTGTCGCACTCGCGGCAGCGGCGGGCGGCGATATCGTTTTCGGCATTGCACTGCGGGCAGTTTTTAAAACGGAAGCGATAATCGCACTGCTCACGCAGGCCGTCATCATCCTCCAGCACGCCCTGACAGCGGCGGCCAAAATGCTCAATAAGGGTGCCGTCAGCGGTGGTCTTCCCCCAGAAGGTATTGGCAAAGCCGCAGCCGGGGCAGAACACCTGCACCGGCTGGTTATCACTTTTGCCCTTCGGTGCGCCCACTTCCGGGGTGAACAGATCGTGAGGGTTGCCGGCATAGTCGAGGATCAGGCAGTCGGTTTTGCCGGGGCTGAGGCGCAGGCCGCGCCCGACGATCTGCTGATACAGGCTGACGGACTCGGTCGGGCGCAGAATGGCAATCAGATCCACGTGCGGGGCATCGAAGCCGGTGGTCAGCACCGCTACATTAACCATGTAGCGCAGCTCGCGGGCTTTAAACGCGGCAATCAGCGCGTCGCGTTCGGCGGCCGGGGTTCCGGCACTGATCAGCGCCTTACTGCCGGGCAGCAGGCCGAGCACCTCACGCGCGTGCTCAACGGTGGCGGCGAAGATCATCACGCCCTCACGCTGTTCGGCAAACTCAACAATCTGCTGAATGATATGCGGCGTGATGCGCTGCTGCTGCTTCAGCTCGCGATTGAGATCGGCTTCGCTAAACAGGCCGTTTTCCTGCGCCTGCAGGCGGCTAAAATCATACTGCACCACCGGCATATCCAGCCGCTCCGGCGGCACCAGAAAGCCGTGTTTAATCATGTAGCGCAGCGGCAGCTCATAGATGCAGTCGCGGAACAGCGCGCGTTCATTGCCGCGCACCATGCCATGATAGTGGAACTGGTAAATCCAGCCTTTTCCCAGACGGTAAGGCGTGGCCGTAAGCCCGAGCAGGCGCAGCTGCGGATTATGCTGGCGCAGCTGGTTGATAATCTGCTGGTACTGGCTGTCGTCGGCGTCGCTGATGCGGTGGCACTCGTCGACAATCAGCAGCGAAAATTCGGCATCGAACAGCTCAAGGTTGCGTGCCACCGACTGCACGCTGCCAAACACCACTTTGGCGCGGCTCTCTTTGCGCTGCAGCCCGGCGGCGAAAATGTCGGCGTCCAGCCCGTAGGCCTGATACTTGGCGTGGTTCTGCGCCACCAGTTCCTTAACGTGCGCCAGCACCAGCACGCGTCCGCGCGCCACGCGTGCCAGTTCGGCAATCACCAGACTTTTTCCGGCACCGGTCGGTAGCACAATGACGGCGGGCTGGCTGGAGCGGCGGAAGTAGCTGATGGTGGCATCCACTGCTTCCTGCTGATAGGGGCGTAGGGTAAACGACATGAACACTCGTAAAGCAGCAACAAAGGCATATTATGCCACGAAATTACTTTGCGAGTACGATCCCCTCTGTGCCTTGTGGGTTTCTCCCGTTATACTGTTCAATCCATTCTGGATGAGCGTTCAGCGCCACATCCAAGACATAATTTTCCGTTTTCACCCCAAATAACAGGCAGTGCAGAGTTAATGCGACTTGATAAATTTATTTCCCAGCAGCTGGAAGTCAGCCGCGCCATCGCCGCACGCGAACTTCGCGCCAATAAAATCACCGTTGACGGTGAAGTGGTACGCAGTGGTGCCTTTAAACTCAGCGCGGAAAGCGCAGTAGAATATGACGGCAACCCGCTGCACGTTCAGGTGGGGCCGCGCTACTTTATGCTGAATAAGCCGCAGGGCTATGTCTGCTCAACGGATGACCCGGATCACCCGACGGTGCTCTATTTCCTCGCTGAACCGACCGCTTACAAACTGCACGCCGCTGGGCGTCTGGATATCGACACCACCGGGCTGGTGCTGATGACCGATGATGGTCAGTGGTCGCACCGCATTACCTCTCCACGCCATCACTGCGAGAAAACCTATCTGGTGACGCTGGAATCGCCGCTCTCTGACGATACTGCCCGGCAGTTTGCCGACGGCGTGCAGCTGCATAATGAGAAGACCCTGACCAAACCGGCGACGCTGGAAGTGATTGACCCGCAGACGGTGCGCCTGACCATTAGCGAAGGGCGCTACCACCAGGTTAAACGTATGTTCGCCGCCGTCGGCAACCACGTGGTGGCCCTGCACCGTGAGCGCATCGGCGCGATTGCCCTGGATGCGGATATGGAACCGGGTGAATACCGTCCGTTAACAGAAGAAGAAATTGCCAGCGTCGGTTTGGCGCGTTAAGACTTTTTTAAAGGGTGGGTGCGTGGCTAAGGATAAGAATTCCTCTGTGGGTCTGGTGGTGATCCTCGGACTGCTGGCGATGTTAATGCCGCTGTCGATTGATATGTATCTTCCGGCGCTGCCGCAAATCGCCCGCGAATTCTCGGTCTCTGCGGGCAGCGTACAGATGACGCTAAACGCCTATATTCTTGGCTTCGCGCTCGGGCAGCTGGTATATGGCCCGCTGGCGGACAGCTTTGGCCGCAAACCGGTGATTGCCGTTGGCACGCTGATCTTTGCGATTGCTGCCGGGGCCTGTGCCATGGCGCAGACCATCGATCAGCTGATTGTCCTGCGCTTTATGCATGGCCTGTCGGCGGCGGCCGGCAGCGTGGTGATCAGCGCCCTGATGCGTGACACTTACTCGAAAGAGGAGTTTTCACGCATGATGTCTTTCGTGATGCTGGTCACCACTATTGCACCGCTGCTGGCACCGATTGTCGGCGGCTGGCTGCTGCTGATTTGGAGCTGGCACGCGATTTTCTGGACCATTTCGGCCGCGGCCGTCATCACCACCGTGATGGTGGTGACCCAGATCAAAGAGACGTTACCGCACGATCAACGCCAGAAGTTTAACCTGCGCACCACCCTGCGTAATTTCCTGTCGCTGTTCCGCCATAAGCGCGTATTCAGCTACATGCTGGCGAGCGGCTTCTCGTTTGCCGGGCTGTTCTCGTTCCTCAATGCCGGTCCGTTTGTTTACATCGAACTGAACCACATCTCGCCGCAGGATTTCGGCTATTACTTTGCGCTTAACGTGGTGTTTCTGTTCCTGATGACGCTGCTTAACAGCCGCTGCGTGCGCCGTTTTGGGCCGCTGGTGATGTTCCGCCTTGGGCTGCTGATCCAGTTCACCATGGGCGTCTGGATGGTGATCGTTAGCGCGCTGAACCTCGGCTTCCTGCCGCTGGTGTTTGGCGTGGCGATGTTTATCGGCTGCGTGGCGATGGTGTCATCCAATGCAATGGCGGTGATCCTGGAAGAGTTTCCACATATGGCCGGTACTGCGTCTTCGCTGGCGGGCACGCTGCGCTTTGGCGTGGGGGCGCTGGCTGGCGCACTGCTGTCGCTGATCACCTTCAACAGCGCATGGCCGATGGTGGGCGCGATCTTTATCTGTGCGACCGTGTCGATTGTGCTGTTTACCTACGCTTCACGGCCACGTAAATCGGATAGGGTGGGCTGACCCCGGGCTGACTCCAGGCTGACCCCGGGCTGACCGAAAAAGAGGGTCAGCCCCTACAGTGTAATCGCCCGCCGTAGGGGGCGACCATTTTTTCCGGTCGCCCCGTGCCGAGGATCTGCGCCGTCCCCGATGAAGACCTATTTTCCCGGTCGCCCCGTGCCGAGGATCTGCACCGTCCCCAATGAAGAGCCTTTCTCCGCTCGAGCCATATCACCTGGCTTCCCCACTAAAACCCTGCTCAATATGTTGATTATTTGTAAAAATATTTCGCAATAAGTAACCAGATTGCAGCAAAATTGGTTGTGATTGCCCGGCGAACGCGGTAAATATAACGAATAAATGAGAGGTAGCTCTCAAAAAAACCGCCGAACGCAGGATTTATCCCGCTGAAGGGTAAGCAGTTGCAGGGTAAATAGTGCCAGTTATTAATGAGTTGCTTTGCTGGCGCCAATTGATGATTTACCTTGTGAATTATTTGTGAAAATATTGTTTAAAATTCGCTCTGGGGAACCCTGTTGAATACGTTACAACATTCAGTAGTACATCGTTTGCCGCAAAGCTATCGCTGGTGCGCCGGGCCTGTTGGCATGGCTGTCGAACCACGCGCACTCAACCTCCTGAACAGCGATGACGATGTGATCGGGCTGCGCCTGCTCAGCCATAGCGGGGCTTCTGCGTGGGAAATTATGCAGAAGATTGAGGCCGCGCTGGCTGAAATTCAGCTCAGCTGTTCGGTGCTGGAGTGGGAAGGGGAGCCTTGCCTGTTCGTCCAGCGCGAAGACGAATGCGCCACCACCTGCCGTCTGAAAAACTTTGGCGTAGGCATTGCCGAGCCGTTCTCAGGCTAACGCCAGCAGCTGGCGCGTATACTCCTGCGCTGGCGCGCTAAACACGCTTTCGCACATGCCCTGTTCCACCACCTCTCCCTGCCGCAACACCACCACCTGATGGCATAACGACCGCACCACGCGCAGATCGTGGCTGATAAAGATATAGGCCAGCCGGTGCTGCTGCTGAAGATTTTTCAGTAGCGCGAGGATCTGCTTTTGCACCGAACGGTCGAGCGATGAGGTCGGTTCATCCAGGATGATCAGCTGCGGCTGCAGGATCAGGGCGCGCGCAATGGCAATACGCTGGCGCTGACCGCCGGAAAACTCTGACGGATAGCGCTGGCGCGTAGCCGGATCCAGCCCAACCTCTTCCATAGCGGTTATCACGCGCGCCTCGCGCTCGGCTTCATTCAGCTCGGGATGGTGCACCTGCAGACCCTCGGCGATAATCTGCAGCACGTTGAGGCGCGGGTTGAGCGATGAGTTTGGATCCTGGAACACCACCTGGATCTGACGGCGAACCGGCAGCATCTTTTTACGGTTCCACAAATGCAGCGGCTGCTGTTTAAACCAGATCTCACCCTGCGAATGCAGCAGGCGCAGCAGGGCCAGCCCGGTGGTGCTTTTGCCAGAGCCGGATTCCCCCACCAGCCCAAGGCTCTCACCCGGGCGCAGCGTAAAGCTCAGTGACTTCAGCGCGTGGTGATAGCCCACAGTGCGCTTCATCAGCCCCTGTTTGATTGGGAAGGCCACCTGCAGATTCTCTACCCGCAGCAGCGGCTCCGCAGCACTGTCAGCCGGGTCAGGCTGGCCTTCCGGCTCGGAGTCCAGCAGCTTTTGCGTATAGGGATGCTGTGGTGCGCTGAACAGCTGCTGGGTGCGATTATGTTCGACCGCCTGACCGTTGCGCATCACCGTGACGCTGTCCGCCAGCTGGCGCACGATATTCAGATTGTGCGTGATAAACAGCAGGCCCATATTCATCTCCTGCTTCAGCTCTTTCAGCAGCACCAGGATCTGCGCCTGCACCGTCACATCCAGCGCGGTGGTGGGTTCATCGGCGATCAACAATTCAGGCTGGGTCAGCAGCGCCATGGCGATCATCACGCGCTGACGTTCACCCCCGGAAAGCTGATGCGGAAAATCACTCAGGCGCTGCGCGGCATTGCGGATGCCCACGCGATCAAGGCAGCTGAGCATCTCGGCCCGTGCGGCTTCACGGCGCATGCCGCGGTGCAGCGACAGCACCTCGTACAGCTGCTTTTCGATGTTGTGCAGCGGATTAAGCGACACCATCGGCTCCTGAAAGATCATCGCGATGCGGTTACCGCGCAGGCCGCGCAGCGTGCGCTCATCGGCGTGCAGCACGCTCTGCCCGGCAAACAGAATATCACCCTGCGGATATACTACCGGCGGCGTTGGCAGCAGGCGCATCACCGACAGGGCGGTGACGCTTTTTCCGGAGCCGGACTCGCCGACCAGCGCCAGCGTCTCTCCGGCATCGACCGACAGCGACAGCCCCTCGACCACGCGGCGCTCTTGCGCGCCCTGACGAAAGGCAATGCTCAGATCCTGAATCGAGAGTAGTGCCATATCAATACACCTTGCTGGGGTCAAAGGCGTCGCGCACCGCTTCGCCGATAAATATTAACAGTGACAGCAGGATCGCCAGCGAGAAGAAAGCGGTCAGGCCAAGCCACGGCGCCTGCAGGTTGTTTTTGCCCTGCAGCAGCAGCTCACCCAGCGACGGCGAACCCATCGGTAAACCAAAACCGAGGAAATCGAGCGAAGTCAGCGTCGTGATTGAGCCGCAGAGAATAAAGGGCAGGTAGGTGAGCGTGGCGACCATCGCATTGGGCAGCATATGGCGCGACATAATGCGCCAGTCGCTGACGCCCATCGCCTGCGCGGCGCGGATATAGTCAAAGTTACGCGTGCGCAGGAATTCGGCACGCACCACCCCCACCAGGCTCATCCAGCCAAACAGCACGGTGATGCCCAGCAGCCACCAGAAGCCGGGCTGGATCACGCTGGAGAGCAGGATAATCAGGAATAGCGTCGGCATGCCCGACCACACTTCAATAAAGCGCTGGCCCCACAGGTCGACCCTGCCGCCGAAATAGCCCTGAATCGCGCCGGCGAGGATGCCAATCACGCTGGAGGCCAGCGTCAGCATCAGCCCGAACAGCAGCGAGATGCGGGCGCCGTAAAGAATGCGCGCCAGCACGTCGCCGCCATTGGCATCGGTGCCCAGCCAGTTCTGCGCCGAGGGGGGGGAAGGGAAGGGAACATCGGTGGCAAAGTTAATGGTGTCGTCACCAAAGCGCACCGGCGCCCAGATTGCCCAGCCGTTTGCTGCCAGCCGCGATTTCAGCCAAGGATCCTGATAATCCGCCGGGGTCTCCAGCGGGCCGCCGAAGTCGCTTTCGGTATAGTTCACCAGCAGCGGGAAATAGGTGCGGTCGTGATAGTGCACCACCAGCGGCTTATCGTTGGCCAGCAGCTCTGCGCCCAGCGACAGGGCAAACAGCACGGCAAAAACCCACAGCGACCAGTAGCCGCGGCGGTTATGGCGGAATCGCGCCCAGCGCGCCTGATTAATCGGGTTTAAACGGCTCATTAGCGGCCCTCAAAATCAATACGTGGGTCGACCAGCGTATAGGTGATATCACTGAGAATATTGAGCAGCAGGCCGATCAGGGTGAAAATATACAGCGTGCCGAACATCACCGGGTAATCGCGCTGGATGGTGGCGTCATAGCCAAGCAGCCCGAGGCCGTTGAGCGAGAACATCACTTCAATCAGCAGCGACCCGGTAAAGAACATGCTGATAAAGGTGGCCGGAAACCCGGCAATCACCAGCAGCATGGCATTGCGGAACACGTGGCGATAAAGGATCTTTTTCTCGTCCAGCCCCTTTGCGCGTGCGGTCACCACATACTGCTTGCGGATCTCATCCATAAACGAGTTTTTCGTCAGCATGGTCAGCGTAGCGAAGCCACCAATCACGGTTGCCAGCACCGGCAGGCAGATATGCCACAGATAATCTGTGACCTTGCCGTACCACGGCAGCGTGTCGAACTGCGGGGATACCAGGCCACGTAGCGGGAACCAGTCGAGGTAGCTGCCGCCGGCAAACAGCACGATCATGATGATACCAAACAGGAAAGAGGGGATGGCGTAGCCGACAATGATCAGCGTGCTGCTCCAGATATCAAACGCGCTGCCGTTGCGCACCGCCTTTTTGATCCCCAGCGGGATCGACACCAGGTAGATGATCAGCGTGCTCCACAGCCCTAACGTCACCGAAACCGGCAGGCTCTCTTTAATCAGCTGGATCACCGAGCTGCTGCGGAACAGGCTGTCACCGAAGTCGAAACGAATGTAGTTCCATAGCATGGTGAAGTAGCGCTCGTGCAGCGGCTTATCAAAGCCGTAGCGTTTGGTGATCTCCGCGATTACCTCCGGGTCCAGCCCGCGCGAGCCGCGATACTGATTGTCGCCCGGTGAGGCATTGAGCGAACTGCGCCCGTGCGCCGCGCCCTCTCCGGCGGCGCCAGGCATGCCGGTGGTCTGGCCGAACTGAATATTGGCAATCGCCTGATCGACCGGGCCGCCGGGGGCAATCTGCACAATAAAGAAGTTGATAGTAATAATCGCCCACAGCGTGGGAATAATCAGTAATAAGCGACGAATTAAATAAGCACCCACAGTCTGGCTCCTTAACGACGTTGCGCCGGCAGCTGTGCGGCTTTATTGACATCGTACCACCAGTTGTCGATGCCCTGCGCATAGGTCGGGCGCGTGGTCGGCATCGAGAACTTGTTCCAGTACGCATAGCGATCGTTGGCGGCATACCACATCGGGATCATGTAATAGTTCCACAGCAGCACGCGATCCAGCACGCGGCCCAGCGGCAGCAGGGCATTTTTGTCGCCCTGATGCTGCACAATCTGCGCAATCAGATTATCCACCAGCGGGCTGGTCACGCCCGGCGTGTTCCATGACGAGTCGATATAGGCCGAAGCCCAGACAATCTGCAGCTGCGCATCCGGCGTGGCAAACGCCAGGTAGCGCGTAGGCAGCATATCGAAATCGCGCTTGCGCAGGCGCGCCAGATACTGCGAGCTGTCAACCTGGCGCACGTTCATGGTAATGCCAATACGCGCCAGATTATGCTGGAACGGCAGCACCCACTGGTCGTTGCCACCGCTGCGCAGCAGCAGTTCGAAGCGGAATGGCTGGCCGGTTTTCACATTCACCAGCTGCTGATTTTTCAGCTCCCAGCCCGCCTGCTTCAGCAAATCCAGCGCCTGCATCAGTTTGCCACGATCGTAGCCAGAAGCGTCCGACTTTGGCGGCTGATAGATCTTATCAATCACCTCCGCCGGATACTGGCCCTTTAACGGCCCTAAAATTTCCAGCTCTTTGGCATCCGGGTAGCTGCGCGCCGCATATTCGGTGTTCTGGAAATAGCTGTCGACGCGCCGGTAGGCGTTATAGAACAGCGCTTTGTTCATCCATTCAAAATTGAACAGCAGGGAGAGTGCTTCACGCACCCGGCGGTCGGCAAACTGCGGCTTCTGGATATTAAACGCCAGCCACTGGGTATCAGTGCTGACGGTATTAGGTACCTCATCCTTAACGATATAGCCGCGTGCAAAGTTATTGCCGCTGTACTGCGTAGCCCATTTCTTGGCCGAGCCTTCGGCGCGGAAATCAAACGCCCCGGCCTTAAACGCTTCAAAGGCGACATTATCGTCCAGATAGTAGTCATAACGCATGGTGTCGAAATTGTAGCGACCTTTATTCACCGGCAGGTTTGCAGCCCAGTAGTTTTTCACCCGCGTATAAGTGACGGACTGGCCCACTTTATAGGCAGTGATGCGGTACGGACCGCTGGACGGTGGCGGTGACGGCAGCGGGTCGGCGAGGTTGTGATCTTTCCAGAAGCTTTTCGGAAAAACTTTCGACGACAGCAAAGAGAGCATCTGATCACGGTCCGACTTTGGCAGCTCAAAACGTACCGTCAGGCGCGAAATGGCTTTTGCCGTTACGCCCTTATAGATCACGCGATACTGCGGCACGCCCTGGGTCATAAACAGTTTAAAGGTGAAGGCCGCATCTTCAGCGGTAATCGGCGTACCGTCGTGGAAACGTGCGCGCGGATTGATACTGACCTCAACCCAGCGGTAATCATCCGGGTAGCGCGCGAACTCGGCCACCAGCGGGTAAAGGCTGCCGGTTTCATCATCCGAGGAGGTAAACAGCGTGTCGTACAGCGACTCCGTTCCTACGGCCGGGTTGCCGCGCATGGCGTAACGGTTAAAGTTGTCGTAGGTGCCAATGGCGGAGAGGGTAATAGTGCCGCCTTTCGGTGCGGCCGGGTCGGCATAATCAAAGTGGTTGAAACCGCTGGCGTATTTCGCTGTACCCAGCTGAGCAAAGCTGTAGCTCACATTAATCTTTTCCGCCTGCGCAACGCTGGCGGTCAGGCCAAATAAAGTCAGGGCAACAATACGCGCAATCATGGTTTCATCGGCTCCCACCTGTGAGGGGTCAGTAATCTGCGTAAGCCTGACACCATTAGCCGGGCGGAGCAATGATATTAAAGGCTTTTTACCCGTTTTGACAGTACCGGCTAATCGCGACGTCTGAGAGTTTTCGCCGGTGCCTGCTGCTGCAGATAATATTCGATCAGCTGCGCCACACCGCGTGGACGACTGAACAGGTAACCCTGCATATGCGTCACGCCGCGGTTAATTAACCACAGCGCCTGTTCGCCGGTTTCCACCCCTTCGGCCACGGTCTTGAGATTCAGCTTTTTCGCCAGGCTCAGCACGGTGTCCAGCACCGGTGAGTTTACCGTCTCCATGCCAATGCTCTGCACAAAGCCACGGTCAATCTTCAGGTAGTCAAACTGGAACTTTTCCAGATAGATCAGGGCGCTGTGCCCGGTGCCGAAATCATCAATGGCAATCTTGATCCCGCGCTCGCGGATCCAGTCAAACACCTCGTCGGCATTTGCCTCAGCCACCATGGAGCGTTCGGTAATCTCAAACACATAGCCAAAGTGGTCTGCTGGCATCGCGCTGATCCAGTCGTTGACGTCCTGACGGAAGGTCGGATGAACCAGATGAGCAGGGGAGAGATTAACACCCATTTTGGTGCCCTTAGGCACGGCGTGACGCAGGCGATGAGCATCGCGCGCCACCAGGCGAAACAGATGGCGGGTCAGTGGGACGATCAGGTTTTGCCCTTCGGCGTAGCTGATAAAGGAGTCCGGTGGAATGCGTCCCTCGGTCGGATGCGTCCAGCGTAGCAGTGCTTCGATCGCGTAGGGTTTGCCGCTGCTGGCATCAATGACCGGCTGGTACTCAACGTGAAACTCGCCGCGCTTAATCCCCAGCAGGATCTCCTTGCCGGGGCGCAGGCGCAGGGTCAACAGCAGGAAGCAGCCGCAGGTAATCAGCACGCCCAGCAGCAACCCGGCCAGCAAAATAATATGAACATCGCGCCCGGGCAGCACTTCACCATACAGATAGAGCGTGAGTGGATAGCCCGTAATGGCGATTTTACGCAGCGGGCTGGCGGGCAGCTGACTGCGGTTGACCACTTTGTCATTCCAGGTGGTCAGCGCCCTCTGCCCGGCGGCAATCGCCATACCGCTGATCTCCTGCTGGCGCGAAGCGAGCAGCAGGTAAGGGGTCAGGTTGATATTCAGCGTGGTAAAAATCCCACTGCCGGGCTGGGAAGCATTCTTCAGCCACAGCACGATAGCGGGTGTGTTGCGCACCATTGGCGTTCCGGGGATCAGGCGAATATCAACGGCACGGCTGGCGTCGGTTTCGGGTGAGATTTCATCGATATCCAGCGCCATGGGGCCGGTGGCGGATGAACAAAAAGCGCTGTGATCTTTCACCAGCAGGATGGCGCGAATATTGGCCGCAAAGGCCGCGCGCTGGGTTAAATCACTGCGAACCTGCTCACAGGGAGCCTGCGTCGCGCCCTGCAAGGGCAACAGGGTGGTTTTCAGCTCATCGAAAACGTTGATGACATAAGACTGCGTATATCCGGCAAGCCGGTTATGGCCTTCGGAGCGCCGGTTCCAGGTCAGGATCAGCGTGATAGCAACAAATAACAGAAAAAAGAGCAGCCCCATTGCCGCACTCAGGCAGATTATCCTGCGCGGATGCGTCACATGCCGCCTGACGGTGGTGGTGAGTGGCATTGGGTGTTTTCTCCCGTTTTCGCCGGTTCTTATTATGTTGTCGTCAAATACTGCTCTCTGATGAAGCCCATGAGAATATAACGGCGCTGGCCGTTCTGTCTCTATGATTATTGATGTGTATCAATCCTTTTTCAGCGCCGCTATTGGTGCTGAAAATCAGGCAAAAAAAAACGCTGCCTGGGCAGCGTTTTCATATCTCGTGTTTCGCGAACTTCAGGAGATCGGAAGTTAGCTTTGCGTATGGCTCAGTACGCGACGTGCATCGCGGTAGCGATTTTTCCAGTATGAGTCATTCAGGTTAGAAATCATCACACCGCTGCTGGTGGAGGCATGAACGAAGTTATCATTACCGATATAAATACCGACATGACGACCCGTAGAGCCTGCACGGAACAGAACTAAATCACCCGGGCGCAATTTCGTGCGCTGAATACTTTTACCGGTATCTTCCTGCTCATAGGTCGAGCGGGGCAGATCCAGGCCAAACTGCTCACGGAACGTGTTCTGTACAAAGGCGGAGCAATCAACGCCGCGCTTGCTGGTACCGCCTAAGCGGTAACGCACACCCTTCCAGTCCGCGTACTGGTCCATCAGGCGGGATTTGATATCCACATTCTGAACCATCTGTTCGAATTCATCCTGAGACGCTTGAAGTAAAAAACCGTTCTGGCTTTTAACTGCATGAGTATCAGTTTGTACATTGTGTCCGCTGTTCGAACTACATGCTGACAACAGCGCCGCTAACGCGACAGCGGGGAGCGCCCGCAAAACATATCTCAGAATAGGTTGAGACTTGACCATTATATTTGTGATCCCTTGAAGTCCTTAACGACCAAGTCGTTAGAAAAGTGACGGAGCGAAACGAGATTAATTAGTCCGGTGAGCTAAGACAATTCGGAAAACGTTAAAATGTGTGATTTAGCACACTTTAAAATGTAACTTACCGAAATACTTTAGCCAGATCGTCTAATTGAAAGTGAGGTTAACCGATTACAAGCCGCATGGCGAGGGGTTTTAAGCAGTTTTTTATAGGTTTTTGTGATGTGAAATCATTACGCAACGAATTGGTTACATTATCGTCAATTTGTAGCGCAACCGTGTGCACCTAAGTGCAATTTTGCAACAACGCGCTCATAGTCAAGTTAAAATCAGAATTATCGGGCTGGACGGATGGGAAAATCAGAGGATTTTGTGCGGGCCAGAGCATAACAAATTCTATTTATCACGCTTCGTTAGCAGACTAATTAATTTCAATTATCGCAGCAGCAGGCGAGGAAATATTCCCCGCCGTTTCGCTACTGCCGATAAATTATTTCCGCGGCTTATATTTTCCCGGCAGGTTTCGATCCAGCCAGTTCACCAGATAATCACTCGCAGGAGTGATCAGCCACCAGCTCATACCAACCAGCACTATCGATAACGAGCCCACGGCGATATCGGTAAACCAGTGGGCGCCAATCATGACGCGCGGCAGAGCAAATACCAGCACGATAACCACAGCGACGGCAAACGCGCGACGGGTGAAATAACGCAGCATAAAGCAGGCGAATATCATCAGCATCATGCCGTGATCGCCCGGGAAGCTGTCCGCAGAGGAGTCTTTAGTCGGGATGCCGGTCAGCCTGGTCACGTGGTTAACGTCCGGGAAGAACTTCGTCGGGCTGCCGTGAGAGACCGGGATCAAATGCCCTAACTGGTTCAGACCGACCGCGGTAATCAGCATCGTGATGCCAATTGCCAACATCCGGCGGCGCCCCTGTGGGGTTTCACGGCGCCAGAAGTGCAGATACAGCGCACCCATCGCCAGCAGCGACACGCCGTCAAACGCGCGGAAGTTGGTGATGGCTACCAGCCACAGCAGGGCCTGGTTAGTCACCAGATGCTGGTTAAACCAGTAGAAAATCGTCTTGTCGAGGATAAACCACTGGCCATGATTCTCCGGCAGATACCACGAGAAGAACAGCGCAAAGCCCGCAGCGTTTAGGGCCAGTATGGTTAGCAGGCGTTTAGTTGTCATTGTGATTAAGGATTTATTAAGAAATGTCGCGGCGTAGAGTATGCCTGACATTATAAACGAAGGCTCAACAAAGCACTTTGTAAAATATTCCAGTCGGACTGTTCCTGGTGAATAAGCTCAATCCGGCTGTCCGGCGGCGGCAACTGGCGGGTTTCGATATGGAAGTCGGCGCCCTGGCGGTTAATGCTCACCTGGCCCTCGGCGATCCGCAGCACGCCCTTTACGCGCGAAACGGGGGCCAGCCGCGCCCATTCAAGCAGGCCGATGGTGTCGAATACGGTGTCACTGTCGAAAATCCAGCCCGCCGCATAATAGCCCTGGCCCTGATTCAGCGCGCGGCGCCAGCGGGAATTTTCATTCAGCCGCAGCGAGGCCAGCGGTGAGGGGGCGCCGTGAGAATGGTGCAAAGGGGAGGGCAAGGCCTGCTGATTGCTGCGCGGCCGATCGAGCAGGGCGGCGTCGATGGTGCCTTGAGAGGTGCGCACCAGCGGCCGCGCATGGCCGAAATCCTGCTGCCACTGGCTGAGCGCCGTTTGCGTGACCTCGTCCCAGCGATCCTGCTTATTGGCAATAATGATATCGGCGGCGGCCAGCTGATCGCGGAAGTTTTCATTTTCTACTACGCGATTATCCGCCAGCTGGCGCGGATCAAGCAGGCAAAGCGTGGCGCGCAGATCGATCCACGGCTGATATACCGCCGCCGATAACATATCCAGGATCTGTTTAGGGTGGCCAAGGCCGGTGGGTTCAATCAGCAGGCGGTCGGGCCGGGTCTGCTTGAGCAGCATATTTAGCCCGACCTGCATTGGCAGGCCGTTGACGCAGCACATGCATCCGCCGGGTATTTCCTTCAGAACCGCGCCGCTCTCCGCCAGCAGGGCACCATCGATACCGATTTCGCCGAACTCATTTACCAGCACCGCCCAGTTTTCACCAGCAGGTTTGCTGGCCAGCAGATGGCGCAGGGTGGTGGTTTTTCCGCTTCCGAGAAAGCCAGTAATCAGATTTACGCGGGTCATCGGCACTCCTTGAAGAAACTTTAATGATATTTATCGTTCTTTACCGTGATTTGTTTTCATCATGTAACTAATTGTAATTGGCTATCCTAATAAGGAACACAATAAACGATGAGGTGAGCATGAAAAGCATTTTTTCGGCTGCGGCCGTGGTGCTATTCGCCTCATGGACGAGCAGTGTTATGGCAGGGAATAGTCAATCAACGAGCGGTTCGGGTGTTATTAATTTTCAAGGCAGTATCGTTGAGTCTCTCTGCGATTCCGATGTGAATAAAACCCAGGTTAATGTCTCCTGTCAGCGCAACGGCAAGACAAAAGTCAGCACGCTGGCACTGAACAGCACGACCGCACAGCAGTTGCCCTACAATATCGGCAGCAGCAAAATCCACTGGATTGATGCGCAGCGAAGAGTGGGGATTGTCACGGTAGAGTATCAGTAATCATAATCAAGTTGTTATAACATAACATCAACGGCGCCGTCATCAGACCGCGCCTTTTTTTATGGTCGCAGGCGAAGGCTAGTCAGCGCGGCTCATGTAACGGCGTTCCGGGATGTGAATGCGGATTTTGTCGCCGTTGCTCAGGTATTCCGGCACCTGCACCACCAGGCCGGTACTCATTTTGGCCGGTTTGGTGCGGGCGCTGGCGGAAGCGCCTTTAATGCCAGGCGTGGTTTCAACGATTTCCATGTCCACCGTTTGCGGCAGCTCCAGCGCCAGAATCTGGCCGTCCATGGTCAGCACCTGAATACCCGGAATGCCGCCTTCCGGCAGGAACAGCAGCTCATCTTCAATCTGCTCCTGCTTAAAGTTGTAAGGGGTGTAGTCTTCGTCATCCATAAACACGTACTCGTCACCGTCAATATAGGAGAAGGTGACCTGACGGCGGCTTAGCTGGATGGTGTCGAGAAGGTCATCGCCTTTGAAGCGCTCCTCGACTTTCAGGCCGGTACGCACATCGGTAAAGCGCATCTTATACAGGGTAGACGCGCCACGGGCGCTGGGACTTTGTACATCAATATCTTTGACTAACAGCAGCTTGCCGTTGTAATTGATCGCCATGCCCTTTTTAACTTCGTTCGCTCTTGGCATAAAACAGGTCTCGTCGTGAAGAGGATAAATTATCGCGACACGTTACTCGCGCCGCTGCCGCCAGGCAAGATGGCGCAGTGAAAATATCTGTCCGGAAGATCATCAAAATCTCAGGGAATCGTAGGGGGCAACCTGTGAGGTGTTCCCACAAAAACTGATCTGAATATTATCGCGGGATGACAGATGCCCGGTTTCAGGAGGGAGGGCTGCTTTCCGCACCGGCATGAATACATCCCTGTAGCCTGGCTCACGGCCATCCCTGGCCGTGGGCCTGCTGCAATCAGCCCTCACTCCTTGCACCCAAAGCTTCAGCGTCGCGGTTTAAAACCCACAGCGAGCACGATGATAGTGGGGGATGAGCTCGGCCTGAGGTAAGCCGGACGTCACGCGGCAGGGATGCCGCGTGCCGAGGCCCGCAGGGAGCGTCTTTTGCCGTTCCGGCGTGCTCAGGCTAAGCTCAGACCGGTTAAAGGACGTTTAGCGATGGACGTCATTTTCGGGCATACCCCAAAGGTCGACCTTCTTTTTCGGTCGACCCTTGGGGCCGTCGTTAAAGAATAGTATTCAGCGGGGCGAGCTGCTATTGTCGCGATCTTATTACAGGGGGTCAGTGATGGAATGTCGTGCCGGATGTGGTGCCTGCTGTACAGCACCGTCAATTTCATCGCCTATTCCCGGCATGCCCAACGGCAAACCGGCGAACACGCCCTGCGTACAGCTCGACAGCCAGTCGCGCTGCAAAATATTCGGCTCCCCGCTGCGGCCGAAAGTCTGTGCCGGGCTGCAGCCGGAATTGACGATGTGCGGCAGTAGCCGCCAGCAGGCGATGGTGTTTCTGCTGGATCTGGAGGCGCAAACCGCGCCCTGAATTACCCTTGTGCCACTTCACAACTCTGCACTTTTGGTTCCGGCACGCGTAACAGGCAGGCGATTGCTGCCGCCATCATCACCACCGCAAACCACAATACGCCATGATAGCTCCAGAACTGCGCCACGGCACCCGCCAGCGCGCCGCCAACAATCCAGCCCATCCGCGTTGAGTTGGTGAACAGCGTAGTTGCCGCTCCGGCCTGGCCGGGCATCATATCCTGGAAGTAGATCATGCCAATACCCGCGAGGATACCGATAAACACCGCGTTCAGCCCCTGCAATACCAGCATCTGCATCTCACCATCAAACAGCAGCGTGCCGGCGTAAAACAGCAGGCCGGCAACGGCGGCGATGCGCATTAACAGGCGTTTGCCAAAGCGCCTGGCGTAATAGCCCGCCAGCAGCATGATCGGGATCTCCAGCCCGGCCGCCAGCCCCATCATGATCCCCGCCAGCTTCTCCGGCAGATGCAGTTCATTGACTACGTATAGCGGCATGGTAATCAGATACAGCCCGTTGCAGGACCACATCAGCGTGCAGGCGATAAACAGCGTCAGCGTAGCGCGGCGGTGCTGGCGCGGCGCCTGAACAGGCATAGCGGTGACCAACGTCTTTTTGCGCATTGACGGCAGCAGGTAGCGCACAATCACCGCGCACAGCACAAAGGCAATGGCGGCGGTGAGATACATGGTGCGGAAACCGTAGCCGAGCGCCAGCGCAAAGGCTAAGGGCGGGCCAATCATCCACGCCAGAGAAATCTGTGCGCGCATCACCGAGCTGAACATCACGCTCTCGCGCCCGGTTTTATCGGCGTGCTCACGCGCCAGCGCAAACATTTGCGACGTTGCGCTGCTGCCAAAGCTGGAAAGCAGCACGCCAACCAGCAGCAGCACGAAGTAGCTGCGGTTCCAGGCGAACAGCAGAGAAGCCAGCGCACCGAGCAGGCAGCAGTAAAGGATCAGCGTTTTACGGTCGCCTTTGCGGTCCGAGTAGCGCGCCAGCAGCTGGCTGACCAGAATGCCAATGACCGCATTAAAGGTGAAAAACAGCCCGACCATAAAAGGCCGCACCTGCACTTCGCTGGTGAGAAACAGGCTGAGAGTCGGGGTCTGTAGCGCCCCGGCGAGGCCAGAGATAAAAGCCACCACGAGGAAGGCCAGCGAGCGGTTGCCGGGCAAGGTTCTGGAGGGGGCAGCGGGTATTTGCATGGGGTAATCGGGCCTGGTAAGGAAAAACGGCGAGATTTTACGCCGTTATCCAGCGGGCGGGAATGCTTTTGCCATTCTTCGCGCAAGTGTGTGGAATTAACGCACTTTTTGCACAATAAAGCCCTGTGCCGTCTGGCTTCAGCAGGCCTTCAGCTATTTGAGTTAAGGGGCTCTTTTTCCGAAAAACCTTGATGAAATGTGCGGGACATCAAAAATCTGCTACGCCGTTCACAGTAAAACTTGCAACGGATCCGCTAACGGGACCAAACTCATTGAAACGTTTCAGCGTTGTCGCTTCAGGTTGTTATCAAGGTGATAGCGCTTTTTTTCTCAAATTAGCTGAAACGATTCAAATTCAGCAGCGAGGAGAACCATGTTCCAGTTAGAACTCAACGCCATTAAGCCTGGTGCCCAGGCCGGCGACAAACAGGATGCCATTCGTCAGGTTGCTGCCGCGCTGACCGCAGCAGGTAACGTGGGCGAAGGCTACGTAAACGGCATGCTGGCGCGTGAACAGCAGACCTCTACCTATCTGGGTAACGGCATCGCTATTCCGCACGGTACCACCGATACCCGCGACCTGGTGCTGAAAACCGGCGTGCAGGTATTCCAGTTCCCGCAGGGCATCGCCTGGGGTGACGATCAGACCGCCTATGTGGTGATCGGCATTGCGGCGAAGTCTGACGAGCATCTGGCACTGCTGCGCCAGCTGACGCACGTACTGAGCGATGACAGCGTAACGGAACAGCTGAAAACGGCCGACTCTGCCGAGACTCTGCGCAGCATCCTGATGGGTGAGAAGCTGGCCGCCGAATTCAAATTTGATACCTCGCTGATTGCCACCGACGTTGCAGCCAGCGATCTGATGACCCTGCAGGCGCTGAACGCCGGGCGTTTACAGCAGGCGGGCGCGGTAGATGCCTCATTCCTGACCTGCGTGATTGCCGGTAAGCCGCTGAACCTCGGGCAGGGCATCTGGCTGAGCGACAGCACCAGCGGTAACCTCGCCAGCGCCGTGGCAATCAGCCGCGCTGCCGCACCGTTTGATGTTAATGGTGAAACTGCACAGCTGCTGATTACCGTATCCGTCGCCGATGACCAGCCGTTAACCGTGCTCAACTATTTAAGCGATCTGCTGATCCAGCAGAAAGCCGATCGCCTGCTGAGCGCCGATGCCGCCGGGATCCTCGCGCTGTTAACCAGCGAAGTGTCCGAACAGGCAGACGTGCTGACCGAAGAGTTCAGCATTCGTAATGAACATGGCCTGCATGCCCGTCCGGGCACCGCCCTGGTCAGTGTGATCAAGCAGTTCAACTGTGATGTCACCGTGACTAACCTCGACGGCAGCGGCAAGCCCGCTAACGGCCGCAGCCTGATGAAAGTGGTCGCGCTGGGCGTGAAAAAAGGCCACCGTCTGCGCTTCACCGCCAGCGGTGAAGATGCCCGCGCCGCGCTGGATGCCATCGGCGCCGCCATCGCTTCCGGCCTGGGTGAGGGGGCAGCATGAGCAGACGCGTAGCCACCATTACCCTCAACCCGGCCTATGACCTGGTCGGGTACGTGCCGGAAGTTGAACGCGGAGAAGTCAACCTGGTAAAAACCACCGGGCTGCACGCGGCGGGCAAGGGCATCAACGTGGCCAAAGTGCTGAAGGATCTCGGCATCGACGTCACCGTTGGCGGCTTCCTCGGCAAAGAGAATCAGGACGGCTTCCAGCACCTGTTTAGCGACCTTGGCATCGCCAACCGCTTCCAGGTGGTGGAAGGGCGCACGCGTATCAACGTGAAGCTGACTGAAAAAGACGGCGACGTGACCGACCTGAACTTCTCAGGTTTTGAAGTCACCGCTCAGGACTGGGAGCGCTTCACCGCCGACTCGCTGACCTGGCTGGGTCAGTTCGACATGGTCTGCGTCAGCGGCAGTCTGCCAGCAGGCGTCGATCCGGATGCGTTCACCGAATGGATGACGCAGTTGCGTACCCACTGCCCGTGCATTATTTTTGACAGCAGCCGTGAGGCGCTGGTCGCTGGCCTGAAAGCCGCGCCGTGGCTGGTCAAGCCTAACCGCCGCGAGCTGGAAATCTGGGCGGGGCGTAAACTCCCGACATTACAAGATGTGATTGAAGCAGCACATGCGCTGCGTGAGCAGGGTATCGCACACGTGGTGATCTCTCTCGGTGCCGAAGGGGCGCTGTGGGTGAATGCTTCAGGCGAATGGATTGCAAAACCACCTGCCTGTGAAGTTGTAAGCACCGTGGGTGCCGGTGATTCGATGGTTGGCGGGCTGATCTACGGCCTGCTGATGCGCGAATCCAGCGAGCACACACTGCGTCTTGCAACGGCAGTGGCGGCGATGGCCGTCAGCCAGAGCAACGTGGGCGTTACCGATCGTACCCAGTTGGCCGCGATGATGGCGCGTGTCGACCTACAACCCTATAACTAACAGCAGGAGAAGCTAAATGAAAACGCTGCTGATAATCGATTCTTCGCTGGGACTGGCAACGGGCTATCTGGCAAAAAATATCACTACTGCGGCTGCTGCAAAAGCCGGTCTGACGCTGACGGATAATCCGGCAGAGGCGGACCAGGTCATTGTTGCAGGTAAAAATATTCCAGCGGACAGCACGCTGAACGGTAAAGCCATCTATCTGGCGGATATCGAGCAGCTGATGCGCGAACCTGCACAAGTGCTGGCGAAAGCGCAGACTGACGCCCAGCCGTACACTGCGCCAGCGGTGAGCGCGGCACCGGCACCGGCTGCGGCCGCCAGCAAAGGGCCAAAACGTATCGTGGCCGTCACTGCTTGCCCGACCGGCGTGGCGCACACCTTTATGGCGGCGGAAGCCATCGACACCGAAGCGAAAAAGCGCGGCTGGTGGGTGAAGGTGGAAACCCGTGGTTCAGTGGGCGCGGGTAACGCAATCACTGCGGAAGAAGTGGCAGAGGCCGACCTGGTGATCGTCGCGGCGGATATTGAAGTGGATCTGGCGAAGTTTGCCGGCAAGCCGATGTACCGCACCTCTACCGGACTTGCGCTGAAGAAAACCGCGCAGGAACTGGATAAGGCCGTGGCGGAAGCCAAGCCATATCAGCCGCAGGGCGGCCACTCTTCCGCTACCGAAGATAAGAAAGAGAAAGCGGGGGCTTATCGTCATCTGCTGACCGGCGTCTCTTACATGCTGCCGATGGTGGTCGCAGGGGGTCTGAGCATCGCGCTGTCGTTTGCCTTTGGTATCACCGCGTTTAAAGAGCAGGGTACGCTGGCTGCGGCGCTGATGCAGATTGGGGGTGGCAGTGCCTTCGCCCTGATGGTGCCGGTGCTGGCAGGTTTTATTGCCTTCTCGATTGCCGACCGTCCGGGTCTGACCCCGGGGCTGATTGGCGGGATGATCGCCACCAGCATTAACGCCGGCTTCCTTGGCGGGATTATCGCCGGTTTCATTGCCGGCTATGCCGCGAAGTTCCTCAGCTCGAAGGTGAAACTGCCGACCAGTATGGAAGCGCTGAAGCCGATCCTGATCATTCCGCTGGTTGCCAGCCTGATCACCGGTCTGCTGATGATCTACGTCGTGGGCACGCCGGTTGCCGGCATTATGTCCGGTCTGACCGCGTGGCTGGCGAACCTGGGTACCGCCAACGCGGTCGTACTGGGGGCGATTCTCGGCGGCATGATGTGTACTGATATGGGCGGCCCGGTGAACAAAGTGGCCTACGCGTTCGGCGTTGGGCTGTTAAGCTCACAAACCTACGCTCCTATGGCAGCGATTATGGCCGCCGGTATGGTGCCACCGCTGGCGATGGGCCTGGCGACGCTGGTTGCGCGTAAGAAGTTCAACAAGGGTCAGCAGGAAGGCGGCAAAGCGGCGCTGGTACTGGGACTGTGCTTTATTTCTGAAGGTGCGATTCCGTTTGCGGCGCGTGACCCGATGCGCGTCCTGCCTTGCTGCATCATCGGTGGTGCGGTAACGGGTGCGATGTCGATGGCGATTGGTGCCAAACTGATGGCGCCACACGGCGGTCTGTTTGTACTGCTGATCCCTGGCGCTATCACCCCGGTGCTGGGCTACCTGGGGGCGATTATCGTCGGTACGCTCATTGCTGGCCTGGCTTACGCGGTGCTGAAGCGCCCGGAAGCAGAAGCACTGAAAGTGTAATCTTATCACCGTAGGGGCGGGGCATGCCTCGCCCTGGTAACAGGTTATCAAAAGGGGTCAGGCATGCCTGACCCCTACTTTTTTAACGCTGTTCCGACTTCAGCCACGCAATCTCATCTTTCCAGATATCCGGGTTAACGGTTTCCAGAATCATCGGGATCCCGTCAAAACGCGCATCCTTCATTAGCCAGCTAAACACCGTTTTACCAATGTTGCCTTCGCCAAGACTGTGGTGACGGTCGACGCGGCTGTTAAACTCGCTCTTGGCATCATTGAGGTGCATCCCGCGCAGATACTGGAAGCCAACGATACGCTCAAACTCGGCAAAGGTTTTCACGCACTCATCTTCCGTGCGCAGATCGTAGCCCCCGGCAAATGCATGGCAGGTATCAATGCAGACGCCGACGCGGGATTTATCCTCAACGCCGTCGATAATCGCGGCCAGATGTTCAAAGCGGAAGCCAAGATTGCTGCCCTGACCGGCGGTGTTTTCGATCACCGCCGTCACCCCTTCGGTTTTATCCAGCACGATATTGATCGACTCGGCGATACGCTTCAGGCAATCCTCTTCGCTAATCTGATGCAGATGGCTGCCGGGATGGAAGTTCAGCAGCGTCAGGCCGAGCTGCATGCAGCGCGTTACTTCATCATGGAAAGCTTCGCGCGACTTCTCCAGCGCTTCACTCACCGGGTGGCCGAGGTTAATCAGGTAGCTGTCGTGCGGCAGGATCTGCCCGGGCGTGTAGTGATACTTTTCACAGGCGAGGCGAAAGGCGGAAATCACTTCATCAGTCAGCGGAGACGCGCGCCACTGGCGCTGGTTTTTGGTAAAGAGCGCGAAAGCAGTCGCTTCCAGTTCATATGCGCGTTGTACCGCCTGATCCACACCGCCAGCCGCGCTGACGTGGGCACCGATATATTTCATGCCGTTCTCCTGTTAATGATTCTGCGCAATGCAGGCGCATCATCATAACCGGAAAACGGCAGGAATTATGCCATCAAATGCGCGACCGCCAGATTGATCGCACCGCCACCGACAATCAGCCAGACAAACAGCATCAGTCCGAGCAGCAGCGGTTTCAGGCCCGCCTTTTTCAGTGAGCCAGCATGGGTGGTCAGGCCAAGCGCCGCCATCGCCGTTGCCAGTAAGATGTTATCCAGCTGATTGATATAACTAATTACCACCGGCGGCAGCAGATGCAGCGAGTTAAACAGCGTGACCACAATGAACATCAGCGCGAACCACGGGAAGGTAATCGGCCCGCTGCTTTTGCTGCTGTCACTGCGGCGCACCCGCGCTGCCAGCAGCACCAGGAACGGCGCAAGCATCATCACGCGTAGCAGTTTGGCGATGACCGCTGAGTTCTCTGCATCTGGGCCAATCGCGTGACCGGCGGCCACTACCTGCGCCACTTCATGCATGGTGGAACCGGTATAGACGCCGAATTCACTGGCGCTGATCTGCGGCAGCCAGTGGCTCACCAGCGGCCACATCAGCGGATAGATAAAGATTGCCAGCGTGCCGAAAATCACTACCGTCGCAATGGCGACCGCGACTTTGGCCGGGTCCGCTTTCACCACCGGTTCGGTCGCCAGTACCGCCGCGGCGCCGCAGATGCTGCTACCCGCGCCGATCAGCCAGCTGGTATCACGGTCCATCCCCAGCACGCGCTGCCCCAGCCAGCAGGCAAGCACGAAGGTGGAGCTGAGCGTCAGCGCATCGATAATCACACCGCTAATGCCGACATCGGTAAGCTGTTGCAGAGTTAAGCGAAAACCATACAGCACGATACCGGCGCGCAGCAGGCGCTGTTTGGCCAGCACGACGCCGCTGTCACAGCGCACGGCAATGCGCGGATAGACGCTATTACCGACCACGATCCCGCCGATAATCGCCAGCGTTAACGATCCCAGGCCCAGCGCGGCGATATGCGGTTGGTTGCCCAGCCAGATCGCCGCAGCGGCAATAACCAGCGCCAGCAATACGCCGGGAGCAAAACGCGTTGGACGCGGATGATGATGAGTAATATTCAGTTCAGCCATGATCTCTTCTCCTTATGCAATATCCACATAATGAGGGGGGCTGGTATAAAAGAGAAATTGATTATATATTTATAATTAACCACTATAAGTGTTAACGCGTTATCGTCTGATCGAGGCCCGATGCGCCGCAATAACCGTAAGGAACGACTATGCATATCACGCTGCGCCAGCTGGAAGTTTTTACCGAGGTGCTGAAAAGCGGATCGACCACCCAGGCATCTCAGGTGCTGGCGCTATCGCAGTCGGCCGTCAGCGCCGCCCTCGCCGATCTGGAGGGGCAGCTCAGCGTGCAGCTGTTTGACCGCGTCGGTAAACGGCTGGTCATTAACGAGCATGGCCGCCTGCTGTATCCGCGCGCGGTCGGATTGCTGGAGCAGGCGCTGGAGATCGAGCAGCTGTTCCGCGAAGATAACGGCGCGCTGCGCGTGTCGGCCAGTAGCACCATTGGCAACTATCTACTGCCGGGGATGATCGCTAACTACCGCCGCGATTTCCCGGCGCTGCCGCTGGAGATGAGCGTCGGCAACAGTCAGGATGTGATCACCGCCGTGGCGGATTTTCGCGTCGATATCGGCTTAATTGAGGGGCCGTGTCATATGGCCGAGCTCATCACCGAGCCGTGGCTGGAGGATGAGCTGGTGGTGTTTGCCGCACCGGGTGCCGCGATCCTCAGCCAGCCGGTCTCACTGAAAAGCCTGGCGGCTGCGCCATGGATCCTGCGTGAGCACGGTTCCGGCACGCGTGAGATTGTCGATTATCTGCTGCTGTCGCACCTGCCGCAGTTTGAGCTGGCGCTGGAGCTGGGCAATTCGGAGGCGATTAAAAATGCGGTGCGCCACGGCATGGGGATCAGCTGCCTGTCGCGGCGGGTGATTGCCGAGCAGCTGGAGATGGGAACGCTGGTGGAAGTGTCGATACCGCTGCCCGCGCTCAAGCGCACGCTGTACCGCATTCACCACCGCCAGAAGCATATTTCGAAAGCGCTGAGCCGTTTCCTGAGTTACTGCACCGAGTAACCGGGCCGACGATCCCCCGCAGGGGGCGACCATTTTTCCGCTCGCCCCGTGCTGAGGGTTTACACCTGACGTACCCGCGCTAATAATCCGCCGCCGATCATGAAGCTAACTTATAACGTGGCGTTATCGCTATACCGGGATGCCCATGTTGCTATAATCGCGCCTCATTTTTTGCAAGGCGCAGCGTTAAAACATGGATCATGACACAAAAACAACACAACCGCCTGGGTTAAGGCGTGAGCTTAAAGCTCGTCATTTAACGATGATCGCCATTGGCGGTTCAATTGGTACCGGTCTGTTTGTCGCCTCTGGCGCGACCATTTCGCAGGCTGGCCCGGGCGGGGCGCTACTCTCATACGCGCTGATCGGCCTGATGGTTTACTTCCTGATGACCAGCCTCGGTGAGCTGGCGGCGTTTATGCCGGTCTCAGGCTCATTTTCTACCTACGGCGCAAAATACGTCGAAGAGGGCTTCGGCTTCGCGCTGGGCTGGAACTACTGGTACAACTGGGCGGTGACCATCGCCGTTGACCTCGTCGCCTCACAGCTGGTGATGACCTGGTGGTTCCCGGATACCCCAGGCTGGATCTGGAGCGCGCTGTTCCTCTGCCTGATCTTCCTGCTTAACTACATCTCGGTGAAAGGCTTCGGCGAAGCGGAATACTGGTTCTCGCTGATCAAGGTCGCCACCGTGATCATCTTTATTATTGTCGGTGTGGCGATGATCGTCGGCATTCTGCGCGGCGGTGAGAGCGCGGGCTGGCACAACTGGCAGATTGGCGATGCGCCATTCTCCGGTGGGTTTGCCGCCATGATCGGCGTGGCGATGATTGTCGGCTTCTCCTTCCAGGGCACCGAGCTTATCGGCATCGCCGCCGGGGAATCGGAAGATCCGGCGAAGAACATTCCGCGCGCGGTGCGCCAGGTGTTCTGGCGTATCCTGCTATTCTACGTGTTGGCCATTCTGGTGATCAGCCTGATCATCCCGTACACCGACCCGAGCCTGCTGCGCAACGATGTGAAAGACATCAGCGTCAGCCCGTTCACCCTGGTGTTCCAGCACGCTGGCCTGCTGTCGGCTGCGGCGGTGATGAATGCGGTGATCCTGACGGCGGTACTGTCGGCGGGTAACTCCGGCATGTACGCCTCCACGCGTATGCTCTACACCCTGGCGTCTGAAGGCAAAGCGCCGCGCATTTTCGCCAGGCTGTCGAAAGGCGGCGTGCCGCGTAATGCGCTGTATGCCACCACCGTGGTCGCGGGCCTGTGCTTCCTGACCTCCATGTTTGGTAATCAGACCGTCTACCTGTGGCTGCTGAATACCTCGGGCATGACCGGCTTTATCGCTTGGCTCGGGATTGCTATCAGCCACTACCGCTTCCGCCGCGGTTATGTGGCGCAGGGGCACGATCTGGCCGATCTGCCTTACCGCTCCGGCTTCTTCCCGCTGGGGCCGATCTTCGCCTTCGTGCTGTGCCTGATTATTACCCTCGGCCAGAACTACCAGGCATTCCTGTCCGACACCATCGACTGGGGCGGCGTGGCGGCAACCTACATCGGTATCCCGCTGTTCCTGATTATCTGGTTCGGATTCAAGCTGACGCGCAAAACGCGTTTCGTGAAGTACAGCGAGATGGAATTCCCGAAATTCGAGAAATAAATCGGGCGGAAAGTTAACTCAGGCGCGGGCTCTCCGCGCCTTTTTTTATTCTGAAATCTGGGATTACAAATATTACTGATACGTATTATCATTTGCTCTATTTTATCGCACCTGAACACAAAAACAGGGATTCAAATGAGTGTAACCCACGAACCGCTGGCAACCTCTGCCGCGCAGCCTCCTGAAGGCGTGATGGGGCGCTACCATCAGCTGCTGCGCCACCGCCTGCTGATGATGGCGATTCTGCTGCTGGCGATTGTCGCCTCGCTGGTGCTGGACTTTACCCTTGGCCCTTCGGGCCTGTCGCTCTCCACGCTGTGGCAAACGCTGCTGTCGCCGGAAACGGTTGATGCCGGCACCCGGGTGATCGTTTGGGATATTCGCCTGCCCTATGCGCTGATGGCGGTGGTGGTTGGGCTGGGGCTGGGCCTCGCCGGGGCTGAGATGCAAACCATCCTGAATAACCCGCTGGCCAGTCCGTTTACCCTTGGCGTCTCCTCCGCCGCCGCGTTTGGCGCCGCGCTGGCGATTGTGCTGGGCATCGGTATTCCGGGCATTCCCGATCAGTGGTTTATCTCCGCCAATGCGTTTGTCTTTGCGCTGTTTGCCGCGCTGATGCTGGATGCGGTAACGCGCTGGACGCAGGTGGCAACCTCCGGCGTGGTGCTGTTTGGCATTGCGCTGGTGTTCACCTTCAACGCGCTGGTGTCGATGATGCAGTTTATCGCCAGCGAAGACACCCTGCAGGGGCTGGTATTCTGGACCATGGGCAGCCTGGCGCGCGCGTCGTGGGATAAACTGGGCGTGCTGTGCATCGCGCTGCTGGTGCTGGTGCCGTTTTCGCTGCTGAGCAGCTGGAAACTCACCGCGCTGCGCCTTGGCGAAGATCGCGCCGTCAGTTTTGGCATCGACGTGCGCCGCCTGCGCCTCGCGACGCTGCTGCGCATCAGCATTATCTCCGCGCTGGCGGTGGCGTTCGTCGGGCCCATTGGCTTTATCGGCCTGGTGGCACCGCATATCGCTCGAATGCTGTTTGGCGAAGATCACCGCTTATATCTGCCTGCCAGTGCGCTGACCGGGGCGCTGGTGCTGTCGATGGCCTCGGTGGTGTCGAAGAATTTGATCCCCGGTGTGATCATTCCAGTGGGCATTGTGACCTCGCTGGTGGGTGTGCCGTTCTTCCTGAGTATTATTCTGCGCCACCGAGGGAGTGTCTGATGCAGGGGTTAAAAATCAGCGGCTTTAACGCCGGTTATCCGAAGCGCCAGATTATCAGCGACCTCAATGTGCCCCTGCTGCCACGCGGCAAAATCACCGTACTGCTGGGGCCGAATGGCTGCGGTAAATCGACGCTGCTGCGCTCGCTGGCGGGGCTTAACCGCGCCTCCGGTGAGCTGTGGCTAAATGGTGAAGAGCTGATGGCGCTGCCGTTTGCCCGCCGCGCCAGCCGCGTGGTCTATCTGCCGCAGTCGCTGCCCGCCGGGGTGCATCTGCACGTGCTGGAGTCGATTATCGTGGCGCAGCGCGCCAGCGGCGGGCGGAGCAGTGCTGCCAGCGAAGCGGAAGTGATGGCGCTGCTGGAGCAGTTGGGGATCGCTCATCTGGCGCTGAGCTATCTCGACCAGCTTTCCGGCGGGCAGAAGCAGCTGGTGGGCCTGGCGCAGTCATTGATCCGCCGCCCGGAGCTGCTGCTGCTGGATGAACCGCTTAGCGCGCTGGATCTGAACTACCAGTTCCACGTGATGGATCTGGTGCGGCGCGAAACGCGGCTGCGCAATATCGTCACGGTGGTAGTGGTACACGATATCAATATCGCGCTGCGCCACGGTGAGCATGTGCTGATGTTGCAGAACGGCGAGCTGATAGCGGATGGATTGCCAGAAGAGGTGATCACGCCGCAGAGCCTGGCACGGGTGTACGGCGTGAAAGGGCGCATTGAGCGCTGTTCGCAGGGCACCCCGCAGGTATTAATTGATGGATTAGTTGAATCACCGGCGTTTTGATTATGGGCCGACCGGAAAAAAAGGTCGGCCTCTGGGCGCAATCATGTAGGGGCCGACCCTCTGTTTCGGTCGGCCCGATTTTTATGCCAGCAGATGCTGCGCATGGAAGCGCAGGTGATCCTCAACAAAACTGGCGATAAAGAAGTAGCTGTGGTCGTATCCCGGCTGCTCACGCACCGTTAACGGATACTTCACCTCCAGCGCAATCTCTTCCAGCCGCTGCGGCCGCAGCTGATCGGCGAGGAACTGATCGCTGTCCCCCTGGTCGATCAGCATCGGCAGCACCGCACCGCCGTTACGCATCAGCCAGCAGCTGTCGTATTGACGCCACGTCGTCTCATCATCACCCAGATAAGCGCGGAAGGCTTTTTGCCCCCACGGCACTTCCAGCGGATTGACGATAGGGGCAAATGCCGACACCGAACTGAATTTCCCCGGATTACGCAGCGCAATCATCAGCGCGCCGTGGCCGCCCATCGAGTGCCCCATTATCGCCTGACGATCGCTGACGTTGAAATTACCGGAAATCAGCGCCGGTAGCTCATCGTTGATGTAGTCATACATGCGAAAATGACTGGCCCACGGTGCCTCGGTGGCATTGAGGTAGAACCCGGCGCCCTGGCCGAGGTCATAGCCCTCGTCATTGGCAACGCTTTCGCCGCGCGGGCTGGTATCCGGCATCACCAGCACCAGCCCCAGTTCGGCGGCTACGCGCTGCGCGCCGGACTTAACGCTGAAGTTCTCATCGCTGCAGGTCAGCCCCGCGAGGAAGTACACCACCGGCGGCGGGGTACTGCCTTTTGGGCCAGGCAGGAATACGCTAAAGGTCATCGCGCAGTTGAGGCTGGTTGACGGGTGGCGATAGCGCTGCTGCCAGCCGCCAAACAGGCGATGTTCTTCTAAAAGCTCCAGTGTGGATGGCATCCTTTCCTCGCTTATTTTTTGTTGAAATGAATCACAGAGCGAATGGATTTGCCTTCGTGCATCAGGTCAAACGCTTCGTTAATCTCTTCCAGCGGCATGGTGTGGGTAATAAAGTCGTTAAGCTGGAACTCACCGTTCATGTAACGCTCAACAATGCCCGGCAGCTGCGAACGGCCCTTCACGCCACCAAAGGCGGAACCGCGCCATACGCGTCCGGTCACCAGCTGGAATGGACGGGTAGCGATCTCTTCGCCTGCACCGGCCACGCCGATAATCACTGACTCGCCCCAGCCCTTGTGGCAGCACTCCAGTGCGGAACGCATCACGTTGACGTTGCCGATACATTCAAAGGAGAAGTCGACGCCGCCGTCGGTCATTTCGACAATCACGTCCTGAATCGGCTTATCGAAATCTTTCGGGTTGATCAGGTCAGTGGCACCGAGCTTGCGCGCCAGGTCGTATTTGCTGGTGTTGATATCGATGCCAATAATGCGCCCAGCCTTGGCCATTTTAGCGCCGATAATCGCCGACAGACCGATGCCGCCAAGGCCGAAGATCGCCACGGTATCGCCTTCCTTCACTTTCGCGGTGTTCATCACCGCGCCCATGCCGGTGGTCACGCCACAGCCCAGCAGGCAGACTTCTTCCAGCGGCGCTTCTTTACTGACCACCGCCAGCGAGATTTCTGGCACCACGGTGTACTCAGAGAAGGTAGAGGTACCCATATAGTGGAAGATCGGCTGGCCGTCTTTAAAGAAGCGGGTGGTGCCGTCCGGCATCAGGCCCTTGCCCTGGGTGGTGCGGATGGCCTGGCACAGGTTAGTTTTACCGGACAGGCAGAATTTACACTTGCCGCATTCGGGAGTGTAAAGCGGGATAACGTGGTCGCCAATCGCGACGCTGGTCACGCCTTCACCGATGGCTTCCACCACGCCGCCGCCTTCATGGCCGAGGATAGCCGGGAACACGCCTTCCGGATCTTTGCCGGAAAGGGTGTAGGCATCGGTGTGGCATACGCCGGTGGCGACGATGCGCACCAGCACTTCGCCTTTTTGCGGCGGCATCAGATCCACTTCTTCAATCTTCAGCGGCTCACCGGCGGCCCATGCTACGGCGGCGCGTGTTTTAATCATCTGCATATATTTTTTTCCTGTCAGTCGTGGAGAGAGTTAAGCGTAACCAGGGTTGAGGAAAAGCGCTGCTAATCGCTGGACTTCTCGTCAAATTGTTCAATAATCAGGTACTTCAGCGCTTCCACGTTGGGAGTGAAAGCATCGCGACGCCACACCAGCCAGGTGTCGGTATCACGTAATTCAGCGGGGATGGGGTGCTGGCGCACGCGCTCGCGACCGGGCATCTGCTCCAGCACGGCGGCGGGTAACAGTGCCAGGCCGCCACCGCTGGCCACGCAGGCCAGCATGGCGTGATAGGACTGGATCTCCATCACGTTGCCGGGCTGTACCCCGGCGGCGCGGAACCAGTTCTCAAAGCGCACGCGATAGGAGCAGCTGGGACGAAAGCCAAACAATGTACAGCCTGCGGCGTCAGCCGGCTGGGTTATCAGGGCATGCTCGGTGCTTGAGATCAACACCATCTGCTCAGGAAACGCTTTACAGCTGTTCAGCTCATCAACGTTGATTGGACCGTCGACGAGCGCGGCGGCCAGCGTACCGGCGCGCACGCGCTCAATAATATCGCCGGAAGTGCCGGTACTCAGCGCCAGCGATACGGCCGGATAGCGCTGATGAAACTCGGCCAACAGGGTGGGCAGGCGAGTGGCGGCGGTGCTTTCCATCGAACCGAGCGCGAAATTACCCGCGGGTTCGCCGCCTTTCGCCATATTGAGCGCTTCCTCGCTCAGCGCCAGAATGCGCTGGGCATAGCAGAGAAAATTATGCCCCATCGGCGACAGGCGCAGGCGCTGTTTTTCGCGGATAAACAGATCGGTGCCCAGCTCTTCTTCCAGCTGGCGCAGGCGAGTGGTGAGGTTGGACGGGACGCGATGAAGCTGCTCCGCCGCGCGCACCACCGATCCGCTTTCGGCCACGGCACAGAACATTTTTAGCTGGGTCAGATCCATGTATTCTCTTATTGTAAGTAACTTGATTACTATTATTCACTTTTCGTGAGTTTACTCATCCCCCATGCTGGTGGCAACTGAAAAACAGAATCTGAGGTAAAAATGGCTGTGCGCGTCGCGTTTAGCGCCTTTCTGGCGTTGGTAGTAGCAATGGGGATTGGGCGTTTTGCCTTTACGCCGCAGGTGCCATTAATGATAGCCGAACATCAGCTGTCGCTGACCAGCGCGGCGGTGGTGGCGGCCTTAAACTATCTGGGATATTTGTGCGGCTCGTTTGACGCCATGCGCGCTACGCGCCGGGTAGAGTGGCGCTTACAGGCCGGCATCTGGGGCGCCGTGCTGCTGACGCTGCTGTCGGCCTGCGTCTCCGGGCCGTGGCTGCACGGCGTGGTGCGCTTCCTGATCGGCTGGGCCAGCGGCTGGGGGATGGTGCTGATCGCCGCCTGGAGCAACGAGCAGCTGCACCGCTACCAGCGTCCGGGCCTCAGCGCCGCCGTTTTTGCTGGCCCCGGCACCGGGATTTTTATTAGCGGCATGCTGGCCGTCGGGCTGCATAGCCTGCAGGTTTCCGCGGCCTGGGCGTGGGCCGCTTACGGCGTGCTGGCGCTGATTCTGGTGGCGCTGATCGCCCGCACGCTGCCACGCACCGGTCAGCTTCATCGCCCGGATATTGCGCCGGAGCCGCTGCGCCTGACGACGGGCCTGAAGCGGCTGGTGTGGAGCTACAGCCTGGCCGGGTTTGGTTACATTCTGCCCGCCACCTTTCTGGCCCAGATGGCGACCACCCGCTTCCCCGGCCTGATCAGCCAGTTTGTCTGGCCGGTATTTGGTGGGGCAGCGGTGATCGGCATTGTGATTGGCATCCTCACGCGTCATCTGGGCAGCAGTAACCGCCGCCTGGCGCTGGTGCTGTGGGTGCAGGCGTTAGGCGTATTTGCCTCCGATCTGCTGCCCGGACTGGGCGGGCTGGCGCTGGGGGCCGCACTGGTCGGCGGCGGCTTCCTCTGCGTGGTGCAGCTGTCGCTGCAGTACGCGCGTGAACTGGCGCCGCAGCACACGCGCTATCTCGCCGGGCTGCTGACCACCGGCTATGCGGTAGGGCAGTTGGTCGGGCCGCTGCTGTCGGCTGCCTCCACCGCGTTAACGCACCGGCTGGAACCGGCGCTGTATGTGGCAGGCGTGGCGCTGCTGATCGCCGGCCTGCTGGTGTGGCAGCGTGACGCGATGGCTGAATGAAGCAGTTTCATCGTCAATTGCTCTGATTCACTGGATTACACCGGCAATGTGTACCAAAATAGGGCCTCAGAATTTTCGCCAGGACTGTCCCCTTCATCTTTCACGCTGCAGGTGCGTTGGCTGCCCTTACGCGCCCCGGTCACTTACCGATGTAAGCTCCCGGGGACTTGTTCGGTTGCCGCCTTCCTGCAACATGAAATCTATTGGGGGATTTAATCCTGGCAAGTCACACCTGCCGGAGAAAGAAAATCATGGCGACGTTGAGTCAGGAAGCCACACTCGTTCACGAAGCACTGCTTGCCCGTGGTCTGGAAACCCCGCTGCGTTCACCCGTGCGCGACATGGATGATGACACGCGTAAAGCGCTGATCGCCGGTCATATGACCGAGATTATGCAGCTGCTCAATCTCGATCTCGAAGATGACAGCCTGGCGGAAACCCCGCAGCGCATCGCCAAAATGTACGTTAATGAAGTGTTTTCCGGCCTGGATTACGCCAACTTCCCGAAAATCACCCTGATTGAAAACAAAATGAAAGTGGACGAGATGGTAACGGTACGTGATATCACGCTGACCAGCACCTGCGAACACCATTTTGTGATTATCGATGGCCAGGCGACCGTGGCGTATATTCCGAAAGATAAGGTGATTGGCCTGTCGAAAATCAACCGCATCGTGCAGTTCTTCTCCTCGCGCCCGCAGGTGCAGGAACGATTGACGCAGCAGATCCTGCTGGCGCTGCAAACGCTGCTCGGCACCAATAATGTGGCCGTATCGATCGATGCCGTTCACTATTGCGTGAAAGCACGCGGCATTCGTGATGCTACCAGCGCCACCACCACCACTTCACTGGGTGGGCTGTTCAAGTCGAGCCAGAACACTCGGCAGGAGTTTCTGCGCTCCGTACGCCACCGTTAACTGATTATCCCTCTCAGGGGCGGACCCCCTGTTTATCGGTCCGCCCGTAATGGCCTCAGCATCCCTGATGTGGAACCTTTTATGCCGCGTATTGTTCCGCTGGATTTTGTGCGTGGGATGGCGATCCTCGGCATCCTGCTGCTGAATATCACCGCCTTTGGCCTGCCGAAGGCCGCCTATCTTAATCCTGCCTGGCAGGGGCTACCGTCCGCCAGCGATTTCTGGGTATGGGCGAGCATGGATCTGCTGGCGCAGGCGAAATTTCTTACGCTGTTTGCCATTCTGTTCGGTGCCGGGCTGCAACTGCTGCTGCCACGCGGCAAGCGCTGGATCCAGTCGCGCCTGTCGTGGCTGGTGATCTTCGGTTTACTGCATGCGCTGCTGCTGTGGGAGGGCGATATCCTGCTGGCCTATGGGCTGGTGGGGTTAATTGCGTGGCGCATGATCCGCGACGTGCCGGGTACGCGGCAGCTGTTTAACACCGGCGTGATGCTTTACCTGATCGGTAGCGCGGTGCTGGTGGTGCTCGGGTTGGCGTCCGGACCCACGCCTAACAGCTCCTGGCTGCCGGGTGCGGCCGAGGTGCAGTATGAAACCTTCTGGCGGACTCAGGGCGGTTGGGAAGCGGCGTTTAATCGTCTTGATATGCTGGGTTCGGCGCTGATGGCGCTGGCGGCGCAGTATGGCTGGCAGCTGGCGGGGCTGATGATGCTGGGCGCCGCGCTGATGCGCAGCGGCTGGCTGCAGGGCACCTACAGCCTGCAGCACTATCGTCGCAGCGGACTGATCCTCATTACCGCAGGCCTGGCGATTGAGCTGCCGTCGATCGTCATGCAGTGGGTAACGCAGTGGGATTTCCGCTGGTCCGGCTTCTTCCTGCAGGTGCCGCGTGAAATCAGTGCGCCGCTGCAGGCGCTGGGCTATGCCGCGTTATGCTTCGGTTTCTGGCCGCAGTTACAGCGTTTTCGCATCACGCACGGCATTACCGCCGTAGGACGGATGGCGCTGAGTAACTACCTGTTACAGACGCTGATCTGCACCACGCTATTTAACCACTTTGCGCTGTTTAATCAGCTGGACCGCCTGCAGTTGTTGATGCTGGTGCCGGCGATCTGGCTGATTAACCTGTTGTTTTCCACCCTGTGGCTGCGCGTTTTCCGCCAGGGACCGATGGAGTGGTTATGGCGGCGTTTAACCCGCCAATGTTAGAGACACATCATTGGATTAATGAGAAAGAGTTAAGGCTAATCATCACTGCCAAGAAAACGTGCCCTGACCCGATCTAACGGTGCTATCAGCATGGCGATAAGGGGTTTTTTATCTACTACAATATCAGCGCCCAGGGTCATACCTCCCATCAATAACCGCTGATGTTTATTTGGGTCAGTAAAACTGGCAGGAAGACTGATACGTGCCAGATACCATGTCTGCCCCTGAGGCAGAGTGATTAATGCCGATTTAGCATCAATATTCACTGGGTAAAAATCTTTGAGTGTGGTGGTGACAGTGCCATATTTATCCACTGGCCAGGCATCGAAATGTACTTTCACCGATTCACCAGGGTGAATCCTTCCAGCTCCTGTTGAGGGAATATAGACATATCCCTCAAGTGGGCTGTTCAGATCGTGACGAATGACCATAACCACTTCATTGTCTTGAGTAACAGCCCGGCCAGGTGGGAAGTTAATCGCAACAACATAGCCACTAATAGGGGCTAACATAGCCAGACTCTTACTACCACGTGATGCAAGAGTGCGATCTATTTCGCTAACTCTACTGCTGAGACTCAATGCCTGGTTTGACAAATCGTCAATTTGAAAATTAGTATTGTTTGTCAGGCTACTTTTATTGCTTTCCAGCTGGAGTATTGAGGTTTCCTCCAGCTTCAGATTTAATTGTGCATTAAGGAGATCGTTAGTGCGTTGATTCAAGTCAAGCTGTGAAACATAACCTCTATCAATCATCTTCTTATAAGAGTCTAAAGTCTGCTGAGTATTTTTTACCAACTGTTTGGTTTTATTTACTTTGATCTCTGATGCTGCAATCTGCGCATCTATTAACTTATGCTGCAGGATAAGATTGGCTTTAAGCTTTTCAACCGATAGTTTTAACTCCCTGATGCGAATCTCTGCACGATTTTTTTCTTGCTGATAGCGTTTAGCTTCATAATCGATCACCGAGCCATCTTTTCCACCATAGTCTTGAGTCAGAGTAAACAGTACCTGATTCTCTTCAATGTACTGCCCGACTGTAACAGGGATATCCACTATTGTACCTGATGCTTTGGCCCGGACTTCAGCATCACCTTTCGCACTAATAATAACCCCGCGAGCCGGAGTTGTTTCGGAGAAATCAATGATAATCGAATAAGTCAGTAAGCAAATAAAGAACAGTGAAAAAAGAGTGGAGACGGCCTTAAGCGTCGGAATGTTAACCCGGTAAATGCGGGCGTATTTATTTCCGGTAACCACCGGTGGATGGTCCTTGCGGTTTTTAATCAAAGACATAGCTTATCCATGCAATAAAACAGAAATATCATCCCATTTACCCCAGGGGGCAGGGAAAGATTCAAGATGTTTAAACGTATCATTTACGGCCAGTTGATACTGATCGGATTGATAACGATTGCCGGTGATAGAATAAAGAGGTTCTAAACAGCGGTTAATAGGTAAAAGAGTGGTAATCGACAGCTTGAGTCGGTTCAGAACCTGTGCGCGACAGGCCGTAACAAAGAATCGATTTTTGTTGAATTTAATCGATTGTCTAAATGACATCGGTAGCCGTTCATCCATAAAAACGACGACGGCCATCGGCTGTTGAGAAAAAAAAGAAGATGAATGACTGTTGAACGAGTGATAGAGCTCATCAGCAGTAATGATTTTTAGCTGAAAATAGTCAGGGGCATGTAATTTTATCTGATTCAGTATCAGGGGAAGCCCCGTCCAGCGCATAAGCGGCAACAGTGTACGCTGCTGGTAGAGTTGCGTAATGTCCAGCCACTGCAGAACAGCTGGAGTAAGATATGGCGCAGATATTATCTCCCAGCGGCGAGGCGACTTGATGCTCAATGTCGTCATCAGTCGTAATTTTTCAAGGATATGCTCCATAAGCCATTCATGAGCAGAATTATCAGGGTGTGTTCCCATTAACTGTGAATAATTTTGTTCAATCCTGCTGGCCCATGGCTGATTGAGGGCGATTTTCACCAGCCACTGATGCAAATAGTTTGCGATCATTGCAGATTCCTTTCATCGTGAGGAGTATTTTCCAATTTTGTTAAATTACCACGGTCAAGCTTGAGGAGCTGCCCGTCCTGGTATACCACCTCTGGAGAGTGAGTGACAAAAACCAGACCGATGTTGAGGCTGCGAAGATTTTGCAATACCTTTTGTGCAGTCTCTTTATCCAAATTAGCCGTTACCTCATCGCACAATAACCAGTCTGGTCGTGAATAGAGTGCGCGAGCCAGGACAAGGCGCTGAACTTCACCCGCAGAGAAAAAGGGGCTTCCCGGCACAAAGGGTGTGTCATAGCCATGAGCAAGCTCAGAAATAATATGATCGATTTCAGCAAGTTTACAGGCCCAAATAATTCTCTCCAGATCCAGCTCGCTATCAAAACAACCGATGTTTTCTGCCACGCTACCTGTAAACAAGGTATCATCAGCATGCACAATGCGTATATGCTCCCGCAAAGAGGTAAGTTTATAAGATGTCAGAGGATGCTGGTTGATCCTTATTTCACCCGAACTGGCTGCAAGAATACCTGATACCAGCCGCAGAAAAGTTGTTTTTCCGGATCCGCTGCGCCCTATAATGACTGTTTCTTCTCCATAGTGCAGAGTGAGGGAGATATTGTGTAAAGTGACTGATTTTGCCGGATAAGCAAAACTTACCTCATTGAATTCGATTTCATCGACGTGCGTCATGACACGTTCACCAAACTGAGCATCTTCTCGCTGATAAGTGACTAAGTCGCCGATGCGCTCAAGAGGTCCCTGAAGAGCATTTTTATCAAGATACTTGTGCGCTAATTGAATGACAGAATCGGCAAAGTAGCGTTTATAACTCAGGTAGGCAAAAAGCATACCAATAGTCATTTCACCTTTTAGAATTGACCATGCGCCGAAGCAAACAACAATCAACTGTTCGATATTTATCACACCGACTGAAGCTGCATCGAAACGAGCCAGCAAACGTTCACGCTTCATCAAACCATTGATGTGCTCACGCATGGATCGGTCAATGATTGAGTTGAGGTTGACCTCCATATTATTAGCTTTGACAGTGATAATACCTTTTTGTGTTTCGACTAAGAGTGATTCGTACACTGCAGTTTTAGTGATGGAGTCATCCACGGCGCGCTGGTAGGGGCCAATTAGGATGAATCGTATCGCCAGGAAGACTGCCATCGATGCCAGGGTGATCAGAGCAATATAGACGTTATAAAACAGCATGAAAATCATACTAAAAACCGCGATCATTGCTGAATAGACAATAAGAACGTAACCATTGCTGATAAAGTCTGCACAAGCATGAAGTGACTTCTCGATGGCGAGAATAACACCTACCGGCCTGGTACGAAAATAGGAAGGATGAGTGCGTAAGAGGAAACCACGAATATGCTGACTTAAATCATCATAGGCGAAGTTTCGCATACAAATCTCAAGTATTTGCTTGATGAATTTACTGGCAACATCGAAAATAAATACAATAGCAAAAATAAATGTGAGCAAGATGGCCAGGTCGAAATCATTGCGTGCAATTGCTTCATCAAGTACTAGCTGTACATAGGATGGCGAGATAAGCAGAATGATCAGCGAAAATAGTGAAAAAAGAAACAGAACAAGCTGTTTTTTTGCCACTTGCGATATGAACCTTGCCATGTATTCGAGCTTGAAATCTTTCTGCTTATCCTGATTCTTGAACTCTTGTGTCGGTTTGATTTCAAGAACATACCCAGAGAACAGAGATTCGGCTTCACTGTATTTATAAGTGCGTATGCCACACGCAGGATCATGGATTGTTATCCCTCTCACATCAGACTTTACAATTACCACGAAATGATTTCCGCGCCAAAAGGCAATCAGCGGAAAAGAAATATTCTTAACTTCTTTAATGTTACCTTTAAGTATGCGGCCTTCAAGTCCTTTGCTATTTGACCACTGCAGCAGATCAGCCATCGATGTTCCGGCATCTTCAGATACGGTATATTCACGACGAAGTTGGCTTACAGAAGTATGGTGGCCGTAATGACCAAGAACCATAGCAAGGCAAGCAAGACCACACTCTGTATATTCATGCTGTCTTATTAACGGTGTAAGGGTGTTTTGTTTAGAACTAAGGAAGGAGAATAGATTCATTTTATTCTACTGAAATTAACAGGCCCAAAATAAATTTGGGCCTTGAAGTATCTAATGCTTACGCAGAAAGGAAGCCAGCAATGAATCCACCGACCAGACCCATCAGACCGCAGACAGTCCCGCCCAATGGGCCAAGGATCTGCGTACCGGTATTAAAACCTTTAGTGGCACCTTGAATAGCAGCACCAAAAGGATCCCAACCACCAACAATTTCAGTTGCTTGGCTAAGTTTAATCGCTTGCATATAATATCCTTATTAATTTTAAATTGATGAGATGTGTAAAGTTTTTATTTTAGAGTTATTTGAAGCTACCGACGAGTGCACCCAGGAATCCACCGATACCGCATACTGCACCCATTGCAAGACCACCGATAATACCCATAATACTAGCGCCAGTGGTGTAGCCCAGCTGAGCGCCTTTTACCAGCCCCTCAATTGGATTTAATGCGCCACCGATAACCGTTGATGCTGAGAACATAGAGACAACTTTCATTTTATTTTCCTTTTATAAATGAAGGTGAGGTTTTTAATTAAATCAATTGGAGATTTAACTATTTTACTGGCTTAGCTTGTTTTTTACAGATTACAGCGTAGCTGTAGTTACTTGCTACAGGAGGTGAGTTTAATTATTTTATCTCGAAAGACAAGTATTTTTTTTGATCTGCTGCTGTTTTTATTTATTAGGAAGGTTTCATCAGGGGCGACAAATTTAGAATCAAGATAATTGTTGCTGCATCCTACAGAAGACATATACTTAAAATAGGTATTTCCAGTATTGATTATCTCATTCTTGTTAATCTTATAGCTAAACGCTATTTTAGCGGGTCTGACAATCATAATAGCTTCAACCGCAAGGCGAAAATCAGAGCTGATTTCTCGTTTGCTTGCTGTCCACTTCATCGTCGTTATCGGTGTTTCGGTAAACTTTACCCGATAGTAGCGCTCAATGTTGTCAGTTTTTCCCATATAATAAAACTTAAACCCGGCGCGTTGGCCGGGATTGAGTTCTAACTTTTGAGGGGAGTAAAGAAGAGAACCATCTGAAATAATGGTTTCCTGACCACTCTGTCTGGGGACAGCGACCTGCACCATGCTGACCGTGTAGAGATTTTTCTGCGGGCTACTGTTATGAATAGTGACATAGCGCACCTTTTTATCAGGCATCAGGTCAATATTTAGATTATCCAAAGTCAGGGAAAAAGCACTAAATGAAATAAAATAAAATGCTAAATATAAAAGGCAACGCATTGATTTTTTTATTTCCATGATGCAGAAACCTCAATAGTTCCCTGAGCATTGACTACGCCATCCCAGTAGCCATCGGAATATGTCCTAAGTGAGACAGGATCATCCATTTGAAACTCAAGAATAAACGGCGTGTGCCACGATTTGAGACCACTAACAGCTGAGTCTCGCCGATTCCACTCCTGCGGAGAGTGATAAGGGTCATCAATATTTATCATTTTACCCGAGCAATTGTGCGCATAGCGTTTTTTACTATTTCCTACCGTCATGAAACCGGGCACCGGAACCGTGACGGCGCTGGCATCGGCAATACCGCGAAAAAGACAGTAGAGGTGGCCATTTAATGACTGACTATTGCCGGTGACACGTACACTCATCGCCATTGCCGGATCTTCTGCGGTGGTCGTGATGGTGTAAGGGATGGCTATCGGTGCACTGTCACCAATCTTGCCTTTACCACTGCCGGCAAGCCCATCGGGGTCAAGAGTATAGTCGGGGTTGTCTGGCGTAATTTCTACATCTGGTGCAATGGGGCGGATCCCGATACCATCTCCCGGTTTTACACAGAAGTCTGCATTTATCATACTGTAGGGTGCGCTTATACATAATGTCATGATATCAGTCAGATCGCTGGCGTTACCGCCGGTTGCAACCGCAGAAATAAAATCATTGGGAAAGAACATTTTCATGTTGGCAGTCCCGCCATGTTTCTGTGGCTGTTCCATAAAATTGTTAGCCAGCTCGGCGGCGGAACCTGTGCTGGCATTAGATAATGCCGTCCATAGTTTTTCATCAAAGGTGTATTCAACGTTTAGCCCTCTCGCCTGATATTTATACAAAATCGGATTAACCTTGGAGGTGCTAAGTGAAAGAGTATATTTCCAGGCGGCTGTTGATTCCCCTCGATAGGTATAACTCATAATACTGCACAACACACCCGGCATAGTATTGCGAGTATATGAGACACAGTTTTTCTTGCTGTCCGCTGTTTTAAGAGTGATCTGTCCACTGATAGGGTCAATTGCAAACTCCAGTCGTTCCATGTTTGACAAGGTAAAGTCACCTAGCTTATGCACGGTGTTTTTTTGGCTAAACTCGTTGAATTGGTTTCTTACGGAAGTAGTAATAGTTGTATTACTACCTGCTGATAACTGAGCCAGATAGTTGAAGAAAGGTTCGCTTAAAACCAGACCATTTTGGCTATATATACCCCCGGTCACGACATACTTGAGCGTGATAGATGAATCACTCACGGCAACGGGTTGAGTGAAACCACTGCCGCAGCTGAAGGTACAGCTGCTACCCCTAAACGCCGTGCCCTTAAATCCCTGGATGCTGTAATTCCAGACCGGGTCATTATCATAATTGTTTAGTCCGACTTCGGTCAGACTACCAGGAACATAGGTTGCTACGGTTGGTGATTGCTGATCGCTTAAAACAGGCAGGGTGGATGACCCTACCAGTAAACTTGTTCCTCGCGCCAATCCATACAGTGCTGACGTGTTCTCACTGCTTTTCGCTCCCAAGTGATGAAATGCGACGAAGGGGATGGTGCTATCTGACCATGCCATAGTAGAAATTAGAGCCAGAACGTACGTCAGCCATTTCATGATTTATTGCTCCCTTTATCCGAAACGCTAGCATTCGCGACATAGTTATCAGCAGCGCATTTAACATCACCCAACCACTGGGCACCCTGGGTTGATTTAAATTCAAGCGTGATTGAACACACGCTGTTATCTGAAGTTTCAATATCCAGCACAGGCTTAAGGGTATCGACATCGATGACAAAGCGGCCATCACTTTCAGTTTCGGCCAGGCCGAAGCTGTTTTTTATCCTGCGCTTAGCCAAAGAGTGACCGTATTTATCTACCAGCCGACCGAAGACTGTAACGATTTTTTTAACCTTCGGGGTCAAATGGACAACATTCCCTGGGTAAAGCGCGACCTTATTTTTATAGCTATCATCAATTTCATAGTTATCTAGCGTGTCAGCACTGTTCATTAATTCAATTTTATAATTGCTGTAAGGAGGCAAAGGGATGTAATTACGATTTCCTTTTAATGGGTATGAACGTCCATCTACATCAAGCATGAGTTTTTCTCCCGACTTCAGCCCGGTATCAATCATCACCCCAGCGTTTGATGTTCCCTTATCCGCCCCAAAGCTCATTCCTGACCATCCAACCGATCCTGCACTGGTCAATGTACCGTTCCATCCTTTGTCATTATCTGTTTGGACGCTGACACTGTTGGCGTTAAATGGCGTGTCAATATCCGCAGTTACGCCACCCGCTACGCTGCGGGTAGCATTACCTGAAAAGGATTTCGACATATTCGCTGAAACGCTCTTGAGGTATTCACCCTCGAAATGATGGGTTGCATTGAGATCGAAATTCGTACCGGATTCACGTGAGTGTGATATACCTGCGGAGATGGAATCACCCAGCGGGATTGAGAAATCGAGCATGACATATCTTTCACGGGAGGTATGACTATGATAACCATAATTACTGCTGTTAGTTGCGACACCCGTACGCAGTCTTACAGAACCATACCTGCCAGCGTACAGGGCCTGAGAGTAGTCCAGTCGGCGACGTTTATACCCGTAGATCGCATCGCGATCCTCGTTGAAGGTCACGACACCATTGCGAATGAATCCTAAGGACGGCACATTCAGGGAGACTCCCCAGTTGACCCCTTTATTTTCATAAAGCGCAAGAAATCGACCAGTGGACAATCTGCTGTAACTGTACCAGACGCTACCTGCGTTGTAGGGCAGATTGAGATTTGATCCAACATTGGTACGTGAGCTGCCGTCGCTTGCAGCCATGCCTTGAGTGTTTAAGGACAACCAGGAGATAAGGCGTGTCGATGCTGAAACTTCAGCAATGATGCGGTTACGCAGCATATACCCTGAAGAACTCCACTCCAGCTTGCTATGACTCTTACCCAAAGAAATGCCCAGCAACGAAAGCAGCTGTTTGCGATTTTGTGAAAAATTATCTTCACGATCGAGATTTTTCTTTTCGTTATCATACTGGTTGTTATTGTAACGATCGCGGTTATAAGCGCCGCCCCATACTTGCCAGCGCATGCTGTCGCCGACTTCAGCAGAGAATGGCTTATTAATCTGATATACGCTTCTCGATAAGCGATGCCCGCCACTGACCACTTCAATGTCAACGCTGTATATACCGTAAGGCAGGACAGAGGTGTCTATTTCGTGATTGCCCACTGCGAAGCGCTGGATGTTAATCAATTTACCATCGCGATACAGGCGTGCTTCACCTGCCTGCGAGAAAAAAACCACGACTGGAGTGAGCGATAATGTCTTATCACGTTTGCGTGAGCTAGCTGCATTACCTAATGAAAAACCATAGATATCGCCGCCATCTAAGGCGGTGACGTTACCGACAGACTGCATACTCCAGGAATCAAGCGCACCAGCAGCATATCTCATCCCTTTGTAATCGCGCTCCCATAACGCGGCATTGATTCTGCCACTTCGGTCGGACGAAATACTGTTGCCCACATACATTGAACCATTCAGAATGAAATGTTGTGCTCCCAGTGAAGTGGTGCTGTTAGCGTTAAGATAGCCGGAGTTGGTGTTCAGTCCCTGTGAAGTGTTATTGCTATAACCGCCAAAGTTATATGAGATAGTGCCACTTAAGCTTTCGTTCGAGGGAGCATCCATGTCGAACTGGCGCGGACGGGTTACAACACCAAACCCTTGCTGTTGTATATGAAGTATTAATCTCATTTTGCTAACGTCCAGGCTGAACCATGCCCATGGTGTAACCGATAAATTTAGTTTATCATCGAAGTATTTGTTGTTAATCCCGTCAAATTGATTAATTAAGTTAGTAGATAATTTGATGTTGTTATCATCGTTAACGGAAGTTTGAATGTTTCTTAGGCCCAGCTTATCATGCTCGGTAAATAATATAGTCTTGCCAATCGAGACATAGCACTCTTCACCACAAGCTTTAGAATCGGAGGGGTTGGCAGCATTATCCAGCATTATGGGTATTTCTAAACCGGACTCCATCATGCTGTATAGTGCTGCAGGGAATCGGTACTGACCAATTACATGAGATTTCTCAGGGTTATCCATTGCCGATGCTGTGGATGAAAAAATCGCCCATGCAATTAGGCTATAGATTCGGTTTTTTTTATTCATTTTTAAAAGTTGTTATTCTTGTTAACATAAATGAATTTGCCAATATCCCATATGCCTATGTATGACTCTTTTGCTGCAACATCTACCGTCGGGAACAGATAGGTTTTTCCTGGAGGAACATAAAACGCATCGCGACAATCTTTTTTCTTATCAAGTATCGGTTTTTTCAGGCAGGGGCCATTTGCTGTAACTCGCCATGAAACGTTCCCGGTATTGCTGATTTGTCCATTTTTATACTTGAAATCAAGGTTTTTGTTTCGCGGTTGTACCACCAAAATTGTACTAATCACTGCTCTGGTAAGAGCCTGAGCCTGTTTTCCGGTTTGTTCGGTAGCGTTATCCGAGACAGGTTCATCGGTAAAAGTGAGCCGATAATAGCGTTCGATATTATCTGATTTACCCTGGTAGTATATTTTCACTAGGTTTTTTGAATCAGCTGGCATGATCATACGCGTAGGCGTTATCAGTAATTCTGATGGACTATCAAAATTAATCACCTCTCCGGAAGAGTAGGGGGAGTTTATTCTTTGTGCGAAAATTTTGACAAGACGACCTGTGTCTGTTTCATTTGATAACTGCTTAGCCACCAGTTGCTTATCAGCTGGGATAATAGTGGTGACACTTCCAACATTCAATGCATTTGCTGCCAGTGGTAAGGCAAAAAATGCCAATGCAACAGTACGAGAGTTAATCACATTACTTTCCCTATGGTAATTGCAGGGGCAAGTCTCTGCCCCTGTAAATTATTCTTTTATTGAATTATATGGGCTTCCCCTTAAATTAATTAAGGTTAATTTGCAGCTGGAGCTTCCCAAGTTGCACGGAATGCAACGGCCACTTCACCCTGCCACATTCCATCAGGAAGAGTAGACATATCCGTCGTCTTGGCAATACCATCAACGCTGGCGTTAACTACGCTAAATTTGAAGTTGTCGCGTGCAGATACCACGGTGTCGGCTGAACCTTTCTCCTGCGACAGATTCCACAGTGCGCTGCCGGTACCAATTTCTTTACCTGAATCAATCAGCGTGGTCCAGTTGCTGTTAGCACCAACCCCGTGATCGGTACCGCCTGCGCTGGAACCTAATAAACTACTACCGAAAGAGCCACCCACTTGCAGCGTACTTTTACCACCCATTTGACGTAAGGTGTTATTACCGTCATCAATTCGTGCTTCAAGCTTAAAGCTTTTCGCGCTGGAGTGATCGCCTTTAATGGCGACATCAAAGGTCCCAATATCCTGGTTAAAGCTGTTGGTGCTCGGAGAGTATTTAAACATTAGTGCTCTCATTGGGGTTACAACCAGTTCACTTGTCGTATCTTTGCTGGCTTCAGCTTGCCAAACTGCTGATGCGGTCACCGTTTTATCTACCGGGTCTGCAGAATAACTCACGTTGGAGAGAGTCATTGCAACGACAGCGAGCGGAAGTGCGGCGTAAATTTTTTTCATATTAAATCCTTTTGGGTTGAAGTGGCATGCTGTTCCAGACATGCCCGTCAATACTAAAGTGATTATTTTTCTAAGGCAAACATTAGCGGCTAGGATTTTTTCTCAATTTAAGGGTTTCTCCTAATGTAATTATCAGGCAATAAGTCAACTGTGGTCGTTTTTTTCTCTTCGTTACTATAGATTTGTATTAAGTTAATCAATTTTAATCTGAATATAAGTGTTATCTTAGTTGTGTAAGCGAGCATTAAGATAACCCATGCATAAAAAGGCTGAGGTTTTTTTGTTATTAAGTGCTCTCTGCCTGACTATGAAAATAGAGTGCACATATTTAATAACTTATTATGGCAATTGATGATCTCTGGCTTTTTTCAGGTTTTTCTTGTGATACGGTGGTCTAGTAAAAGTTTATTAATGCTAATTGGTTAACTTAGCATGTCAAATGTACTGTTTTATGGAGGTGGAAATAAAAAATGGAAGCAGAAACAAAAATGGAAATTAATGTTGCCATCATTGATGCGTGTGTTTTCACACAATTAGCTCTTAGCCATATTTGCATGGAGCTGAATGCCAACATTATCGTGTCGAACTTCTGTACGCTGAGTGCATTTATTGAGGCCTCTTTAACCCAAAATTATGATATGGTTTTTTATGACGTGCTGATTTCCGATGAGATACTCATCGACCTTGACAGTGATATAGCGCGCATCAAGCGGGCTAATCAAGACTGCAAAGTTTTTAATTTTTCAATCATAAATGAATACATGCCCACATTATCTGCAGATTTTTCGCTTAGTAAAGGAGTCAAAATTGGCTGCGTGCGAGCGCTGATTAATAATGTATTGGTTAAATCACCTTCCCGTGTGAGTGCAGGTTATCAGGCGCTGACTGTAAAAAATCGAAAACTTAACCAGCAGCAGATAAGTGTATTACGCGGCTATTTAAACAATCTTCATACAAAAGAGATTGCCAGAGCACTTGACTGTAATCCACGAAGAATTTATGCATTGTGGCAGCAGGTGGTAAAACTTTTTGGTGCCAGCAAGCACGACCAACAGCAATTCTACCGGCATATTGGTCGACTAATCGATCCCTGAATGCGGGGTAAACCTCTTACTAATTGGACCAAGCGGGACATCCCTCACATAGCGTCCCACAGGATAATGATATCCATCACAAAGGTTATAAATTTGTATGTAACCGTTTTCAACGCTGTGACGCAATTCACGTAGCCAACCTTTGAAGACTGACAGAATAGACGCCAGAATGCGTCTGTCAGGAAGGGCTATGCAAAACTTATACTTCAGCGGTAATCGCTCATGATTACTATTCGTGATGTGGCGCGTGAAGCGGGCGTGTCGGTAGCGACCGTGTCGCGCGTGCTCAATAACAGCGCTTCGGTCACGGGCGACACGCGTGATGCGGTGCTGAAAACCGTGGAACGGCTGGGCTATCGGCCCAATGCCAACGCGCAGGCGCTGGCCACCCAGGTTAGCGACACCATCGGTGTTGTCGTGATGGACGTTTCCGATCCCTTCTTTGGCGCGCTGGTCAAAGCGGTGGATACCGTGGCCCAGCGTCTGCACAAGCATGTCCTTATCAACAACTCCTATCATCAGGCGGATAAAGAGCGCCACGCGATTGAAGTGCTGATCCGTCAGCGCTGTAACGCCCTGATCGTCCATGCAAAAGCGTTGTGCGATGCCGAGCTGGGGTCCCTGATGCAGCAGGTGCCGGGCATGGTTCTGGTCAACCGGATTATCCCCGGTTTTGCTCACCGCTGCGTCTGCCTCGATAACGTTAGCGGGGCGCTGATGGCGATGCGTATGCTGCAACAGCATGGTCATCAGCGCATTGGCTACCTGGGTTCTGCCCACCCCATCGAAGATAACGATCAGCGCCGTGACGGCTGGTCGCAGGCGCTGACAGAGCAGGGGATTGCTCCAATCGACAGCTGGTGCGCCAGCGGCGAACCCGACTTACAGGGCGGGGAAGCGGCGATGGTGGAGCTACTGGGGCGTAATCTGCATCTGACCGCCGTCTTCGCCTATAACGACAGCATGGCCGCCGGAGCTTTAGCCGCGCTGAAAGACAACGGCATTGCGGTGCCGCAGCAGCTTTCAGTGGTGGGCTTCGATGATATTCCTATTTCGCGTTACACCGACCCGCAGCTGAGCACCGTGCGCTATCCGATTGTTTCCATGGCAAAACTGGCGACCGAACTGGCGTTAAAAGGGGCGGCTGGCGAGCTGGATAGCAGTGCTGAGCACTGCTTTATGCCTACTCTTGTGCGCCGCCATTCGGTGGCCGTGCGGCAAAATGTGGCGGCCGTCACTAACTCAGGCGAATCTGGGATGTAACCGTTTCCAATCTGTGAGTAAATTCACAGTTAATTAACAGGGCCTTCTCTATGATGGCAGCGTCCTGCAGGGTTTGAAACATTATGTAACGGCGAGAGCGCCCCTGATAGCTCTCTTCTTACTGCCCTGTGAAACATTTTCACACACAGTAACTGGAAAGCATTTCCGTACAGGGAAGTCGGGTTTGATGTTTTAGAACGTCGGCTGTGCGCAACATCGATTTAACACTATCGCCGCGCCGCCACCAACTGGATGCTGCGTGTTGTCCTGATAGCCGACACGCGGCGTTGAGTACTACCCTACAAAAAACCGGAGATACCATGAATAAGAAGGTTTTCACTCTCAGCGCCCTGGTGGCCACCATGCTGTTTGGCGCCACTGCTCATGCTGCTGACACCCGTATCGGCGTAACTATTTATAAGTATGACGACAACTTTATGTCGGTGGTGCGTAAGGATATCGAGAAAGAAGCCAAAAACAGCCCGGACGTTCAGCTGTTGATGAATGACTCGCAGAACAGCCAGTCTACCCAGAACGACCAGGTCGACGTTATGGTTGCTAAGGGCGTTAAGGCGATGGCCATCAACCTGGTTGACCCGGCTGCGGCTGCGGTGGTGATTAGCAAAGCGAAAGCTAACGATATCCCGGTGGTGTTCTTCAACAAAGAGCCATCGGCAAAAGCACTGGCCAGCTATGACAAAGCCTATTACGTCGGGACTGACTCCAAAGAGTCTGGCGTGAAGCAGGGCGAACTGATCGAGAAGCAGTGGAAAGCGAACGCGGCATGGGACCTGAACAAAGATGGTCAGATCCAGTTCGTGCTGCTGAAAGGCGAGCCGGGCCACCCGGATGCTGAAGCGCGTACCAAGTATGTGATCGAGACGCTGAATAAAGATGGCCTGAAAACTCAGCAGCTGCATATGGATACCGCGATGTGGGATACCGCTCAGGCGAAAGACAAAATGGACGCCTGGCTGTCCGGCCCGAACGGTAACAAAATCGAAGTGGTTATCGCTAATAACGATGCAATGGCGATGGGTGCGGTAGAAGCGCTGAAAGCCCACAACAAATCTTCTGTACCGGTGTTCGGTGTAGATGCGCTGCCAGAAGCGCTGGCGATGGTGAAATCCGGTGCAATGGCCGGTACTGTGCTGAATGATGCTGAAAACCAGGCTAAAGCCACCTTCGATATGGCGAAAAACCTGGCAGCGGGTAAACCTGCTACCGAAGGCACCAACTATAAGCTGGACGGCAAAGTGGTTCGCGTTGCCTATGTTCCAGTCGATAAAGAGAATCTGTCTCAGTTCGTCAAATAAGTATCACCTGATGCGGGCGCTGCGGCGCCCGTATTCAGGCGTTGAGTCAGGGTGACCTGACTCTACACCACTCATCCAGGTAGACATATGGGCAGTGATAACGTGCAAACACAGCGCGAATATTTGCTGGAAATGACTGATGTCAGTAAGTCATTCCCCGGTGTTAAAGCGCTCGATAATGTAAATTTAAAAGTCCGTCCACACTCTATTCACGCCTTGATGGGGGAGAATGGCGCGGGGAAATCGACGCTATTAAAATGCCTGTTTGGCATTTACAGTAAAGATACGGGGAGCATTCTTTTTCAGGGGGAGGAAGTTAATTTCAAAAGCTCTAAAGAAGCGCTGGAAAATGGCGTTTCAATGGTGCATCAGGAATTAAACCTCGTTCTGCAACGTACCGTTATGGACAATATGTGGCTCGGGCGTTATCCGAGAAAAGGCTTCTTCGTCGATCAGGATAAAATGTATCGCGATACCAAAGCCATTTTCGACGAGCTGGATATTGATATCGATCCGCGTGACAAGGTGATTAATCTCTCTGTATCCCAGATGCAGATGATCGAAATCGCGAAAGCGTTCTCCTATAATGCCAAAATTGTCATTATGGATGAGCCAACGTCATCGCTGACCGAAAAAGAAGTGAACCATCTGTTCACCATTATTCGTAAGCTGAAAGATCGCGGCTGCGGCATTATCTATATCTCGCACAAGATGGAAGAGATTTTCCAGCTGTGTGACGAAATCACCATCCTGCGCGACGGCCAGTGGATTGCCACTCAGTCGCTGGAAGGGCTGGATATGGATAAGATCATCTCAATGATGGTTGGGCGCTCGCTCAATCAGCGTTTCCCGGATAAAGCCAACGTGCCGGGGGAAACCATTCTTGAGGTGCGCAACCTGACATCGCTGCGCCAGCCGTCGATCCGTGATATCTCCTTTGACCTGCGTAAAGGTGAGATCCTCGGCATTGCGGGCCTGGTTGGGGCGAAACGAACCGATATCGTGGAAACGCTGTTTGGTATTCGCGAGAAGTCCGGCGGTACTATTCGCCTGCACGGTAAAGCGATCAATAACCACAGTGCCAATGAAGCCATCAACCATGGTTTTGCCCTGGTGACCGAAGAACGCCGCTCAACCGGAATTTATGCGTACCTGGATATCGGTTTTAATTCACTGATCTCCAATATTAAGAAATATAAAAACAGTATTGGCCTGCTGGATAACAGCCGCATGAAGAGCGATACCCAGTGGGTGATTGACTCCATGCGGGTGAAAACACCGGGGCACCACACGTCCATCGGTTCTTTATCCGGTGGTAACCAGCAAAAGGTCATTATCGGCCGCTGGTTATTAACCCAGCCGGAAATATTGATGCTCGATGAACCTACGCGCGGTATTGACGTGGGGGCGAAATTTGAAATCTATCAGTTGATTTCAGAGCTGGCGAAGAAGGATAAGGGGATTATTATTATCTCTTCTGAAATGCCAGAGTTGTTAGGGATTACCGACAGGATTCTGGTAATGAGTAATGGCCTGGTTGCAGGCATTGTCGAAACAAAAACGACTACGCAAAACGAAATATTGCGTTTGGCATCGTTGCACCTTTAATGATGTAAGGGCTGTTACTATGAATGCAGTGAATAAGAAAAGTGCGCTCACCTTTTTAAAAGAGGGCGGGATTTATGTGGTGCTGCTGGTATTGCTGGCGATCATCATTATCCAGGATCCAACATTCTTAAGCTTAATGAATCTGAGTAATATTTTGACTCAGTCTTCCGTGCGCGTGATTATCGCACTCGGTGTGGCCGGGCTGATTGTTACTCAGGGCACGGACCTGTCAGCAGGGCGTCAGGTTGGCCTTGCGGCGGTGGTGGCGGCAACGCTGCTGCAGGCGATGGACAATGCGAACAAGGTGTTTCCGCACCTGGAAACTCTGCCGATTGCGGCGGTGATTGCGATTGTCTGCGCCATTGGCGCGGTGATTGGTCTGGTTAACGGCCTGATTATTGCCTATCTGAAGGTGACACCGTTTATCACCACGCTGGGCACCATGATTATCGTTTACGGTATTAACTCACTGTATTACGACTTTGTGGGTGCTTCGCCGGTGGCGGGCTTTGACGAGAAGTTTTCAACCTTTGCTCAGGGCTTCCTGCGCTTTGGTGACTTCAAGCTCTCTTACATAACCTTCTACGCGATTATCGCCATCTTCCTGGTGTGGATCCTGTGGAACAAAACGCGCTTTGGTAAAAACATCTTCGCTATCGGCGGTAACCCGGAAGCGGCGAAAGTCTCTGGCGTTAACGTGCCGTACAACCTGATTCTGGTGTACGCGCTGTCCGGCGTGTTCTACGCCTTCGGCGGCATGCTGGAAGCCGGGCGCATCGGTTCTGCTACCAACAACCTCGGCTTTATGTATGAGCTGGATGCGATTGCGGCTTGCGTGGTCGGCGGCGTGTCGTTTGCCGGTGGTGTGGGTACGGTAGCGGGCGTGGTAACCGGGGTTATCATCTTTACGGTGATCAACTACGGCCTGACCTATATCGGCGTTAACCCTTACTGGCAGTACATTATCAAGGGCGGCATCATCATCTTCGCCGTGGCGCTGGATTCGCTTAAGTACGCACGTAAGAAGTAATTTTCCTGAGCTGACGGGTTGACCGAAAAAGAAGGTCAACCCCTACAAGTGGCAGAAGATCGCGTAGGGGCCGACCGCTTTTTGGGTCGGCCCTTTTTATTTCGGAAATAGGCTGATAACTCGCACACTGGATTTAACGCTACAGCCTTATCTCTTCTGCTGAATCTCCAGCAGCTGCTCTGGCGTCACCGCCGGGTAGCTCTGCGCATCTTCCGGCACTTCGTGTACGGCGGGGATCGGCACCAGCGGTCCGAGGAAGCGCGGTTCACGCTTCATCAGGTACAGGTCCGCCAGCGCGCCGAGGCGGGCGCCGACTTCACGCATACGCACGCTCAGCATATTCTTTGGTGATGGCACCGCATAGCACTGCGCCTGAATGCCCATATGGAGGGCGATAAACAGCGCACGCTCGCAGTGGAAGCGCTGGGTGATGATAATAAAGTCGTTGGTATCAAAGACCTTACGCGTGCGCACAATCGAATCGAGGGTGCGGAAACCGGCGTAGTCCAGCACGATATCGGATGGCTCAACGCCTGCGGCGATCAGGTCGCGGCGCATGGTCATGGGCTCGTTATAGCTCTGTAAGGCGTTATCTCCGCTCAGCAGCAGATAGTTCACCTTGCCGCTGTTGTAGGCGTTCAACGCGCCCTGCATGCGGTAGAGATAATACTGATTGATTACCCCGGTGCGATAATATTTCGCGGTGCCCAGGACCACGCCAACCTGACGGTGCGGCAGCGTTTTCAGATCGTCATATATATAGGGTGCCGTTTTCCAGCTGATCCAGCGGTCCAGGCCAAGCGCGGCCATCACCATCAGGGCGACGATGATAATCAGACCATAAATCAGGCGTTTCAACATGCTGGACGGCGCTCGGGTTGGCAATCAAAAGAGAATTCAAGGCTACTTGAGGCAGGGGAGTGAAGCAAGTGACAGTGCGTCGGATGGCGGGATTTCGCACAAATAACCGGGCGCAATGCTGCACCCGGCTATCAAGTGAGGGTTCAGACGATCAAATTGAGGTGCGGCGGTAATTACGATACTGCGGCAGCCAGAAGTTGGCGGCGATGGCTTTCGACAGTACATCTTCAGAAGTCACCACGGCAACGCCGGCCAGCTGTGCGGCTTTACCAACCGCCATTGCGATCACTTTCGACACGCCCTGAATATCTTTCACTTCAGGCAGCACCGGGCCGCTGCCCTCGTTCGCCAGCGGGGAACAGTCGGCCAGCGCGCGGCTGGCCGCCATCAGCATGCTGTCAGTGACGCGGGTCGCGCCAGAGGCAATCACGCCGAGCCCAATACCCGGGAAGATATAGGAGTTATTGCACTGTGCGATAGGGTAGGTTTTATCCTTCCAGCTCACCGGGGAGAACGGGCTGCCGGTGGCGACCAGCGCATTGCCGTCGGTCCACGCCATAATATCCTGCGGCGTTGCTTCCACGCGTGAAGTCGGGTTCGACAGCGGCATAATGATCGGGCGTGCGCAGTGCTTATGCATCTCGCGCACGATCTCTTCGCTGAACAGGCCCGGCTGGCCGGAAACACCGATCATAATACTTGGCTGCGCGTTACGCACCACGTCGAGCAGCGACAGCGAATCGCTGCTGCTGTCCCAGCCGCTCAGGCCGTCGCTCTTCTGCACCAGCTTGCTCTGGAAGTTAAGCAGATTTGGCAGTTTGTCGGTCAGCAGTCCAAAGCGGTCGACCATAAATACGCGCCCGCGCGCCTCTTCGTCGCTGAGCCCTTCAGACTTCATCTGCGCGACGATCTGCTCGGCGATGCCGCAACCCGCGGAACCGGCACCAAGGAACACCACCTTCTGCTCGCACAGCCTGCTGCCCGCGGCGCGGCTGGCGGCGATCAGCGTACCCAGCGTCACCGCTGCGGTGCCCTGGATATCATCGTTAAAGCAGCACACTTCGTCGCGATAGCGCTCCAGCAGCGGCATGGCATTCTTCTGCGCGAAGTCCTCAAACTGCAGCAGCACGTTCGGCCAGCGGCTCTTGACGGCGTTGATGAACTCGTTGACGAACGCGTCATACTCTTCGCCGGTGATGCGCGGATGGCGCCATCCCATATACAGCGGGTCGTTCAGCAGCTGCTGATTGTTGGTGCCGACATCCAGCACCACCGGCAGGGTATACGCCGGGCTGATGCCGCCACAGGCGGTGTACAGCGACAGCTTACCGATAGGAATGCCCATGCCGCCGATGCCCTGGTCGCCCAGGCCAAGAATGCGCTCGCCGTCGGTGACCACGATCACCTTTACGTTTTGCTTGGTGGCGTTTTGCAGCATGTCTTCAATGCTGGAGCGGTTTGGGTAGGAGATAAACAGGCCGCGCGCGCGGCGGTAGATTTCGGAGAAGTGCTCACAGGCCGCGCCCACGGTCGGGGTGTAAATAATTGGCATCATCTTTTCCAGATGATTGTCCAGCAGGCGGTAGAACAGCGTTTCGTTAGTGTCCTGAATATTGCGCAGGTAGACGTGCTTATCGTTATCGTTTTTAAAGTCCTGGAACTGGCGCCATGCACGCTCAGCCTGCTCCTCAATGGTTTCCACCGTTTCTGGCAGCAGACCATTCAGGTTGAAGTCATTACGCTCTTCAATGGAGAACGCACTGCCTTTGTTCAGAAGGGGAAATTCCAGCAGGATAGGGCCGGCATAAGGGATATACAGCGGTCGTTTACTTTCGTATTCGAGTTCCATGCAATTAATACTCTGTCAGGTGTCAGGATCGGAAGTGTCGTGGCGCCAATCCTAAAATAATTCATCTGAAAGTACAGCTTTTGTTAACAAGTAATAACAAAAGCTGCGATCCTCCTCGACGAACAGAGGCTTTGTTACGCTTTAACCAGAGCAACGACGCTGAGATTACCGCAGCCGAGGGCAGCCAGGGTGGCGGCGGTGGCATTCTGCTGGCTCAGCTTCGCCTGCGGGGATTCAGCCAGTACTGCACGCTGGATGGTATTCAGGCTGTGCCCTGCCAGGTTCAGCAGGTTCAGTGCCCCCTGCAACGGCGGCAGGCCAGGGTTAAAGGCGGCATTTTCCGCGTAGCTTCCGGCGAAGATACCCCCCTCAGCCGTCTCCAGCGCCACGCCGCTGTAAGCCTGGCTGTAAGGGGCATGGCTGCGGTTGGCGGCATTCAGGGCGGCCTGCTCCAGCGTATCACCCGAAGGGACGATGCCGTGGTCGACGGCATCCATCAGCAGGGTGGTGATCGCCAGGTCGCGCGGGCCGAAAGAGTCAGGCAGATAGTGGCCCAGCGTTGCGGCAGCGCGGCCGGGCAGTTCAATCGTCAGCTGCGTTCCGCTGTTCAGCTCGTTCATAAACTGACGGCAGTGGCCGCACGGCGTGTAGTTGACGGTTATCGAGGCCAGCGCGCTTTCCCCGCGCAGCCAGGCATGGGTGACCGCGCTCTGCTCGGCATGCACCGTCTGCTGCATGGTGGCCCCGGCAAATTCCATATTGGCACCAAACCACAGCGTGCCGCTGGCTCCGCGGGCAATCGCCCCCACTTTAAAATCAGACAGGGTGGCCACGGCGCAGGCCGCCGCCAGCGGCAGCAGGGCAAAGGCCAGCTCGCTGTCGCTGTAACCGCAGTGCTGTTTTAACTGGTGTGCCTGGCTGGCAGTGATAAATCCGGCAAAGTCGTCAGCGGATAATATCGGCTGCAAAGCGCTCTGTAACAGGGTAGGCAGCGTGGCAAATGCCTGCTGATAACGTGGGTGCATAGTAAGCCTCTCGCAAAAAGCCGCCCGTGCTAGCGGGCCGGCAGCCATTTATATGTGATCTGAATCGCTCTATCAATGCAATACATGAAAACGATCAACAAATTGCGAGACTTATCGCAAGTTTTACCCCCACAGCGCCATCAGCAGCGGGAAAATAAACGGCGCCAGCAGGGAAGTGATAATCCCGCACAGTACCAGCGCCAGCGAACTGAATGCGCCCTCCTGATAGTCCACTTCAGCAGCGCGAGCGGTGCCAAGAGCGTGTGATGCATTACCAATCGCCAGCCCGCGCGCCGCTTTACTGCGCACCTTCAGCAGGTTCAGCAGCATATGGCCGAACACCGCGCCGAGCACCCCGGCCAGCAGCACGCAGATGGCGCTGATCGCCGGGATGCCGCCCAGCGTACCGGAAACTGCCATCGCAATCGGCGTGGTGACCGATTTCGGCAGCAGGGTAGCGGTGATCTGCGGCGTTGCGCCCAGCCACAGCGCAATCGCGGTGCCGGAGATCATCGCCGTCAGGCTACCGATAAAGCATACGCTGATAATCGATTTCCAGCGTGCGCGGATCTGATGCATCTGCTCATACAGCGGCAGCGCCAGCGCTACCACGGCCGGTTGCAGCAGGTCATTGAGCAGCTTGCTGCCCTGAAAGTAGCGCGTATAGGGCAGCTGCAGCAGCAAAAGTAGCGGAATAATCACCGCCATGGCGATCAGCAGCGGATTGACGATCGACACTTTCACTTTCGCCGCCAGCCTTCGCGCCGCGAAGAACACCGCAATGGTCAGCGGTAGCGACCACCAGATATCACTCATTTTCGCCTCCCGCCCGCTGGATGTGGCGATCGTTGAGGCGCTGCGAAATCAGGCCGACGGTCACCAGTACAATCAGGGTGCTGACAATGCAGGAGAGCACAATTGGGGCAAACTGGGCGGTGAGAATATCCATATCGTTCATCACGCCGACGCTGATCGGCACGAATAGCAGTGCCATATAGCGGATCAGCAAATGACAGCCGGGTTTCACCCAGTGAACGGGCAGCAGCTGTGAAGCGAGCAGAGCAAACAGCAGCAGCATACCGAGAATGCTACCGGGGATGGCGACGGGCAACAGGGTTTCAATGCCGCGACCGGCAAAAAGACAGAGGTAGATTATGAAGAAGGCGCGGAGGTATTGCCATAAAACAAGCGGAACGTTGCGCATGGTCGGCCCCAGGATTGAACGACAATCGCCGTAGGGGTCAGGCATGCCTGACCCGGGCGGGGCATGCCCCGCCCCTACGAAGTTACTTAACCGCCTGGCCTGGCTGTGCGCCGCTGTCAGGGCTGAGCAGGAAGATATCCTTCCCGCCAGGACCGGCTGCCATCACCATTCCTTCCGAGATGCCAAAGCGCATTTTACGCGGCGCCAGGTTCGCTACCATCACCGTCAGGCGGCCGACCAGCAGCGCCGGGTCAGGATAGGCGGCGCGGATGCCGGAAAACACGTTGCGCTTCTCGCCGCCGAGATCCAGCGACAGGCGCAGCAGCTTGTCAGAACCTTCAACGAACTCGGCATTCTCAATCAGCGCGATACGCATATCAACTTTGGCGAAGTCGTCAAAGCTGATGGTTTCAGCGATCGGGTCGTCCGCCAGCGGGCCGCTAGCCGGTGCTTTTGCCGCCGCGGCATCTTCTTTCGAGGCTTCAATCAGGCCGTTAACCTTGTCCATTTCAACGCGGTTATACAGCGCCTTGAACGCCGAAATGTTGTGGCTCAGCAGCGGCTGCTGAATGCCGTCCCAGCTCAGTTCCTGATTCAGGAAGGCTTCGGTGCGCTCGGCCAGCGAAGGCATCACCGGCTTCAGCCAGGTCATCAGCACGCGGAACATATTGATGCCCATTGAACAGATCGCCTGTAGATCGGCATCGCGGCCTTCCTGCTTCGCCACTACCCACGGAGCCTGCTCGTCAACATAGCGGTTGGCCACGTCGGCCAGCGCCATGATTTCGCGGATGGCACGGCTAAATTCACGGCTGGTCCAGGCTTCGCCAATGCTCTCAGCGGCATCAGTAAAGGTTTTGTACAGCGCCGGGTCGGCCAGTTCAGCAGACAGCTGGCCGCCAAAGCGTTTGTTGATGAAACCGGCATTGCGCGAGGCCAGGTTCACCACCTTGTTTACGATGTCCGCATTAACGCGCTGCACGTAATCTTCCAGATTGAGGTCGATATCGTCGATACGCGAAGAGAGCTTGGCCGCGTAGTAGTAGCGCAGGCTGTCGGCATCCAGGTGCTGCAACCAGGTGCTGGCCTTAATAAAGGTGCCGCGCGATTTAGACATTTTCGCGCCGTTGACCGTGACATAGCCGTGCACAAACAGGTTGGTAGGCTTGCGGAAATTGCTGCCTTCCAGCATCGCCGGCCAGAACAGGCTGTGGAAGTAGACGATGTCCTTGCCGATGAAGTGGTACAGCTCGGCGTCCGAATCTTTCTTCCAGAAGTCGTCAAAGTTGATGTCGCCACGCTTATCACACAGGTTCTTGAACGAGCCCATGTAACCGATGGGGGCATCCAGCCAGACGTAGAAGTATTTGCCCGGCGCACCGGGAATTTCGAAGCCGAAGTAGGGGGCATCGCGCGAGATATCCCACTGCTGCAGGCCGGATTCAAACCACTCCTGCATCTTATTCGCCACCTGCTCCTGCAGCGCGCCGGAGCGCGTCCACGCCTGCAGCATGGCGCTGAACTCTGGCAGGTCAAAGAAGAAGTGCTCAGAGTCACGCATCACCGGCGTGGCGCCAGAAATCACCGATTTCGGGTCGATCAGTTCGGTCGGGCTGTACGTGGCCGAGCACACTTCACAGTTGTCGCCGTACTGATCCGGAGATTTACATTTCGGGCAGGTGCCTTTAACAAAACGGTCCGGCAGGAACATGCCTTTTTCCGGATCGTAGAGCTGAGAGATGGTACGGTTCTTAATAAAACCGTTCTCTTTCAGACGAGTATAGATAAGCTCAGACAGCTCACGGTTCTCTTCGCTGTGCGTCGAGTGGTAGTTGTCATAGCTGATTTCGAAACCGGCAAAGTCGGTCTGATGTTCCTGACTCATCTCGGCAATCATCTGCTCCGGCGCAATACCCATCTGCTGAGCTTTCAGCATGATTGGCGTACCGTGTGCGTCATCGGCACAGATGAAGTAAACCTGATTGCCGCGCATTCGCTGGTATCGGACCCAAATATCTGCCTGGATATGCTCGAGCATGTGGCCGAGATGGATGGAGCCGTTAGCGTACGGCAGTGCGCACGTTACCAAAATTTTTTTCGCGACTTGAGTCATAGTGAGACTTAGCTCATACCTGTTGAAAAAGGGGTTTAGATGGTAACCGATTGCCGGACCCTGCGTAAACAAGGGCTTCTACTGCCCGAGGATTTTTCCAGCGGCTAAGGTCAGTACATGGCAGATCTGATATGCTTAAACGCAGATATCGAACAAAACCACCAGCAATATCAAGGAACCGAGATGACTTCACAATCCAGGGGGCATCACTCCCCCGAGGCGCTGCGTGCTATCGTGATGGGCGTGCTGACGACGTTTGAACACCCCACTCTGCAGCACAACCTCACGACGTTGAAGGCGTTACGCCACTGCGCGCTGATGGATAATACGCTGCATATCGAATTGGGCATGCCGTTTGTCTGGCAAAGCCCGTTTGAGGAGCTGAAAGCTTCGCTCAGCGCCGAGCTGCTGCGCCTGACCCGAGCTACCGCGATTAACTGGCGCTTAACGCTGGATGTCGCCACGCTGCAGCGGGTGAAAAACCGCCCGGGCACCAACGGCGTGAAAAATATTATCGCCATCAGCTCCGGCAAGGGCGGGGTGGGGAAATCGACCACGGCGGTGAATCTGGCGCTGGCGCTGGCCGCGGAAGGGGCGAAAGTGGGTTTGCTGGATGCGGATATCTACGGCCCGTCGATCCCGGACATGCTGGGCGTGGAAGATCAGCGCCCGACCTCACCGGACGGCACGCATATGGCGCCGATCGTGGCGCACGGCCTGGCAACCAACTCGATTGGCTACCTGGTCAGCGAAGATAACGCCATGGTGTGGCGCGGCCCGATGGCCAGCAAGGCGCTGATGCAGCTGCTGAATGAAACGCTGTGGCCGGAGCTGGATTACCTGATCCTCGATATGCCGCCAGGCACCGGAGACATCCAGCTGACGCTGGCGCAGAACGTGCCGGTGACCGGGGCGATAGTGGTCACCACACCGCAGGATATTGCGCTGTTGGATGCGCGCAAGGGCATTGTGATGTTCGAGAAGGTCAACGTTCCGGTACTGGGCGTGGTGGAAAATATGAGCATGCATATCTGTAGCCAGTGCGGCCATCATGAACCGATCTTTGGCACCGGCGGGGCGGAGAAGCTGGCGGCGCAGTATCACACCCGGCTGCTGAGTCAGATGCCGCTGCACATCAGCCTGCGCGAAGACCTCGATGCTGGTGAGCCAACCGTGGTGCGCCGACCGGACAGTGAGTTTACGCGCCTTTACCGCCAGCTGGCGAACGCCGTGGCGGCCCAGCTTTACTGGCAGGGCGACGTTATCCCGCAGGATATCGCCTTCCGCGCGCTGTAATTCTCTATCTTTGTAGGGGGCCGACCTTTATTCTGGTCGGCCTGTTTAAGATATTTCACACTAAACGCACGTGCCGCTGCTGGAAGCCATCCACCATCGAATAATCAAAATCGATTTTCCCGCCGTCAAACAGCTGGTTAATCAGGGTAAAGTCATTATCCGGCGTCACGTTGCAGCGGTGGTTGAGCAGGGTGTCCTGGATAGTAAAGGCCTTGTCGCCACGCGCAATGCGCTTCAGATATTGCAGCATCTCATAAGCGTTTTTGCTTACGCCCGCCTGTTCGTGAAGAGGTCTGTTGGTCATCGTCGGTTCTGGCGCCATTCTTAGAGCTAAAACCGCATTATAGTCGGTTGTGTTCGACAGGCGGCAAGCCGATTTTATATTTCAGTGCAGGTGTGATGCTGCGGTGGCGGCTATTTCAGCACGTAGTGCATTAACAGGTATTCACCCTGGTCGCTCTCGCCCTGCGCCACTACCCGCCAGCCGTGCTTTTTATAGAAGCTCTGCGCCTGTAAGTTTTCCGCCAGGCACTTGAGCGCCCCGGTAGAGGTAAAGCTGTTCTGTACCGCCTGCAACAGCGCGCTGCCCGCGCCGCTGCCCTGCCAGGCCGGGTCAATAAACAGGCTGTGCAAAAAGTTATCGTTATCCAGCACCGCGGCAAAACCCACGCGGTGCCCGTCCTCTTCTGCCACCAGCACGCGCTCGCCGAGCGTCACGCGGTCAAAATCCTCTAACTGCCATTCGGCGTCGTCCAGCCAGGTCCAGTTCGCCTTGCGCGAGGCGAGAAACAGCGTGCGCAAAAAGGGGCGGTCAGCTTCGGTAAACGGACGAATATTCATGATGAAACTCCTGCAGCAAAACGCCGTGTGGCAACGGCGCAGAGTTTATCGCAAAACAGCCGTTTCTGAAGAAGAAAAAGCGCGTAAAGGCGGTTAGCTGACCCCGGCATAACGCAGCAGGGCGGTGACCAGCGCCGCCGCGAAGATCACGACGATCAGCGGCGCCTTACGCCAGGCCAGCAGCACGGCCACGGCCACCCCAGCCACGCGGGCAATCCCGGCAAAATGTACCCCTTCATAGAAGGTATTCGCCAGGGCAACGGCAAACAGCAGCGTGGTGGCGGCATCGGAGAGCAGCGTGCGCGCATTTTCTGACAGCGCCATGCGGTTACCGAGTTTTGCTCCGGCAAAACGCATCAGCCAGGTGCCGAGCGCCAGAATCGCGATACCGCTGATGATCAAAGAGTGAGCGGGCATTATTTCCTCCTCGCCAGCAGGCCGGCCATCGACAGCAGCACCGGTAAGCCGACCGGAGTAAACGGCACTGCCAGCAGCGACAGCGCCGCGCCACAGGAGGCGCGCGTCAGGGTGGTACGAGACTTAAACGCCGGGATCACCAGCGCCAGCAGGATCGCCGGGAACACGGCATCCAGCCCAATCACGCTGGTATCGGGCAGCAGGGTGCCAATCAGGCTGCCGATCAGCGCCCCAAGCGGCCAGACGATCGCCACCCCTAGCCCGCACAGCCAGAATGCGGCCTTACGCTGCTGCGGCGTGGACTGCGACAGGCCAAATACCACGCTTTCGTCATTCATAATATGGCAGCCAAGCAGCGCGGAGAGGCGTGAACCGACCAGGTCGCGCACCGCAATGCCAAACGGAAAATGGCGGGCATTGACCAGCAGCCCGGCGGCGGCGGCGGCTAACGGATTGCCGCCGCTGGCAATAATGGCGATAAACATAAACTCTGACGCCCCGGCCAGCACAAACAGCGAGGAGAACAGCGGCACCCACAGCGGAAAACCGTAAGCCGTTGCCAGAGAACCGTAGGAAACACCCACCACGCCAACGGCAAGGCAGATCAGGTAGATCGCCTTACGCGTGGCGGGCGTCAGCGAGGAAAAATTGTGGCTAAACATGCTTTTCTAACCCTATCGAACGAAACTGCCATTATAATGAACGCATTAGAATAGGTTATCAAGACGAACGTTTCGTTCGTTTTAACGAACTGTGAGGTAAGGCATGACCCAGCCAATCGCCCTGATTGCCCAAAGCCTGGTGCGCGAGCGGACGCGCGCAGGGCTGTCGCTGGCCGAAGTCGCCCGGCGGGCAGAGATCGCTAAATCCACGCTGTCGCAGCTGGAGGCGGGTAACGGCAATCCCAGCCTGGAAACGCTGTGGGCGCTGTGCGTGGCGCTGAATATCCCGTTTGCTAAACTGCTGGAGCCGGAGAGCAATAAGACTCAGGTGGTACGGCGTGGAGAGGGAAGTAAAGTGGTGGCCGAGCGCGGCAACTATGAGGCCATTCTGCTGGCCAGCTGTCCGCCGGGCGCGCGGCGGGATATCTATCTGCTGATCACCCAGCCTGGCGAGGAACGCCTCTCACAGCCCCATATTCCCGGCTCTGTTGAGCATATTATCATCACCCAGGGGCGGGCGCTGGTGGGGCTGAAAGAGTCGCCGGAAGAGTTATTCCCCGGCGATTACATCTGCTATCCCGGCGATCGCCCGCATATCTTCAAGGCGCTGGAGCCGGATACGCTGGCGCTGCTGGTGGCGGAGCAGGGATAGAAAAGCCTTTACTCGACTACCATACGGCCATTCAGCGGCTGCACCGGGCGATTGTTGCTCTGTGCCAGCGCTTTCTGGAACTGCGCCAGCTGTGCTGCGGACAAGGTGACCGGCTTTTTCATCACCAGCCAGCGCAAGCCCTCTGTGCAAGGTGGTGTGGTCAGCGAGCCGCTGAAACGGTAGTAGTGTAGATCGGTCGGGAACAGGGGTTTCAGGTCATAACGCTCATCCAGCTTCACACTCTGGTTTAACTTAGCCGGAATGCGCTTAAGGATGGGATTGAGAGCACTGTTTTCCGCACCCACTTCAAACATCACCGCAACTACCGCCAGTGAACCACTGGCATCCGCATGCACAAAGTGCACCTCCAGCGGATAGCGCTTGCCGTTGATCAGGTTTTCGCTCGGCGCATGGAAGTGGTACTGGCGCAGCCTAAACATCCTGTTATCCAGCTTGAAATCATCTTCATCATCCACGGTGACCTGTAAGGTATGGCCGTTATTCACCAGGCTTTCCGCCTCAGAGTGATAATCCATTTCTAGCGCGGGAAGATTCGCTTTAGTGACAAAGCGGATATCAATGGGTGACTGAAACTGACCAATTTTACAGGTGGCGAACTTTTCGCTCAGATTCCCCCAGTTTTCTGGTCCAGCCTGGCCTTCATAGGTCCAGTGCGGCGCTGTCTCTGCACTGGCTGATGCAGACAGGGCGAGTAGTGTTGCGGCAATAAAAAGTTTCATTTCTGTCTCTATTATGGATGTATTTGCGGTGTTGGCACGGTTAAAGAGGTGGGATTATGGGCGTTGCGCAACCTGTCACCTACGAGATGCGTCTGGTATTCGGATGCATGACAAATGGGTTTACAAGATAGCGCCATCCCCCGTATTCTGTGGATTCGCTACCAGCGCAATGAATTCTAAAATTTAACGATTTATCAATGACTCGGGGTGCCCGACCTAACCGTCCGGCTGAGAAAAACCCGCATAACCTGAACTGGATAATGCCAGCGTAGGGAAGTCAGATGCCCGACCGGCATCGCCTTCTTGATCGCCGGTTGGGAGTAATCATGATCCAACCTCAAAGCCTCAGCCACGCCGACGTGGCCCACTCTCTGGCGCTGTTTCGCCAAAAATCACCGTTAATCCACTGTATGACCAATGACGTGGTGCAAACCTTTACCGCCAACGTGCTGCTGGCGCTGGGGTCCTCCCCGGCGATGGTGATCGACCCGGATGAAGCCGCGCAGTTCAGCGCCATCGCCGATGCCTTACTGGTCAACGTCGGCACGCTAACGCATTCGCGCAGTGACGCGATGCGTGCGGCGATCGGCGCTGCGAATGGCGCCGGACACGCCTGGACGCTGGACCCGGTGGCGGTCGGCGCGCTGGATTTCCGCAGTGAATTCTGTCAGCAGCTGCTGGCGAGCAGGCCCGCCGCGATTCGCGGTAATGCTTCCGAAATCATGGCGCTGGCAAAACAGGCGGTCAGCGGGCGTGGCGTCGACAGCCTGCATCCGTCGGATGCAGCGTTACAGGCCGCCGAAACCCTAGCGCTTGCCAGCGGCGCGGTGATTGCGGTAACCGGCGAGGTCGATTTTGTTACCGACGGGCGGCGCACGCTAAGCGTGAGCGGCGGTTCGCCATTGATGACTCGCGTGGTGGGTACCGGCTGTGCACTGTCGGCTGTGGTGGCCGGGTTTGCCGCGCTGCCGGGCGACCGTCTGGTGAATGTCGCCAGTGCCTGCCGCGTGGTATCGCTGGCTGGCGAGCGTGCTGCCGCGCAGGTGAAGGGGCCGGGCAGCTTTATCCCGGCGTTTCTCGATGCCCTGTACCAACTCAATCCGGAGGCGCTGGTATGAAACGTATCAACGCCATGACTATTGCCGGTACCGACCCGAGCGGCGGGGCGGGTATTCAAGCCGATCTTAAGGCGTTCTCCGCGCTGGGCGCTTACGGCACCAGCGTGATCACCGCGCTGGTGGCGCAAAACACCACCGGGGTGCAGTCGGTGTATCGCATTGAGCCGGATTTTGTCGCCGCGCAGCTGGATTCGGTGCTGTCCGACGTGCGCATCGACACCATTAAAATCGGCATGCTGGCGGAAAGTGCCATCGTCGACGTGGTGGCCGATCGCCTGAAGGGTGCCAGCGCACCGTGGGTGGTGCTGGATACGGTGATGCTGGCGAAAAGCGGCGATCCGCTGCTCTCGGTGGAGGCCGTTGCCACGCTACGCGAACGCCTGCTGCCGCAGGTATCGTTGATCACCCCAAACCTGCCTGAAGCTGCGGCTCTGTTACAGTGCCAGCCCGCGCGCAACGAAACCGAGATGCGCGCACAAGGGCGGGCGCTGCTGGCGCTCGGCTGCCAGGCTGTGCTGATGAAGGGCGGCCACCTCAGCGAAGAGGAGAGCCCTGACTGGCTGTTAACCCGCGAGTTAGAACAGCGCTTCACCGCACCGCGTATTAACACGCGCAACACCCACGGCACCGGCTGCACGCTCTCGGCGGCGCTGGCAGCGCTGCGTCCGCGCCATGATAACTGGGTAACGACGGTGCAGGCCGCCAAGCAGTGGCTGCAGGGGGCGCTGGAGCAGGCTGACTCGCTGGAAGTCGGCCACGGGCACGGCCCGGTGCACCATTTCCATCAGTGGTGGTAGCGCGCACCCCCTCACGCTTTTTAGTGCGGATCCTTCTGAAAAATGGAGTCAGCAATTTGCCTTAATGGACGTTTTAGGTTCACCCTGTTGAGGTCAGTCAGTCTGACCCGCGGGCCGCTTCGCTGCGGCCTCCACAACTTTGACAGGAGTTACCATGACGGACATCGTACAGTTACTGGGCAAAGAAGCAGACTCTCTTTTGCAACATCGCTGCATGACTATTCCAGCGGACAGCCTCTATCTCCCGGGCGCGGATTATGTTGATCGGGTGATGGTGGATAATAACCGCCCGCCAGCGGTACTGCGCAATATGCAAACCCTGTACAACACCGGACGTTTAGCCGGGACAGGTTACCTCTCTATCCTGCCAGTCGATCAGGGCGTTGAGCACTCTGCGGGGGCCTCCTTCGCCGCCAATCCCCTCTATTTTGATCCGAAAAATATCGTGGAGCTGGCGATTGAAGCCGGATGCAACTGCGTGGCGTCCACCTATGGCGTGCTGGCGTCGGTATCGCGCCGCTATGCCCACCGCATTCCGTTTATGGTCAAGCTGAACCACAACGAAACCCTGAGCTACCCCACGCAGTACGACCAGACCCTGTACGCCAGCGTCGAGCAGGCGTTCAACCTCGGTGCGGTGGCGGTCGGTGCCACGATTTATTTCGGTTCTGAGCAGTCGCGTCGCCAGATTGAGGAGATCTCCGCCGCGTTTGAACGGGCGCATGAGCTGGGGATGGTCACCGTGCTGTGGGCCTACCTGCGTAACGATGCTTTCAAGAAGGATGGGGTGGATTACCACGCCAGCGCCGATCTGACCGGGCAGGCCAACCATCTGGCCGCCACCATCGGGGCGGATATCGTTAAGCAGAAGATGGCGGAGAATAACGGCGGCTACCAGGCGCTGAAGTTCGGTCATACCGACGAGCGCGTCTACAGCAATCTGACCAGTGATAATCCTATCGATCTGGTGCGTTATCAGCTGGCGAACTGCTATATGGGCCGCGCCGGGCTGATTAACTCCGGTGGCGCAGCAGCGGGGGAGACGGATACCGCCGAATCGGTGCGTACCGCGGTGATCAACAAACGTGCGGGTGGTATGGGGTTAATCCTTGGCCGCAAGGCGTTTAAGAAGTCGATGAGAGAGGGCGTGGCGCTGATTAATTCGGTGCAGGATGTGTATCTGGCGAAGAACGTGACTATCGCCTGAGGTAAAACGGGCTGACCGAAAAAGAGGGTCAGCCCCTACAAAATTCCGTAGGGGTCGACCATTTTTTCCGGTCGACCCGTGTTGAAGGTTTGCATCAGCCGTGAGCAAAAAGGGCTGACCGAAAAAGAGGGTCAGCCCCTACGCGTTACAGCGCTTCAAACCACTCGCTGTTCTGCTCGGCAATTGGGGTGATGGAGAAGATCATCTCCTGCAAATGACGGCGCAGCGCGCTTTCGGCGGCGTCGGCATCTTTCGCGCGCAGCGCCTGATAAATCAGCTGGTGCTGCTCAATCAGGCTTTCGGGCGGGGAGACTTTGCTCAGCGTCAGGAAGCGCACGCGGTCCATAGTGGCTTTAATATTTTCCACCGTTTCCCACGCCAGCTCACAGTGAATACTTTGTGCAATCAGGCGATGAAACTCATCGTCCAGCAGCAGGAACGCCTGGCTGTCATGGCGCTCTGCCGCCAGTCTTTGCAGCTGCAGATTGTGCTCCAGCGCCGCCAGTCCGTCTGCGCTCGCTTCAACGGCCGCCCGCCGCACGACTGCGACTTCCACCGCCTCACGAATAAATCGCCCATCGGCCACGCGCTGCGCGGAGATTTTACGCACGAAGGTGCCACGCTGCGGCAGTACCTGCACCAGTCCGGCTTCCGCCAGCTTGATAAAGGCTTCACGCACCGGCTGGCGCGAGACGTTGAAGCGCGCAGACACCTCTTTTTCCGACAGTAGCGAACCGGGGTGAATGGCACAGGTGACGATCTCCTGGCGCAAAAAGCGGTAGATCTGCTGGTTGACCGGTTCACTGGCGGTGATGGTATAAGACATTCGGCAACTTCCTTTTGCGGCAGGCTCAGCAGCCTGCCTGCGAGCGACGGGAAAGCACCAGTCTAATCAGCATGGCGTTAGTGCGCTAGCGTTAAACGTCAGCAACCAGCTGATGCACCGTCAGTTTGGCACCCTGGCTGAGCAGCTGCTGGTAAAAATGGTTGACCCGGCTGACAAACTGCGCGCTGGCGGGTAAATCTTCACCAAATACGTTAGTCATCGCCAGTAACGCACTCACGCGCTCCTGACCTTCGCTGCTCGATGCCACACGCTGCGCCAGATCGTCACGCAGCGGATCGTTAATCGCAATCGGCTCTCCCCGTTCGTTTTTGCCCGCGACATAGCGGATCCAGCCCGCCACGCCAAGCGCCAGCAGGTCAAAGTTGCTGCCGTTGGCGAGGTGCCAGCGAATACTGTCCAGCCAGCGCTGTGGCAGCTTCTGACTGCCGTCGTTGGCAATCTGCGCGGTGCGGTGCTTAATTGCGCGGTTGCTGTAGCGGGCTATCAGGGAATCGGCGTAGGCCGTCAGGTCCACGCCCTGAGTGCGCAGCGTCGGCGCCTGCTGGTCGAGCATCAGCTGGCGTGCGGCCTGTTTAAATTTGGCATCGGCCATACAGTCGCTGATATGTTCATAGCCCGCCAGATTGCCGAGGTAAGCGAGAAAAGAGTGGCTGCCGTTCAGCATGCGCAGCTTCATCTCTTCGAACGGCAGTACGTCGGTAACCAGCTCTGCTCCAGCCAGCTCCCAGGCCGGGCGCCCACTGACAAAATTATCCTCAATCACCCATTGGAAAAAGGGTTCACAGGCCACGGCTACCGGGTCTTCGCAGCCCAGCTTATTGTGCAGGGCGCGGTGAGTGTCATCCGTCATCGCCGGAACGATACGGTCAACCATGGTCGACGGGAAAGTCAGGTTCTGCGCAATCCAGTCGGCCAGTTCGGGCTGCTGCTGGCGGGCCAGTGCGCTGATAACCTGGCGCGTGACGTGGCCGTTTTCTGGCATATTGTCACAGGACATCACGCTGAAAGGAGCCAGCCCCAGCTCGCGGCGGCGGCGGATGGCGGCAAGAATAATGCCCGGCAGCGATTCAGGCGCATCCGGATGGGCCAGATCGTGCACGATAGCCGGGTGTTCAAGGTTCAGCTTGCCGCTGGCCGGATGATGGCAGTAGCCTTTTTCCGTCACGGTCATCGAAACAATCGCCACATCCGGCTGGCACAGTGCATCCAGTACCGCACTGATGCCGTCGGACTGGCCGTGCAGAGCGGCGGTCACCACGCCAATGACCCGCAGATTGAGGCGGTCATCGGCCATCTCTGCCACGCTGTAGCACAGCTGCTGCTGGCGCAGAGCCTGAATCAGCTCGCCGCTGTTGAGATTGATTTCACAATAGCCCCAGTCGCTGCTCTGCTCGGCGGCGAGGCGGTCACTGCATACCGCCTGATGAGCGCGGTGGAAAGCACCAAAACCGATATGTACCATGCGGGTGCGCAGGGCCTTGCGGTCATACTGCGGGCGCTGTACGTCTTGCGGAAGCTTATCGAGGGAGAGCATAAAACATCCTTAGTTTAGGGCGGGTTATCCCCGCCCGCAGGGGTCACACTGAAACCGGGGTGTTATGGGTTTTCGGCGGTTTAATCACCAGCAGTACCAGCAGCGCGCCCAGCGCGGCCACGCAGCCGGCGAGGATAAAGGCGCTGTCAAACTTGCCGGTGTGCTGCACGATATAGCCGGTGACAATCGGGCCAACGATACCGGACAGGCTGCCAATCAGATGGATAAAACCACTGATACTGCCGACGCGGCTCTTGTGCACCACGTCCTGAATAATCGCCCAGTAAATGGCCCCGGTGATATACAGGAAGAAGATGGAAACCGACATCAGGCCAACCGCCGACGTTACCTCTTTTACCGTACCCGCCAGGCCGACACAAATCGCCGCTGCCATTAACGAGACCACCAGCACAATTTTGCGGGAAAGCAGTAACTTACCGGTGACTTTAAAGATCTTGTCTGAAATGATCCCACCCAGCGCCAGGCCGACGAAACCGACAATCCACGGGATCATGGTGGTGATGCTCATCGCCTTAATATCCAGCCCGTGCGCCTGTACCAGATAGGCCGGGAACCAGCTCAGGAAGAAGAAGAGAATATAGTTGTAGCAGAAGAAGGCGAACGCCGTGACCAGAATGATCGGCTGGCGCAGGTAGTAACCGAGCCCGTGCTGCGACTGCGACAGCTCCTCTTCCGCACTGAGCTGCTCATCTTTCATCTGCGCAATCAGGGCGCGCTCACGCTCGCTGATGATTTTGCTTTTTAGCGGGTTATCCGAGGCGATAAAGAACCACACCACCATCCAGACGATGCCGATGCTGCAGATAATGGCAAACGCCGGGCGCCAGCCAAAGGCGAGGGCGAGGTAGCCAATAATCGGCCCCGCCACGGCCCCGCCGAGCGGAGAACCCGCGCTAAGCAGCCCCATCGCGGTTGCCGCCTGTTTTTTTGGGAACCAGCCGTTAATGGCCTTGTTAGCCGAGGCGCAGATAGGCCCTTCCGCCATGCCGAACAGCACGCGCAGGATCAGCATCGACCAGAAGCCGGTCGCCAGCGCGGTGAAGCCGCAGAACAGCGACCACATCCCGACGGCGACGCCGAGGGTCAGCGTTGGGCCGAATTTGTCGGTCGCCAGACCGCCGACAAAGTTAAAGATGGCATAGCCGAAGAAGAAGCTGCCGAAAATCAGGCCAAACTCTTCGGCGTTCAGCATCAGGTCTTTTTCAATCATCGGCACGGTCAGCGACAGCGCGACGCGGTCGAGATAGTTGATCATGTAAACAAGGAACAGTAATAAGACTATCGTCCAGCGCAGGTTCTTAAACATAGTAATAACTCCGCTTGTTATATTTTTAGTGGGTAGGGTTTGAGGTATTGATATTGACCGCAGGCCGGGAACCGGGCCTGCGGCGTTCTGGTGTTAGCTAACCTGTAAAATCACTTTGCAGCAGCTGCGCGGATCCTTTTCGAACAGCGTCATCGCCTGCTCAATCTGACTGAGCGGCAGCGTATGGGTAACCAGTTTTTCCGGCTGGATCAGCCCCTGCTCCATCCAGGCAATCACCTCGGGGAAGCGATGGCTGTTCAGGCGCGAGGTGAACAGCGACAGCTCTTTGCTGGTCAGGCTCTGCTGCGTCACGGTGCACGCCTCGCCGGAGAATCCAAGCAGGCCGATGCGCCCGGCGGGGGAGGCGAGCGCCGCCGCTTCCGCCAAAATCGACGGATGGCAGGCGGCATCGATAATCAGCGTAGGCTGCACGCCATTCAGCTGTTCTGCCAGCGGCGTTTCGCCATTATTCAGCACCAGGTCCGCGCCATTGGCTTTGGCCATCGCCAGTCGCTCATCCAGCCGATCGGCGACAATCACTTGCCTGACCTTATACACGCCTTTCAGCACCTGAATGGCGGTCAGCCCCATCGGACCGGAGCCGTAAATCAGCGCCACGTCATCCGGCTGCGGCTTAAGGAACGCGGTGATATTGGCGGCGATGGTAAACGGCTCAACCAGGCTGGCCAGCGTATCGGGGATGGCTTCCGGCAGAGTGTAAGCATTGCCCGCCGGGGCCAGCGCATATTCGCTGAAGCCACCGTCGCGGTGTACGCCAATCACCTGCAGCTCGCGACAAACGTTAGGGCGGCCGATGGAGCAGGGGTAGCAGTGGCCGCAGCTCACCACCGGGTCCACCGCCACACGTTCGCCGATGCGTGCAGCATCCACACCGTCGCCGACGGCGTCGATGACGCCAAAAAACTCATGGCCGATGACGCGCGGATAGCGGGCAAAGGGATTATGGCCGTGCCAGATATGCACGTCAGAGCCGCAGATGCTGGCGAAGCGCACCTTGACGCGCACTTCACCCGTGGACGGGGTGAGCAGCGGGCGCTCCTGCAGCTGCAGTTCGCCCGGGCGTTCAATCACCACACTTTTCATTGTTCTCTCCTTACCAGTTCCACAGGGTGCCGTCTTCCAGGCGTGCCACCGGCAGGTACGCAGGTTCGTAGGGATATTTCGCCGCCAGCTTCTCGTCAAACTCAATGCCGAGGCCCGGCTTGTCGCCCGGATGCATATAGCCGTTGTCGAAGCTCCAGCTGTTCGGGAACACCTCCAGCATCTGCTCCGAATAGCCCATATACTCCTGCACGCCAAAGTTAGGCACCCAGAGGTCGAAGTGCAGCGCCGCCGCCATGCAGATTGGCGACAGGTCGGACGGGCCGTGTGAGCCGGTGCGCACCTGGTACAGCGAGGCAAAGTCGGCGATGCGGCGCATCCCGGTGATGCCGCCCGCGTGGGTAATAGTGGTGCGGATATAGTCGATCAGCTGCTCTTCAATCAGCTGCTTGCAGTCCCAGATGCTGTTAAACACCTCGCCGACGGCTATCGGCGTGACGGTGTGCTGGCGGATCAGGCGGAAGCTCTCCTGGTTCTCGGCCGGGGTTGGGTCCTCCATCCAGAACAGGCGGTACGCTTCCACGCTTTTACCGAAGCGCGCCGCTTCAATCGGGGTCAGGCGGTGATGCATATCGTGCAGCAGATGCTCGTTGAAGCCAAACTTGTCGCGGATCGCCGCAAACAGCTTTGGCGTGAAGTCGAGGTATTTCTCGCTCGACCACAGCTGCTCTTCCGGGCGGGCACCTTTGGTGGCGGGTTCATAGGCTTCGCCTTTCCCCTTCGCCATGCCGTAGGTGGTTTTCATCCCCGGCACGCCGCACTGGGCGCGGATCGCCTTGAAGCCCAGCTCTTTATGTTTGGCGTAATCGTCCATCACTTCATCAATGCTGTGGCCGGTGGTATGGCAGTAAACCATCACCCCGGTGCGGGATGCGCCGCCCAGCAGCTGGTAAACCGGCATATTCGCCGCTTTCCCTTTGATATCCCACAGCGCCTGGTCCACGGCAGAGATCGCCGACATGGTGACCGGGCCACGACGCCAGTAAGCGCCCTTATAGAAGAACTGCCAGATATCTTCAATCTGGTGCGCATTGCGGCCAATCAGCTGTGGGCAGACGTGATCTTTCAGGTAGGAGGCAACGGGCAGCTCGCGCCCGTTGAGCGTGGCATCACCGACGCCGGTCAGCCCCTGGTCAGTGGTGATTTTAACGGTGACAAAGTTCCTGCCGGGGCAGGTAACAAAGACTTCTGCTTTAACAATTTTCATTCTGAGTTCGCCTTGTGCGCTGACAATGGTGAAAAAATACGCTCTTAACGTACTACCATACAAGATGCGCGTGCAGAATTCGCGAAGGGGATCACATTTGCTTAACAGGGTTGGGATAACAAAAAAAGCGCCGGATGGCGCTTATCAGAAAGTGGAAAGTCGCTTACTCACTGGCAGAGGAGTCAGCCTGCGCGGCAGCGGCTGCCTTCGCCGCTTCTTCGGCTTTCCAGGCGTCATAAGCTTCCCCGGCCCGCACCATCATCGCAGTGAGTATATTGAGAGCTCTTTGCCACGCTTCTTCATCTTCCTTTTTATCCGCTTCTTTTTGCTCAGCGGTAACAGTATTTCGTCCGTATAACATATCCCCTCCCGATGGGTTTAAAGCCTGATTCCAGAGTATTTCCCCTGGCGTGGTGTTTTTTAATAATGCGTCGATAAATCGCTGCCAGCTTAATATCGCTGGCGGTGAAGATATACATACCAGCATTAAATTCTTCCATGTGTGCAATTAATGCTTTCTCCATCTGGCGAATAACCTGTATTGCTGACACCTGGCCAGGCAACGCCCGCGCATATAACCGCTTCGCTAAGCGATTCGCTTTAATATCAAAGCTAACTTCATACGCGCCATTTTTACTGAGGGTAAAGCCGTCATGCAGGCTGATGGTGGCCTGATCGACATGGGTGAGCTGCTCGATAATAATCTCATAATCAATACCCTGCGAGAGGAACTCATAAATATAAGTCACCCGGTTTGTGTGATAGTAAAATTTTTTAAATTCCATTTGTGTCATCATCCTTGTTCTCCGCAGAAAAATAACGCCTGCTCATTTACAAGGTATATTAACGATAAGGCGTAACGAGTCTATTTAAATAATTGGTGTGATAAATAAAATGGAAGGCGTGCCGCAAAATAATGATGGGTGATGATATTAAGGCCGATCGTTTTGCGATCGGCCTTTAGGGGTTAAGCCAGCAGTTCGCAGGAAGGTGGCAGGCGGCACTCCAGCGCGTCCGGCATCACCTCAATACGGAATTCTTTTCCGCTCAGCGGTTCGCCGTCGAGGTTAAAGGTCATCTCATTTGGCGCACTGATGGTCAGCCACGGCAGGGAAGCGGTGATCAGGTTCGGGTTCTCTTCGTCGCTGGTCAGCTTGTGAATGAGGGTGGGCAGCAGCTCCTGCGAGGTGGCGATGCTCAGCTCCAGCCTGCCGTCATTAATCAGCGCGGTCGGGCACAGGCGCTGCCCGCCTCCGGCCTGGCGCCCGTTTCCGATGCCAATCACCAGCGCATCACCCTGCCAGTGAAAATCCGGGCCTTGCAGCGTGCAGCTGTCGGCTTTCAGGGTATCCATGCGCATCAGGCCATGGATGAAGTAGGAGACGCCGCCGAGTGCCGACTTGAGCTTTTCCGGGGTTTCGGTGGTAATGCGCGTGCCGAAGCCGCCGGTCGCCATATTGATAAAGTAGCGGTCGTTATTGACGCGGGCGATGTCGATAGGCGTGGCTTTACCGAGAATGGCCAGGCGCAGCGCATTCTCCATCTCCAGCGGGATACCCGCGCTGGTGGCGAAGTCGTTGGCGGTACCCAGTGGTACCAGGCCCAGCACCGGGCGGTGTTGCGGCGCCAGGCGGGCCAGCGCGGTGGCGACCTCATTGATGGTGCCGTCGCCGCCCGCGGCAATCACAGTGCTGGCCTGCAGCGCTACCGCTTCGCGCACGTAGCGTTCGCCGTCGCCGTGTTCCCAGGTAACGCGTACCTCCAGCGGGAAGCCCTGCTGGCGCAAAGTGCTAATCGCCGCGCGCAGCTCTTCATTACCAGCGCTTTTACCGTTGAGGATCGCCAGGGTAAGTGAATGTTTTTCCATTTTTAATTCCTGATGGCGTTTGCAGTTTGCATCAAGATATAGCATATCCTGGCGCCTGGGGGTAACGCAGGGGGACAACGTCTGAAAAAATAGGGCTGTAAAAAAAGAAATGGCCCGCACGGGGGAGCCGGGCGAGCCAAATGAGGTGGTCCAGGTCATCCCTTTTTCGGGTGGAAATTTGAATGACCGATATGCTATTTGGATTTGTTCGTTAGGAGCGGGAGCATCATAACCAGGAATGTCCTGAGGTTATGTGACCAGATTCTAATATCAGTAACATTATGTGACTTCTTTTGCCAAGTCGACCGCATGGGGGGAGCGGGTAGTGGTGCCTGACAGATTGCGCATCAGCAGGGCGTATTGCAGATCCACCGCCTCCGGCAGCGGTAGCCACACCAGATGACCGTTGCCCGGTGCAACCTCAATCGGCTGCGCCTTGCCGTTTTCCATCTGTGCCAGGGTGAAATTGATATTGCCCGCCGGGGTCATCAGTTCCAGGCTATCACCCACGCTGAATTTGTTCTTCACATCGACCTCGGCCAGCGCACCGCGCCGCTCGCCGGTAAATTCCCCGACAAACTGCTGACGGTCGGAGACGGAGTACCCGGCATCATAGCTTTGGTAGCTATCGTGCGTGTGGCGGCGCAGAAACCCTTCGGTATAGCCGCGGTGCGCCAGCCCTTCCAGCGTTTCCAGCAGGGCAGGGTCGAACGGTTTTCCGGCGGCGGCGTCATCAATCGCCCGGCGATAAACCTGAGCGGTGCGGGCGCAGTAGTAGAACGACTTGGTGCGCCCCTCGATCTTCAGCGAGTGGACGCCCATCCGGGTCAGGCGCTCAACGTGCGCCACCGCGCGCATATCCTTTGAGTTCATAATATAGGTGCCGTGCTCATCCTCAAAGGCGGTCATATATTCGCCGGGGCGCATCGCTTCTTCGATCATAAATACTTTATCGGTCGGCTCGCCGACGCCCAGCGTGGGTTCAACGTTGCGCACCGCAATCGGCTGCTGGCGATGAACGATATTGCCGACGGCATCCTCTTTACCTTCCTGCACGTTGTATTCCCAGCGGCAGGCGTTGGTGCAGGTCCCCTGGTTCGGGTCACGCTTGTTGATATAGCCGGAAAGCAGGCAGCGGCCGGAATAAGCCATACACAGTGCGCCATGCACGAAGATCTCCAGCTCCATCTCCGGCACCTGCTGGCGGATTTCGCCAATCTCTTCCAGCGACAGTTCGCGCGACAGGATCGCCCGCGTCAGCCCCATCTGCTGCCAGAATTTCACCGTTGCCCAGTTGACCGCGTTGGCCTGCACCGACAGGTGAATATCCATCTGCGGGAAGGCTTCGCGCACCAGCATAATCAGCCCGGGATCGGACATAATCAGCGCATCCGGCCCCATCGCCACCACCGGCTGCAGGTCGCGAATAAACGTTTTTAGCTTGGCGTTATGCGGGGCGATATTTACCACCACGTAGAATTTTTTTCCGAGCGCGTGAGCTTCATTGATGCCGAGGGCAAGGTTGTGATGATTAAATTCATTATTGCGCACGCGCAGGCTATAGCGAGGCTGACCGGCGTACACTGCGTCTGCGCCATACGCAAAAGCGTAACGCATATTTTTCAGGGTGCCGGCCGGAGAAAGCAGTTCCGGTTTATACATGATGTCTCAGTCTGATGTCAGGTCAGAAATTGCAATGGGGGTTAGTTTTTGTAGGGGCCGATCATTTTTTTCGATCGGCCCGACGGCGGGGGATTGTACTGGCGGGAATCGCGGCGGGATTTGATCTAAATCAAACGACAGACATCGGCTTCCCAGCGATAGCCCATGCCGTAAACGGCGCGGATAAAGGGCTGGTCGGCGTCGAGCGACTCCAGCTTGCGGCGCAGATTTTTAATATGGCTGTCGATGGTGCGGTCGGTCACCACGCGATAATCGTCGTACAGGTGGTTTAGCAGCTGTTCGCGGGAAAATACCTTGCCCGGCTCCTGCGCCAGCGTTTTCAGCAGGCGGAACTCCGCCGGAGTGAGGTCGAGGGGTTTTTCGTCCCAGCTGGCCTGAAAGCGGTTTTCATCAACCTTCAGCAGCGAGACTGCCTGGGCTTCTTCCGGCGTGCGCTGGCAGCGTTTCAGAATGGTTTTCACCCGCGCCACCACTTCCCGCGGGCTGAAAGGCTTACAGATGTAATCATCCGCGCCAATCTCCAGCCCCAGCAGGCGATCAATCTCTTCAATTTTCGCCGTAACCATCATCACCGGCAGCTCGGAGAAGCGGCGCAGCTCGCGGCACACTGACAGACCATCCAGCCCCGGCAGCATCAGATCGAGCAGTACCAGGTCCGGCGCGTGCTGCTTAATCCAGTCGATGGCTTCATCACCGCGCATCAGATGGTGGGTGCGATAGTTGGCGGCCTGCAGATAATCCACCATCAGCTGGCCAAGTTTGGGTTCATCTTCAACGATTAAGATCAGCGGAGCAGCGTTGTCCGGAAGCATTAAAGGAGTCCATATCAGTGAGTCTTATACGGTAAGTGTACCGTAATTCTCACGCCTCCGGCATCGGAGTGGTCCGCAACAAGGGTGCCGTCATGGGCTTCGACAATGTTCTGACAGATTGCCAACCCAAGGCCAGAGCCGCCGCTGGCGCGATTACGCGACCCTTCCGCCCGGTAAAAGCGCTCAAAAATCTGAGTGCGCTGCTCATCGCTAATACCGGGTGCGCTGTCGTCAAAATGAAGGTAATTGCCGTCCGGCAGGTGTTGCAAAGTGATATGCAGCGTGCCGCCGGGGTCGGTATAGCGCAGGCTGTTCTCCATCAGATTGGTAAAGAGCTGAATCAGGCGGTCCGGGTCACCAAACTGCGGCGCGCTCGCCGGCAGATCCAGCGTCAGGGCCAGCGGATGGCGGGCAAAGCGCTGGGAGAAGTTCCCGGAGACCAGCTCCAGCAGCGACGCCAGATCGATCTGGCTTTTGCGGTAAGCCAGCGCCCCCTCGTCGGACAGCGAGAGCTGGTGCACATCGTCGACCAGCTTGGTCAGCGTCGCGACTTCACCCTGCAGTGAGACGATCGACTCCGGCGTCAGCTTGCGCACCCCGTCCTGAATCGCTTCCAGCTCGCCGCGCAGGATCGCCAGCGGCGTGCGCAGCTCGTGCGAGATATCGGCCATAAAGGCGCGGCGCATGCTTTCGTTTTTCTCCAGCGTGCTGGCAAGGCGGTTAAAGTCCTGCGCCAGCCGCCCAAGCTCATCGCGGCTGGAGGACTCTACGCGGGTGGCGAAATCCCCGGCGGCGAGGTGATGGGTACCGTCGACCAGCCGTTTTACCGGGGCCAACAGGCCGCGCGACATTAGCCAGGTTACCGCTGCGGCCAGCAGCATCGTCAGCCCGACGATCATCCAGCTGGTGCGCTTCTGCTGCTGGTCAAAGTTGATATCGGCGCTGCGCGTCAGGCGCTCGGGCGGCGAGCCAATCACCCAGCCGACCACTTTGCCACTGCTGGTGGTGATATTGCGCCGCGAACCTTCCGGCGGCACCGGCGCGCGCGGCCCCATCATCACCTGATACTGCTGGTCAATAATCCAGAACTGGGTGCGCCAGCCGTGCGGCGGCAGCTGATTACTGGCGTCGGGATTCTGCTCCAGCGAGCGCAGAATATTAAACACCAGCTTATTGTTGTTGCGCAGGAAGTCCCAGTTGCCGTGCTGTTCGTACTGGTCCGCCAGCGCATCGCTTAGCATCATCAGCCGCTGCTCGTTGCCGCGTTTAATGTAGTCGATAAAGCCGTGCTCAAAGCTGAGGCGCACCCCCCAGTGCATGGTGATCAGCACCAGCATGCAGGTGGAGAAGATCGCCGCGAACAGCTTGGCGGTGATGCCGATACGTAATTTTGCCAACATTTAACGCTTTCTCCTGCGCGCCAGCAGCGCATTAGGGCCGGTTTCCGCAGGCACGCGCCAGAACACCAGCGCGGGCAGGGCGATAACCAGCGCCATGCAGAAATAGGTATAGATAAAGGCCTGGTGCACCGTCGGGCTGTCGGTCACCGCCTGGTGGGCAAAGGTGCCGAGCAGCAGCCCGGCGATGGTCACGCCGATACTCATCGACAGCTGCATCACCATCGACAGCAGGCTGTTGCCGCTGCTGGCCAGCTCATCGGGCAGCTCTTTCAGCGTCAGGGTGTTCATCGCCGAGAAGCGGATAGCGTTGACCATGCCCTGTAAGAACAGCACCACCGGCAGCAGCAGGTTCCAGCCCAGCAGCGCCACGGTGGGGAACAGCACCACCACCAGTGCCAGCCCGAGGGTCGATCCGACCAGCACGTTGCGATAGCCGAAGCGATTGACGATCTGCACGATAATGCGCTTCATGCCCATATTGCCGAGCACCATCGGGATCATCATCAGCCCGGCGTGAAACGGGCTGTAGCCCATGCCGATCTGCAGGAAAATCGGCGTCATAAACGGCAGCATCCCACTGCCGATGCGCCCGGTCAGGCTGCCGAGCAGGCCAATTGAGTAGATGCGGTTATCGAACAGCTTCAGGCTGAACAGCGCGCGCTCGTTATTGCGCGCGTGCAGCAGATAGAACAGCAGGGCGAATACCCCGGCGAGGATCAGCAGGCACAGCAGCAGCGGGGAAATGCCTAAGCCGCGCTGGCCGTCGAGCGCCAGCGTCAGCGTGGCCATCCCTGCCGCGAGCAGAAAGAAGCCGCTAAAGTCGAAGCGCCGGGTCTGCAGCGTAAAGTTGGGAAGCAGCATCAGCGTGGCGATCGCGCCAACTATGCCGACCGGAATGTTAATCAGAAAGATCCAGTGCCAGCTGGCGTACTCGACCAGCACGCCGCCGAGCGCCGGGCCGAGCAGCGGGCCAATCTGCCCTGGCAGCGTGACAAAGGTCATCGCCGCCATATATTCCGCCCGCGGCACCAGCTTCATCACCGTCAGGCGCCCGACCGGCACCATCATCGCCCCGCCAATGCCCTGCACCACGCGCGACAGCAGCAGCTGATCAAGCGTGGCGGAGATCGCGCAGCACAGCGAGCCGATGCTGAACAGGATAATCGCGCTAAAGAAGACGTTGCGCACCCCAAAGCGGTCGGCCAGCCAGCCGCTGACAGGCAGCATCACCGCCACCGTCAGCACATAGGAGACAATCACCGAATGCATATGCAGCGGGCTGACGTTGAGGCTGGCGGCCATCGACGGCAGCGCGGTATTGACGATGGTCGTATCCAGCGCCTGCATAAAAAAGCCGAAGGCAACAATCCACAGCTGCCAGCGAACCGAAGCGGGGGAGGCGTTAGCCATCTCAGGCTCCTTCGTGTGCCGGTTGCGGCTTAGCTTTACGCCGCAGTTTATCCATATACAGATACACCACCGGGGTGGTGTACAGCGTCAGCAGCTGGCTCATGACCAGGCCACCGACGATGGTGATCCCCAGCGGCTGGCGCAGTTCGGCCCCGTCACCGCTGGTCAGTACCAGCGGCAGTGCGCCCAGCAGGGCTGCCAGCGTGGTCATCATAATCGGGCGGAAGCGCAGCAGGCTGGCCTGGAAGATCGCCTCACGCGCCGTGAGATTGCCGTTGCGCTGCGCTTCAAGCGCAAAGTCGACCATCATAATGGCGTTCTTTTTCACGATGCCGATCAGCAGCAGGATCCCGATCAGCGCAATCAGGCTGAACGGCGCGGAGAACAGCTCCAGCGCCAGCAGCGCGCCGACCCCCGCCGAGGGCAGGGTAGAGAGAATCGTCAGCGGGTGGACGTAGCTCTCATACAGGATCCCCAGCACGATATACACCGTGGCGATAGCGGCGAGGATCATCCACAGCTGGCTGCTCTGGGTCTGCTCAAACACCGCCGCCGTACCGGCAAAGCTGCCGCGCACGCTGGAAGGCACGCCCAGTGAGGTCATGCTGCGGTCGATCGCGGCGGAGGCCTCGGACAGCGATACCCCTTCCGGCAGGTTAAACGACACGGTTGAAGCCGCAGAAAGCCCCTGATGATTGACCGACAGCGGCGAGTTCTGCGGCTGCCATTTGGCGAACGACGACAGAGGAATGGACTGCCCCTCACTGTTGATCACGTACATCTGGTTAAGCGCGCTGATATCCTGGGTGTAGCGCGGGTCAACCTCCATCACCACTTTGTACTGGTTGAGCGGCTGGTAGATGGTGGAGATCTGGCGCTGGCCGAAGGCGTTATTCAGCAGGCCGTTGGCGTCCGCCACGTCAATCCCCAGCCGCGCCATGGTCTCACGGTCGTAGGTCAGCGCCATCTCCGAGCCTTTGTCCTCCTGGTCGGAGTTGACGTCGGCCAGCTCCGGCAGCGCGGCAAAGGCGCGGCGGATTTTCGGCTCCCACTCGCGCAGGTCGTCGAGGCTGTCGGACAGCAGCGTGTACTGATAGCCGGCGTTGGACTCGCGCCCGCCGACGCGCAGATCCTGCTCGGCCATCAGGTAGAGATTGGCGCCCGGCTCTTTCGCCAGCTTGCCGCGCAGGCGGGCAATCACCTGCTGGGCGGTTTCCGTGCGCGCGCTCAGCGGCTTCAGGGCGATAAACATCGAGCCGCTGTTGGTGCGTGACCCGCCGGTAAAGCCCACCACGCTGTCAACCGCCGGGTCGGCATGGACGATGCGCATAAAGTCTTCCAGCTTGCCGCGCATCGACTGGAAGGAGATGCTCTGGTCGGCCTGAATAAAGCCCATCAGCCGCCCGGTATCCTGCTCCGGCATAAAGGTTTTCGGGATCGAGACGTAGAGATACATCGTCAGGCCGATGGTGGCGAGAAACACCAGTAGCGTCCAGCGTGCATGATTCAGCACCAGATTCAGCGTGCGGCCATAGCCCTGCTGCACGGCCAGCAGCAGCTTACCAAAACCGCGAATGCGCGGCTGCTGGTGGCGCGGCTTATTGCGCAGCAGGTAGGCACACATCATCGGCGTCAGGGTAATCGACACCAGCAGCGATATGGCGATCGATACCGACAGCGTGACGGCGAACTCACGGAAGAAGCGGCCTATCAGCCCGCCGAGCATCAGCAGCGGAATAAATACCGCCACCAGAGAAATACTCATCGAGACCACGGTAAAGCCGACTTCACGCACCCCCTGCAGCGCCGCCGCCAGCGGTTTCATCCCCGCTTCGACGTGGCGCGAGATATTCTCCAGCACCACAATTGCATCATCGACGACAAAGCCGGTCGCCACGGTCAGCGCCATCAGCGACAGGTTATTGAGGCTGAAGCCGCACAGGTACATCGCGGCGAAGGTGCCGATCAGCGAGACGGGCACGGCGACTGCCGGGATCAGCGTGGCGCGCCCGGAGCGCAGGAAAGCAAACACCACCAGAATGACCAGCCCGACCGAGATCGCCAGCGACTGCTCGACCTCATGCAGCGAGGCGCGGATGGTCGGTGAACGGTCCTGCGCCACCTCCAGTTTGATCGACGCCGGAATGACTTTGCGCAGTTCGGGCAGCTGGGCGTTAATCCGGTCGACGGTATCAATGATATTGGCTTCCGGCGCTTTGCGGATCAGCGCCAGAATAGCCGGGCGGGCGTTGGACATCCCGGCGTTGCGCACGTCCTGCACCGAGTCCGAGACGGTAGCGACATCCTGCAACCGCACCGCCGCGCCATTGTTGTAATGCACGATTAGCGGCTGATACTCGGCAGCGGTTTGCAGCTCGTCATTGGTTTTGAGCCACCAGCGCTGCTGCTGATCCTCGATCGCACCCTGCGGTTTACGCACGTTGGCGTCGGCAATGGCGGTACGCACCGCGTCCAGCGACACGCCCTGATTAAACAGCGCCTGCGGATTGAGGTCGACGCGCACCGCAGGCAGCGAGCTGCCGCCAATGGTGACATCGCCTACGCCATCAATTTGCGCCAGCTTCTGCGCCAGCTGCGTTGAGGCATAGTCGTACAGCTGGCCGGGGGAGTAAGTGTCCGAGGTTAGCGTCATAATCATGATCGGCGCATCGGACGGATTCACTTTGCGATAGGTCGGGCGGCTTGGCATCCCGGTTGGCAGCAGGCTCTGGGCGGCGTTAATCGCGCCCTGCACGTCACGTGCCGCGCCGTTGATATCGCGCTCGAAGTCGAATACCAGTATCACCCGCGTGCTGCCGAGCGAGCTGGTAGAGGTCATTTCACTCACCCCGGCAATGCGTCCCAGCGCCCGTTCCAGCGGGGTGGCAACCGAGGAGGCCATGGTTTCCGGCGAGGCACCGGGCAGCGAGGCGCTGACCACAATCACCGGGAAATCGACCTGCGGCAGCGAGGCCACCGGCAGCAGGCGAAAGCCGAGCATGCCCGCCAGCAGGATCGCCACCGTCAGCAAAATGGTGGCGACCGGGCGATGAATAAACAGCGCGAAAAATTTCACTCTGCCTCCTGCTTGCTGAAGCGGCGGCGCGTGGCGAGCGCCAGACGGTCAAACAGCAGGTAGATCACCGGCGTGGTGAACAGCGTCAGTACCTGGCTGACGATCAGGCCGCCCACCATCGCGGTGCCCAGCGGGCGGCGCAGTTCGGCACCGACGCCGGTGCTCAGCATCAGCGGCAGCGCACCGAGCAGTGCCGCCAGCGTGGTCATCAGGATTGGACGGAAGCGCAGCAGACAGGCCTGATAAATCGCCTCATACGGCGTCATGCCCTGTTCACGCTCGGCCGCCAGCGCAAAGTCGATCATCATGATGGCGTTCTTCTTGACGATGCCGATCAGCAGAATAATGCCGATAATGGCAATCACGTCCAGCTCGCTGCCGCTGATCAGCAGCGCCAGCAGCGCACCCACCCCGGCGGTCGGCAGCGTCGAGAGAATGGTGACCGGGTGAATAAAGCTCTCGTACAGCACGCCGAGCACGATATACATCGCCACAACCGCCGCAACAATCAGCCACACGGTACTGGAGAGCGCCGCCTGGAAGGCGAGGGTGCTGCCCTGGAACTGGGTAATGATCTCCGTCGGCATGGCCAGATCCTGTTCCGCCTGGGTTATCGCATTCACTGCCTGCTCCAGCGAATAACCGTCGCTGACGTTAAACGAGAAGGTGGTCGACGGGAACTGATCGAGGTGGTTAATGCTCAGCGCGCCGTGGCGCTGTTCGATGCTGGCAATGGCGCTGAGCGGCACGCTGCCGCCATCGGTGCTATTCAGCCGGATGCTTTGCAGCGCAGCCAGCCCCGGCGTGGCGGCGGTGTCGTGCTCCAGCACCACGCGATACTGGCTGGCCTGGGTATAAATCGTTGAGATCAGCCGCTGCCCGAAGGCGTTATACAGCGCGTTATCGACGTCAGACAGGGAGATGCCCAACCGGCTGGCATTGTCGCGATCGACGCGGATATAGGCTTCCAGTCCCTGGTCCTGCCAGTCGCTGCTCACCTCTTTCAGCTGCGGTAATTTGTTCAGCTCGGCCTGCAGTTTCGGCACCCACAGGCTGAGCGAATCGAGCGAACCTGCCTGCAGGCTGAACTGATACTGCGTGCGGCTGGCCTGGGTATCAATCGTCAGGTCCTGCACCGGCTGCAGATAGAGGTTAATGCCCGGCAGCTTCGCCACCTCCTGCTGCAGGCGGGCGATCACCACCGGAATGCGGTCGTCACGCTGGTCAAGCGGCTTGAGGTTGATCTGCAGGCGGCCGCTGTTCAGCGCCTGGTTGGTGCCGTCCACGCCGACGAAGGAGGTCAGGCTCTGCACCGCCGGATCTTTCATAATGATCGAGGCCACTTCCTGCTGGCGCTGCGCCATATTACTGTAGGAAACCGACTGCGGCGCCTGAACGGTGCCCTGAATAATGCCGTTATCCTGCAGCGGGAAGAAGCCTTTCGGGATCGCCAGCCACAGCAGCACGGTGATTGCCATGGTGCTGAGTGCCACGCCCAGCGTCAGCCACGGATGGCTGAGCACCTTTTGCAGCATGATGCCGTAGCGCGCAATCACGCGCTCAAAGAAGGCTTCGCTGGCGCGGGAGAACCGGTTCTGTTTGCGCAGCGACTCGGCCTTCAGCATGCGCGCGCACATCATCGGCGTCAGCGTCAGCGACACCAGCGCGGAGATCAGGATAGCCACCGCCAGCGTCACCGCAAACTCGCGGAACAGGCGGCCGACGATGTCGCCCATAAACAGCAGCGGGATCAGCACGGCAATCAGCGAGAAGGTCAGCGAGATAATGGTAAAGCCGATCTCACCCGCCCCTTTCAGCGCCGCCGTCAGCGGCTTTTCGCCTTTCTCGATGTAGCGAGTGATGTTTTCGATGACCACGATAGCGTCATCGACCACAAAGCCGGTGGCGATGGTCAGCGCCATCAGCGTCAGGTTATTCACCGAAAAGCCGAGGAAGTACATCACCGCGAAGGTGCCGACCAGCGACAGCGGTACCGCCACCGCCGGGATAATGGTCGCCGCCACGTTGCGCAGGAACAGATAGATGATCATCACCACCAGCGCAATCGCCAGCAGTAGCTCAAACTGTACGTCGTGCACCGAAGCGCGAATATTGGTGGTGCGGTCGCTCAGCAGCTGCACGTTGACCGACTTTGGCAGCGATGCGGTGAGGGCAGGCAGCATCTGGCGGATATTGTCAGCGGTGGCAATAATATTGGCGCCCGGCTGGCGCTGCACGTTCAGCACAATGGCCTGCTGGCGGTTAGCCCAGGCGCCGAGCCAGCTGTTTTCCGCCCCCTGTTCAACCGATGCCACGTCGCCCAAGCGCACCGGCGCACCGTTGCTGTAGCTGACGATCAGCTGGCGGTAGCCTTCGGCGGTTTTAATCTGGTCGTTGGCGGAGAGGGTAATCGAGCGGTCAGGGCCATCCAGGCTGCCTTTGGCCGAGTTGACGTTGGCATTGCTGATAGCGGTGCGCACCGTTTCACTGGTGATACCGAGCGCCGCCAGCGCCTGCGCGTTGAGCTTCACCCGCACCGCGGGCCGCTGGCCACCGGAGAGCGTCACCAGCCCGACGCCGGACACCTGGGAAATTTTCTGCGCCACGCGGTTCTCCACCATATCCTGCACCTGGGTCATTGGCATGCTGGAGGTGGTGACGGCAAGGGTCATAATCGGCGGGTCGGCTGGGTTAACCTTGCTGTAAACCGGCGGATTGGGCAGATCGTTAGGCAGCAGGTTGGTGGCGGCATTGATCGCCGCCTGCACTTCCTGCTCGGCAACGTCGAGCGGCAGCGCCAGCTGGAACTGCAGCGTTACTACCGATGCACCGCCCGCACTCTGCGAGGCCATCTGCTTAAGCCCGGACATCTGCCCGAACTGGCGCTCCAGCGGGGCGGTAATCGCCGAGGTCACCACGTCCGGGCTGGCGCCCGGATAGAGCGTGACGACCTGAATGGTGGGGTAGTCGACTTCCGGCAGGGCCGAAACCGGCAGCGAGCGGTAGCCAATAATCCCCGCCAGCAGGATAGCGATCATCAGCAGGGTGGTGGCGACCGGGCGCAGAATAAACAGGCGGGACGGTCCGCCGCCTGGCGTTGGGGGCATCACCTGCATCAGTCGCTGGCTCCCTTGCTTGGCAGGGCGCTTTTCCCTGAGGTCAGCGGCGTGGCCTGCGCAGCCACCACCTCCACCTGCGCGCCTTCGGTCAGGCGGTCAATCCCGTCGGTGACCACTTTCTCCCCGGCTTCCAGCCCGGCCTTAACCACGACTTTTTCACTGTCCTGGAAGCCTACGCTGACAATTTTCTTGCTGACTTTACTGTCGCTGTTGACCACCCAGACGAAGCTGCCTTCGTTGCCCATCTGCAGCGCGGCGGTCGGGATAACAATCGCATCCTGCAGCGTGCTGACCTTCAGACGCGCATTAACAAACTGATTGGGGAACAGCCGATCGTCTTCATTGGTAAAGCGCGCCTTCAGCTTGACGGTGCCGGTAGTGGTATCAATCTGATTGTCCATGCTCAGCAGCTGGCCGGTGGTGAGCAGGTTTTTGTTGTTGCGATCCCAGGCTTCGACCGGCACCGCGCCGCTTTTCTGCGCGCTGAGAATGCTGGAAATATCGTTTTCCGGCAGGCTGAACACCAGGTCAATCGGGTGCGTCTGGGTGATCACGACAATACCGTTGGTATCGCCACTGGTGATGTAATTGCCGATATCGACCTGTTTCAGCCCGACGCGGCCGGAGATGGGCGCGGTGACGCGGCTGTAGCTCAGGTTGAGCTGGGCGCTGGCCACGCTGCCTTCGTCGGCTTTAAGGGTGCCGAGGGTTTCACTGACCAGCGAGCGCTGCGTATCCAGCTCCTGTTTTGACACCAGGCTGGTTTTCGCCAGCTTTTCATAGCGCGCCAGGTCGCGGCGGGCGTTGGCTAATGTCGCCTGATCCTTCGCCAGCTGTCCCTGAGCCTGCATCAGCGCGACCTGGTACGGGCGCGGATCGATTTCGGCCAGCAGCTCACCGGCTTTGACTTCCTGCCCTTCGGTGAAGTGAATCGCCATTAAATCGCCGTCCACCCGGCTACGCAGCGTCACGGTATTGGCCGCGGTGACGGTCCCTAATCCGGAAAGGTACTGCGGCACGCTCTGACGTACCGCCTCTGACGCCTGCACGGGAGCCATCGCTGCACCCGCGCCGCCGTGTCGCCCACCTTTGCCACGCGGTTGCTGAGTGCCGGCTTTTGGCTCAGCAGTGGATGAGGCGCTGTGGCTGTGCCACCAGTAAGCGCCACCACCGATCAGGGCAACGAGGATAATCAGGGGAATTAGCGGAACGCGGCGCTGCGATTTCATGGTTTTTTTGCTCTCCGGTAGCAGGGCCTGAAGCCCAGGCGGGACAAAACAGTATCCCGAATATAGTCACAATAGCGGATTTCAAGCGCTGAAAAATGAAGGAAATAAGGATAACGGGTTAGTTTTGTTCTGTCCCGCGTTCATCGGGCCGAATACGCAAATCTTTTGCCACAAATTAGCGCAGCGCGAAAAGCTTAGTTTGCTAAGCTTACAGGCTGTTGCATCCTTCATATCAGGAGAATGATCATGAGTAATTTAGAACATCGCCAGCTGGGCCGCAGCAAGCTTCAGGTTCCGGTGCTGACGTTTGGTGGCAACGTATTTGGCTGGACCGTCGACGAAAAGACCTCGTTTTCGCTGCTCGACGCGCTGGTGGAAAAGGGACTCAATTTTATTGATACCGCCGATGTCTATTCACGCTGGGCGCCGGGCAACAAGGGCGGCGAGTCAGAGGTGATTATTGGTAACTGGCTGAAGCAGAGCGGCAAGCGCGACAAAATTATTCTCGCCACCAAGGTTGGCATGGACCTCGGTGATGGCAAAACCGGCCTCGCGCCGCACTATATTCGTCAGGCGGTTGAGGCATCGCTCAAGCGCCTGCAAACCGACTATATCGACCTCTATCAGGCGCACCGTGACGATGCCGATACGCCGTTGCAGGAGACGCTGGCGGCGTTTGATGCGTTGATTAAAGAGGGCAAGGTGCGGGTGATTGGTGCCTCTAACTACTCCGATGAACGTCTTGAGGAGGCGCTGAAAGTCAGCAGCGACAATGGCCTGGCGCGCTACGAAACTCTGCAGCCGGAATATAACCTTTACGACCGTGAAGGCTATGAGAGCGGGCTGGAGAAAGTCGCGAAAGATCACGGGCTGGGGGTGATTAACTACTACTCGCTGGCCAGCGGTTTCCTCAGCGGGAAATACCTGAGTAAAGAGGACGCCGCGAAAAGCGCGCGCGGGCAGGGCGTGGTCGAGAAGTATCTTAACGATCGCGGGCTGAAGATTGTCAAAGCACTGGTAGAGGTGGCGGAGAAACATCGCGCTACGCCGACGCAGGTGGCACTGGCATGGCAGATTGCCCGCCCGAGCATCACCGCCCCGATCGTCAGCGCAACATCCCTGGCACAGGTTGAAGAGCTAAGCAAAGCGGCGGTGCTGAAGCTGAAGGATGACGATTTGCGCCTGCTGTCGGAAGTGAGCAGCTATTGATGTGTGGGTCCTACCGTAGTGGCTGACCCTCTTTTCCGGTCAGCCCGTCCGTGCAGCGTAAACCCAATAAATCAACGGTACGAGGGATTCGTAGTGGCTGACCCTCTTTTCCGGTCAGCCAGCCCGCCCGCACCGCACGAGTGAAAGGGCCGATCGAAAAAGATGATCGGCCCCTACAGGTGGGCCAGCACGCCCGCAACCAAATCAGCGGAACATCACCTGCGCCCAGCGTGCCAGCCCGGCGGTGACCGAGCCGAAATCATCGCCGCTGGCCAGCGGGATATCCGGCAATTGCTGTTGCAGTGCGGCACGCAGTACCGGGGATTTGGCGCTGCCGCCGGTGAGATAAATGACGTCAGGACGGGTGCCGCTGGTATTTAACGCCAGCGTCACCTGCTCCTGGATCCGCTCTAACGGCTGGCTGATAGCCGTCTCTAATCCCGCCACGCTAATCCCGGTTTCCAGCCCGCTCTCGATAAAGTCCAGCGCGGTCAGCACCTCGCTCTGCTGCGACAGGGCAATTTTGCTCTCTTCCGCCGCGCGCACCAGGCGATAGCCTAGATGCTGTTGCCACACTTTCAGCAGACGCTGCACCTTTTGCGGCTCGGCCGCGTCGCGGATCAGGTCCTGCAGCAGCTTGCGCGAAGCTGCGGCGTAAAAATCACTCTGCGCCGGAACGTCGTTAATCGCCACGGCATTCCACCACGGCAGCGCGGGCAGGCCGGTGCCCTTCACGGTTTCCCCACCAAGGCCCAGCAGCGGCATCAGCTCTTTAAACGCCAGCATAATGTCGAGATCGTTTCCGCCAACGCGGCAGCCGCTGTGGCCCAGCAGGCTCTGCTTACGGTCGGCTTTATCATGCCACTGCGGCCCCATCAGCAGCATCGAGCAGTCGGTGGTTCCCCCGCCGATATCCACCACCAGCACGCGCGTCTCTTTGCTCAGCGTGGCTTCAAAATCCAGCCCGGCAGCGACCGGTTCAAACTGGAATACCACATCGCTAAACCCGGCGCGGCTGGCAGCGCGTGCCAGAATACCTTCAGCCTGCTGGTTGGCATCATCGCCGCCCAACCCCTGGAAGTTGACCGGGCGGCCAATCACGGCCTGCGTCACGCTGTCATTCAGCGCGCTTTGCGCAGAGAGGCGAATTTGCAGCATCATCGCGCACACCAGGTCCTCAAAGAAGGCCACCTGCTGAGGTTTCAGGCCGCTGGCACCGAGGAAGGATTTTGGTGATTTAACAAACCACACCTCCTCCGGGTCATCCATATATTGCGCCAGCGACGCCAGCCCGAATTTCACGCTGCCCGGCAGCACTTCAATATCTTCCTCACGGTTAAAGGCGAGGGCACGGCGCAGCAGCGCCTGGTTTTCCGCCTGCGGAGTCGGCACCTGGTGGTGACGGAACAGCCATTCACTGACGGCATCGCGGGTCGGCGCACACAGCATTGAAGGTAAATAAGGCGAGCCCTGCTCTAACGGCAGCAGCTTTGGTGCGCCGTTTTCCATGATGGCAACCGAGCAGTTTGCCGTACCGTAGTCGAAACCGATAAACATCGTTTCCTCCGCTGAGTGTGAAAAAAGGGGGCGACTTTAGCCTGTGTGCGGGGGCGGCGCAAGCGGCAAATCCCGCTTTGAATATCGCGGCTTTCAAATATCAACCGCCTGCATATAGAATCGGCAGCGCTGAACGGAATCGTTCTTTATTATTTTGCAGGGGGCATATTGTGCACTTAACGCTGTCAGTGGCGCTGCTGTTGCTGATTATCATGCTGGGGCCGCTGTTGCTGGCTATCGGCGCACTGGTTCTGGCCGTCAAATGGCAGCAGCCTGCGTCGCGGCGGCTCCTTCTCTTGCTGCTCTTGCCGCAGTGCCTGATTGCCGCGGTGATGCTGTGGCAGGGCCTGAATGCTGTCGGGCTGGCGCTGCCGATGATGGCCTGGCTGGTGCTGTTCTGCGCGCTGCTGACGTTGCTGTTTGGCCGCTGGCGACCGCAGGCGTGGCTCCAGGCTCTGGTGAGCGGCTGGGCGCTGTTTATCCTGCTGGCGGCGGCATTCTGGTTCTACCCACAGCATCAGAGCGCCATGGAATGGGCGCGCCATCAGCAGCAGGTGCAGCATAATCTGGGTCTGCTGCAGCGGCAGGCATGGGCAGATCTCGACCGCCTGCCGAGCGGGCAACAGCGCGAGCTGTTTTTCCGTGCAGTCGAGCAGGATTATCCGGTTGAGAGCTACCACTACTTTATTCGTCAGGGGATCTCCCCCCTCGATCGGCAGGAGTTTGGCTTTACGCCGTTCAGTAATGCGATTGAACACCATAATCCGGTCGCCCTTGATCTGTTCTTAAGATTGATGACTCCGGCGCAGATTCAGGCGCTCACCTTCGATCACGATCCGCTGCGCGACCTGCGCCTCGAACCGCCTTATCACGATGCCGAAAGGAAAAAGTTTTACCGCAGCATGGCGCTGTTACTGAAGGCACGTCCGGACTGGATCCATCCGCGCAGTGGCTCTTCGCCATCTTATTTCACCACCGCCATCTTTAACGGCTACACCGAAAGTGCCAACTTTTTACTGGCGTGGCTGCCCGCCCCGCAGGGGGTCTGGCAGCTGGCGCTGCTGGCGTTAAATGGTCAAACGCAGCCGCTGATGAATGCGCTGCACCAGCAGCCGGCGCAGCTCGAAGAAACCTTGACGGAGGGTGCGGGGCGCCGTCTGAGTTTGATGGAGTGGCTGATTAAATACGCCGCTCAACCCACCCGTCAGGCCGTACTGGAGAGCAACCTGATAGCGTGGGATCGCTTTCAGCGCGCGTCAGCTGACGGGAAAGTAGAGAATACGCTGGTGAATGAGGCGCGCGGGAACTGGCGTTTTCGCGATGAAAACCCCACGGTGCTGCAGCAGGTGCTGGTCAGCGCGGTGCGCCAGCGTGCCACGCTGCCAGCAGCGCAGCTGGCAGATATTTTACGCTACGACGAGCAGGGGGTAACGCTGGCGATGCTGATCGAGGCGGGGTTGCCGTGCTCCCGACTGCTCTCCGTCAGCGCGCTGCTGAAAGAGGATGACAATGATATTCGCGCTCGTCAGCGGATTGCGCAGCGGTGTTCTGCCCCTACTTAATCGCAAAATAGCTGTTCACCAGCAGCGCAGATAATGGCTGGCGTGCGGCGATGGTATCGCCCCATACGGCATCAATCCCGATCGATGACAGAGTATTCAGCGCGGCGGGCAGGTCGACCGGTCCGGCCAGCGTCAGGATCCCCTGGCGCTGGGCGTGACCGTGAATAATTGACACCATCATTTCGTCCATCAGATTACAGTGGACGTTACTGACCAGTTCCGGAGCGAGGATCAGGTAATCAATCTCATCAGCGGGCAGCTGATTGAAGGCATCAAGATTGCGGCCAAAATCGCGCAGCACGATGCGGCAGCCGGCAGCGCGCAGGCGGCCGATATTAGCATGCAGGCGCTCGTCCGGCTGGCTGAGCACATCGGCATTGATGGTGAACCACAGCAGATGATCCGGAACGTTATAGCGCCCTATCATCGCCAGCGCGTCACTGATAAAGGCATCCTCACGCAGCCCGAAGCCGGAAAGCGGCAGGGCCAGCGTCAGCGACTTGCCGATCACTCCCTGCGCATAGTGCTGGAAAAACTCACTCATCAGCTTGCGGTCGAGCGCGACGAACAGCTCACCATCCTGTAAGCCAGCGCGGAAGCTGGCCTCATCAATCTCATAACCTTCCGGGGTAAACAGCTGCATCTCCGCCAGCCAGAAGCTGACCGCATGAATTTTGCGCGGCGGCGCGGCGGCGCGGATCTGCAGGCGCATCGGCTGCTGGGTGATAATCTGCTCATTTTCAATGCGGCTCATCACTGGCTTCAGGCGCTGGTGCAGGTGATTTTCATACACCGATAGCTGACCCCGGCCGTTATGCTTAGCGTTATAGCAGGCGAGGTCGGCCTGGGCCATCAGCTCGCTGGCGCTGGCATTCTCCCGGGTAATCACGGTTAACCCGGCGCTGGCCCCGACGCGGTGCAGGCGGCCCTCCCAAAGAAAGCGATGCTGGTTAACGGCATCAACGATGCGGCCGACCGCCTCACTGGCTTTCTCCATGCTGCACTCCGCCAGCAGCACGCCGAATTCGTCGCCGCCGAGGCGGGCAAGGAAATCCGTGCCGCGCAGGTGATGCTGCATCACCCCGGAGATTTCGCGCAGCAGCGCATCGCCCGCCGCGTGGCCTGCGGTGTCATTTACCGCCTTAAAGCGGTCGAGGTCGATAAACACCAGCGCATGCTGCACCTGATGCTCGCTGGCGCTGGCGATCAGGCGTTTTAGCTGACGCTCGAAGCTGACCCGGTTCGGCAGGCGCGTCAGCATATCGTGCGAGGCGCTGTAGCTCAGGCGCTTCATCATCTCCCGCGACTCGCTGACGTCCTGAATGACCATCACGCTGCCGATTTGCTCGCCTTCCAGCGTGCTCAACGGCGACAGGCTGTAGTGAACGGCATACTGTTCGCCGGCGCGGTTGTGCAGCACCAGCCCAGCGTCAAAGTCGCCCGGTGTTTTTTCCTGCGGCACATCGCACTGCAGCAGATTTTCTATCCGGGGGCCGTGGCTGCCGTAGGTGATGCGCAGAATGTCGCTTAGCGGCCTGCCGGAAGCCTGATGCTGCAGCCAGCCGCTCATCTTCTCGGCCACCGGGTTCATAAAGATCACCCGCATCTCGTCATCGGTGCTGATCACCGCTTCGCCGATGGCGTCGAGCGTGATGTGCATCCGCTCTTTTTCCTGATACAGCGCGTCGGTCAGCAGGCGCATAGCGGTGACATCCTGGTTAATACCCAGCATGCGTTCGACATTGCCTTTCTCATCCAGCACGATGCTGCCCTGGCTGCGGATGTAGCGGATGCCGGTGGCGGTTTCAATACGGAACTCAACGTCCGCCGGGGTGCCGTCTCTGGCAGCATTATCGAAGGTTTTAATCGCCATCTCCCGGTCGGCGGGGTGCAGGCTGTTTACCCATGTCAGGTAACTGGCCTGCATCGCACTGGGCAACTGATAGATCTGGAACATGCGCTTATCCCAGCTCATGGTGCCGCTATTAAAATCCCACTCCCAGACGCCAATCCCGCCCGCCTCATTCGCCAGCGTGATGCGTTCCATCAGGCGCTGGTTGACCTTTTCGGTCTGCTTCAGGCCGGTGATATCTTCGATCTGTGCGATGAGATACAGCGGAGTGTGCTCGCTGTCGCGCACCAGCGACACCGCCAGCAGCGTCCAGACAATCTCGCCGTCCTTGCGCAGATAGCGTTTTTCCATGCTGTAGTTGTCGATCTCTGCCGTCAGCAGCGCCTGCAGCTGCGTCAGGTCGGCGTTGAGGTCGTCCGGATGGGTCAGCTGCTGGAAGTTAAGCGACAGTAGCTCCTTCGGGGTGTACCCCAGCAGTTTGCACAGGGATTTATTGACCTGTAACCACTGGCCGGAGGGGGAAACCAGCGCCATGCCGATAGCGGAAAACTCCATGGCATGCCGGAAACGCGTTTCGCTCTCCGAGATATGTTTGCGCTCTTCGCGGAAGGAGTGCATCACCAGCGTCATCATATGGCTGGGGATCAGCGCCAGCAGGAAGGGGACCCAGGGCATCGAGAGCAGCTGGCGCGCGGTGGTGTCGATGGGGATCAGCTGGAACACCAGCATCAGCGACATCATCGATACGGTGGCGAGATAGACCACAAAAGCTTCAAGGCGCGGCAGGCGCACCGCGCTGTAGAACAGGATCACAATCACGAAGGTAAATGGCCAGGGCGCATAGCGCAGCGTGACCCAACACAGCGCCAGCGTGGCGGTCAGCGTCAGCAGGGCTTCAAACAGCACGTTCTGGCGCAGGTGGCGGCGCACATAATCGCGCTGCCACAGCAGGCAGACCGGTCCGATTGCCAGCATGCCGACCACTTCAGACATCACCCAGGTCGTAAAGAAGCGCAGCGAGGCATGGCCATGAATATCCAGCAGCCAGCTGGCCAGCAGCCCGCCGACCAGCGGGGTGAAAATCCCCACGGCCACCAACATTTTACTCCAGCTTAATAACGAGCTAAGTGGGGCATGGCGATCGAGCAGCAGGCGCAGCAGAGCGCCGCCAAGCAGCGCCTGGATCAGGTTGATCAGCGGGAAGAGAAGGTTAGACAGAGCCGGGCCAATCACCAGCGCATTGGCACAGGCAACACCCAGCACGCAGCCGAGTAACAGCAGCGGCAGCGTGCGGCGTGGGTTGCGGAACACCACGATGGTCATCAGGGCAGTAGAGAACCAGAGCGGCGAGATCTGCCCGCTGACCTTAATCAGTTCCAGGCAGTAAAACGTGACGACAAAACTCAATACCCCCAGCAGCCCGGCGTTAAGCCAGGGTTGGGGAGAGGTCTCGGGGCGGGGCAAAGTTTCTGTCGTCATCACACATCCAGCACGGCGCCGATATAGGCGTAATCTTAATAACTTTTGCCATGCTAGCATAAGAAATAAGCGATGCAGCGCGCGAAATACAAAGATGCCTGTATTCGGACGATTGACAGGCGATTGTGGCCGCGCGGGGCGGCCAGAGAATCCTGTTACTGGCGAAGCTTCAGCAGCTCTTCGCGCGTCCAGGCATGGTCGATACCGGCTATCTGCACCGACAGACGCTGTAAAAATTGCTGAGTGGTGGCGATGCGCCCATGACCAATCAGCAACAGCGGCAGCAGCAGGGCAATGCACAGCTGGACGGGGGAGAATCCGTGCGGGCGGATGCGGCGCTGGCTGACGAGGAAGGCGGTGCTGAGGGTGAAACCGAGGATCAGACCGCAGATGACTTCGCTGGTGGAGTGGTAATTAAGCACCAGGCGTGAAATCCCCACCATCAGCGGGATCAGATAGCCGACAACCAGCGCCAGCCCGCGCCAGACGTTGCTAAGACGGCCGCTCAGCAGCCACAGCATCACCGGCCACAGGGTGGCAGACATCGCGCTGTGGCCGCTGAATCCGGTAAAATTAAAGCGTGCGCTGCCGATGCCAAACCCGAGAAAGGCAATTTTAGACAGACTAACCACTGCACCCGCCGCGCAAAACGCCAGCACCCAGTACCACGCGGTGCGCTTATCGTCACTTTTCCAGTGCAGCAGCAGCGCCATAATGATGGCGGTCGGGATCAGCAACATGCTGTCGCCAAAGTAAGTCAGGAGATGAATGAGATGCCAGGACACGCTGTTTCCTTTTGCTGTTTTTCTGCTGTCCAGTTTAACGGTGAAAGCATTTGTCGCCTAACGGGAAAGTCCGAAAACAGCAAGGGCGCTTTTCTCTGGCATCAGAGCGGCTAACTCCCTATAATTGCGGCGTTCCATCCAGGTGTATTCATACTTTTTAATATCGTCTCAAAATCAGGTCTTTAATATATGACTGACAAGTCACACCAGTGCGTCATCGTAGGTATCGCGGGCGCATCTGCCTCGGGAAAAAGTCTTATTGCCAGTACGCTGTATCGTGAAGTGCGCGATCGGGTAGGTGATGAAAACATCGGCGTTATCCCAGAGGATGCCTATTACAAAGACCAAAGCCATTTAACCATGGAAGAGCGGGTCAAAACCAACTACGACCACCCGAGCGCCATGGATCACAGCCTCCTGCTGCAACATCTGCAGATGCTGAAAGCAGGGCAGCAGATTGAACTGCCGGTCTACAGCTACGTTGAGCATACCCGCACCTCGCAAACGATTATTCTCAAACCGAAGAAAGTGATTATTCTTGAAGGCATTCTGCTGCTGACCGATGCGCGCCTGCGCCAGGAGATGAACTTCTCCATCTTCGTCGACACGCCGCTGGATATCTGCCTGATGCGCCGTATGAAGCGTGATGTTAACGAACGCGGCCGCTCCATGGATTCGGTCATG